>CBDUDV010000024.1:0-47667 GCA_965366065.1 uncultured bacterium | reverse complement strand
GCGTCCCCAGGGGGGTTCGAACCCCCGTTACCGCCGTGAAAGGGCGGTGTCCTAGGCCTCTAGACGATGGGGACTAAAACTATTCACATACCTTGGTGGAGCTAGGCGGGATCGAACCGCCGACCTCAACACTGCCAGTGTTGCGCTCTCCCAATTGAGCTATAGCCCCTCTTAGTTGAGTTCTTAAATTATACGGTAAAATTAACCTTTGTCTAGTCTTTTATTGAATTAATATATTTAATTGCTCGCTCCATGCGCTGTAATGTTTTTTCGCGCCCCAATAATTCAAGCGTCACATCAATAGAAGGCGACATTCCCGCACCACAAACAGCAACACGTAACGGCTGTGCCACCTTACCTAGTTTTAACTCCAATTGCTCAGCCGTAGCTAAAACAATACCATGTAAGACTGTACCACTCCATGTATCAAGTGCAGAAAACTCACTTAATAACTTTATTAAGACTTCATCAGTACCCACTTTAAAGTTTTTCTTCGCAGCTTTCGCATCATATTCGTCAAAATCTTTATAAAAATAAATACTGGCATCAGCCATTTCAACTAATGTTTTACTGCGCTCTCGCTGTGCTTTTACCACATCTTGCAAATCTGGCCCTTGTGCTTGCACATCAATACCACGTTGCAACATATGCCAATTTAAATGCTTAGCTACCAGCTCTGGCTCACTGTTCATTATATATTGGTGATTAATCCACACTAATTTTTCAGTATTAAACGCTGAAGCCGCCACATTGACATTAGATAAATCAAATAGCTCAATCATCTCTTCACGAGTAAATAACTCTTGGTCTCCATGTGACCAACCCAATCTGACTAAATAGTTAAGCAAGGCTTCTGGTAAGTAACCTTCATCACGATACTGCATCACACTGACAGCACCATGTCTTTTCGACAACCTTGCACCATCATCACCTAATATCATTGGCAAATGAGCATAATTAGGCAATTCAGCCTTTAATGCCTTTAATATATTAATTTGCCTAGGTGTATTATTAACATGATCATCCCCACGGACAACATCAGAAATCCCCATATCCATATCATCAACGACAACGGTTAAGTTATACGTTGGTGTACCGTCTGAACGCGCAATAATAAGATCATCTAATTCTTGATTAGCGACAGTAATATTTCCCTTAACCGCATCAACCCAAGTGACAACACCCTCTGCTGGATTACGAAAGCGAACAACTGGATTAACACCCTCCTTCACTTCTGCTGACTGCCTACATTTGCCGTTATAACGCGGTTTTTCTTTATTAGCCATTTGCTGTTCGCGCAGATCATCTAACTCATCTTTTGAACAATAGCAGTGATATGCATCGCCTTGATCTAATAATTGCTGGATAATTTCCTTATAACGATCAAATCTATGCGTTTGATAAAAAGGCCCTTCATCATAATCTAAACCCAACCACTCCATTCCTTCTAAGATAGCGTCAACCGATGCTTGAGTAGATCTTTCTAAATCAGTATCCTCTATACGTAAAACGAAGTTTCCCTGATTTTTTTTCGCATGCAACCATGAAAATAATGCTGTTCTCGCTCCACCTACATGTAAATATCCAGTGGGACTCGGTGCAAATCGTGTTTTTATACTCATATCTTTTTTATCTCAACATTATTTAAATTGTATTGAAAACTTGTTCCATCAAAAAGCACCATTATACGCATTATTACTTGAGATTTTTGCCACTAATAGCTAATTATTTACTACACTAAACCTAGTGCTTAAAGCTAATCATATTACCTTTTAAAAAAAAAGCTTAAATGTTACAATTTTTGAACCAGTTCATTAATTTCAGGAAGTTTTATGTCTAAAAAAAGTTTAATCTCTGCTATTTCATTAACGGGGCTCGCTTTATCCGGTTGCGCCACCAATCAAGCAACGACTTACCCAAGTTTTTCACCTGCACCTACCGCACAAAACACCTCAACCGCTAATTTTGCACAAACGACTGATAACTTAATGGTTATTTTGGATGCATCTTCGTCAAAAGCAGTGACTTATGATGGCGATTCATCTAATTCACCTGTGCTAGATGTAGCAAAACACCTACTACACCGCATCAATAAAACCATCCCTACTAAAGCAACGTTATCTTCAGGCCTACGTAGCTTTGGTCACGGGCCTTGCTTAGACTGGCAAAGCACACAACTTTTACAAAAAGTCAGCACTCATTCAAGCAGCACGTTTCAATCTAATTTAGATAAAGCAAATTGCGCTAGCGGTGGCTCTCCATTAGAAAGCGCTATTCAAGAGGCAGCAACTGATCTAAATAACGCAACTGGCAACATTGCATTATTAGTCGTTACTGATGCCCATAGATTATCAACAGAAACTTTAACTGCTGCGACTGCATTAGAAAAACAATATGGTGATCGCTTATGTATTTACTCTGTTTGGGTAGGTAATGAACATGAGCAAGCAGGAAAATTCTTATTACAAGAATTATCAAATATTGCTGGTTGTGGTAGAAGCGTTGATATAAAAGAAGTTACTTCAAATACAGCAACGGCTGCTTTTGTTGAAGAAATTTTGTACAGTAGAACAAAAGCAACTAAAGCTATCGTTCTTGATAATGACAAAGATGGCGTACCTAACAGCCAAGATAAATGCCCTACCACTCCTAAAGGCGCAAAAGTAAACAGCGCAGGCTGCTGGGCATTTAGTGATCTTAAGTTTAACAATAATAAAGCATCAATTAGAGCTGGATATGAGTCTTTATTTGATAACGCTATTAAAATACTAAAATTGAACCCAACACTTATCGTTGAGATTCAAGGACACACTGACGGCAATGGCGCAGCAAGCTATAACAAGGCCCTTTCCATGAAAAGAGCAACAACTGTTAAGAATCTTTTAGTTAGCAACGGCATCTCAGCTGATCGTTTAACTGCAAAAGGTTTTGGTGAAAGCGCTCCAATTGCAACTAATGACACTGCATTAGGTCGCGAAACTAATCGTCGAGTAGAGTTTAAAGCATCTTATAAATAAGCTCTCAATCTGCCTCTTATAGTAATAAGGGGCAGATTTCCTTTTGTTTCAAGCCTTTCTTTAAACTTACGCTTCCTTGCACAAGCCATCTACCTAAAAATTACTTAGCACTAATTAACTCTAAGCCCCCCATATAAGATCGTAATACCTCAGGCACAACAATGTCGCCATTCTCTGTTTGATAATTCTCTAAAACAGCTACTAGGGTACGTCCAACAGCTAATCCAGATCCATTTAGGGTATGCACTAACTCCGGCTTTCCTGTTTCAGGGTTTCTCCAGCGAGCCTTCAAACGACGCGCTTGAAAATCTTTAAAATTACTACACGATGAAATTTCTCGGTAAGTTTCTTGCCCAGGCAACCATACTTCTAAATCGTAGGTCTTAGTTGATGAAAAGCCTGTATCACCTGCACACAGCAAAACTTTACGATACGGCAGTTTTAATTTTTGTAAGATATTCTCAGCGTGTTGCGTTAATACTTCATGCGCTTGCTCAGACTCACTGGCTTTTACAATCTGCACTAGCTCAACTTTCTCAAACTGATGCTGACGAATTAAACCACGTACATCACGCCCATAAGCACCCGCCTCACTACGAAAGCACGGTGTATGCGCAACCATTTTTAATGGCATATCTACTGCATCTACAATCTCATCACGTACGATATTGGTAACGGGCACTTCACCCGTGGGAATTAAATATAGCTCAGGATTAGCACTGACTTTAAATAAATCATCCGCAAACTTGGGTAACTGCCCTGTTCCATACAAGCTATCCGCATTAACGATATAAGGTACGTAAGTCTCAGAATAGCCATGCTCATCAGTATGCATATCCAACATAAACTGAGTGATCGCTCGCTGTAATCGTGCAATACTGCCTTTGAGAGCGACAAATCGTGCACTGGTAATTTTAGCTGCGACTTCAAAATCCATTCCTTGATTAATCGCGCCTAAATCAACATGATCCTTAACATCAAAGTCAAAACTTGGAATATCGCCCCAGCGAAGAATTTCTACATTATCTTCCTCATCTTTTCCTACTGGCACTGCCGCATCTAAAATATTAGGCAAGACTTCCATCATGGATTTCATTGCTGCCTGTATCTCTGACAATTCACTTTCTGCGGCTTTAAGCTGATCACCCAAACCCTGCACTTGATCCAATAAAGGCTGTACATCTTCACCTTTTGCCTTCGCTTTACCAATAGATTTAGAACTTAAATTACGTTCATTTTGTAATTCTTGCGTTTTAACTTGTATCGATTTACGTCTATTTTCTAAATCTGTATAGCTCTTGCTATCAAAATCTACACCGCGTCTTTTTAATTCTACCTGCACAGATTCAAGATCTGATCTAAACAACTGAGGATCCAACATAATATTTTTTTATTTACCGTTAATAAAGTTTTTAAATGTATCTATAAGACAGCCTAAATCTGGTTTCCAACCCACCAGCCTGTCCAAATTAATGTGCCACATAATAAAGCATTCGCAACCAATACGCCGAGCATCATATTAATTTCTTGCTTAAAATGATGCCCTTCTTCAATCAGATATAAAACCACATAAAGGCTAGATAAAGTAATAAAAACACCCACTAGCACGATAAACAAGGCAGCCTTATGCTCTTCTTGCAGACTGAATTTACTCATCAAGAAAATAGAAAGAAAACCGATGATAAAAGCAACTAAGGCATTCGCTATATATAAAGCATAAGGGAACACCCAATGCATAATGCGTATAACACCACCCGAATAGGCAAATAAGCCTCTTCCTGCCATTAATCCAATCCAAACAGCAAAGACACATAAGAAAACACTTAATAATACATTTACCAGTGCTTTATATAGGTCACCTTGCTCAATGAGTATCACCGTATCTAAAGAAAAAGTAGAAAAGGTAGTAAAAGAACCAAACAAGCCTATTAAAATAGCCGATCGATATTCTAAACTGATCGCCACTTTTTGTAATATTAAGACTTCAGTTAATAAGCCGATAAGGAATGAACCTAAAACATTCACACTTAAAGTTCCATAGGGAAATTCACGCCCCAACCACTGGTAAATACCAGTAGAAACTAAAAAACGTAAAACAGCGCCAAATGCGCCGCCCAAAGCAATAGCAATCAGTGGATTCATTATGATTTAAATCTTAAGAAGGTGTTCGCGATAGTGCTTTAATTCATTGATTGACTCAATAACATCATCGAGTGCTTGATGAGTATTTGCTTTCACAAAAGAGTCTTTAACTTCTGGCGCCCACAAGCCCGCAACTATTTTTAAAGTCGAAACATCAAGATTACGATAATGAAAGTATTCTTCAAACTCACGCATATAATGATATAAAAAGCGTCTGTCTTGTCCTATGCTATTACCACACATCGGTGATGCGCCTTCAGGCAACCATTGTTTTATAAAATCTAAGCTTAAACGCATCGCTTCTGCATCATTAATTGTTGACTCTTTAACTCGCTGAATAAGCCCAGATTCACCATGATGCTTTTGATTCCAATCATCCATTGCCGCTAAAGCTTCATCACTTTGGTGTACCGCAATAACAGGCCCAGTTGCTAAAGTATTAAGATGTTTATCCGTAATAATAATGGCTATTTCAATAATTAAATCCGTATCTGGATCTAATCCTGTCATTTCTAAATCAAGCCAGATTAGGTTTTCTGCATTTTGTGCCATATACTCTTGCTCACTGAGATGATATTAATGCGGTAAATTGTAGCATTCGCTAGTCTTTATGGCGAGCAACAATAGACTATTCTATAGTACCTACAATCACGCTTTTAAATACTCACTCCTTATTTCCTTAACTCTCAAATACAGTTATGAATACATTTACTTACGTTTTTCTTATTGCTCTATTTCTTTCTTATGCGGTGCAATTTTGGTTATCTAAACGTCAATCCGCATACGTACTTAAACATCGCCCTGAAGTCCCTAATGATTTCAAAGACTCTGTTTCATTAGAAGCGCATCAAAAAGCAGCTGATTACACCATTGAAAAAGGTAAACTCGGTGATATTGATAGTGTAATAGGCATTGTATTTTTGTTGTTATTCACCCTAGGTGGTGGAATTAGTCTGCTATTTGATTTTTGGGCCAGTTTTGATTTATCACCTATTTTAAGCGGTGTCATTTCCCTGGGCTCTGTTTTCATTATTATGTCTGTTCTTGAGTTACCGCTCTCTATCTATCAAACCTTTGTGGTAGAAGAAAAATATGGCTTTAACAAAAGCACAACTAAACAATTCATAACAGACCAGCTTATGCAATTAGCATTAGTTGCCGTTATCGGTTTACCTTTGTTGGCTTTAATTTTATGGGTAATGGATGAAATTGGACAATACTGGTGGGTATGGACGTGGGCAATCTTAATAAGTTTTTCTTTATTGATGAGCTGGTTATACCCTACTGTAATCGCGCCTTTATTTAATAAATTCACACCATTAGAAGATGGCGCATTAAAAGATCGCATCCAACAATTATTAGAGCGCTGTGGTTTTAGCAGTAATGGTATTTTTATTATGGACGGTTCAAAACGTTCCGGTCATGGAAATGCCTACTTTACTGGCATGGGCAGCAACAAGCGCATCGTATTTTTTGATACCTTAGCCGAATCGTTAGATGACGAAGAAATGGAAGCTGTTTTAGCTCACGAATTAGGCCATTTTAAGCGTAAACATGTTATAAAAATGTTGGTTGCTAGTTCAGTGATGAGCTTAATTAGCTTAGCTGTTTTAGGTTGGCTAATTACTGAACCTTGGTTTTTTACTGGTCTAGGCGTAACTACCGAATCCAATGCAGCGGCTTTATTGCTTTTCATGTTAGTTTCACCTGCTTTTACTAGCTTTATGACACCAATCAGCGCTTACTTTCAACGTAAATTTGAATTTGAAGCTGATGATTTTGCCTCAGAGCACGCAAAAGCAAGTAAGTTAATCAGTGGCTTGGTTAAATTATACGAAGAAAATGCTAGCACCTTAACACCGGACCCTCTATTTTCTGCTTATCATTACAGCCACCCACCCGCTGCCATTCGTATTGCACATCTCAATAAAGACTAACACTTTATTTATAACAATGGATGCAGTACTGCATCCATTCTTTTATTAGCAAACACACTCTATGACTGAATTGCATACTGGACTCGTTATATCTAACCTAGGTAAAGGCGTCGCTGTAGAATTTAATAACGAAATTATTCTCTGTCAAACATTACGCAAAGTTCCGACTTTGGCTGCAGGTGATAAAGTTAAATTCACTATTGTTGCTAAAGACCAAGGACGCATTGAAGAGATGCTTCCAAGGCATTCGGTTTTAGAACGCCCTAATAGAGGTGCAAAAACGCGCCCTGTCGCTGCAAATATAGACCAAGTTTTCTGCGTTTTTGCTGCGGAACCGTTTTGTGATTTTTTATTGATTGATCAATATCTCGCCATTTGTGAAAATCGCAATATCGTTCCCCACTTAATCTATAACAAGTCCGATTTGGCCTATTCTGAAATAATAGAAAAAGAGCTAGAAACCTATCTAGCACTTGGCTATTCACTCTATCGAGTTAGCGCAACTAACAGCGTAGGAATCAAAGAATTAGAATCTGCCTTAACCGATAAAATTAGTATTTTTACAGGACAATCTGGCGTAGGGAAATCATCATTAAGCAATGCCTTAATGCCCGATAAAGCCTTAAAAACTAATACCGTTTCCGCCATTACCAAACACGGGCGTCACACCACCACTGCCGCAACTTTATATCATCTAGAAAAAGGCGGTGATTTAATCGATAGTCCCGGTGTTGCTATTTTTGGCTTAGCAGGCATCTCAGAAAATCAATTAGCACATGGTTACAGGGAGTTTCAAGCCTACATTGATTTATGTAAATTCAATGATTGCAAGCATGATAAAGACAAAGGTTGTGCAATACGTACAGCCGTTGAAAAGGGGGAGATTGCAGAAGTACGCTATAAACGCTTTTTAAAATTACGTGAAAAAATGTAAGGTTAGTAGATATCTCAAGAGGCGATTAATCAACTTTTATGCTAACCCATCAGCCTTTTATTATACTTAGGCCGCTCAAAGTAATCGCTCCGTTTAGATAGAATTTATTCAAGTTTAATGCTCAGGTAATTCACTATTTTGTGCTGTGAGATAAGTCACTTCAGGAATAATTTGTAATTTCTTTAGTTGAGGGAATTCAACTCCTGAACTAATACTATATCGAATATAGCTCCCCTGCTTTAGCTCTCTATCAACGCGACTAATCGCACGACCATTTTGCCTTAGTAGCTGACTGCTATGACTGTAATTCAAATTAGTATCATTAATAATGATTCTTAATTCATCCGCGTAAACCGCATCAATTTTCCCATAATACTCAATATTACTTGAACTTTCTGTTGTAATTACCGTTTCTGCTTGGCTAGCAAACACAAGCCAAAATAAAACGAAAACATAAAATAGTTTATATCTAATCATAATAAATACTCTTAAAGGAAATATTAATTAAACAACTGTGTCCAAGATCGACGACCACCAGTTGTTACTCCACTACCCGGTAAAGGTGCTTTAATAGGCTTAGTCGAATTGGTGCCTGAGGTGTAGCCAAAGGTATCACCCGACTTAGTTGATATAACAGCCGTTGCAGAAGCAATACCATGATCAAATGCCATTCCTGCAAGCCCGGTTGTCGCACTTCCATCTGTCACTTCATCAGAACTATCCAAAGTGCCGTCACCACTGGAATCAAATGCGACTATTTCGGGGTTCCCCCCTGTTTTCATATCAACCGCCATTAGCCAACTGCTTCCGCCCGCAGCACAAGGAACAACTGAAGGCGTCATGGTATTAAAAAACACCAACCCTTCTAGTGTAAATGCATCTACAATGACTCTCTCACCTGATTCAGGCAAATTAATAAACCAGCCCAAATCTCCTGCAGCGGATATATTGTCAAGGCTAACCTCATTTGTAGTAAGAACGCGTTTATTGCCAGCAAAACCTGAACGTAAAGATTGCTGCACCAACCTGCTAGTCGGTACAGCAATACCTGAATCCCAAACACCGTAAAAAGATTGCTGTGTATTACTTATTGCATCAGCCGAAGACACATATTGGCCCGAACCAAAATACACCATAACATTGGGTATATTCGCAGCATTTTCATTAATCCAGCTGCTTGCAGGTTTAACCACTAGTGGTTTCATAGTTATTGCTTGTGACGCCTGCGTCGTAAACAAAGGGCTACTACCATTAGCTGCCCCCCAATTGGCAGCACTTGTATCAGAGACATCAAATGCCCACATATTACCCTTTAAATCTCCGGCATAAATTCTATCCGTAACGCCATCTTCATTAGCATCAAAAAGAGCGGGGGTTGATAATCCATTTTTATCAACGGCTGAACCTATCCCTGTATTAAGCTTTATATAGTCACCCGCACTCCATTGCCCATCAACACCTTGCTCTATAAAAACAATCATTAACTTAGCAACACCAGAATCACTATTATATCCATTACCTAAGATGACGGCCCATTGGCCATTATTCATCATTGTGACTTCAGGTTCGCTAAAGGTATACCCTAAATCAGTATCATCTTGATCCGTAAACTCCCAAAGCAAGGTATTTTTTGCAGCCGATTGTGTGTTTTGGTATTGAGTCGGGTTGGTTACATCTAACGCATAAATACCACGGCCTCCACCGCGTAATGAGCCAATTAATATCGTTTTCCATGCGGCGGCTGCCGTTGCGTCGCTTTTAATAAAAACATCCGCCGTTATAGGCTGGCCATCAACATAATATCGGTGATTGTAATTTGATTCCGTCAAATGATGTAACCCTGAACCAAAATCAGTGGATGCAGTGGCACTAGGCGCATAAGCTAATAGCTGCTCACCATTACCAGCATCAAACCCATGTAACAATCCATCATTTGCCCCCACATACACCATTGCTTTACGTGGCGCACTCTGTAAACTGGCTTGGTAGGACGAATAAGGTGCGCCAGACGTTCCAAAAAACCCGGTATCCGGCCAGCCAGAAATAGGGCTACCCACAAAAACAGGGCTAGAGTGAACAATATCACCCAACCGACTTGACCTTGAGCGCATTAAATTTACGCCATCATCACTCGTGTCCCCACGAAGAAAATTAAGCCTTTTTTGACTCTCAGTAAAAGGGGAATTCTCAGCGCTAGAGTTTTGGTTTTGTTTCAAATCATTTTGAATAGTATTCAATATCTGGGGGTTAGACGTCCCCCAGTTGAAAAGCACGCCATCACGAACACCCGCAGAATTAGTGCCTAACGTATAAATGGCTTGATTATCTATACTCGCCTTACTTTTATTATCTAATAAATTAGCAGCACTCCATAATGATGTAGTCGATATATCACCTGTTGTAGGGTTTAAACTAAAAGATTCTAAATCTCCCGTCCAATTAGTGGTATTAAAGCTCGCAAAAAACAAAGTGGTATCTGTCGCTAATGATGTGGAGTTAAAAGAAACCGCACTCGCACTTCCTTGGCGAGACTCGATATCACTAATAACATTTTGTAATGCGGTAATAAGCGTTTGCGGATTGCTCGCAGATAAAAACTGGCCACGCCCGTTATAAGCTGCATGACGTAAATCATCGACAGTTGTTGCCGAATTAGATGAGGGCGTTGGCCATGAAAATGCATTATTTCGATTCACAGGATCTGAATCTACCGTACCAGATGGGCCAAAAGCGACACCAAAGGTAACTAAATGCTGATCACTATTTTCATCTAGATTAAGAATATCAGCCCCGGTTTGAATAGGCACTTTATTTGCTAAACTAGGCGCCAAATCTGCTTTATACCAACGCATAGCAACATCAGCTAATGTATTTATTTTAGTATCTTTGTGCGCAGGATAAGTCATAAAACTATCAACTGTTTTGTCCTGGTGTCCTACATTTGGACTATCACCATTCCACTGCCCATCAGTCATCAACATAACGAAATTTTGCTGACATTCACCACCTTCAGCCGCAGAAAGTATGGGACTATTGGCACTGCCTATATTTAAACTAGAATTTGTATTGGATTGCGTATCAAAATACTGCCCTACATAATTTAAACGCGTACGAAGTGGTGTTCCACCACTTGAATTAATATTAATAACATCATTTAATAATGCTGTTTTATTGGCAGCATTCATCATATCTTTAACTTCAACACCGACATTATTATTATGATGTAAGGTTGCCATGCCCATACGTGCACTACTATTCGCAATAACCTGGGTTACCGCCGCTTTAGTCGCATGTTCTCTTAAGCGATAATAAGCAAACCAGTTAGCAAAATTAGTTTGTTGAGTACTTGATAAAGAATCCGCACGACGTACACGTGAATCAGAATAACCCGTTGCATCACTTGGACATTCGCCAGAATCATACTGCCCATTATTATTTGTGTCTGTCCATGTAATGACTGGTGCAGCAGACAAATTAATCGTGCCTCCATTAGTTCCATTGACAATATTATTTTCACCACTCTTAAAACGAATACTCCCTACCCCTTGTGTAATTGGGTTAACCCATACACTAGAAAGATTAGACATATCAGGGAAGGCTATCGATGTATTGGGAATATTAGCGGCCCAAGGTTTATACTCAGTATTAGGGTCGTAAGCCATCAAATTTGTGCCTGGACACCACGACTGCCATTCCTTATCGTTATCTGGCACCGTATCGTACTCTGTCAATGAAATAAGATTTTGGCTTTGAACACCATCACTTGGCATGGTCCAGTGCATACTCCCCGAATCATCTAACATGAAAAATATATTAGGGGGGGTTGGTGGAGCGACAAATAACGGGATTTGGCTAACTTCACCCGGTGCAGCATAAGTTGGCCCAGACAAAACTAACAGCATTACACTAAATAAATTGCTAACTATGGGAATGAGAATACATTTTAGCTGCATGATACACCTCGCTTTCTTAATTTGTCCGAACATAAATAGACTGTAAAATTATTTGCGTACCTGGAGTTTTTCCTACCGCTCGAGCAGTTACTCGGAAAAATATATCCACTCCATTTTGGGCAAACTTTTTAATAATGAAGCGTGGTGCTTCAGGTAATCCATAATTATTAGTTGCAATACTTGAATTTGTAGCCGCCCAATTGCTAGCTAAAAAGTAATCAGTAGGTTCTGCATTAGCAATGTTCAACAAACCGTTAGCACCTGCATACACACTAGCCTCTGTACTATTAGTTAAAATAAAAGATTCCGCTTGTAATAAAGCCGATTCAGCCGCTTGAAATGCGATATTTTGATCACGCATATTTCCAGCCATCTTTTCCTCTAAACTAGTGACTTGCATACCCGATACGCCAGTCAGTGTTAAAGCAAGTAACATGATTAAGCTAATCACTAATACCGCACCTGATTGTTTTTCGGGTGAATTAAATTGATAAGACATCGCTATCTCCTTTTTTAAGGAAGTCGGTTACGTAATGCAATAGTTGATGAAAACACTCGACGTATCCGTCTATCCGCTGGCGTAGTAGTAATACCGTTATATGTATAAGCTCTTGCTTGTGAACTAATATTATCATCAGAAGCAAACAATAAACTAATACGAATACTGACCACTTGATCCATATTTAAACCGACTGTCCCCGCAGCTACATAATAATTAGGGGTATTGTCGGCATCAGTATCTTCCCCGTATAAAATTTGCATATTTTCTACGCCCTCGATAAAGGATTGAAAATTACCCCCATCTGTACTCTTAAATAAGGATGGCTGATTATTAACATCTAGCCGAATTTGATAGCTTATAAACGAAACTTTTACAATATGCGCATTGCTGTCGTACTTATTCGCTTGCGGTTGAGCAGCCCCCACTGGTTCGGGTGCAGCTTCTAGATTTGCAGATTGATTACCCGGGTAATTAGCATCCCCAGGCTGAGGGTTTCCCCCCGTGTTATGAATGATATTATCAAATCCCCCCCCTCCAACAACATTAGTCACTTGGAATAAATCAGCCGCGATGCAGTTGCTAATAATAACCACATCATTGGCAAGCAACCCACTGTTATTGATGACATTAATATTAGCCGCTGTAGTCGCTGGTTGCGCTAATACTGGAATTCTGTCGTTAGCAACCCCTCTTAAAGTAATACTATCGGTTCCATCCACAATATTTGCATCTATTGCATCATTATCTTGCCCAGCAATGCCACTGGTAAACAAATCAAAACCTGGACTAGGGTTAAGCTTATTTTCAATATCTATCGATTGCACACACCCCCAATAATCACCCTTACGAATATCACGCGCCAAAAATTCCATAGCAAAGCGTCCATTTTCTTGCATTCGGGATAATCCAGATTGCAACCGATAACTTTGTTGCGTACTCAAAAATATCTGAATGACACTACCTATCAGTAATAACCCAAGTGTCATAGCAATCATCAGTTCAATCAAAGATATACCTTGTTGCTTTTTTATATTGTTAGGTATTTTCATAACTGAAAACTCATTTCAAAATTAGGATCATCACCATTAACAACATCATCACGATTATCATCCCAAGTAATAGCTACTTTGTAAGTAGGTGGCGCAACCGTTATCGTACCGCTGCCTGAAGGTAACAAATTCATTAACTCAGTATTCCACTCCCATAAATCATGCTCTGCCATATCAGCAGGCGTACAATTGCCTACAATGGCCTTACAGTTTGCTTTTTCTGTCGCATCTTCCGGTGCAATTGTTACATAAATACTACCTGCAAAATTTTGTGCTTCTATAATATTAGCGCGCATTTTGTCAGATATATCATAAGCCAATTGCGTAGACTGACTTCTAGTATAGGCACTTAGGTTATTTCGTAAACCCGTTACTTGTAATGCTGCAAGACCTAATAAACCAACCGATAGAACAAAGGTAGAAACTAGAACTTCTATTAAAGTAAAGCCTTTAGTTATTTTCATGGTTTTAACCTAAGTAAAAGGTGATGTAGTGCAAGAGCTTATTTCGCCCCCATCTTTTTCAGGGATTCCATCGTTATCAGTATCCATTCCCATACGAACTCGCCCTACTGAATTAATAATTGCAACTTTTGCTGTATTTGCTTCGGGGGCATTATTACCATCTGTATTGTCACAAAGCACAAAGCTACCATTTTGGCTTATTCCTGTTGCTTGATACGTCAAGCTGTTCGCATAACCAGGTGTTGACCTCAGCGTGTAGTTGCTGGGTAGCGCTGCATAATTTTTTAATAAGATATCATTATCGCCATTATCCAAAACACCATTACCATTTAAATCAGTAAAAACCGTCCACCCCGACTCCCACTCAGCGCCTGTTTTAAGTAAAGTAACCGGCTGCCCTCTTTTAATCGCTTCACTACGTGCAAACGTCAATGATGTTACAAGCTCATTAATGTTTGTCGTCAAGCGATTACTGGTGATTAATTGAGAAAAACTAGGGATTCCTATTCCCATTAATATTCCAGCGACAGCAATAGTTACCATTAACTCAATAAGCGTAAAGCCATCTGTCAAATATTTCTTTGGGAAATCATGTTTCATGGTCATGTTGTTTATAGTGAGTATGATTAAATAGTATAGGAACTTCAGTTCGTAATTAGAGATATTGTTCACAAAAAAATAATTTTAATTTAATATCTTTCTACTTTTATTATCTATAATGAAACATAAAAACTTATATAGTAAATTATAAGTGATTATAAAATCATATAAAAATAAATTTTACTAAATCATAAATTTCAAGTTATATAGCGCACTTAAATTACGCTATATAACATAGTTTTTAAATTTAATAGGCTAGAATAATGAAAATAAATGGATTCACTTTAATTGAGCTAATGGTCACAGTTGCTATTATTGGTATATTATCGAGTATTGCCTACCCTAGCTATCAGGATAGCGTCTATAAATCACGAAGGGCCGATGCTAAAGGAGCATTACTGGGATTATCAAATGCAATGGAACGCCACTATACCGAAACAAATAGCTATACAGCTGCGGCTGTCGCTGGTGCAGATGCAGGTTTGCCCGCTATCTATGCACAACAAAGCCCTGTTAGTGGTGGAACTGCATATTACACATTAAGTATTAACGCCTCAACCACTAACACCTACACTTTACGGGCAACACCAGCAGGTGCTCAATATAGTGATAGCTGTGGTAATTTAGAAATAACACACACCGGAATTAAAACCCCTTTAACAGCAGGGTGTTGGTAAGCATTATTAAATGAGAATAAACATCATTTACATATTTCTTTAAATAATCGATCTCTTCCTCTAAATCATCTCCTTACACACAAGTATCATAATAGTCTAAAATCAATGACTTACGTAATTGTATGTTTTTTGTACAATTGGCTGTATCCTCTTATTTTACTGACTTCTCTACTTTTAGGTGACTTCTGTAAGTCGTTGATATTTAATTAGTAAAAAGATGTGTGTAAGGAGATGCCTCTAAATCCTTATTTTAATCATTAAATAGACACGTACTTTATAAAAAATAAAACTCAATTAATAGGAATTTTTAACTTAAGTACCCTAGGCTACTGGGCAATGCTGTTGACTTAAGCCCTCTCTTATTGGAGAGGGTTGGGTGAGGAGAATAAAATCATGCCTTTATAACTCCCCTCACCCCAACCTTCTCCCTTTGGAGAAGGAGCTTATTCTTAAGTCAACAGTATTGAGGCTACTGGGGCCCACTTATTTCCTTATTTTTATAAGCAAAGAAAGTAAACGCAACCAACTTTTACTACAACTATAAAATACAATTAGTTACTTTGATTAAATATATTTCATTCATAGCCTTTCTATCTTTCTTAATACCACGAAAATTAATATTTATTTTCTCGCCTAGTTTTTTCCGTCACTTGCTTTGGCGAAACACCAAAATATTTAATAAATGCCGTACTAAAATTACTTGCATGAGCGTAACCAACCGCATCTGCGACGGCTAATACCTGTTGTGATGAAGACTCCAACAAAGCATACGCTTTTTCCATACGAATGCTGAGTAACAAGCCATAAGGCGTTGTTTGTAAATGTTGATGAAACAGTTTTTTGAGTTTAAATGAAGTTAGATTCTATAATCCTCTTCTGTTTGATTTAACTTAAGAGCCGTTACCTTCTCGCTCAAAATAAATATAAATCCCGATAAATTTTTTCATTTTATCTCCCTTATTTAATAGTGAGATCTTAGCTCGCAATCCTAAATACAGGTTAGAATACCTCTCGAACTGTTCAGCTTAACTCTCGTAAATAAAGGCAGGTACTTACATTTGAGACGGTGTTTTATCACGCATGACTTTTTATAGTGTGTCCTACCTTTACTAAATTCCTATTTCTTATAAGAATCTGGAACTGTTAGCATAGGATGACTCTACGGCTCTTCGGGATAAAATTTTTGCCTACCACAGACTAAAAATCATTCATGATTTTCAGCGAGATATTATGAGCTTGAAGCGTTAGGTCAGTTTTTAACTTGGATGATCACTGCAAAAATTTGTGACTAAAAGTCAGTGAACTGCCACATGTTTCATTGACACAAATCGATACACATTATATATAACTTTATATTAAGAGGAATAAAGATGACTTCTTGGGTAAAAATACCAGGTATTTGTATTATTGGGCTAAGTTTACAGAGTAATTTAGTCAGTGCTGGCGAATGTAATTTTATAGAGTTAGTTAAAAATAAAAGCCCAGGAACAGAAACTATTAAAAATCAGTGCTCTAATGAAAATGGATTAACAATTGCAAGTGAATTATCATTGGCTGCTGGCGGGAGAATTTGGATACGTTCGGTACATAATGAAGCTTCAGCACAGCAACAAGTGATTTGTCAGAATAGAAGCTTAGCCACTATTGATTTAAAAATAACACAGCTGCAAGCGCCCTGGGTGACTATTACCAATGTAGATAATTGTGATAGTTGGAAAGGTAATCGTTTATCCTGTGATATTGCGCAAGGGCAAAAAGTATTTTGTATTAGTGCGAAATTGAAGCAGTCTATATCGAAAGATCAAGCACAAGAAAGAACAACGTCTGTAGCAATGCGTAGTTTAAAGAAAACAGAAGGAGGAACCGTAAAAGGTTTGTTGTCCATGTCAGGTGGTTCACCTGCAAATATTATTGCATATACCAATACCATAAATACACTGGTAATGCGCATGCAACCAGAAATTGATTTATGTCGTCAGTTATTTCAAATGAATAAAGCAGTCCAAGTACGATGGGATGTAAGTCCATCAGGTAAGGTATCAGAATCAAGCATACTATCGAAAGAAAATAATTACGGGCAGTGCTTACAAGATATTGTATCAAGTTATGTTTATCCAAATAGCTTGACTAATATGTCATTTATTTACCAATTCTAAGGTTTCAAGCCTAAATACAATGAAACATGAGCGTCCCTTAAAACACTATAAAATACTATTTTTTACGTTAGCTTGTTTAAGTGGATGGTTTGCTGATTATTATTTAGCTACTGAAACAGATGATTGGTTACATGATGCCGCTGTTGTTTATCAGGCGCGCACTACATGGCCGCATATTGGGATTGTTGCTTTAGATAAGGGTGTGCCACTTAATGTCGGTAGAAAGCAAGCATTACCTTTATATGCAAAGGCCGCAGAGCGCTTAGCTGCAGTAGGAGCTAAACGCTTATTTTTAGATGCACGCGTGTTTAAAGGCATGGAGAGGCGTATGCGCTATGCTGTATGCATTGAGAAAGATGGCGGTGTGCAATGGTCAGAACCGCAATGTACCGTAGATACCTTAGAGCAGTGTACTGTTTTACCCAGTGAAGCAGGAAGTGCGCCTTTGCGTATGAATGAGAAAGCAATTACTCAATTTAGTATTGCTCCTTACTTAAACCCTGAAGCCCAAGACTTTTTATTATATGACTGGGATGCGGTGATGATGATGCCTGAACAAGGTATTAATGTCAGTGATCGCTTAGTAACACGTCATTCACCTATTGCTCGTTGGATAGATTTAAGTTTAGATCATGCTATATTTAAATTAGCGCAATCGGTGAATCCTGACAAAACAGAAAATTCTTTAGCCAAAATACAGAATGATGAAGTCTGTGATAAAGACCGATCGTGTCGAAGAATTCGTTTAAGTTCGCCTTTATTCCGTTTAAATGACCAATCAGAACGTTTGATATTGCCATTAAGTGTTTTAGCTTCTTGTGATGAAGCTGTTGCGCTGGAAATGGCGCGTAAATTGGAGAATAAAGCGGTTATTTTTCAAGTAACCTCACCGCAAGAAAGTACCGATATTTTAGTAACTCCCATGACAACAGCTATTTTTGGACCTCGTTTAATGACACCGGGACCTCAATATATTGCCGATGAAGTAGAAACCTTATTACAACAAGACCATCCACGCGCACCTGAGGCATGGATGAAATACAGTGCTTTTATATTGATTGCTTTATTTGCCGTTTTAACTGGCGCGTATTTACAGCAAGTGTATCTGTGGTTAGGTGGAGGAATTATTATAAGTATTTTAATTACCTTGTGCTTCCTCAATCCTTTAGTGCAATTATGGCCTGTGACGTCCGGTTTTTTGGTATTTTTAACGGGCGCTTGTTTAACCACTGGTGCGCATTTAATTATTGGTTTTCGCCAAGGAAGATTGATTAGCCGTTATATGCCTTATCAAATCCATGATTTATTAATGTCTCTCCCTTCGGGCATATCATTTAATAATCATCGTTGCCAATCTGTGGTGTTAATGAGTGATTTAGCGGGATATACAACGGTAACCGGTTTATTAAAAGAACCCAGTGATGTAATGAACCTTATGAATGATTATCTAAGTGAAACATCGATTGTTTTGCAGGATAAATACGCAGGCTGGTTAGAAGCGTATGTGGGTGATTTAATTTGTTATTACTGGCCCTATAGTGATAGTGAAAATACTGAGAATTCAGGTAAAGAAAATTATTTAGGCAATGCTTTAGATAAGGTGTTGTTAAC
Source organism: uncultured bacterium (assembly GCA_965366065.1). Classification (GTDB taxonomy): domain Bacteria; phylum Pseudomonadota; class Gammaproteobacteria; order Methylococcales; family Methylomonadaceae; genus Methyloprofundus. The sequence continues at coordinate 28,625 of CBDUDV010000024.1, read as the reverse complement.
AAAGCCTGATGCATTTCATCATATATTATCGGGTGCTTTAGAACTCACTCAATTACAGCATCACTTTTTTTCCACGTTATCCACACGCTATAAAGGCAAAATTGATGCGGAATCCTTAGAAAAAATTAGCAACATTATTAATGCAGGCGTAGGTATTACCAGTGGTACTGTGGTCATGGGTAATCTTGGGCCACAAAATAAAGGTAAAGGCTTATTAAAACTAGGTATTTTAGGCGACCCCTTAAATTTAGCATCTCGCATTGAGGGCTTAACCCGTTTTTTCAATACAGAAGTAATTATTACAGAAGAGTTAGTTGCAGATGCTCATTTATCCGGGTTTAAAGTGCGCCACTTAGGTAGTATGAGTGTCAAGGGACGCATTGCCCCAGCGGTTATTTATGCGTTAGGCTATGCAGAGGATGTGCGATTTTCAAAAGAAAATGTCCAAGCATGGGAGAAATGGTTGACTATGATTGAGCAGGGAAGAAATGATCCGGATTGTATTTGCCCAGATATTTTTCAGAAAGATAAGCAAAGTATTTTAACTTGGGTAAAACGAGACTTATTAAATACGCAAGGGGCTTGGGTTTTAGATCAAAAATAAGATTGAATTACTAAACAGCGCCATTCGTAAATCAGTTAAAAAACGCAAATTATTTCTGAGTGATGATGCCGGTTAGAAATTGGAAAACAGCTTTAAATTATTTTATGATTGTATTTGAAGACAGGTTAAAAGATCATATTTAAAAATGGCAGTTACCTGACGAGTTTACTTTTAAACTCAGCACTATAAACCGTTCTTTTTTTGCTCATGTCATACTCCAATTTTTAAATCATTTTACGGCGATTGGAATAAGGCATCTTATTTTTGTGTCGGAAATTATTGGGGGACTATCTTTCTTAATACCACGAAAATTAATATTTATTTTCTCGCCTAATTTTTTTCGTCACTTGCTTTGGCGCAACACCAAAATATTTAATAAATGCCGTACTAAAATTACTTGCATGAGCGTAACCAACCGCATCTGCGACGGCTAATACCTGTTGTGATGAAGACTCCAACAAAGCATACGCTTTTTCCATGCGAATGCTGAGTAACAAGCCATAAGGCGTTGTTTGTAAATGCTGATGAAACAGTTTTTTGAGTTTAAACGAATTGGTCCCCACTTGTTTAGCTAGCTCATTCACTGTCGGTGCTACTTTAAAGTTTTTATACAAAATATCACGCGCTAAATACACTAACTCTTGCTCAGATTGTTTATGGTCAATTTGTTTCTCAGCTTGAAATAAAGGCAATAATTCAGCAGTCAAAATAGACATTGCTTGAGTATGCATAGCCAACGCTCTAATAGGGTTATGCTCATCACAAGAAATGAGCTGCTTAACAGCTAATAAGCTTTGATGAGCCATCGGGCGGCAGCTTAACAGTTGTAGATTGTTTGGTTTGACTAACAAACTTGCTTGTTCTTCACCTAAATAACGATTAAGCCACTGCTTGTTTAATGTCAGGCGTAGTTGATGTATAGACTGTCCTGCTTCATATTCACGCTCTCCCATACTGGAACCCGCTGAAGTAATCGTCGTATAACCCTGCTTAAAAATAATATCACTACCCGTGTGTGTAGAAAATCTCGAGCCTCCTTCTAAACCCAAGGTCATTACTAACTTAGGCTCCGGATTATCAACTTGGCAGCTGACTGATAAATTTTTATTTGGGGTATAAAGGCTATCTATATAGGTCAAACCATCATCTAATTGAAAACTACTCGAATGCCCTCCACCTAATGATTCAGGTAACAACTGCTGTACACAATTCGTATCAGCTTGGTGAAGCGTTTGTAATTCAGAGTGCCTAATTTGATAACGTGCCATAAGATTTATTAAAAATAAATGTCCTATAAAAAATATTAAGGAGCATTAAATGTACCTTAATAATAAAGAACATAGATTCAGTCACTTACCACTATGAAAATATATACTAAAAATAAAACTATGTTATATAGCCTATAATATAGCGTTATTTAACACTATATTTCCTATTTATAGTAAATATTCCGTTTAGCATACAAAAAACTCCTTTTAGCATATGAATTCCATTAAATTTTTAGATATCATTCGATCCTGTTAATCATCCTGCTGCATAAGATGATCCCCTGCTCTGTGCAGTATTTCCTTATCTAAAAAAAATAATAATGACGTCCTTATCACTACAAAATACCATTCATCATTTATGCTCTAAGCGTACTGTATTTTTATCCGCTGTTTTAATGGCATCTACAAACAACGTGATCGCAGAAGAAACTAGTTCCGTCACTTTAGAAGTCATGCAAGTTATCGCTCGCCCAATTATTGAAGAAAATAATTTAGATAGTTTTTCTAGCCTGTCATCAATAGTCACAGAAGAACAGTTACGCGATCAAAATGCAGTAGATTTAGCCTCCGCTTTACGTAAAACACCAGGAGTACAAATAACGCGCTTTAACCCTGTTGGTTCTTTTGGTGGTGGTGAAGGTGGCGGTGTTGTCATTCGCGGTATGGGCGCTAGCCGCCCGGGTAGTGAAATCCAAACGTATATCGATGATATTCCTTTTTATATGGGCGTTTGGGGGCATCCTTTATTAGATTTATTACCCATTAACGGAATGGAGTCTATTACCGTTTATAAAAGTCCGCAACCGCAAGTCAATGGCAATAACTTTGCCTCGGTTAATTTATCAACCAAAAAAGCGATTGAAGACGGTATAAAAGGAAACTTCAGACTTTCTGGGGGTATGTTTGGCACAGTGAGTGAACAACTTGATGTAACCGGAAAATATGGCGATGTCGATTTTACCTTAGCACAAGGATTTGCTCGTTCTAATGGGCATCGTGATAATGCTGATGGCCAACTAAATAATATAATGGGACGTATCGGCTGGCAGTTTGATAAAAACTGGAAAGTAGGCGCACAATTTTTATATGCCAACAATGAAGCTTCTGATCCCGGCGATAACCGTAAACCAGCACCAGCTGTGGCACCGGATTATAATACCGAAGCGGGTTTAATTGCCGTTAGTTTAGAGCATGAGTATGAAAAAGTTCGCGGTGAGCTTAAGTTCTATACAACCTTAGGTTCTGGCGACTGGATGAACAGAGAAATTACCCCTGAAAACCCAATTCAAGATACGCTCAGTAATTTTAATACTGCTGGAATACGTGGGAAAGAAATCTTCTCTCTCTGGGAAGGCAGTGAAATTATTTTAGGGTTAGATAATGATTGGGTATGGGGAGATTTGCAACAGAACTCACCTTTTTTCCCTAGCACGGATTACACAACGCCTACTTTTAGCATTACTTCTCCTTACCTTGCGGTAAGTCAAAGCTTTCAAATACATGAAGGCTGGGATATAACGCCTTCTGCAGGCCTACGCTATTATAGCCATAGCCAGTTTGATGATTATGTTGCACCCCACGCAGGTGTATCTATTAGCTCTGACTGGTTAACTGTTTATACTAATTATTCTCGTGGCATCAACTACCCAGGCTTAGAGGCACCAGCACTGGGTAATATATTACAAAATGTTGTACCAACGTTTGGTACAACCTGGCAAACACTGGCTCCTGAAATTAATGACCATGTAGAAGTAGGCTTCCAACTTGCACCGTTTGATAGTACACAAATTGATGTGAGTTTATTTCTCGATATGATCCAGAACCGTTATATCTTTGCTTTTCCTCCACATGTGCCATTTCCACAGTTTAATAACATCGGTGCTTACGACATGTATGGAATGGAGTTATCGATTCAACAAAGCATTACTAAAGATTGGTCTGTTTTTACTAGCTTAACTTTATTAGATCCAAGTATTGATAACCTTCCTTACGTACCAACCTACGCTGTTAGCGCAGGCATAAATGGTAAAATAGAAGAGTTACGTATTAACTTAGACCTACAATACCAGTCTGAAACAACCGCACTTAATCGCTCACGTAATCCAGGTGTCGTCAGCAATGAAAAAGTTGCTCCCTTTGTTGTTGTTAACGCGCGCACTTCTTACCCTATCCCACTATTAGGTGACAATGGGGAAGTTTTTGTTGCTGTAGAAAATCTATTCAACAAAAAGTATGCTTATCGCCCTGGTTACCCAATGCCAGGTATCTGGGCACAAGTTGGGGTTTCAGCCAGCTTCTAGTAAGAATTTACATTTCCAAAAAAAAAGCGCTATCAACTTAAAGTTGATAGCGCTTTTTTTATAATCCTTTACCCGCTATGAGTACTTGTGATGAGCCATAACAATCAGTCTAAATTTTCCATCGTCTTCATGCTTGTAATATTCATGGGTTTATCTGCTTGCAGTAATCAGTCGATAAAAGAAAAACCACAAACACTATTAGTTCATGCTAAGCATTTGTTTGATGGCTATCAATTTCACAAAAATACCTCGGTATTAATTCGTGATTCTAAAATAGAAAAAGTAGCCGCACGTGAATCTTTCCCCCCCTCTAATGCAACCGTCATTGATTTAGGCGATGCCACTTTATTACCGGGTTTTATCGAATTACACGCCCACATTAACTACCGTAAAGTTCCTGAAGACCTTGTGCTACAGCATGGCATTACCACTATTCGTGATCTTGCAGGACCAGTACATAAAACTTATGGTGGCAACGGAAAATTACGCGTTTTAACTGCCGGCCCTTTATTAACAGCCCCCCATGGATACCCAATCCCAAGTATGGGTCGCAGCAATAGCGTAATAGAAATTCAATCTGAAAAGCACGCAAGAGAAACCGTGCAACAACTCGCACAGCAAGGTGCTGTAGTAATTAAAGTCGCCTTAGAACCCGGCGGAGAAATTGGCGCACCATGGGCAGCAGGACATCATCATGGGCATGGACATTCACAACATAAAGTCCAAAAACAAGACCATGCTAAACATAAAACAGCATGGCCTTTATTATCCGCATCCATTGTCAAAGCTATTGTTGATGAGGCACATAAGCAAGAACTTAAAGTCACCGCACATATCGGTGAAGAACGCGGGGCAGAAATTGCTCTAACTGCCGGTATCGATGAATGGGCGCATATGCCCTGCTCTGCTTTGCCAAATGACTTATTAACTCAAGCGGTTAAACAAAACGTCACTATTATTAGCACACTCGATACTTTATCAAAATGCTCAGGTATCCAACACAACACCAAGACCTTAGCGCAACTAAATGCAAAGCTACTCTACGGTGCTGAAATTGCTCACCCTGATATCCCTTGGGGCATAGATGCGCAAGAATTGATATATTTACAACAATGGGCAAAGCTATCTACTGTAGAAGCCTTGCAAGCTACAACATCTAAATCAGGCGAATACCTAAAAATACCGTTATTAGGTACATTAACACCCGGTGCACCAGCAGATATAATTTCTATAAAGGGCAACTTACATCAAGGATTTAAAGCCTTGGAATACCCTAACTTTGTTATGTCGGGTGGTAAGATTATTAAACAATAATTAGAATTCAGAATCTTGCGCTAAAAATCAGGAAAACGAATCCTAGCAAAGAAATAATTTTCAGCGTAAACAGTTACACAAAATAAATGACAGACTCAACTTTTCCTGTACAGTAAGCGCATTCAATATTTTGAAATATTTGCGACAGAATCTTCTATAGACTATCAAGCTCCCCCTGGCTGATAACGATTGTTTTATATTACTTAAGCTACTAGAATTTTACTTTCTCTTAATCGGGTGTGTCGCGTAATAAAATAGCTAGGAAATTTATGTTCAACTCTATCACTGTGCAAACAGCCACAGAAACGGAAAGTATTTACATTTTAATATTCACGATTGCCCTCGCTTTTGTGCTATCAACCATTTTGGCTGTTGTTTATCAAAAGACCTTTCGCGGCTTATCTTATTCACGTAATTATGTGCAGTCGATTGTGCTTATTTCTATTATTTCAGCGGTTGTTATTCAGTCGGTGGGCGATAGTTTGTCGCGTGGTATTGGAATCATGGCCGCTATGTCTATTATCCGCTTTAGAACTAACTTTAAAGACCCGCGTGATACCTTGTTTTTATTTGCTGCGCTGACGGCGGGTATTTCATGTGGTGCGTATGCTTTTCCGGTTGCCATCATTGGAACACTCGGTTTTTCTCTAGCAGCCATGGTTTTATATTATTCGCCATTAGGGCCACATAGCTACTTTGATGGTATGTTGCGCTTTAATTTGCAGATCAATAGTTCGCAGCAAAAAGAGCTAGAGCTATTGATGCATGAGTTTTGCAGGTCATTTGCATTGGTTACTTTACGAGAAATTGCACAGGGACAACGATTGGATTATGCCTATCACGTTAAATTACGTAAAGAGAAGTCTTATGAAGATTTCATGGCTAGGCTTAAAAGTATCGACGATTTACAAGGACTTAGCTTGATGATGCAAGAATCAACTGTGGATATTTAAGTCATGAGAAACTTATTTTTACCCTTATTTTGGGTGGGTGCGTTACTTGTTGTCGTTATCTTATCTGATTCTTTTTCAGATAAGTCTTTGCATTTTTTTGGTATTGCCGGAGAAAGTGAACAAACTATTAAGTTTCAATACCCTGTTGAAATTGTAAAGATTTTTGTGGCTGAAGGAAAAAATGTCGAGCAAGGCGAATTGATGTTGGAAGTCAAACGGCATGAGCTTGATCATGACCTGTCTGTACTAGAACAGGAAATCAGAGGGTTTGAACTACAAAAGCAGGAGACACATGCGGCGATTGATAATCAGCAAGCTGGTTTGCAGTCTAAAAAGCAAGCGATTATTGCTGACATGGACTATCAAATTCATGCCTTAGAACTTAAATTAAAAATGCATGCGGATATGATGAATAGCCTTTCTGTTGCGAAACAGGAAAGTATATCTGTTACCGAAAGTACCGAACTTAATTATTTAAAGAAGAAGCGACATTTTTTAATTCAGGGAGTGCAAACCGAAATAGCGCATTTAACTGAACAATTAAATGGGGCAGACCGCCCGATTGATGCTCAAATTGAAGAGTTATTACATCGCAAAGAAGAGCTGCAGCGCCAGAATGTTAGCTTGAAAGTCAGTGCTAAATTTAATGGACGTGTCGGCAGTGTGCACTTTAAAGCAGGTGAGTTAGTCTCGGCTTTTCAGCCTATTATTACCGCGCATAGTCGAGTCCCTCGCTATATTAAGGGCTATATTCATGAAAATATACTCAATGATGTAAAGGTCAATCAGACAGTATGGGTTCAATCAACGGCAATTAACCATGGCGATAAACCACTTATAGGAGTTGTTGAAAGCATGGGCAACCGAATCGTTGAATACCCCGAGCGACTTAAAAAGAATCCAATGGTGCCTGCATGGGGTCGCGAAATATTAATTCGTTTGAATACACTCGAGCACTCTTTATTATTTGGTGAAAAAGTGCAAATGTTTTTAGAAAACCCTGATCATAGTACGCAGTGGTTTTCCATGATGAGCGATGCCAGTGCCTCAAGAAAAAAGCTATTAAAGAAGCAAGATATGTCAAAAATAAACTCAACTAATGCGGCTATTAAAGCGAAAAAAATTGAAGCATCGGGGCTGGTATGGAATTCGCAAGAAGGCCATTATTTATTGGTGAGTGATGAGCAATATCAGCATAAAGCCAGTATCTTTATTATGGAGGACGAAGGCACCATTTCAGCAGGACTGAATATGCCGGATCAGGTAGGTAAAGAATTTCCAGATGATTTAGAAAGTATCAGTATCGATGGTGGTTTTGTCTATGTGCTCAGCTCTCTATCGCATAATAAGCACGACCACATTAAAGCGAAACGTAAAAAATTAATGCGCTTTAAATACCATAAAAATCAGGTCACTGAACAACAAGATGTTGACTTATATGCCGCCTTAAAGCAGTTAAGTGAACAATCAACTGACTCGAATTTGGTACGATTTTTAAAGCAGGCGATTGGCGACCATAGCTTAGATATAGAATCACATATTGTGCTGAATAATGACTTATATTTGGGATTTAAATCGCCTTTTATTGATGCGAAGAAAGTACTGATTATGAAGATACCCGATGTGAATGCATTGTTTGCAGGCGCTATCCCAAGTGCTGAGATATGGCGGTCCATTGCCTTACGCGATCCTGAAACCGGTGGCCCAATGAAATTGTCAGATATGGTGCAAGTCGACGGGCAATGGTTTTTTCTAGGTGTTTCGCGTTCACCTATAAAGCAAAGTGTGTTGTGGCATTATCAAGCTGAAACTGGACTATTAAGCGCGACTCAGTCATTTTTAGACTTAAAAGCGGAAGGAATTGCTTATAATCCTAAAAAATTATTGTTTACTGTGGTGTTTGATAGGGGAAAAAATAAGCGTTCCAGATATTTGTCGATTCCTTTTTCTGAAGCGCTAGGTAAATCATGATCGTAAAGTTAGTTGCTATTTTATTCATGTCCACGCTCTCTTTTTGCGCCAGTAGCAATAACGCAATGAATCAATTTTTATTAGCTGCGCAAACTGGACTTAATGAGCCGACCGAAGCCAGTGACACCCGCATGAATGTTGTTAGCTCATTTCTTGAAGAAGCTCAATTCCGCTTTAATACGAGCGAAGGAAATGAATTCGATGCTAACGCGCTTGCGCAGTCTTATGAAATACGCGTAAAACCGAAGGCATGGGGGCAGCGCGAAATAGAAGAAAATATTTTAGATCTGCGTTCAAATCAACAAAATCATCACTACAATGTTGCATTAAATACAGCATTAAAAAATCGCTATTTGATCTTGCTGAGCTATCTGGAGCAGCACAATACAACACAATATTTCTTTAAGCTGTCTAATTTAGCGACTCAGGAAATAAGACTTATTCGTCGTGAGGTGATGGGCGAGCAATTCAATACGCAGAAGCTTTTAGGGGCAGTGGAAATGTTTGAACAATCGAAAGCTCTGACTATCCTGAATTTAACCCGGTTAAATGTGCTACAAAGCCAAATAGCCATGCCGCTAGATAGCGCAGAGAGCATTTTGGATCATTCTGCTGTGGCGAATATGGTCGATTTTGCCTACATAACCGAGAAGCTCTCCAGCATGAATAATACTATACCTTCCATGCCTGATGCCTTAGCTGAGAATTTAGCGGTAGAAATGGCTCAAGCAAAAAGTGAGTTGCTTAAAGCGAAGCATCAACTGGGGGTAAATCTGCTGAGTTTTGCCTATAAAGACAGCCATAATGATTCGATGGCTTTTCAACTCGGTATTAATATTCCGTTAGGTACACATTTTAATAAGGCAGAAAGTCAATATGAACTGTATGAAGCGAAAAGTCAGCTCGGTGAGCGTGTTGCCAAGATGACGCTGTCGCTAACGCGCATACAAAAAGAAATAGCTTGGTTAGCAGGAGAAATAAAACTGGCTGACACGCAGATTCAGCGAGTGCAAAAATACATCGAAAAAGAGTATATTAAAACACATCCCTTGTTAACCATAACTTTACGTAAAGAGTTGATTGAGCATCAAAAAAAGAGGACAGATATCCAGATTAAAGCACTGAAACTCTATGTTGATGCTTTAGCACTTTCAGGATATTTGATACAAGAACCCTTACGCAACTGGATTCAGAATGGAGCACCTGAATTGATGGACGGTGGGAGACGCTAATTATGTCAGCGATTCATACTTTACCCCCCGTTTTAGAACGCTATGAACTTAAATACTTGATTCCTTGGGTCTATGTTGAGCCAATTAGCGATTTTCTGAGTCTTTACTGCTCGCTGGATCATTATTCTGAAAAAGCAGCGGAAGATAATTATTTTTATAAAGTCACCAGTTTGTATTTTGATACGCCAAACTATGAATTTCTTAGACAGCGTATCGAAGGTAAAGCGGACCGGTTTAATATGCGTGTTCGTGCTTATGGCGATGGCGAAAGTGCGCCGTATTTTATGGAAATAAAAAACCGTATTGGTATTTCAGGTGTGGTTAAAAAATATCGCGCCACTGCTAATGAGGAGCAATGGCCACATATCCTCAGCGACCCTAGTTTTCGGGTACCCAGTTCGGATGCAAGTACGGAAAAGGCGAATAAGGAATTATTTTTAAGGTTAGCGATTAGTTATGCCATTGAGCCAAAAATATTGACCAAATATCAAAGAAGGGCTTTTTTTTCTACCGTTGATCAATATGCCAGAGTGACTATGGATACCAATATGCAATATCGCTGTGAACATGAATATAACCTCTGTTCCCGTTATGGTATGACCAATTATGACAATGAAACGATTTACGCAACCAATACCCAGAGCGAGGCAGGCGTTATTTTAGAGTTAAAGTGTAATGTTGGCGAAGTACCGTATTGGATGCTTGATTTAGTTAAGTTATTTGACCTAACGCAAACTGGATTTTCAAAATATGTCAGTAGCATGCTGGTTTCTCACTATGATAATGGAGATTGGTTTATGTCAGGGGATCGTGAGCCTGGCTATGCGTACAGATAAATAACTGATGTTACGCAGTCTTACTTAAATTATCATTAAGTTAAGCATATCGAGTGGGACACATTTCACCGATGTTAAAAACAAAGTAACCGTAGCCCGTATGGAGGTACGGAATACGGGATAAACAGCGCATCGAACCCCCGTATTGCGCAAGCTTCATACGGGCTACTTGATGTTAACTATAAAATTAATCGTAAGTCTTTATATAATCAAGACTGAAAAAATAGGGGCTCTGAAGCTGCCCGCCCTCCACTTCCCTTATTTATTAAGCAACAGGTAAGATTTAACCATTCGCGTTAATTCTGCTCTAAGTGACTCACTAAACTGTGCATTATCAAAACGATACTGATAATGTAATTCGGTAATGCGCTGCAATTTTTTATCTTGAATGCGCGTTGCCCATTGCAATAGTGATTCATTTTCCAATCGTGATTTTTTAGTCCCTATTAATACTTTTTCAAGTTGGTAGAACTCAGAATCCAACCCTGAATTATTAAATGCCCTGGCCGGTGAATTTTTCGATTGAATCTTTAATAACTGCTTACGTGCTTTATACAGTCGAGCTATTAATATTAAAAACAAAACAGCCGCAATACTAAGCCAGCTATTTGATTGATCATTCTCGTTGCTTTGTAAGGCATCTTGATAGCGCCATTGCTTGAACTGAAAATACAGCATAGAAAATAAATCATAAACCGGCTGAAAAATACTGACTTCATCTTCTTCTAAGGCTAACCATTGTGCCGGTGTTGAATCCACTGCTTGCCACACTCCCTCAATTTGTGCGATTGCCCATGCGTGTGCATGACGGCGGCGTACGATATACAACTTTTCAAATGCGCTGTATTCTTGCATGGCATAGCCGTTTGCTAAGCGCGCGGGAATGCCATAACTTCTTAATAACAAGGTGCTAGCGACTGCAAAATATTCACAATGCCCTGCTTTACGCTGCAACATAAATTCCTCTAAAGCTTTATCTGCATTCGGTTCTCTCCCTAAAAATAAGCTGTAATAATACTGGGTTTGAAAAAAGTTCTGAATGCTTGCCGCGATGATTTTGGGTGATTTATTATCCAGCTTTAATTCTTGTTTGATTTTAGTTATCCACGACAAATGTTGCTTTGGCACTTGTAAGTCAAACTGACTGGCTTTACTTATTAATTGCCCTGTATACAAAGCCTGATAATTCACATAATCAGGTGCATCAGTTAATTTCACCGCGCCTAATGGGGTGAACTGTAATACACCACCTTCTAAGCCTTTAATGGCAAACGTGCCTGCAGGCAAAGCTAATACCGTGCTACGTTTACGTGATTGGAATACTTGCAATTGTTTATGCTCTGATGGATTCTTATCTGCTAAAAAGATAGCTTGCTCGGTAAACACCCTCTCTGATGCCAACCATGATTGGCCTAAATAACGATCATAACTGGATTGTAATAATAACTGTGGCTCACTGGCTTTCACTCTAAATTCAATTTTATTAGATAGTTTTAAATCACCAATATCACCTATTGATGTCATGCTCCTGAAAGGGTCTGTTTCCCAATCGCTTAGCCAATCAATGGCTAAATCTTCAACAGTTGCTTGCAATTCACTTAAGCGTTGTTGTGCAAAAAAAGACAGACTGATAGCCAATGCCATAACCCCTAGCCAAAGAAAAATAGGGCTATTTTTGGAGCGTACTGACCATAGAATTTTACTTATAATGGCAATGTTGGCCATCCAATACCATAAAGAACCATCATGCACTGTACCTGCAGCTAATAGGCAAATAAGTGCATACGATAAGTTGAAATCTATCGTGCTAATTTCCTCACGTCTTCTGCGTGAATAAAGCAATACACCGATAGGTAGCCGCCCTTCTGTACTGTACAACTGCACTAATATTATCGGCAGAAAAAATAAGGGTAACCATTCTAAAATAATAAAAACAGGTCGCTGTGCTGTATTAATAATCCATAAAAATAATATCGCAACAACAAATAACGCAGTAACAAAATCCCCTATACGGTAAAACTGCTCAATTTTAAGTGACCAACGCCATATATTGACTAAAGGGCTCAATATTAAAATAGCCATCACAGCCGCAGCGAGCCAGTTATTGTTTAAACCACCCCATGCCAATAAAGAAAGAATGCTGATAATCATACCGCTGCCAAATCTTTGGCTATCTGATGACTATTAATTAAATAACAGTTTTCAGGTTTGTTGATTAACTCTGCTTCTATCAAGCTGCCATCATGTATTAGAAATACGGCAAACGCGATGCCTTGCGCGGCAAGTGCTTTGCAGAAATCTTGCCGCTGTTTATCCCAATGCAATAAAACGCACACTAAACTGCTACATTGCTGACTATGTGCATTAACAGCTTGTGCTAAACGGGTGAATGACTCAACATCACTCGCTTGTACCGAAGCTAAGATTTCTTGGAGATGCTGCATTTGATCTAAACCACGCCCCGATGTAAATCGATACGCTTCATTTCCGACAAACATTAAATCTAACAAGGCTTCATTGTCTCGCTCGCTCATCACTAAAGACGCCGCAACAGAAACGGCAGCTTCAAACCGTTCTACCGCTAAATTGTCAGCATCCGTATCTAACACTAAAGCTCTGCGAACAAAATATTCATCTTGATATTCTTTAACGATTAATTTGCCATGCCGCGCAAAACTTTTCCAATGAATTTGATTCATCGCATCACCCTGACGATAATCGCGTAACGCCATAAATTCTGATGAATTACCGACTGAATTTGCTAATGTTACCCCGCCTGATTGATATTGTCGCTTACCGGTTAATTGTAAAGGCGCAATGGCATAACGCTTGGGTAATACCAAACAACTTTGATATTGCTGTGCAAAATACAATCGCCTAAATAAACCTAATAAATCTGGCTTAGCCAAATAAGCACCTGTAAAAACTAATTTCCCGCGCCTTATGGGGGTAAAACTCACTTTAAGATTGGCTGATTGCTTTGCCGCGATAAAGCTTAGTGGGTATTCATTCATATACCCGCCACGCTGATAGACAATATAACGCCGCCACTGGCGAAAGCTAATAAATCGCTTTGCTTTATAGAAGGCTTGTAACTCTGAATAGCTAGGTAGCGATTCTTTTAACTGCTCTATATAAACTAAATCATGATAATTTTTTTTAGTTTGGTTTATAAGGCTAACACTATAAATTAACGGCTCGCCTACTGTTGCATACTGCGGCAAGTTGCGTTTAATACTGGCTTTAAATCGATTAAAAAAACTGCTAAATAAAGCGGCAATAAAAATCATCAACAAAAAAACAAACAGCTGTGATGTACTGCTCGCTTTGGTATCTACCCCAAAAACGGCTGACATTAATAATAACACTAAAGCGATATGCCCTATGCTCGTAAAATGAACCGTCATCCAATGGCTCACTTTAAAAACTCGTCGATAAAGTCGTAGTAGCAAATGCTTAAACATATTTATACGGGAATAGGCACAGCTTGGACAATATCCTGCATCACTGCATCAGCATGTCGCCCTGAAAAGCTACTTTGTGAGTCAATTCCTAAGCGATGTGCAATCACAGGAACAGCTAATTCCTGAATCACATCGGGGGTTACAAATTCATTACCATCGATTAAAGATAAGGCTTGCGCACAACGCATCAATGTTAATGATGCCCGAGGACTAGCGCCCAACTTAACCTCTTCTGCACTCCGTGTTGCAGCAACAACATCAACAATATATCGTTTTAATTCTTCACTAATGCGTACTTGTTTTACTTGTGCTTGTAAGGATTGTAATTCAGCAAATTTAAGACAGGCTTGTAATGAATCAACAGGGTGTTGCTGCCCTTGAGAGTTTAAAATTTCGACCTCTTGCTCCCGAGTGACATAACCCAAGCTAAACTTCATCGCAAAACGATCTAACTGTGCCTCGGGTAGAGGATAAGTACCATGAAAATCCACGGGGTTTTGTGTTGCTATGACAAAAAAGGGTTGCGGCAATTGATAAATATTGCGTTCAATACTCACCTGATGCTCCGCCATCGCTTCTAATAACGCCGACTGAGTACGTGGTGAAGCACGATTAATTTCATCTGCCAATAGAATATGACAAAAAATAGGCCCTTGTTCAAAGTGAAAAACTTGCTCTTGTGGGTTAAAAATAGACAAGCCTAAAATATCCGAAGGCAGTAAATCAGGGGTAAATTGCACCCGCTGAAAATCGGCTTCACAAGACAAAGCGAGTGCTTTTGCTAAAGTTGTTTTCCCTGTACCTGGTACATCTTCAAGTAGTACATGTCCACCTGCACTAAAGGCAGCAAGCAACCATTGTAATTTGCGCTCTTGGCCAAAAACAACCTGACTTAAGTTGGCATGTAACCGAGCCAATTGCCCTCTTGCTTGCTCAAATTCTGAATTTAAATTTATCATTTTTAAAGGGCTTTTAATTGTTGCAGTATAGCTAACATTGTAAAATCATTTGCTTCAATCATACACCTCGGCGTGTCATCTTTAGGGTAAAAAATATAAGACAATATTTTTGTAAGCTTTAAATATCGCTGACTCAATCAATTCATTATCTTGATTAAGCGCACTAAAATCAGGTGTTTTTTGAGCTTGTTTTAACATAACACCAGCTTATATTTAGTAGGGTGAGTTTTTTGATTATACGACTAAGAACCCACAACACCACTAAGATATCTTCTATTCAAATTTCATAAAAATACAAAAAAGTAAAGAAAAATGCTATAACGGTCAACAGGCTATTTAAGAATTCTTAAACGTCAGAAATACCTCTAGGTATTAAAAAGTTAATCGACGTTATGCTTTTTTTACAAAGCAATTGTTTCAAGAATTTAACTATAGCCCCTAAAGGCTAGGTAAATAAAGTCTAGAAAAGCTCTTTGTTTAAATAAATCACCTAGCTAATTCATTTAATAAATGAGGAGTTAGTTATGAACAAGCATAGCTTAGTAAAAATACTGTTAGTGGCTTCACTTGCTATTATTGGCGGGCAAAGTCCTGCCTTATCTGCTGAAACTGATTCAGTAGAAAAGCACGCAATGATGGCTAAACACCATGAAATGTCAGCAATGCACCATAAAATGGCTATCGAATCACATAAAGTAGCCATGAAAGAAAATAAAGAGGCGGCACAACATCATAAAGCTGCCTCAAAAGACTTTGCTAAAGGCAATAAAGTGCAAGCTGAAAAGCACCTTGGTTTAGCCAAAAAATCGTGGCATGCTGCCCAGAAAGCTGCAAATGAAGCGTCTGATCATGCAAAAATGGCAGGTGACTCTGCTGGAAGGTAAATTATTCACATTAACCAAGTGGAAGTTATTTAAAAGTAACCTCCGCTTGGCTCAATAAATCACCTACCGCCTTATTATTTTCACCTAACCTAAATCCCCTCTCTCAAGCAATACAAAACCCTACTAAACTTTATCGACTTCGAGTATTCATTAAATAATCAAATAATGGATAACTAACACACCAGTCTGTATTTGAGTTATTTGTATGATGTCGGTAATGCCAAGGTAAGTATTTTTTTGCCCAATTAATGTCATTATGCGCTTTGCGATGTACTAAATAATAGCTAATAACCGCAAAATACATGCCCCACGCATAACCATTAAACCACCAAAAAAATGGTATATTCAATAAGAGAATAGCTACTAATACGCATAATTCTTTCGCTTGGCTATTCCAAAATTTAGGCCATTCTTGATAGCCTGGATCTAACATATTAAGTTTTCTAGAAATCAAATGATGCTCATATAAGTGATACGCCCAAATACTATCAGGGCGTTTCCCCAGACCGTGTAATAAATAGCGATGCATTACCCACTCACCCGCATTAGCAACGAATAGTGCAAAACAAAACTGCAACCCCCAAATCATCACGTATGCTCAACCTTATATTTTAAGATAACTACTAACCTAGCATGATACTACCTTATAAAAGACTATAGTTGACACTATATAATTAACTGGAATTTTCCACCTAACAAATACGCCTTTAGCTATAGTGTAATTTCCTCAGTCGCAATAAGCTTAGATTGCCTTAATTCTGCGGGAATTTTCTCAGAAAATTTCTTCTTCAATGCTGGCAAAAGTAAATCATAAAATAACTCTGCTTTTACTTTTACAATATTGCTATTCGGCAATTCATAATGAATAACCCTTAATTCAAGTGGCTTCAAACGCGAATCATACATCACCTGTGTCGCTTTAGGTGGTGAAGCGGGTTTACCTTCATCATCACCTAAGGCATACATTAACACTGATTTTTTATCATCTTGAATAGGATGCGATGCGGTATTACTCCATGCTACCTTACCTGTCGCATCATAAGCGGTTATGCGCAGAAACACATTTCTAAAGGGTGCGCCTGTTGGAAAATTATGCGGTAACTGGTTTTTTAATGTAACAGCAAGTTGCTGTTTGGATTTGCTAGCAAGTGATAATAATACACCTTGAGTAACCATTTCTTTAGAATGCCCACCGAGCATACTGTGATCACGCTTACCATTAACGACAGGCATATGACATGACTGACAATCTGCTGCATTATTAACACTCGCTATTTCACTTCCTGTTTGGCACAAAGGGACTTTATTGGAATTATTGCGCTGTTCATGGCACCCCAAACAGGCATTATTAGTTTTCAATAAAGCAGCGTTTCCTTGCATCTCAACGGAAGCCGACTGATTACTTCCATCAACACTAGGATGTACTTTATCAACACTAGGCCCTTGCAGCTTAGTGTCACTATATTCATACGCAGATATTCCTAGCTTAAGCCCTCCACCCGCTTTTTTAGTTCCATTAAATTTAGTCAATGTATGGCAAGTAATGCAATTAACACCTTCTTGATATACAGCCAAACTATCTAATTTTGTTTTTCCCTCTTTAGCCGCCGTTGGTGCATGACATTGCAAGCAAACAGGATATTTACCATTTTTCTTAATATCCTCTAATTTTGGACTGCCAATAACCCCTTGATAAAAGGCTCCGTGGATAGGATCTTGTAATGCTGTACTTTGCGCATGCATAGAGCCTTGCCATTGCTCATAAATCTGTTGGTGACATTGCCCACAATTTTTCGACTCAACATGCCTAAGGGATTGCTCTTCAGATGCAATAGCAAAAGGTTGAATGCAAAGAAAAATAATCGTAAAAAGGGTCTGTAAAATTCTATTTTTCATGAAATATATGCCTATAGAGTTCAAAAAATCAGTTCACCGAACTTATTTATCAGGGTAATTAACAAAAATAACTTTATCATAATATTCTAAATTAATAGTTAATATATCTGACAAATTCAAGTCATTGAAAACAATATATGGATTTACTGAGCACCTTCAAACTCGGATACTTATACAGTCTGTAAAGTGGATATTGACCGCCCAGGTAGTTTAATACAGAGAGTTTGTCTGGTTATTGACGCTATAGCGGTAAAATTTTAGACATTGATGATCCCGCTGATACAAATGCCACCGCGGGAGAAATTTTTACACACCGGCAATGGCCGATACATTCTGGGCAAACGTTCGGTATGCCAGGTAGGATATTAGCCTGTCTTAGTGGCTTAACTTGCCCATTATTATTTATAACCGGTGTGATACGCTGGTTACAAAAACGTAAAGCTAAAAGAATAAAGCAATTAAAAAAAAAATTTTTATTTAAATAACAAGGTGAGGTTTTATAGCCCTTGTTTCGTCTTAATGATTAGTTAGGGTGCTTTTAATTTTAATAAACGTCAATGAGTCATCTCCTTATGCAACTAAAATCAAAACATCGTCAATCAGTCGAACAGTATAATTTTGATGCATTGAGCGAAAAAGAAATATTACAACTATTTCCTCTACCCCGTTATTTCCAAATTCATTATAGTTATATGCATGAAAATTCAGCACATATGAAAAGTACGTTAAAAAATATGACTCAACAAGCAGAACGCATTGAACAAAAACTCGATCGTTTATTAGCAATGATACAAACAGAATAATTATTAATCTGACGCAGGCTATTCAGATATCTCTATTAATCTCATTACTTTCACTCACTAGAATGACAAAAGCTAAATTACTATTCTTCACCTTATGTCTCATCAGTACTCATAGTTTTGCAGTTCACTTAGAGTCTGCAGAATCCATACAGATCAAAAGACAAAATAAAGCGAAAAAATCACAAGTACGTGTTGAGAAAATTGATGACCAAGCGCAAAAAATGCTGGATGAATTTCGTGAAGCCAGCCTTGAACTTGAAAATATTCGTACCTATCACAACCAACTGGAAAAAATAGTACAAAGTCAGGAACAAGAAAAGAAAGAGCTCACTCAGCAAATGTTAGATATTGAAATTACACAGCGTAACATCACCCCTTTAATGTTGCGTATGCTGGATGTACTGGAAAAATTTGTCGCATTAGACGCACCATTTTTAGAAAAAGAACGGCAACTGCGTGTTACTCATTTAAAAAAACTAATGGATAGCTCTGATATTGCTTTAGGTGAAAAATTTCGCCGAATTTTAGAAGCTTATTTAGTCGAAACTGAATATGGGCGTACTATTGAGGCGTATAGCGGTACATTAAAACAAGGCGATAAAAATGTGACTGTCGATTTTTTACGCTTAGGCCGCTTAGGTCTTTATTACCTGTCTTTAGATGAAAATGAAGCCGGACTTTGGAACAAAAAAGAAAACCGCTGGCAAGTGCTAGACGATAGCTACCGCAGTGCCATACGCCAAGGTTTAAGAATTGCTAAAAAGCAAGCGGCTCCCGATCTCTTGCAACTGCCCTTACCTGCACCGGAGGCTGTGCAATGAAATCCATAAATATTATTGTATTACTGTCTTTACTACTCAGCAGTTCATTCAGCGTTGCTGATAGTAAAATCAGTTCATTAGACCAGTTAGTGACTAAAGTGCGCAGTGAAAGTATTTTAGAAAGTAAAGAACTAACCGCAAGAGAAAATGCATTTAAGAAAACTAAGAATAACCAAGCGGCTCAGCTTGCTAAATTACAAAAACAACTGAATGCGGAACGCTTACGTGGTAAACATCTAAAAACAAGATATAGCGAAAATGAAGCCTTTATTCAAACAGAATCCGAACATCTGCATGAAAAAATGGGCTCGCTCGGTGAATTATTTGGCATAGTGAGACAAACATCTAAAGACTTACAAAGTTTATTTAAAGGCTCATTAGTTTCCGCTCAAATGCCTAATCGTGAAGCCTTATTACAATTAATATCCGAGCGAAAAAGTAATCCGTCTATTCAAGAATTAGAAGGTGTTTGGCGATTATTAATTGATGAAATGATTGAATCAGGTAAAGTGCGTCGTTTTCAAGCACCGGTTATTACCTTAAATGGCGAAGAACAACTACGCGAAGTGGTCAGGTTAGGCGCGTTTAATGTTGTTTCCGAAGGATTGTATTTACGCTACCTTCCAGAGACAGAGCGATTAGTAGAGCTTGGCCGCCAACCTGCGGTACGCTACACGCAACAAGCATTAGAACTACAGTCAGCAAAAGAAGGTATGACGGCTGTCGCATTAGATCCTTCTCGCGGGGCCATTTTATCTTTAATGGTGCAATCACCTAGCTTGCTGGAACGTATTAACCAAGGTGGTGTAATTGGCTATTTAATTATTGCTGTCGGCATCATTGGTTTATTACTGGTACTTGAGCGCTCCGTTGTATTAAGTTTGATGCAAAGCACAATGAAATCTCAGCAAAAAGGCATTAACCTCAGTAAAGACAGTCCATTAATGCGCTTGAAAGCAGTCGCAACTAAGCAATCGACAATGGATAGTGAAACACTCGCCTTAAAGTTAGACCAAGCAATTTTAAAAGAGCGCCCTTATATTAAGCAGTTTTTATCAACACTGGCTGTTTTTGCCGCTATTGCGCCACTGCTTGGTTTATTAGGTACCGTCTCCGGAATGATTGAAACCTTTCAGGCCATCACTTTATTTGGTACCGGTGACCCAAAATTAATGTCCGGCGGTATTTCTATTGCACTAGTTACAACAGAGCTAGGTTTAGTGGTTGCCATTCCTCTGGTTTTATTACATAGCTGGATATCTGGACTAGCTAAAGCGGTGTTATTCATATTAGATGAAGAAAGTGCTGCGCAAGTCGCATCACGTGAGGAAATGCAACATGCTAACGTTTAATGAACTAACGGATAAAGGTTTATTTTTCTTAGATAAAGGTGGCATTGTTTTATGTTTTATATTGCTGATCTCAACTTTACTTTGGCTATTAATTCTAGAGCGTTATTGGTATTTACAGTTTGAATTTCCTAGCGCACGTAAACAAACACAACAACGTTGGCAGCCCTATGCGCATCAACACACAACACAAGCACAACGTTTGCGCTTAAGCTTATTAAATAACCTAAGATATTCGGCCTCTCTGCATTTGCGCAGCATCTCCGCATTAACTCAAGCGCTACCGCTATTAGGTTTATTAGGTACCGTTATTGGCATGATACAAACCTTTGATGTGATCACTATTTTTGGCAATGGTAATGCCCGTGGGTTAGCAGGCGGTATCTCTATAGCGCTATTAACCACCATGGCCGGCCTAGTCACGGCATTATCGGGTCTTTATTTTAGTGCTAATTTAAAACAACGTGTGCAACTCAAGTTAGACCAAGTAGAAGCGGAGCTTGATTAATCAATTATATTTATGAAAATACATAGTGAAGACGAAGAAATAGGCGCAACTGAGATTAACTTAACACCACTAATTGATATGGTATTTATCTTATTAATATTTTTTGTGGTGACCTCTTCTTTTGTTAAGGAATCAGGTATTGAAGTTAATCGCCCTAGCGCTAAAAGTGCCGAGCGCCAAGAACATGGCAATATCATTATTTCTGTGAGTAAAAGCGGAGAAATTTGGATTGATCGCCGCAAAGTTAGCATGAGTGCTTTACGTGCCAATGTTGAGCGACTACATGCAGAAAATCCAGAAGGCTCAGTTATTATCGCTTCAGATCGTGATGCTCGCACCGGTGTCCTAGTTCAGGCACTTGATCAAGCGCGTTTAGCAGGCGTAGCGAATGTCTCTATTGCTGCGTTTACTGAATAATGAAATCACGTTTAGCTTTTATTGTAGGTGGTGCTTTAATCATCAATATTCTACTGTTTATCTTGATGGAAAGAATGTCAGCACAACAACCCATTCAGTTAAGTGCCGTGCCATCACGTTTATCGATAGATTTTGTGCGCTTAAAAAAACAACCACCACCACCACAACAACAGAAATCACGACAAAAACCTAAACAGCAAAAAGCAAAGCCAAAGAGTTTATTAATTCCTGATATGCCCTCTACTAAACCAAAACCTTTACGCGTTAAAAATATTAATATCGATCTCCCACGTATGGATTTAGCCATCAATATTGCAGGCGTTCCTTTTAAAGGTGAAATGGCAAGCTCAGGTTTTGGCGAATTAAGTGAAGCGATTCCACTCATTCGCACCTCACCACTATATCCTCCCCGTGCACTATCAAGAAAACTAGAAGGTAAGGTTAAAGTGCTATTTACCATATCAGCAGACGGTACAGTTATAAGTCCTAAAGTAATTGAATCGACACCTAAAGGGGTATTCGATCGTTCCGCTTTGCGCGCTGTAAGAAAGTGGAAATTTAGAAAAAAATTAATTGATGGTCAAGCAGTCGCTTGGCAATCGGTACAAACCATCGTTTTTAAACTGGCTAAGTAAACATGAACATTTGTCATACATTCGCTAAAAAAACGGCCACGCTTTTATTACTGATTACTATCTTCGCTGGCTTACCCCTCAATGCGGCGGATAAAAAATACAGCATTACCAAAAAAACCTAC
Organism: uncultured bacterium; assembly: GCA_965366065.1. GTDB lineage: Bacteria > Pseudomonadota > Gammaproteobacteria > Methylococcales > Methylomonadaceae > Methyloprofundus. Next base: position 6,289 of record CBDUDV010000024.1, on the reverse strand, counting down.
AAGACTCTCGCTTTATCCCGAGAATTAATGGATCAAAGCAGCTACCAAAACGCACTCGCTAAACTAAACACCTTATTAACTAAAGTTACGGGTAACCGTTACGAAACAGCACTGGTTCACCAGCACCTGGCTTATGTTTATTTAGAGCAAGAAAACTACATAAAAGCACTACATGCATTAGAAAAAACCTTAACTTACGCAGATACATTACCCGTTGATACAGTACAAAGTGTGCGTTACAACCTTGCACAAACAGCAACCCGAGCAGAGCGTTTTAAGATTGCTGAAAAATCATTAAATCAGTGGTTTGTAGAAGCAGCTAAACCTCCCGCTGATGCTTGGTACTTAAGAGGTTTAGTTCATTATAAGCAGCAACAATTAAAACCAGCCGCTACTTACCTTAAACGCGCGATAGCCTTATCACATCATGAAAATTGGTCTATTTTATTATTAACGATTTATTTAGATCTAAAACAGTATACTCAAGCAACAAAAATATTAACCCAGCTAATCGAGTATTACCCACATAAAAAAGAATATTGGCTTAATCTCACTGACGTGTATTTAATGCGCCAAGATTACCCTCATGCCTTATCAACATTACAATTAGCACAGTTAAGCATTGATCTAAATGAACAAGAAATACTTAAATTAGCCAGCTTATATTTACACAATAACACGCCTTATAACGCAGCGACCTTACTGACAACTGCGATAAAAAAACAACGTATAAAAAACACCGCTCAAAATTTAGAAACATTAGCAAATAGCTGGGCTATGGCAAGAGAACCTGAAAAAGAATTAAACAGCTTAAAACAAGCGATAAGAATTAAACCGAGTGGCAAACTTTATTTACGTAGCGCGCAAATTTTATTGCATAAAGAACGCTGGCAGGAGGCCATTCTTATGCTAAATAGAGCATTAAAAAATAAAGTAAAAAATCCAGGCCAAGTTTATTTACTTAAAGGCATTGCTGCGTATCAAGACAAAAAAATGCAAACAGCGAAAGCCGCTTTTATTCAGGCAACAAAATATAATAAGAGCAAAAAACAAGCTAACAATTGGCTACAACAACTTAATCAGCAACAATAACTTATAAACTCAGTTATCTAACCAGCACACCAAGTTATATAACATAGTTTTATTACTTTGCTCTATGCAGCCCTTTATTTTAGGCATGGAATGAATATTGCATGTCTATTAGACTTTCCCCTACTTTATTTTCTGTTATATGTCAGCAAGCTTAGATATAGAAACACTTTTTACCTTACATCAAGGTGAGTTAGTTGGCCGGTTAACCAAAATCGTCCATTGCGCAGATATTGCCACTGACTTGACTCAAGAAAGCTTTCTTATTTTAACTAAGACTGCCAAGTCTCAAACAATTCAACAACCCCGTGGTTTTTTATTTCGTGTTGCCACCAACCTTGCTTTTGATTACTTAAAACATAATAAGGTCATTGCGAACCATGTAGAAAAACAGGGTGACAGCTACCTCCAAGAATCTCCTTCGGCAGAACATGTTGCTATCCAGCAGCAAAGGCTTGATCTGTTTAAAGACATGGTTAATGAATTACCGCCTCGTTGCCGTGACGTATTTATCCTATACAAAGTACAGGGTAAAAGTTATAAAGAAATTGCAGCTGAATTAAATATTTCTCAAAGCGGCGTAGAAAAACACATTATGAAAGGTTTAAAACATTTTCGGAAAAAAATAGTGTCAATCAACAGCTGATTATTTTACAGTGTTCAATCGTCTTCATAATAAGACAAAATACTGTACATCATATTACCAATAAGCAGACACTATGCCTTTTACAAAGCCAGAAAATGAACATCAAGACTTAATCGCTGAACAAGCGATGACTTGGTTTAGCCAATTACAATCAGAATCCGTTTCTGCGGAAAAGAAATTACAATTTCTTCACTGGCAAGCAAAAAGTCCATTACATAAAAGTGCCTACGATGAAATTCTTTTATTTTGGAACGATAGCGATTTTAATCAAGCCTTAACTGAAACGCCTTTATCATCTAGCTATACAGCAGAAAAAACAGCCTCACATGCTCGTCTGTACTGGCTATCCAGTGCTATGGCGGCAGGCTTCGCTTTATTTGCGATTATGTTCGATCCGCTTATTTACCTGCAAGCCGATTATCAAACCGCCATTGGCGCTCAGCAACAGATTCAACTATCAGATGGTTCCAGCGTTACGCTTAATACTGATTCTGCTTTAGCGATTGATTTCACCTCAAATGAGCGCCGTGTTAGATTATTAAAAGGGGAAGCTTTTTTTGCTGTTTACAGTAATAAAAATAGGCCGTTTATTATTGATAGTGGTGAAACTGAAACCCGTGTTTTAGGCACTAAATTTATTGTTAATAACAATCCTAATGGCGATAAAGTCACTGTTCTTGAAGGGCTCGTCAAAGTCAGCAGTTTAAATCATGATGAATCCATTAACATTCACCCCGAGCAACAAGTTATTAATTCTAATATAGGCTTAAAAGATGTCACTCAAGTTAACCTTAAAACTGAAAGCGCTTGGCTAAATAAACGCTTAGTGTATAAAGACCAATCATTAGAAGATGTGATTAATGATTTAGATCGCTATTTACCGGGCACTATTGTTATTAAAGATAATGAATTGAATCACTATAAAATCAATGCACGTCTCAATATTAGCAACCCTAAAAGTGCCCTACTCGCATTACAACACACCTTACCCATCACTATTACTCAACTGAGTCCTTGGCTAACTATTATCAGTAAAAGTTAAACCTACTACCTCTTATTTTTTAATATAAAAAATAAGAGGTGAGGAAAAGTTTTCCTCACTCGTCCCCTAGTTGTAATTACAAAAAAACCAATCAAATACATTACAAATCTAAATCGGGGATATTCATACGTGAAACCTAAAAAAACACATAAAAATTCTGTTACTAATAAAATGCGCTTAAAAACCTTGCCGAGCTGTATCGCCTTAATTTGTACAGCATCGCTTAGTTTTAACGTATCGGCTGATGACTCGGCAATTAAGCAATTTAATATTCCTGCACAATCATTACAGTCTGCATTAAATCAGTTTTCAGAAACTGCCGACATGCAAATGAGCTACCCAGCAACACTCGCTGAAGGCGTTACTAGCCAAGGAATTTCAGGGCAATACACCTCAGAACAAGCACTGCAAAAACTCTTAGATGGCAGCGGGCTAGAACCCCAAGTCATTAATAATACCGTTACCATTAAACTCCCTAAAGCAAGTGCTCTAACAACAGAAGGTTTATTGGTCGCAGCGGGCACGGAAAACTACCTTGCAACTGATGCAACCAATACATCATCCGCTATTACACCCGTCGAGCAAGAAGACTTAACCGTTAGCGGTCATAAATTAAGTGGCTACAACGTACTGAATGCCAGCACTGCAACACGAACTGATACAGCTATTATGGAGTTACCTCAATCAATACAGGTAATACCACGCAGTGTCATCGATGATCAACAAAATATTACGGTCAGCGAAAGTTTACGTAATGTCAGTGGTGTCGTTGCAAGAAACCCTTTAATTTCGCCTAACTTTGAACCTACACTCATGCGTGGTTTTTCTAGTATGCAGATGGTTGATGGTTTTTATCAAAATCTTAATACCGGAGATCAAGGCAGTTTAGTTAATATTCAGCAAATTGAAGTTCTTAAAGGAGCGAATGCCACACTGTATAGTGGCGGTGGCGGTTCACCAGTTGGCGGTGTGGTCAATATGGTTTCTAAACTCCCTGAAAAAGAAGCTTTTTATGAGCTTGGTATCAAAGGCGGCTCTTATGCCTTCTATCAACCTTACATTGATATTAACCAGCCAATCAATGACAACGTGCTATTTAGAATAACCACTGAATATACCAATAGTGGAAGCCATATTGATACGCTTAAAACAGAGCGTTACAACATTAACCCATCAATAACACTAACGGATAATGAGGCGACCAACTTTACTATTCAAGGTAAATACTCAAACTGGGAACAACAAGATTATCAAGGCTTACCCGCAACAGGCACTGTAACGGGAGATTTTAAAATCGACCCTAAATTATATGCCGGCCCCGATGATATGAATGATAGTACATCAGAGTATTATGCTGTCTGGGCTACATTAGATCATCAGATCAATAGTGTTTGGTCAGCTACCTCTAAATTTCGCTATGCTCACTCAGAGCACGATACCTTTGTTCAATCACTGGTAGGGGCTGATGGTTTCGGTGCTGCAGTCCCCTTTATGGCACCATCTACGTGGGGTTTGATGAATGCTGAGCTATACCAAAGGCAAACAGAAATGGATTTCCAAGCCTATGTAACGGCTAATTTTGACCTCGGCGCCACTCAAAATACCGTTGTCATCGGAGGAGATTTTAGCCAGCAAGAAGAAGAAGGCTATATGGATGTCGACATGATGGGCTCTGGTTTTGTTGATTTAACTAACCCTAGCTTTCCTGCTTACACGCTTGGAGCAAGACAAAATAACCAATTTACCACCAGCACCACTTACGGGGGTTATGTACAACTTCAAAGTACAATTTATGACCGTTTACACCTTATCACCGGTTTTCGTGTTGGCCATATAAGCACAAAATACCAAAATACAGACCCTTTCTTTGGTTTTAATGCCGATTCTGATAAAACCCGCTTTTTACCTAATGTAGGTGCGGTCTTTGATGTAACTAATCAGTTCTCATTATTCTTTAACTACAACGAAGGTATGCGCGCACAAAGTGGTGTTAACTTTGTTACTGCACCCAGCCCTGAGCTATCAACGCAAATGGAAACGGGGATAAAATTTAATATCGCCGACCAGCTATCAGGACAACTTGCTTTTTTCCAAGTAGATAGAAAAGATGTTGCCGTAACTGATTTTACTGATCCTCTGTTTCGTGCTATCGCCGCAGGTAAGCAACAATCACAAGGTGTTGAAACCAACATGACGTGGCAAGCGACCGAAGGACTCAGCTTTTTAGCAAACTATGCGTTTACTGAAGCTAAATTCAAAGATAGTTTAGCGGGTGTAGCTGAAGGTAATCTACTACCTGGCGTACCAAAACATGCGGGACGATTTTGGGCTAATTATGCATTTCAATACCCTATGCTTAGAGGTTTAAGTATCGGCTCGGGTGTTTATGCGCAATCGTCTAGCTATCTTGGCAATGCAAATGTAAATAAAGCACCTAGTTATTTCACAATGGATGCCAGCGTTGCTTACCAAATCAAGCAATATAACTTTGGTTTATCCATTAAAAACTTAACTAATGAAAATGATTTTCAACGCTTAAATTACTTTGGCAATAGAACCACTCCTATGCAAGGAACCTCTGTTTTCTTCAACGCGTCAGCTAAGTTCTAATTTAGCTCAATATGGCTGTCAACTTTCTGTTGGCAGCAACGTTAACTGTTTATTCGCAAAGGAACACCTATGAATCGTCGCCAATTTACCAAATACGCTTTGCTAGCCGGTGGTTTTCTGCCTTTTATTAATACCGCAAAAGCTTTAGAAAATTTAGAACAAAGAAAAATTCAAGCAAAAGCCGCTTCAACTAAAGCCCACCACGACTTTATGGAAGCTAAAGATATAAAAATGATGGGCGATGAAAAAATCGCCATGCTGTTATATCCAGGATTTTATGCGCCTGATTTAATCAACCCTCAGTTTATTTTTAGTTCCTTAATGGGCAGTAAAATATTTCTAGTTTCGCCAACAGATGACTTGAAACCAGTGAATGCCAGCGGTGTTTTCATTACCCCGACACACACGCAAAGTGAATGCCCTGATGATTTAGATATTTTATTTATACCGGGAGGCGCGGCAGGCACTTTAAAAGCCATGCAAGATGAAAAATTTATTAACTTCATTAAAGGCAAAGCGGCCAAGGCTAAATTTATTACCAGTGTCTGCACAGGAAGTTTGCTACTAGGCAAGGCAGGCCTATTAAAAGGGAAAAAAGCCACCTCACATTGGTCAACCATGGATATTTTGCCAAAGTTTGGTGCAAGCCCGATTAAACAACGCGTTGTCTGGGATGGTAATACCGTCACAGGCGGCGGTGTTACCGCGGGTTTAGATTTTGGTTTAGAAATAGTCGCGGCTTTACGTGGGGATGAATACGCCCAAGCCATTCAGCTACAAATGGAATATGACCCTGCCCCTCCTTTTGATTCTGGCTCTCCCGACAAAGCTAGCCCATTTGTAAAAGAAACCGTTAAAGGGATGTTCGCGCCTTTAATTTTAGATATGGAAGTCGAAAGCGA
>CBDUDV010000023.1:0-49046 GCA_965366065.1 uncultured bacterium | reverse complement strand
TAACTGAGCTTTCGACTGGGTACCAGTCACCGCGGTGTTATTGAGGAACTGGAGCGCAGCTCCAGTTCCTCAATAACGCCAAAATAAGCGGCGGACAAAAGGGGCGCATTTTTTGCGATAGCAAAAAATGTGACGCTTTTGTTCCGTCCGCTTGATTTTTTTGTTAGCTTTGGCATACACCACGATTTCTAAAATTGAAATGAGCCAAAACTTTTAAAAAAATACAACGAAAACAAACCGAGCTTTTCATTGCAAACGAATACTTGATTAACTTTATTTTAAATTGATTAAAAACTACATAACCAAAATTTTAATGGACTTAAAAGCTAATGCCAAGTTGAGCGGCGCGGTTATTATTGCTCCGAAGGACATTAATATATGCGCCTCTCGAACGTTTTGTTATTAGGTCGGGCTTTCACCCCGACCTAAGAAGAAAAGGTACGAGAGGCCTCCGCACAACTTGGCATTATTAGGTCGTTGTCTCCGCTCGACCTAATAACGCCAAAATAAGCGGCGGACAAAAGGGGCGCATTTTTTGCGATAGCAAAAAATGTGACGCTTTTGTTCCGTCCGCTTGATTTTTTTGTTAGCTTTGGCATACACCACAGTTTGTAAAAAAACTGAAACAAGCCAAAACTTTTAAAATAAATGCAAAGAAAACAAGCCGAACTTTTCATTGCAAACGAATACTTGATTAATTCCATTTTCAATTGATTAAAAACTACATAACCAAAATCTTTACGGACTTAAAAGCTAACGCCCAAATCACTTGCCGTAAAAAGTGGCGTTTTTTTTGCGTCTTTTTGCAAAAAAGTGACGCTTTTTACGGTCAAGTGGATTTGATTGTTAGGTTTGATTTACACAATAAAATCACAATTAATTATTAAACTTTATATTCTTTAATTTTCCAAACAACTTAATGACATAATACCTTTCCACTGCATATCTTTAAGGAAATTAATAATATCACTTTTTAGGTCTTCTAAATCAACCTCATACTCCTGAATTATTATATTTAATAATTCATTTACTTTAATTCCACTCGAAATATTTTTTATCATTTCTTTTGCTGTATCTGTGAAATAAAATGTTTCTAAATTATTATTCATAATAATTAAAAACTCACTATCCACTCTTGATTTACAGAAGCACGGGGTAATAAATAAATTTTCATATTTATTATAGATAGAATCTATATATGTCATACACACAATCCTATAATTTCTTGATTTGATATAGATTTATACCTATTAATATCATCACCTAGTACCTTTGATGCTGCAACAGCCCCAACAACTGCTCCACCAACTGCTGCCGCCGCTGTAGCAGCTGAAAAAAAGGCTAAAGGTGCAGCCATTTCATTAGGGGCGGTATCAGCTTGTACTTTTGGAGAAAAATATTTTTTTTTACGCATTAAGTCCACCTATAGTTTGTTGATTTGCATTTAATTTAGTTGTCATATTTTGAATATCACCAACCATTTTTCCTACTGCTACAGAAGCCGCTCCAACAACAGCAGATGCAGCCCCAATAGCTAAAACAGTAGGAAGTCCTGAGTTAATAGTACTCCCCACAATTACTGGTTTTTTATATGCTTTCTTTTTCATTACCTTTACCTTAATTTAATATCCAAATCATTATGGTTCTTATGTGTTGGATGGAATCCGAATTCATCTAACTCAGAAATATATTCTTTCACTAACTTATGATTCCAAGAATCAGCTCCAATATTTCGCCAAATATTAGTAATGCTATCCTCTAAAACATTACCAACAACAAAAGGCATTGTACAGTCCATTCTTACATTTCCATTTGGACGAATAACAACGGCAGAGTTAGGTAATTCTTTTTTTCTCTTAATATCCATTAATAAATCACTACTCATTAATACATCCATCTTTCCTCTATATTGATTTTGCCCTTTTTCAATAATAGAATACATTTCATTTAAAAATGATTCTTTGCGAGTATAAAGCTTCTCATCAAGTACAGCTCGACCACTAGGCATAATACTACCGCAAACAATAGACGAAGCCCCTAATTTATATGCTAAATCTATCATGTCAGCTAGTCGCTCTAAATTATCTAATGTTACGGAGTGAGCAATTCGTAATGGTAGCCCTGCACCTGAAAATAAATAAGCAGCATTAATAGCCTTTTCCCAACTTCCATTTTTTACTCTAAATTCATCATGAGCCGAAGCTAGTACATCATCAATAGAAACTTGAACCCAATAAAAATTATATTTTTTTAACTTTATAACAGTATCGTTATCAACAAGCATTCCATTTGTTATAAGAATAAAACCAGTGCCATCATCATGTAATGGATCCATTATTTCATAAAGAGAATCTCCCATCATTAATGGCTCACCTCCTGAGATAATACACTGAAAAATTCCTCCTTCCTTTATAACTCCATCAACTAGGTTTTTCCAATCAGATACAGTCATGTCATCTTTAGCGTGATTTTCACCTGACCCATTGTAACAATGCTTACAATATAAACTACATTTTGAAGTTAATTCAAACTGCAACCCAACAGGCAATGAAAATGATTTAGGATACAGTCCTTGTTCTTGTTCATATTTAATCTTCTCTACATGTGCCTTCGCACATTCAGCTTGTTGTTTTAATAGGCGATGATGCGTCATTTTTTATTCCTTGTTCCTTTAATCTCTGTAATTCTTCACAGTAATATATTGATATTTTATCGTATTCTTTTAATGAAACTTGGTCTTTTACCATATCGTACACAGCTTCATATTTACATAAATCAGGTCTATCCTCATAAATAGAGCATTCATCACCAATTAAATATTTACATACTCCATTAGTTTGTAAGTGTTCTAACCCTTGAACAAGGTGAATATGTCGACAGCATTCCCCACAACTAACACAGTTAAACTGTTTTTTTTCACATGCCATTCTTATCTCATTATTTTGGATAATTACATTAAAACCTAACGCCAAAATAAGCGGCGGTAAAAAGGGGCGCAAAATTTGCGTCTTTTTGCAAAATTTGTGACGCTTTTTGCCGTCGGCTTGATTTTTTTGTTATGTATGTTTAAGCACTAATACCTTTTGTAAAGCCGTACATATCTATTATTTTAGCTTTGGGATAATTTAACATCGAAGGCTCACCATTTATAAACTTAGTTACTTTTAATTCCTCAGACAATCTATCTATTACAACTTTATTAGTCAAATAAAATAATTGTACATTTTTCAACGCCTTTTTATTGCACCGTCTATATCCACACTCACCATTAGACATTGATCGAAATACATCACAAAAATACCTATCAAATGCTGGAATAAAACCAAATACGCCAAGTAGTATTTTTGTGATTAATGTTAAATCACTATTGCCATTTTTTATCAAAATATCTTTACAATTTTGATAAATATCTAAAATTATTTCAATGTTCTCATTACTATAGTTTTGAACATCAATAGCCCAAACAGACTCATCTAAGCTGGCAATATACTTAACTAAAGGTTCGTAGTATTTCACACTATGATTAAGCAAGAAACTTGAGCCTCTAAGCATTCCCCAGCTTGCCAAATAGAACCCAATAACAAGGCAACTTTTTTCCATGTCTTCAAGAATGACTTCTGAATTTGAATTTCTAAAATAAAAATAACAGTAGTCAAACGATGCATACCTATCTGTCGGTGAGTTGTTATTTTGAAATATATGAATAACTTCAGATATATCATTTTGATGAAACTGCATTGAATCCCTCTCTAAATACATAACCCCGCGGTGACTGGCGGTTTTCCTTGGTAATGGTAGCGGGAACGCGGACGATTACCAAGGAAAATTAGCCTGTCGAACGCTTAGTTATTTAGGTTCTGGAGCAACGCGACAGAGACTTAATAACTGAGCATTCGACTGGGCACCAGTCACCGCGTGGTTATTGAGGAATTGCCGCGCAGCGGCAGTTCCTCAATAACGCCCACTTAAGGGGCAAAATAGAGTTGGCTAAAATAGGTGAACGGAGTGAACAAAACAGCCAACTTTATTTTGTCCCTCTTGAAGTTCTTGTTATACGAATTTAACGGCTAACGCCATGTATCTTCTATTTTTTCACCACGTACTATCTGATAAATGGCTATGTTTTTTTGGCATAAAAGCCTTACAACCTCTGGTATACACTGAATAGGTATTGCCAATTCGTACCCAAACTCTAAATGAAAAATATGCTTTGAGTGAAAATCACCAACAAACGATGTAAGAACATTTAAACCTACTTGTTCAAATTCTCCTATTTCAAAATAAACCTTATACATGTCTTCACTATAATCTCTTAACGTTCCACTTTTCATCACTCAATCTCAATTTAGATTACATTTATGCTGATAGAAATATTTATTCGTATAACCCCGCGGTGACTGGCGGTTTTCCTTGGTAATGGTAGCGGGAACGCGGACGATTACCAAGGAAAATTAGCCTGTCGAACGCTTAGTTATTTAGGTTCTGGAGCAACGCGACAGAGACTTAATAACTGAGCATTCGACTGGGCACCAGTCACCGCGGGGTTATTGAGGAATTGCCGCGCAGCGGCAGTTCCTCAATAACGCCAAAATCAGCGCGCAGTTTAAAGGGACGCGTTTTTTTGCTTCGCAAAAAACGTGACGCTTTAAACTGTCCGCTGGATTTTTTTGTTAAATTTTTTTTACTTATAATGATCTTCACTTTCATTTTCTTCCACATCAACCTCAATACCACTAGAAACACCTGCAATATAAAGATCTTCATACTCTACACTTTCTATATTTCCATCTACAGAATCGTAATATAACAAGGTTTCTACCGTGTATGTTCTTGAAATTATTTTTGTTTGAGAAGTATTATCAAAAGTATAAACTAAACCATCCTCTCTATCATAAATACCATTATTAAAATCAGGTCCCGTTACTGTCACTTCAAACTCTACATCAATATCAAAAGTTATTTGACTTTCTTCATCATTAATAAAAATTACCGACGGAACAATATTTCCTAAATTAATAACAGTCAGTGCATCATTATCAACTTCAGCATCTTCCCATGATGACACGTTATAAACATCACAGCCTTCAAGATACTCTTCAATTTTTCCTTTTACTATATCCTCATTACTTTCGAGATACAGCTTTACTTCATCCGTTAACTTATTCGTATGTTGACTATATAAATCAAGTAACTTATCGAGTGACTCTAAAGATATTAGTTGTGGATCAGCATTACAAAAAGATTTTAGGTCACTATCGCCAGATATTACATATATTTTATCTTCTGGCTCTAAAGTTGACTTTAAAGAAAATAATGACAAAGCATCAGGGAATTCAGCTTTTTTCTTCCCATCTCCAAAGGGAGGCTTTTTATCAAAATATAAAGAGAGAATATTTTCTGGGTTGACACTACTAGCGTCAACTAGCTCAGTTTTGCAACCTTCTATAAATTCTCGGAAGACATCAAGAGATTTTTTATGTATATCTGCTTCTGATATTTCAGAAAACAAACTTTTTATATGATCGTCCTCTAGTTCAGATAATATACGTGCTTTGCGTTTAAAATTTTTCAGCGAAGTAAGAGCATCAGTAACCGATAGATGAATTTTTGATTCAACCTCTTTCCCAACTACACTAGTTATAATATGTATTAACTCATTATTTTCACAGTGTTTTCGGAATGATTTAAATGTAGGGTTATCGAAATGAAGCCCAGCCTTAACAAAACACTCTGTATCTATAAATACCTTTCTTGTTTCTAGCACAGTATATTTCCTTAAAATTTAACACCGCGGTGACTGGCGGTTTTCCTTGGTAATGGTAGCGGGAACGCGGACGATTACCAAGGAAAATTAGCCTGTCGAACGCTTAGTTATTTAGGTTCTGGAGCCATGCGACAGATCCTTAATAACTGAGCTTTCGACTGGGCACCAGTCACCGCGGTGTTATTGAGGAACTGGAGCGCAGCTCCAGTTCCTCAATAACTATTACTTCTAAAGCACTTTCGCCTCAGTATTACAATATCAATTCACTTTTCCTCACTATTGAAATAAAAGCTCAAATTAGCTCTATTTTTACAATACCAAGGCAAATAGTTTGTAGAATTTGATATTACGGGGTTAATCAGGCAAAATCACTTTACTATTTTTACTGAGTTTATCTACTAGGAATCGCTATGTCAAGTTCTGGTAATCGCAAACTGATGGATCATGTTCAGCAGGTTTTACGTGTTAAGCATTATGCCATCAGCACTGAAAAGACGTATTGTGATTGGATACGTCAGTATGTAAAGTTCCATAAAATGCAGGATAAAAGTGAGCTTTCTCTTCAGCCGGAACTTAAGGTTGAACAGTTTCTCAGTTATTTAGCGATTCAGCGTAATGTGGCGGTTTCTACTCAAAATCAAGCGATGAATGCGTTGGTATTTTTATATAAACAGGTACTCAATTCCCCGCTTGAGCATAAGGTGGATGCAATACGCTCAACTAAGGAGCGTAAAATCCCCGTTGTTTTAACGCAAGATGAGGTTAAGCAAGTAATCACTTTACTTGAGGGGGTTCCGCAACTATTCGTTAAGTTACTTTATGGTAGCGGTTTGCGCATCAGTGAAGCGTCGCGTTTACGCGTTCAGGATATTGATTACGATTACAAACAAATTACGGTTCGCTCTGGTAAAGGTAATAAGGATCGCGTGACGACATTTTCTACTCAATTAATGCCACAACTTAAAAATCATCTACTGCGCGTTAAGCTAATTCATGATGAGGATTTAAAGGCAGGGTTTGGCTCGGTTTATTTGCCTTATGCTTTGGCTAGAAAATATCCTAACGCAGATAAACAGTGGGGGTGGCAGTATGTCTTTCCTTCTAGAAATATTGCGCTAGATCCGCGTTCAGGAGTTCAGCGCCGTCATCATATTGATCATTCTGTGATTAATAAGGCGGTTAAATTGGTAGTTACCCGCCTAGGCATTGCGAAGCGCGTCAGCGCGCATACCTTTCGCCATAGTTTTGCGACTCATTTATTACAGCGGGGGACGGATATTCGTACCATTCAGGCTCTTTTAGGACATAGTGAGTTAGAAACCACGATGATTTATACACATGTACTTAATCAAGGTGGTGAAGGGGTTATCAGTCCTTTAGATGATTTAGATATTTAACCCATCAAGTTATTATATTCGTGCCCCAAACAAAGCGCTTCCCACCCTAACAATCGTTGCACCCTCAGTAATCGCCGCTTTTAAATCCCCTGTCATGCCAAATGAGAAGGTATCTAATTCAGGTTTATTCAATGCTTTTATTGCATTATAAAGCTGTCGGTAGGGTTTTCTTTGCTGATCATATGACTGCGCTGGCTCGGGTATTGCCATTACGCCACGTAGTTTGATTTTAGGTAACCGCTCAATCTGCTCAACCATGTCGGCTAAGTCATCCAATATGATTCCGGCTTTACTTTCTTCTTCGCTAATATTGATTTGCAAACAAATATTCAATGGCGGTAAATCATCAGGGCGTTGTTCACTTAAACGCTGAGCAATTTTTAGACGATCGACACTGTGTACCCATGAGAAATTCGTCGCAATTTGCTTGGTTTTATTGGATTGAATAGGGCCAATAAAGTGCCAGATGATTTGATAGTGACTAAGTTCTTTTTGCTTAATCAGCGCTTCTTGTAAATAGTTTTCACCAAAATGTCGCTGTCCTGCTTGATAAGCAATACTAATATCTGCGCTAGGTTTTGTTTTGCTAACGGCTAACAAGGAAACCGAGCTTTCTTTCCGTTCAGCTTGGGATTCTGCTGCTCGTATCTCAGTATTTATCGCGTTTAAATTTGAAATAATATCTGTCATTAGTGGATTTAGTCTTTAATCATTATTTATATTGTTTATTAAACACTAGCTATGACATAAATCAAAGGGCTGACTATTTTTGTCAGCAATCTATTTTTTTGTGACGCACTGGTAAAAGTTATTATAAAAACTGAATTAATCCCTCCTTTATATTGTTCTAATAGCTAAGCTAAGGTATAAATGTACTCTTTACTTCTTTAGCTTAGGGGCTATTATGGATATTGCTGAGTTACTTCAATTCGCTGAAAAAAGCGGCGCATCAGATTTACATTTATCGGCAGGTTTGCCTCCCATGATGCGAGTTGATGGTGAAATCCGACGCGTTAATATCGACCCTTTTGATCATAAAGAAATTCATGCGCTGATTTATGACATCATGAATGATAAACAGCGTAAAGATTATGAAGAATTTTTAGAAACTGATTTCTCTTTCGAGCTTCCGGGTGTTGCGCGTTTTCGTGTCAATGCATTTAACCAAGAACGCGGAGCAGCGGCTGTATTTAGAACCATTCCTTCTGACATTTTGTCCTTAGATGACTTGAATGCACCTAAGTTTTTTGCCGAACTCACAGAAAAAAAGCGTGGCTTGGTATTAGTGACGGGACCAACTGGTTCAGGTAAATCAACCACGCTTGCAGCCATGATTGACCATATTAACAAAACGCGTTATGAGCATATTTTAACCGTTGAAGATCCTATCGAGTTTGTACATACCAGCCAAAAATGTTTACTTAACCAACGAGAAGTTCATCGTGATACCTTAGGTTTTAATGAGGCATTACGTTCTGCTTTACGTGAAGATCCTGACATTATCTTAGTGGGTGAGTTGCGTGATTTAGAAACCATTCGTTTAGCACTAACGGCAGCGGAAACAGGTCATTTAGTGTTTGGTACATTACATACTTCATCTGCTGCTAAAACCATTGACCGTATTATTGATGTTTTCCCTGCGGCGGAAAAAGACATGATACGCTCGATGCTATCTGAATCCTTACAAGCGGTTATTTCACAAGCCCTATTGAAAAAAGTAGGCGGTGGCCGTATGGCTGCGCATGAAATTATGGTGGGAACGCCAGCGATTAGAAACTTAATTCGTGAAGCTAAAGTAGCGCAAATGTATTCTGCTATTCAAACGGGTCGTCGTGATGGTATGCAGACACTCGATCAAAACCTTAAAGAATTAGTTGATGCAAGAAAAATTGACGCTAAAGTTGCTATGACTTATGCAACCAATAAGGACATGTTCCGCTAGACTTGTGTATTTCCATCAGGCATAAAAAAAGCCCATCAATGATGGGCTTTTCTTTGCAAAACAATAAAAGCTAAAATTTAGTTTTTATCTTGATCAACGATTTGGTTTGCAGCAATCCAAGGCATCATTGCGCGTAATTTTGCACCTGTTACTTCGATTGGGTGTTCTGCATTAATGCGGCGGCGAGCAGTCATTTCAGGATAGTTAGTCATCCCTTCTAAAATGAATTTCTTAGCGTAATCACCATTTTGGATATTTGATAAGGCTTCACGCATTGCATAACGACTTTCTTCGTTAATAACTTTTGGACCAGTAACGTATTCACCGTATTCAGCGTTATTAGAAATTGAGTAGTTCATGTTTGCAATACCGCCTTCAAACATTAAATCTACGATCAATTTTAATTCATGCATACATTCGAAATAAGCCATCTCTGGCTCGTAACCTGCTTCTACTAAAGTTTCGAAACCCATTTTAACCAACTCAACTGCTCCACCACATAAAACAGCTTGCTCACCGAATAAATCGGTTTCACACTCATCGCGGAAAGTTGTTTCAATAATACCTGAACGACCGCCACCAATTGCAGATGCGTAAGATAAGCAAAGTTCTTTTGCTTTACCCGATGCATCTTGGTGAATAGCGATTAAATCAGGAATACCGCCGCCACGAGTAAACTCAGAACGTACTGTATGTCCTGGTGCTTTAGGTGCGATCATGATCACATCTAAATCAGCGCGAGGGCTTACTTGGTTGTAAAGAATTGCGAAACCATGAGCAAAGGCTAAAGCAGCGCCTTGCTTAATGTTAGGCTCAATTTCTTCTTTATAAAGTTGAGCTTGAAATTCATCAGGCGTTAAAATCATAACAACATCAGCACTTGCAACGGCTGCAGCAACATCTGTTACTTTTAAACCGTGTGCTTCTGCTTTAGCAACAGAGCTAGAGTTTGCACGTAAACCGACAACCACATCAACCCCAGAATCTTGTAGGTTGTTTGCGTGTGCATGGCCCTGTGAACCGTAACCAATAATAGCGACTTTTTTACCTTTGATGATATTAAGGTCAGCGTCTTTATCGTAATAAACTTGCATCTGTTTTCCTGTTTTTAAAAATTTAAGGGATTTTATAAGTGTAAACCATCCGCACCGCGCGACATACTTGTCGGGCCAGAGCGAACTGTTTCAATAATACATTTTGTATCTAATGCTTCAATAAAAGCATCTAATTTGTCTGATGCACCGGTCATTTCAACCACATAACTGTTATTCGTTACATCAATAATTTTGCCGCGAAAAATATCCACCAAGCGTTTGGTTTCTTCACGAGAATCTAAATTAATCGCCACTTTAACCAACATTAATTCACGCTCTACATGCGGAATACACGCTAAATCAATTAGCTTAACCACATCAATGAGTTTATTAAGTTGCTTGGTAATTTGATCAATTACCTCTTCGCTGCCACGCGTAACAATCGTCATACGTGACAGTGTTGCATCTTCTGTTGGCGCGACCGTTAAGGATTCAATATTGTAACCACGAGCAGAAAATAGTCCAGCAACACGCGAAAGTGCACCAGCTTCATTTTCTATCAAAATAGAAATAATATGTCTCATTATGCTAGCTCTCTATCAATCGGCGTTCCTGGAGCAACACGTAAAGTCATCTCTTGATGCCCTTTACCTGTCTCAATCATTGGGTAAACGTTTTCTGTTCTATCCGTCAGAATATCAACAAACACGGTACGATCTTTTAATGCGAAGGCTTTTTCTAATGCGCTTGTCACATCTTCAGGGCGTTCCACACGAATACCGACATGGCCATAAGCTTCTGCTAGTTTCACAAAATCAGGAATGGTATCCATATAAGAATGTGAATAACGGCTTTCATAGTTAAATTCCTGCCATTGGCGAACCATGCCCATATAGCGGTTATTTAAGTTGATAATTTTTACTGGCGTATTGTATTGCAGAGCGGTTGCTAGCTCTTGAATACACATTTGAATACTCGCTTCACCGGTAATACAAACGACTTCCGCTTCAGGGTACGCTAATTTAACGCCAATGGCCGCAGGTAAACCAAAGCCCATCGTGCCTAAGCCACCAGAGTTAATCCAACGACGTGGTTTATCAAAGTGATAAAACTGAGCAGCATACATTTGGTGCTGACCAACATCTGAAGTGACATAAGCTTCACCCTTGGTTAATCGATACACTTCTTCAACTACCGCCTGAGGTTTAATTTCAACCGTATTGCGGTCAAACTCTAAACAATTTACTGATCGCCATTGATCAATTCTTGTCCACCAACTCGCTAAAGCCTCGGCTGAATTTTTCTCAGGATGTGCCTTAATTAATTTCAACATTTCAGTTAAAACAGGTTTTACGCTACCCACGATAGCAATATCAACTTTAACTGTTTTAGAAATAGAGGCGGGATCAATATCAATATGAATGATTTTTGCATTCGGGCAAAATTCAGCAATTTTACCTGTTACACGATCATCAAAACGAACACCGACCGCAATAATCACATCACTTTCATGCATTGCGAGGTTTGATTCATACGTCCCATGCATTCCCAACATACCGATGGATTGTTTATCAGTAGCAGGGTAAGCACCTAAACCCATTAAGGTTTGCGTAATAGGAAAGCCAAGTAATTGCGTAAATTCAGTTAATTCCGCGCTAGCCTCACCTAAAACACAACCACCGCCGGAATAAATAACCGGGCGTTTTGCTGTTAATAATAAATCAACCGCTTTTTTGATTTGTGCTGCGTCAGCAATTGGCTCAGGGTTATATGAACGCATCACCACTGCATCAGGGTATTTGTACGGTATTTTAATATTAGGGTCAGTAATATCTTTAGGAATATCAACTACCACAGGACCGGGACGACCCGTCATTGCAACATGAAATGCTTTTTTCATGGTTTCCGCAATATCTTTAACATCCTTAACAAGAAAGTTGTGCTTAACACAAGGCCGCGTAATCCCAACCATATCGACTTCTTGGAAAGCATCACTACCAATCACTGCGGTCGGCACTTGCCCAGAAATAACTACCATGGGAATAGAATCTAAATAAGCAGTCGCAATACCTGTGACAGCGTTAGTTGCGCCAGGACCGGAGGTAACTAGAACAACACCCGGTTTACCTGTTGCGCGCGCGTAGGCATCAGCGGCATGTGTTGCTGCTTGCTCATGTCTGACTAAAATATGTTTGACATCGTCTTGGTGAAAAATTGCATCATATAAATGCAATACCGCACCACCAGGATACCCAAAAAGAAATTCTACACCTTCATCTTTAAGGCACTGAACGACTATCTGTCCGCCACTGAGTTCCACTCTTACTTCCTCTATACTAATAGACCTAAGATAATGCAATTAATAAGCTTACTTAACTGAATTATCCAAAAAATTTAAAGCCCTTTATTCAAATCAAGCAATGAACAAATAAGACTTTAATTAATAAAAAATCCTTCCAAAATAGCCGAAAAGTTAGCTTTCGTCAAGAAATACATCATATTGCAGACTATAAATATCCGCACTAAAAAACAGAGATTAAGTCACAAACAGCTGATGTGCTTTGCTGTATTTCGTCCCCCTTTCACTGTATTTTAGGTTAAAATGCTCAATTGACTTTTAATCAATTCAGCCCTAGCTCATCGCCATGCAAAGTAAATTAAACACTGACAACCTAAGAATTCGCGCAACCAAAGAGGTCATGGCACCCGTTCAAGCTGAAGAAGAGTTACCGCTTAGCGATTTAGCCGCACAAACAACCGCCCACTCGCGCAAAGTCATCCACAACATATTAAATGATGTAGATGATCGTTTATTGGTCATTGTCGGCCCCTGCTCTATTCATGACACGAAAGCCGCACATGAGTATGGGCAGCTACTAAAATCGATTAAAAAAGAATTAAAAGATGATTTACATATCGTCATGCGGGTTTATTTTGAAAAACCAAGAACAACGGTCGGCTGGAAAGGCTTAATTAATGACCCCGATTTAGACGATAGCTTTAACATCAACAAAGGTTTAAGCATTGCGCGTAAATTATTGCTAGACCTTAATGAACAAGGCATTCCTGCTGCGACTGAATACTTAGATTTAATCACTCCGCAATACGTTTCTGATTTAATTGCGTGGGGCGCAATTGGCGCACGCACAACAGAAAGCCAATGTCATCGCGAACTCGCATCGGGCCTTTCTTGCCCAGTGGGCTTTAAAAACGCAACGGATGGCGGCGTGAGTATTGCATCTGATGCTATTAAAGCGGCAATGAACCCACACCATTTCTTATCGGTTACCAAAGAAGGTCACTCTGCTATTTTTTCCACTACCGGAAACCCTGATGTCCACATGATTTTACGCGGTGGAAGTGACGGGCCGAATTATGATGCCGTCAGCGTTAATAAAGTAGGAACCAGCATGGTAGAAAGCGGATTAAAGCCGAATATCATGATTGATTTGAGCCATGCTAACAGCTTAAAGCAATGTCATAGACAACCTTTAGTCGCGGAAGACGTTGCCGAGCAAATTGCCGGCGGCGAACAACGCATTATGGGTGTAATGATAGAAAGCCACTTAAAATCAGGTCGTCAAGATATCGTCGATGGCCAAGCATTAGAGTACGGACAAAGCATTACTGATGCCTGCATTGACTGGAAAGACACCGTACAAGTATTGAAAGATCTAGCCGTTGCGGTACAACAAAGAAGAACTGTTAAAAACTAATTGGAACACATCACATGAATGTTTATATCAATGGCGAAACGCAACAATACGCCGAAAATACAACAATTGCAGATATCGTTAAAGCACTCGGCTTTGAAAATAAACGTATTGCGGTAGAACTCAATAAAGAAATCCTACCGTTTAATCAATACAATCAAACCACAATCAACGCAGACGACCAATTAGAAGTAGTACAAGCGATTGGCGGCGGTCAAAATGATAATTTCCACCTTGCTGGCAAAGATTACCAATCACGCTTATTAGTGGGCACAGGTAAATATAAGGATTTAGAAGAAACCGGTATTGCCATTGAGGCGAGCGGCGCAGAAATTGTCACTGTCGCCATCCGTCGTACAAATATTGGTCAAAACCCAAATGAACCTAATTTATTAGATGTCATCTCACCCGACAAATACACCATCCTGCCCAATACCGCAGGCTGTTTTAATGCGGAAGATGCCGTAAGAACGTGCCGTTTAGCACGCGAATTATTAGGTGGTCATAAGCTGGTTAAATTAGAAGTGTTAGCCGATCAAAAAACGTTATTGCCCCATATTATTGAGACGCTAGCCGCAACTGAATTATTAGTAAAAGATGGCTTTGACGTTATGGTTTACACCAATGACGATCCGATTATGGCAAAGCGTTTAGAAGAACTCGGTTGTGTTGCCGTGATGCCTTTGGCCGCACCGATTGGTTCTGGCTTAGGTATTTGCAATCCGTACAATATTTTAACTATCATCGAAAATGCAAATATACCTATCCTTATTGATGCGGGCGTAGGGACGGCTTCCGATGCTGCCGCAGCGATGGAGCTAGGTTGTTCTGGCGTATTAATGAATAGCGCAATTGCCGATGCACAAAATCCCGTACTAATGGCTTCTGCCATGAAAAAAGGCATACAAGCTGGCCGAGAAGCCTTTTTAGCAGGAAGAATGCCTAAAAAACGCTTTGCTTCCGCTTCTTCACCCTTAAGCGGTTTAATTGGATAAGTAATGGCAGCATTAGAAGAAGGCCAAGAAGCGCCACGCATTAAAAGCTTTGCACTGCGTGTAGGCCGCATGACGCTTGGTCAAAAGCAAGCGTTTGATAAGCTTGCCGAGCAATACACGTTAGACCCAAAACAAGCGTGTAATTTTATCGACAGCTTTGGGCGTGATGCTCCCGTTATTGTAGAGATTGGCTTTGGTAATGGTGAAAGTTTAGCCAAAACAGCCTTAGCCAATCCTGATAATAACTATATTGGTATTGAAGTGCATACACCCGGCGTGGGTAATTTATTGGCCCAAATAGAGCGTTCAGGAATCACTAATATCCGCGTTTATCATCACGATGCCATTGAAGTTTTAGAAAATTGCATTCCTGAGCATAGCCTCGCAGGCATCCACTTATTTTTTCCAGATCCGTGGCATAAACGTAAGCATCATAAACGCCGTATTGTACGCCCTAGTTTTATGCCCTTAATTGCTAAAAAAATCAGCCATCAAGGCTATTTCCATGCGGCGACTGATTGGGAACATTACGCACAGCATATGCTTAAAGTTTTGCTCGCTGCGGAGCACTTTAGCAATCAAAATAGCGAACAAGATTACTCACCTCGCCCTGACTATCGTCCACTGACTAAGTTTGAGCAACGTGGTTTGCGTTTAGGTCATGGGGTTTGGGATTTAATTTTTACGCGGGATTAATTTAACACTCATTTTTAGGTAAAAAATCATGCTAGAAACTGTTGAAGAAATTGAAAATGCCATCGTGCTCCTCCCTAAAAATCAATTACTTAAATTTCAAACTTGGTATGACAATTTTAATGCAGATAACTGGGACAAACAGATAGAGAGTGATATAAACAAAGGCTCATTAGACTCACTTGCTAATTCAGCCATTGCTGAGCATCTCGCTGGAAAATCAAAGAAAATATGATTTATTATGCAAGCCCCTCCTTTTGGGTGGCTTATTACGCCTTGCCGAGTCATATACAAAAAATAGCAAAAAGAAACTACGCTCTCCTAAAAAATAACCCTAAACACCCCTCGCTTCATTTCAAAAAAATAAACTGCTATTGGTCAGCTAGAGCAGGTATCAATTATCGAGCGCTTGCTGTCGAAACAGGTGATGACTTACTTTGGTTTTGGATCGGAAGTCATGCTAATTATGATAAATTAATCAAAGCATAGCTCACGTGAGATCACGACGACTAGAAATATACGGCCTTCCTGTTTGCTTTATTTACTGGCGCTTAGAAAAATATGCGCGCAACGATTTTCCACAAAAATAATTACTTTATGCACATTCATATTTTAGGTATCTGCGGTACATTTATGGGCGGTTTAGCACTTATCGCCAGAGAAAAGGGCCATACCGTTAGCGGCTCTGACCAAAATGTTTATCCCCCGATGAGTACGCAACTGGAAGAGCAAGGCATCCAATTAATGTCGGGCTATAAAGCCAGTAATTTGGACATCAAGCCTGATTTAGTGATTATCGGTAATGCACTCTCACGAGGCAACGAAGAAGTTGAAGCGGTTTTAAACCGAGGTTTAAAATACACCTCTGGGCCACAATGGTTATCCGAATACGTCTTGCAAGACAAGTGGGTACTAGCTGTTGCAGGAACGCATGGCAAAACAACCACGAGTAGTATGTTGGCTTGGATTTTAGAAGATAATGGCTTTGAGCCAGGCTTTTTAATCGGCGGCATTCCCGTCAATTTTGGACTCTCCGCTCGCGCGGGTAAAACTGACTTTTTTGTGATTGAAGCGGATGAATATGATTCGGCTTTTTTTGATAAACGCTCTAAATTTGTTCATTACCGCCCTCGCACCGCAATTTTAAACAACCTTGAATTTGATCATGCGGATATTTTTGATGATTTAGCTGCCATCAAACGCCAATTTCATCACTTAGTAAGAACCATCCCGAGTGAAGGTTTAATTATCGCGCCACAATGCGATAAAAACATACAAGATACCCTCGCGATGGGCTGCTGGACAGAAACACAAGCAACTGCTATTAATGATGATGCGCTTTGGCAGGCACAATTAAAACAAGATGATGGCAGTCATTTTTCAGTGCTGTTTGATAAGCAAGAATGCGGCACTTTAGATTGGAATTTAACTGGCTTACATAATGTACAAAACGCGCTTGCCGCTATCGCAGCAGCACGACATATCGGCATACTCCCGCAACACGCCATTCAATCATTACATAGCTTCAAAAATGTAAAACGCCGCATGGAAGTCATCGCCAAAATAAACGGCGTGACCGTCTATGATGATTTCGCACATCACCCGACAGCAATACAAATGACTCTAGATGGCTTGCGCAAACACGTGGGCTCAGAAAAGATTATTGCGGTGATGGAGCCGCGTTCTAACACCATGCGTATGGGAATACACCGTGAAGCACTGGCAAATTCTTTAGCACTCGCTGATCGCACACTGGTTTACCAACCAGAAAACTTAAACTGGGATTTAAGTGAATTAAGCGATTATGCAGATAACATTCAAATCTGCACCTCGATTGATGAAATCATTCAGCAGCTACAAAAAGAAGTCGCGCCGAATAGTCATTTCTTGATGATGAGTAACGGCAGTTTTGGTGGCATTTATAAGCGTTTGAAGGACGAGCTGTAACTCACCTAGACTTATTATCAGACCACCCTTAAAAAATAAAACAATTTAATAGCGGAAAAATATCTAAAATATAATTAAACGGCTTTAGATTGAATAAGCACTTTATTTTTTTGGATAATCTCTCTAAATGATAGGGTAACAGCTGCCCAATCGACAATATCGACTCGGTAAGGTAAATCAGACTCATCAAAAGCCTCTTTTAAGGTCGCGCAGTCGGCAAAAGACAAAGGCTTATCCGAAATAACAACTAAATCTAAATCCGAATACTGTTTTGCCTTGCCAGTGACTCTTGAGCCAAATGCCCAAATATCATAAGTAGGGACTAAGCGAGTCAAAATATCCCTAACCACCGTCCAATCTTCCCCTTTAATATCTAAAGCAGCTGGCAAGGTTGAGTAGTCCATGCTTATTTAGTTAATTCTTGGTACAGGTACTTTGCTTCCAATAAGAAATCAGGAGTAATTAAATATACCTGTTCAGCCTTATCTAAATCATAAGTATGGCTGCTTTCATTTCTAGCTTGCCTGTATGCTTTCCACTTACGCCAGTCAGAACGCAACAAGCCTTGTTCGTTCCCTATTCTGATTAAATTTTGAAACACATGAATATCGAGCGACTCTGGGCTTGCGGCATTAGATTCTATATGCCGCCTCAGCATCTTATGACTTAGCTCATAAGTAAACTCAAAGCATTGGATAACTGAGTTGCGTAATTGCTCAAATAGACCTAAATCCTGTTGAGCCATTTCAGAGCGAGCATACCGCAAGCTCGTCTCTAACTGGCTAATTGCTTTTTCTAATGGCGTATAATCAATATCCATGTAGCCCCCTCATAAAAACTACGACCCTTACCCATCCCAGCGCAAAAAGTTAGCTAATAACTGCAAACCAACTGTATGGCTTTTTTCTGGGTGAAACTGGGTAGCAAAAATATTATCTCTGGCAATCACACAAGAAAATTCATCTGGATATTCAGTCGTTGCAGCAACATGCTCAGGATTGTCCGCTTGCGCAAAATAACTATGCACAAAATAGAAGCGACTATCTTGTGGAATATCATTCCATAAAACATGATCGTGTTGATGCACTTGATTCCATCCCATATGCGGGATTTTTAAGCGCTCACCCTGAGCATCAAGCAAATGTTTGGAAAAATGCTTAACTTGACCAGGAATTAAATTCAGACTGTCTATACCACCATTTTCTTCACTGGAAGTTAACAAAGCCTGCATTCCTAGACAAACACCTAGAAATGGCTTATTTTTTGCCACTTCAGCAACAACATCAATCAAGTCATTAGCTTGTAAAGCAGCCATACACTCACGCATTGCACCTACACCAGGTAAGACTACCCGATCAGCTGCGAGTATCGATTGTTTATCAGAAACAACACGCACGGTCACTTCAGGGGCTGCATGTTGCAGTGCTTTAGCAATGGAGTGTAAATTCCCCATGCCATAATCAATAACGGCTACAGATGACATTGATAATAACTATTAGTAATAAAGAAAGTAGAAATAAAAAAGCAGCTAATTAGCTGCTTTTTTACATTGATAAAGGTGCTTTATAAAACACCTTTGGTTGATGGCATGATACCTGCCATCCGGGGGTCTTCAGTAATCGCCATACGCATAGCACGACCTAAAGCTTTAAATACGGTTTCAGCGATATGGTGCGCATTTCTGCCTTTAAGGTTATCAATATGCAAAGACACGCCTGCATGATTAACAAAACCTTGGAAAAATTCGCGGAATAAATCCACATCAAAACTACCAATCATTGCGCGCGGGTATTCAACTTCATAATACAAGCCTGCACGTCCTGAGAAATCAATCACTACACGCGATAGTGCTTCATCTAAAGGGACATAAGCATGGCCATAACGATATAAGCCTTTTTTGTTACCCACCGCTTGAGCAAAGGCTTGCCCTAAGGTAATACCAATATCTTCAACGGTGTGATGATCATCAATTTGCAAATCACCTTGGCAAAATACATCCATATCAATCATGCCATGACGCGCGATTTGATCAAGCATATGATCTAAAAAAGGCACGCCTGTTTCAAAGCTTGATTTTCCCGTGCCATCCAAATTAATAGTGATACGGATTTTAGTTTCTAGCGTGTTACGTTCAACACTTGCGATTCTATCTGTCATGTTTGGAATAAATTGAGTAAAAAAGGAAGGACAACAACAATTTTTTTTAAAAATTGCTTAATCTCTAATTAAGCGGCATGCTCATGTTGTTGAATAATTTTAGACAGTGCCCTTAGCGCATCATTGACTGATTTCGTACTTGGAAACATTTCAGCCACATCAGGTTCTAATAAAATTAATCGAGCGTCTTTATCATACTCAGCGGCATATTTCCCACGTACACCATCGGGCATTGTGGAAAAATCATATTCTTGCTGTAAGTCATCATTATTGTCTTGATTCATAAAATTTTTGCTCCTTTTTTGTTGCTATTCTCGCACTAATCAACCGAATAACCTCATCCCCACGATATACATGAGAAATAACTAAAATTCTATTTTTCTTGGAAAGACCAACAATCAAATACCTTTGTTCTTGAATTGAATGCTGATTATCAGAAAAAGTAAACGATAATGCATCTCCAAAAACACTGGTCGCCTCTTCAAAAGAAACCTTATGTTTTACAAGATTAGAGTCTGATTTTTGCAGATTCCATTCAAATTCCATAATAACTTACTAATTCATTAAAGAGTAAGCGCCTAAGCACTTACTCTTCATGCTTAATTATTTCTTACGCTTACGATCAACTTCAGTTAATAAAATCTTACGTAGACGAATTGATTCAGGTGTTACCTCAACTAATTCATCATCTGCAATAAATTCTAAGGCTTGCTCTAGTGTCATTTTCTGAATTCTTGCACAAGTTAAACTTTCGTCTGTTCCTGATGCACGAACGTTAGTTAATGGCTTAGGTTTAGTTGGGTTAACTACTAAATCATTGGTACGTGAATGAATACCCACTAATTGACCTTCGTAGATTTCATCACCATTAACGACTAATAGTTCACCACGTGCTTGTAGTGGGTATAAAGAGTAATCAACCGCTTTACCTTTAGACATAGAAATCAAAACACCACGAATTCTATTACCAACAGCACCTTCTTTTAGTGGGCCGTAATGATCAAATACGTGATAGAACAAACCAGATCCAGACGTTGCTGTTAAGAATTCGGTTTGAAAACCTAATAAACCACGTGAAGGAACGATGTACTCTAAACGAATACGGCCTTTACCATCGGGAACCATGTCTTGTAGATCACCTTTACGGTCACCTAATTTTTCCATGATACTGCCTTGATGTTGCTCTTCAACCTCAATGCTTACATTTTCATACGGCTCTGATTTAACCCCATCAACTTCTCTAATAATAACTTGCGGACGAGAAACACCCATCTCAAAGCCTTCACGGCGCATGTTTTCAATTAAAACTGATAAATGTAATTCACCACGGCCTGATACTTTGAATTTATCTGGATCATCAGTCAAGTCAACACGTAGAGCAACATTGTGTTGCAATTCTTTTTGTAAACGATCATAAATTTGACGCGTAGTAATGAACTTACCTTCTTTTCCTGCAAACGGTGAATTGTTTACTTGGAAAGTCATGCTCACTGTCGGCTCATCAATAGATAGCGCAGGTAAAGCATCAACATTATCAGGGTGACATAAGGTCTCTGAAATTTGTAGGTTTTCAATACCACAGAAAGCGATAATATCACCCGCTTCTGCTGAATCAACTTCAACACGTTCTAAACCGTTGAAGCCGTAAATTTTCAACATACGACCGCTACGTGTTTTGCCTTCTGCATCAACTAAAGTTAAAGGCTGATTTTTCTTAACGCTACCACGCTGAATACGTCCTACACCGATAACACCGACGTAAGAGTTATAATCCAAGCTAATAACTTGCATTTGGAAAGGCGCATCAATATCAACAGGTGGTGGTGTTACTTTATCAATAATAGTTTGAAATAACGGGGTCATATCTCCACCCGAAACATCTGCTTCCAAACCTGCAAAGCCATTTAAAGCCGATGCATAGATAATAGGGAAGTCTAATTGCTCGTCTGTTGCACCTAAGTTATCAAACAAATCAAATGTTTGATCAACAACCCAATCAGGGCGTGCACCTGGACGGTCAACTTTATTAATAACCACAATTGGTTTCAAACCCAAAGCAAACGCTTTTTTAGTTACAAAACGCGTTTGCGGCATTGGGCCATCTACAGCATCAACCAATAATAAAACTGAATCAACCATTGATAATACACGCTCAACTTCACCACCGAAGTCAGCATGTCCTGGTGTATCCACAATATTAATGTGATAGCCATTCCAATCAATTGCTGTGTTTTTTGCCAGAATGGTAATACCACGCTCTTTTTCAAGATCGTTAGAATCCATCATTCTTTCAGTAGTTTTCTCATGTGCAGAGAAAGTACCTGACTGCTCTAAAAGTTTATCAACTAAGGTTGTTTTACCATGGTCAACGTGGGCAATGATTGCTATATTTCTTAATTTATCTATCACTATATTTATATTTGGTTGATGTTATATTTTAAAAAGATGAATAAGCCACCTTCCGTGGCACGCTCAATGTATTCATTTATCGAGACAAAAACGACTCAATAGTATTTAAGATTGTTCCCAAGGCAATTGACTATAACGCCAGCCGCTAATATTACCACGGTGTTTGTTATCATCTAATGCGCCTTCAAAGCCATCTAAGATATTAATTAAATGCGTATAACCTGCATTTTCCAAGGCACTCGCTGCTTCTAATGAGCGCACACCACTGCGACATAATAAAAGTACCGGTGCTGATTTATCGATTACTACTTGTTCTACTTGTGCAACAAAGTCGGTGTTTAATAGCCACTCTGGCGCTTCTTTCCAAGGTACATGCACAGCATTTAAAGGCCTGCCTAAAAAAGTATGTTCCATTTTGGTACGCACATCAATCATGATAGCGCGGCTATCTGACTGCATTAAATCCCAAGACTGTTGTGGTGTTAAATTTTCTATCATATCTTTACGTTATTAGAGATTACAGCGCTTGCGCCCAATAAACTGCGCTTCATTACGCAGCCCTGAATTTGTCTGCCCTAAGTCAGAATACTCGGCATAAAAAACCACCGCTAATTCTGGGAATAAAGTGAGTAATTCATTCTCAGCCAATAAAAATCGTGGGTTTTTAGGTCCGACTTGCGCTACTTTTTGCTGCGTATAGGTCTGATAAAACAGCAAACCATTCGGATTTAAGCTCTCCATTATCGCATTACAAATCGAACGGTCAAGGAATCGACTAATTACCACTACATCAAACGAATTTTTCAAAAAACTGTTCGCGCTTATTTCTTGCACGCAAGTCTTAATAGATAAGGCCTTACTCGCTGATTTTTCTTGTAATTTCTGTAATCCTAGCGTAGAAATATCCCACGCTTCTACAGTCAAGCCTTGCTTTGCTAATAGCAAAGCATTTTCACCTAAGCCACACGCTAAATCTAACGCACGCCCTGTTGACGGCAATAAAAACTGATTATCCACTAATACCTGTGCGGGTTCCGAGTTACCTTTACCTTGCGCATAAATATTATTCCATTTATCGCATAGTGCATGCGGCATAAAACCATTCCTATATAACGAGGCTTAAAGGGAAATTGCTACGCTTTGGTGCAACAACGCATTTAAAACCAAAAATAACTCACTATATTATACGCATACACCCGCATAAACCTTACAACCCTATAAATTAATAAGTTTCACGAGAAGCCGTGTGTTATCTGCTTAAAGCAAGCTATTAATCATTCGTCTCTCTCAAATAAAGCCCTATCTTCCCATGAAAAGTTATCTTGGCTTTTTTTTTGCTTGTTTTATATACATTACCTAAAGCGAATAAAGCATTAACTTAAGAAAGGAAATAGATTTATGAGTACTAAAAAAACGTCCACAGCCTCTTTCTCAATTGATAATAATACAGCCTCGCTTGAGCTCCCTATCATTTCAGGAACCATCGGCCCTGATGCAATTGATATCAGAACGCTGCATAACAAAACCCAAGCTTTTACCTATGACCCCGGATTTACCTCTACCGCAAGCTGCAGCTCTAAAATTACCTTTATCGATGGCGAGAAAGGAATACTGCTTTATAGGGGCTACCCAATAGAGCAACTAGCTGCAAAATGTGATTTTTTGGAGACCTGTTACTTATTATTAAATGGCGAGCTCCCAACAGGCCAAGAAATGCATGGCTTTGTTAAGCAGGTTAGCAACCATACTTTAGTTCATGATCAATTAACCACCTTCTTCCGTGGTTTCCGTCGAGATGCACACCCTATGGCTATATTGGTCGGCGTTGTAGGTGCTATGTCAGCGTTTTACCATAACGACATGGATATAAGAAGTGAAGAATATCGCCGAATTTCTGCAATACGCTTAATTGCAAAAATGCCGACTATTGTAGCTATGTGTCATAAATATAGCACCGGCTCCCCTATGATGTATCCTAAAAACAGCTTAGGTTATAGTGAAAATTTCATGCGCATGCTGCATGGTAACCCCTGTGAAGATTATCTACCCAACCCCGTTTTAACCAGAGCCTTGGATAGAATTTTAATTTTACATGCGGATCATGAGCAAAACGCATCAACCTCTACCGTTAGACTTGCAGGGTCAAGCGGCGCTAACCCTTATGCGTGTGTTTCAGCAGGGATTGCTTGTTTATGGGGCGCCGCTCATGGTGGAGCAAACGAAGCCGTATTAATTATGCTAGAAGAAATCGGTGATGTATCAAACATTGAACGCTTTATAGAAAAAGCAAAAGACAAAAATGATCCCTTTAAATTAATGGGATTTGGCCATCGCGTTTATAAAAACTTTGACCCACGCGCAACGCTAATGCGCGAAACCTGTCACGAGGTCTTAACTGAGCTAGGCTTAGAAAACGACCCTATCTTTAAGTTAGCAATGAAACTAGAAAGCATCGCCTTAGAAGATGAGTATTTTATCGCCAAAAAACTCTACCCTAATGTTGATTTCTACTCAGGCATTGTTTTACGAGCGCTCGGCATTCCTACTGACTTATTTACTGCTATTTTTGCCATGGCAAGAACAGTAGGATGGATTGCTCAATGGGATGAGATGGTGACTGACCCAGAACAAAAAATCGGTCGCCCTAGGCAGCTTTATAAAGGGGCAGCGAAACGCGATGTCACATCAATAGCTCAGCGTTAGTCTAACTTACCAACCAAGCAGTAGTAATACGCCATACAAAAATTGCTTAGGCTATGCTTTTCACGATAGGAAAAGCATAGCCTCCGTTAACTCAAAGCTTATATTTATTCACTAAATGCTGAGCGTGTTTTTAACCAGTCTTCCAAAAATATTAAAAATGCACGCACTTTAGCGGACAAGTATTTACGGTGTGGATAGACTGCATGTATATGCATCGGTTCTACCGCATAATCTTGTAATACAACTTGTAGATTGCCTTTTTCTATATCCCGAGACACAATATATTCCGGCAACATCACCAAACCCAGCCCTTTTTTTGCGGCGATGCGTATCGGATCCGCGGCATTGGCTTGCATACGCCCCGAGACTTCAATTTCTCTTTTGCCTTCTAAGCCTTTAAATATCCATTTATTACGCGGTGGAATCGCCCAATTCACTAAACAGCTATGTTTAGCTAAATCTTCTGGAATCAATGGGCGTCCATTGGCGGCAAAATAATCAGGCGAACCACATACCAATAAACTTGAGTTGGCCATTTTCTTTGCAATTAAACTGGTATCGCCTAAATCACCAAAAGTTAAGGCGACATCAATGCCTTCCTCCACCATATCGCCAAGATTACTTTGTAAAATCAAATTAACCGAGAGATCTTTATGCAAGGCTAAAAACTCAGCAATTGCAGGTGCAACATATAAAGCTCCAATCACTGTGGGCGCACTAACTTTTAATTTCCCTCTCGGCTCGGTATGTAACTGCGTTACCGCACCTTCCATTTCTTCAATATCTGCTAAAACAGTTTTACAGCGCTTTAAATAGGCCGCGCCAACATCTGTTAAGCTCAAACTCCGCGTTGTACGATTAAACAAGCGCGCACCTAGATGACTTTCTAATTGTGCAATATGTTTAGTTGCCATCGCGCGTGAAATAGATAGCTCACGTGCCCCGCCGATAAAACTACCTGCCCGAGCAACGCTAACAAACACCGTCATTCCTGTTAATCTATCCATAAGCTACAGTTTTTTAATCAAAATTCATCTCATTATAGCTTTGCTCTCTTCTATAGGTATAAAGTTTTAAGCCTAGGAGAAATTACCTATATAATAACTAAGAATTAGGCATCGCTTTTTAAGCTTGCCGTGTCACACTCAATAATAAATAAAAACACTGGCCATGACACCTGAACAATTTAAGCAATATGCTACCCAAGGTTACAATCGTATCCCTATTGCACGTGAAGTATTAGCTGATTTAGATACCCCACTGAGTGCTTACCTAAAGCTTGCTGATGGCGCTTATTCGTATTTATTTGAATCCGTGCATGGTGGTGAACAATGGGGACGCTATTCCATTATTGGCTTACCTTGCCAAACTGTTATCAAAATCTTTGCTAATGACATTCATATTGAAGAATCTGGGCAACGCGTCAAAAGTTTACAACATGAAAACCCATTAGTTTGGATTGAAGAGTACAGACAAAACTTCAAAGTACCGGATATTGCCGAATTGCCTCGATTTAATGGCGGTTTAGTGGGCTATTTTGGTTATGAGACCATTGGCTATATTGAGCCACGTCTAAAAGCCACGGCCAAAGATGACCCTATCGGCAGCCCTGACATTTTATTAATGGTTTCTGAAGAAATGCTCGTGTTTGATAACCTCTCAGGCAAGGTGCTATTGCTGACGCATGCTAACCCTGCTGATGATAATGCTTACCAGCAAGCACAATCGCGCTTAGATACTTTAGTGAAAAATTTACGCGAGTTAAAAGCCGATGCACATAATGAGCACCCGTCTAAAAAAGTAGATGAATCTGATTTTGTCTCTGGTTTTACGCAAGAAGGCTTCGAAAATGCCGTCTTAAAGGCTAAAGAATACATTACCGATGGCGATATTATGCAGGTGGTCTTATCGCAGCGCTTGTCAATTCCTTATTCTGCTGAGCCTCTGGATTTATACCGTTCTTTACGTTGCTTAAATCCTTCGCCTTATATGTATTATCTGAATTTAGAAGATTTTCATATCGTCGGCTCTTCACCCGAAATTCTAGTGCGTTTAGAAGATAATGAAGTGACTGTTCGCCCGATTGCTGGCACACGTCCACGCGGTAAAAATAACGCAGAAGATATCGCCCTAGAAAAAGAACTACTAGCAGACCCTAAAGAATTAGCAGAACATTTAATGCTAATTGATTTAGGTCGCAATGATGCGGGTCGCGTTTCTGAAATAGGCACGGTAGAACTGACTGATACCATGATTGTTGAGCGATATTCACACGTGATGCACATAGTGTCAAACGTCACTGGCAAACTACAAGCCGGAAAAGATGCCTTTGATGTTTTAAAAGCAACCTTTCCCGCAGGCACCGTGAGTGGTGCACCAAAAATTAGAGCGATGGAAATTATTGATGAACTAGAACCGGTTAAGCGCGGCGTTTATTCAGGTGCAGTCGGTTACATTTCATGGTCGGGCAATTTAGATACCGCTATCGCCATCCGCACCGCCGTCATTAAAGATAAAACCTTACATATACAAGCAGGAGCAGGCATTGTTTACGACTCTGTACCTAGAAATGAATGGGATGAAACCATGAATAAAGGACGCGCTGTTTTTCGCGCTGTCGCAATGGCAGAGGCTGGACTAGATGGAGAACGCTCATGAGTGCATGTAAAGTCATCATGGTAGATAACTATGATTCATTCACTTATAACTTAGTACAGTATTTTGGTGAGTTAGGCGCAGAAGTAACCGTGATGCGTAACGATGAATTTAGCGTCGCGGATATCGAACAATTTAATCCTGATAAAATTGTCATTTCTCCAGGACCTTGCACGCCAAAAGAAGCCGGTATTTCTGTTGAAACTATTTTGAATTTTGCCGGTAAAAAGCCCATTTTAGGTGTCTGTTTAGGCCACCAAAGTATTGGTCATGCCTTTGGTGGTGATATTACCCACGCCAAACAAATCATGCACGGCAAAGTATCCCCTGTTTTTCATAAAGACCAAGGTGTGTTCAAAGGTTTAAACAACCCGTTTACCGCAACACGTTATCATTCCTTAGTCATCGACCAAAAAACCTTACCTGACTGTCTAGAAATCACCGCTTGGACAGAAGATGATCAAGGTAATATTGATGAAATTATGGGCGTACGTCATAAAACTTTAGATATTGAAGGGGTGCAGTTTCACCCTGAATCGATTTTGACGGAACATGGCCATGATATGTTGCGTAATTTTTTAGAGAATTAAGGTAAAAACACTTAATTATGCCGGTTGTTTTTAGGTATCAAGGCTATCGTTTTTTCTTTTTCTCAAATGAAGGTGATCCGCTAGAACCCTGCCATATCCATATTCGAAAAGGCGGAGCGATTGCTAAATTTTGGTTAAAACCAGAAATACAGCTCGCACAAGCCTATGATATGTCGCCTACTGAGTTACGCAAATTATTGAAAATAGTAGAACAAAATAAAAAATTAATTGAGGAAAAATGGAATGAATATTTTAGAGCATAAACCATTAGCCAAAAATATTAAATTTGATTCCGACATGATGTGGGTAGAACTTATCGATGGCCGCAAACTCGGTGTTCCCCTTGCTTATTTCCCACGTTTACTCAGCGCAACAACACAACAGTGTCAACAATATGAAATAAGTGGCGGTGGCAGCGGACTTCATTGGGACGCGCTTGATGAAGACATTAGCGTTGAAAACTTACTCATTGGTATCGGCGATAGAACTCAACAATCTCATATAGCAGCATAACAAATGAACATACAAACCGCCCTACAATCACTACTTAACAATCAAAACCTAAGTCGCGATGATATGCGTAGCGTGATGCGCAGTATTTTAGCGGGTGAAGCAACATCAGCACAAATTGCAGGCTTTCTCATTGCTTTGCGCTGTAAAGGCGAATCGGTGGATGAAATTATCGCCGCCACCGAAGTAATGCGTGAACTAGTCAACCCGGTTCCTATTACCGGTCAACATATCATTGATACCTGCGGTACAGGCGGCGATGGTGCAAACACCTTTAACATCTCCACCACCTGCGCTTTTGTTGTTGCTGCAGCAGGCGGAACAGTTGCTAAACACGGCAATCGCTCTGTTTCCAGCAGCTCGGGTAGTGCCGATGTTTTAGAAGCCGCAGGGGTTGATTTAAACCTTTCCGCTGAACAAGTTGTGCAATGTGTTAATGATATTGGCGTCGGTTTCTTATTCGCACAAAAACATCATGGCGCAATGAAACACGTCGCTGCACCACGCAAAGAAATGGGCGTGCGTACTTTATTCAATTTATTAGGCCCGCTCGCTAACCCTGCTGGCGCAAAAAATCAGCTAATTGGCGTGTTTGATCAACATTGGCTCATGCCCTTAGCAGAAACACTTAAAGTTTTAGGCAGTGAACATGTACTTATGGTTAATGCTGACGACGGCCTAGATGAACTCAGCATTGCCTGTGATTCTAGCGTGGTTGAACTAAAAAATGGCGAACTCACGAGTTATCGTATTAGCCCTGAACAGTTTGGGCTACAGCGCTCCAGTTTAGCCAGCTTAGCAGTGAGCAATGCACAAGATAGCTTACAAATACTCGTCTCTGTTTTAGATAATCAAGCGGGCCCTGCTTTAGATATCGTCGTACTCAATGCAGGTGCTGCGATTTACGCGGCAGACCTAGTTGATAGCTTTGCGGCAGGCATTCAAAAAGCGCAGGAAGTGATTGCTTCTGGCGCAGCAAAACAAAAATTCCAAGCGCTCGTTAGCTTTACAGCGCATTCATAATCTACCTATACCCTTATGACTGATACTCCAGATATTTTAAAAAAAATCCTCGCTAAAAAAGATGAAGAAGTCGCTAAACGTAAATTACGCATGTCGATTGCGGATTTATCTGGCATTATTAGTGAAACAGAAGCGCCGCGTGGTTTTGCAATGGCTTTACAAGAAAAAGCACTCAGTAAAAAACCTGCGATTATTGCCGAAATTAAAAAAGCATCGCCGAGTAAAGGGGTTATTCGTGAGAATTTTAAGCCCACAGAAATTGCGATGGATTATGCGATGAATGGTGCAACCTGTCTTTCCGTTTTAACCGATAAAGAATTTTTTCAAGGCGGCGAAGCAAATCTACAAATGGCACGTCAATCTTGCCCAATTCCTGTCTTGCGTAAAGATTTTATGATTGATCCTTACCAAATCCATGAATCACGCGCGCTCGGAGCGGATGCCATTTTATTAATTGTGGCGGCATTATCTGATGCACAAATGCATGAACTCGCCGCAACCACAAAAGAACTAGGCATGGATATTTTAGTGGAAGTGCATGATGCTGCTGAAATGGAACGCGCATTAACCCTAGACACGCCATTAATGGGTATTAACAACCGTGATTTGCGTAGCTTTGAAACCTCATTACAGACTACTTTAGATTTGAAATCAATGGTGCCTGCTGATCGCTTAGTGATTACTGAAAGCGGTATTCATACCCAAGAAGATGTACAGCTTATGCTAGATAATGAAGTTTATACTTTCTTAGTCGGTGAAGCGTTTATGCGCGTAGAAAAATCTGGCGCAAAAATGCGTGAGTTGTTTAGCCTATAAAAAAACGCCTACCTTATAGTTCCCATGTTCCAACGTGGGAATTCAGCCTAGAACGCTCCAGCGTTCCGTGACGCTAGAGCGTCACAAGATGCATTCCCACGCTGGAGCGTGAGGAACGATAAACACCACCACCCAAGCTTAAATGAACAAAGAAAAGCGCCTTGCCATATTCTCTCGCCTTGCGGAAGCCATTCCTGAGCCGGTTACTGAGCTAAATTTCAACAGTACCTTTGAATTACTCATTGCCGTGGTTTTATCCGCCCAAGCAACCGATAAAGGCGTTAATAAAGCAACTGCTAAGCTATTTCCTGTCGCGAATACTCCCCAAGCGATTTTTGATTTAGGCGAAGCAGGCCTAAAAGAGTACATTAAAACCATTGGTTTATTTAATACCAAAGGCGCTAATATTATTAAACTCTGCCGTAAATTATTAGATGATTTTGATGGCGTCGTACCGCAAACGCGTGAGGAATTAGAATCCTTAGCGGGTGTCGGCAGAAAAACAGCCAACGTCATATTAAATACCGCTTTTGGGCTGCCCTTTATGGCTGTCGACACACATATATTCAGAGTATCTAACCGCACAAAAATAGCCGCAGGTAAAAATGTTTTAGAGGTTGAAGATAAACTGATGAAACATGTGCCTAAGCAATATATGCTAGATGCGCATCATTTATTAATTTTACACGGACGCTACACATGCATTGCTAGAAAGCCACGCTGTGGGAGCTGTGTGATTGAAGATTTATGTGAATTTAAAGAGAAAATTTACGCCGAATAAGCATCTGCATATAAAAAAATAGCCCACTCAATGAGCAGGCTATTTTAAGATCAAGCTTTAAGTCCTTAGACTTTAAAGTGCGCGATTAATGACTGTAAATCAGAAGCTAAATTAGCTAAATTATCGCTGCTTTCATTAACCTGCTGAGAATCATTGGATGTTTCATCGGTAAGTTGACTGATCTGTTCAATGTTCTGGCTAATATTCGCCGCGACAGCCGCTTGCTGCTCAGCCGCGCTCGCAATTTGCGTACACATGCTATCAATTTCCATAACCGCATTAATAATACTTTGTAAAAATGCACTTTCCTTTTCGGTTTCTACTTGAGACTGCTCTGTTCGCTCATGACTTACCTGCATTACACTCGCTGCTTTTTTAGTGCCTTTTTGCAAACGTTCAATCATATTCTCAATTTCTGTGGTCGAATCTTGAGTTCTACTCGCTAAAGTACGTACCTCATCAGCTACCACAGCAAAGCCACGACCTTGCTCACCCGCTCTCGCCGCTTCAATCGCCGCATTTAAGGCTAATAAATTAGTTTGCTCAGCAATACTTTTAATCACATCTAAAACAGAACCGATCTTTTCACCATCCGACTCTAACTCTCCGACAACAGTCATTGCCAAGCCAATTTCTTCTGATAAAGATGACGAAGCAACGGCAGAGTTAGCAACAATCCCCTTCCCCCCTTCTGCTTCATGATGTGCACTTTGTGTCGTTGCTGCCGTTGCCGAAGCATTACTTGCAACCTCCTGTACTGACGCAGCCATTTCGACCATCGCAGTGGCAACTTGCTCCACTTGGCCCTGCTGTTGGTGCACTCTACTATTCGTTTCTGTACTAATAGATGATAGTTGTTTCGCACTGGTCGCTAACTGAACAATAGATCCATCTAGTTGACGAACAATATTTGCGAACTCACCCGCCATAGCATTAAAGCTCTCAGCCACATCTGCAAATTCATCTTCATTAGGGATATTTACTCGTGCTAACAAATTACCTTTAGCTAGCTGTCCAGATGTCTCTTTCAGTGCTGAAATCGCTGTTTGTAATGAGACATAAAAACCAACAAAAAAGTATAGAGCTATCAAAGTAAAAACAATACCCACAGCAAGCAGACTAATTGTTTTTGTAATTAAGTGCTCTACGCGCTGCTCTAATATCTTAGTCAGCTCAGGTAGTAAATGATCCATTAATTTAAAATTACTTTTAATCGTTGTGGTCCCTTTAGCAAAAACATCCTTAGACACAACATTAATAGACCTAGCCGATAAAATATTCTTACGCAGGTAAGCTTGATACTGCTCTGATTGATTAATCGCTAGCTCCATATCTGCTTGCAATAAAGCCCCTCTTGCTGGGTTAGCCCGCGCAATAACACCCTTACTTCTTTTTAATACATTGGTACTTTTTTCTACCGAGGCTAATAAACTCGATAATTTGCCATTTTCTTCTGTTGTTACCAATTGTCTTACCGCTAAGCCTGAAGCCATACCACGCGCTTTACCTAAGTTTTCTACAATTTGCGGTAATGAATTAACTAGAGAATCAGTAATATAAAAACTTTCTAACTCTGGGTTCATAATAAGACCCGAGTTATCACTTACATTAGAAATTAGCCCTAAAACTTGAGCGACTAATTTTGAGTGCCTTGCAAAAATCGCTTTACGCTCGCCGGTAAAGGCTTGGCCTTCCAGTCCTTGCCAAATGCTTTTAACTCTTGCCCATTCAGCACTAACTTTTAACTGCTTGCCTAACTCCGCATCAACCACATCAATCGCGGCAATATCCTGCGCAATTTGTTGGCGCTTTGCAGTAATTTTACTTTTTAACTGTGTTGCACCAGATAAATAAGCATTCGTCATGCCTCTATGTTCTGGAAAGTGCTGTACTAATTGCCTTAAAACGACAATATAGCGCAGACCTAACTGCTCATTTTCAGCAAATTCAATTTCTTCTATTTGCTGATTCAATAATAAAACTTGAACGATCACCAAAGGAATCAAAAAAACAATTGAAATAAGCCACATCTTTTTAGATATGCTCATTTTATTCAAAATGGCTATTGCCGGTGCAGTTAACATAATTAATCTCGCTTAAATATTAGTGTTATATTTTTTATCTGTACTTAGGCCTTAATGATGCGCATGGGCCGCCTCTGATACTCCTTCAAATTGGATATCATGGGCAACGCCATGTAAAGAAACAATCAATGTCACCCCAGCTAAAATTAAAGCAATTTGCTGCAGTGAAGTTTTCATATCTGTCTTTTTATGTAAAGAAGGGATTAAATCAGCAACCGCGATATAAATAAAGCTAGACGCTGCCATCGCCAAGAAATACGGCAAGCTTTCTTGTAACCCTTCTAGGCTGTAATAGGCTAAAACACCGCCCACTACCGTACTAAGGCTTGCCAATATGTTATACAGCAATGCTTTTCTTTTAGAAAACCCACCGTGTAATAAAATAGCAAAATCCCCTACTTCTTGTGGTATTTCATGTGCTGCAACCGCCAAACTCGTGACGATTCCTAACTGAACATCGGTCAAAAATGCCGCTGCAATTAAAACACCATCCACAAAGTTATGTATTGCATCACCGATCAAAATCATCGTGCCTGCTGATTTATGGCCATGGCCATGTCCGTGATCATGACCCGAGTGATCTTCAACTTCTACATGTACTTCACAACTTCCAGAGTGGCAATGTCGCCAAATAAGGAGCTTCTCTAAAACAAAGAACAGTAATAAACCCAGCATAATAAAGCCAGACAATTTTTGAAACTTGCTAGGGTCTACTTGCTCAAACGCATGTGGAATCAAGCCCCAAAAAGCAACTGCAAGCAATGCGCCAATCGCAAAACTTACGCCATGTGGTAAAACTTTATTCCGCTTGCCGTCAGGCAGTAATAAAAAAACTGACGCGGCTAAAACACTTAATACACCGCCCAAGGCAGTGAATGCAATAATTAATAGTAATAAATTCATTCAAATAAAAACTTAAAAAATAGAGTAATAAGTAACAACTTAATCTTTCCAAATTAGCGTTGCCATACGCCCGGTTTGGCCATCTCGTCGATAAGAAAAAAAGCGCTCGGTCTCTGTTACGGTGCAAAACTGCCCACCATAAACTTCAGTTACGCCTGCTTTATTGAGGATAAGCCTCGCAATCAAATAAATATCTGCTAAATATTTCTGATTTTTTTGTAATTCAAACGCTACTGAGAACATCGTATCTTTGGCTAAAAATGCAGCTCTCACTTCAGCCCCCACTTCAAAACATTGTGGGCCAATAGCCGGCCCTAACCACGCCATCAAACCCGGCTTTGCTAATTTAGCAAGACTGTTTTCTAAAATGCCATTCAGTAATCCACGCCAACCACCATGTATCGCAGCTATCGAGTCACCTTTTGCATCACATAATAATATAGGTAAACAGTCTGCGGTTAACACCACACAAACACACTGTTTTTCTTGCGTGCAACTCGCGTCCGCCTCAACCAGTGCTTGTAACTGGTCAGCGCAAACGATCTTCGTAGTATGCGTTTGATTTAACCATTTAGGCTCATTTACTAAGGATAATTCTGTCCTTAATAAGTGCCGATTTGCTAAAACATGCTGCGCATTATCATCAACATGTGCCGCTAAATTAAAGCGAGCGTAATCACCCTCACTAGCCCCACCATAGCGCAGCGTCGTTAACGCATGAATATTAGCAGGCGCAGGCCAATTAGGCGAGATCCAGTTCATCGTTATGCGCTAAAGCCGCTAATAACTCTTGCATATCTTCGGGGACAGGGAGCTCCCATTCCATATATTCACCTGTTCTCGGGTGCTCTAGCCCTAACTTTTCTGCATGTAGCGCTTGACGTTTAAAACGACGCAAAACATCTTCTAACTCAGCGCCGCAATCTTTAGGCATTTGAAATCGACCACTGTACGTAGGATCGCCCACCAAAGGCATGCGCAAATGCGCCATATGCACTCTAATTTGATGTGTTCGACCAGTCTCTAATTTAACTTGAATCAGCGTATTACGCTTAAATCGCTCTAATACACGGTAATGTGTAATCGCTACCCTACCATCATCACGCACCGCCTGACGTTTGCGATCTGTTGGATGTCGACCTAAAGGCTCATCAACCGTTCCACCGCCCGTCATCCGCCCGATAGTAATCGCTAAATATTCTCTGTGTATAGTTCTAGCTTGCAGTTGCTCAACTAAACTATGGTGTGCCGCTAAAGTTTTTGCCACCATTAATAAACCACTGGTATCTTTATCTAGTCGATGAACGATACCTGAACGTGGAATGGTTGCTGCATTGGGTAAATGGAACAGTAGCCCATTTTGTAGCGTCCCACTCCAATTACCTGCGCCGGGATGTACCACTAATCCGGCAGGTTTATTGATGATGAGAATATCGTCATCTTCATAAATAATTTCTAAAGGAATATCTTCCGCTAAATACTCAGTTACTTCCTCTTCTTCTGCATCTAAAACAATAAATTCGCCACCCTCTAAGCGGTCTTTAGCTTTAATGTTTTCCCCGTTAACTCTAACGCGCCCTGCTTTAATCCATAATTGCAGCTTATTTCTTGAATAATCTGCAAACATTTCTACCAAAACTTGGTCTAATCGCCTTCCTGCCAGTTCAATAGGCACCTCGACTTCTAATATTGCCATATACTTAATTCTGTCCTAATATTCATCATTTAAAACTACTGCTTACTCATTCTTTTCTATCTATCGCGTATCAGCTATATTTATCTCTATAGATTTCTTTTACAATAAACAAAAAGTTATCAATCTTACAACGTGTTGTTGCTACCATGCCATTATTTTTCAATAAAATCCTACTTATTTTATGTTTTTGCTTATTTTTACCTGCTTGTAGTTCTCTTTCGACGGAGCCCAAAGGCGAATTTGAAGACTGGACTGTTGCGCAATTTGTTAGCGCGAGCAAAGAAGCGAT
This sequence comes from uncultured bacterium, assembly GCA_965366065.1. Classification (GTDB taxonomy): domain Bacteria; phylum Pseudomonadota; class Gammaproteobacteria; order Methylococcales; family Methylomonadaceae; genus Methyloprofundus. The sequence continues at coordinate 12,945 of CBDUDV010000023.1, read as the reverse complement.
AGAGGATGAAAAATATAAAAAAGCGATTAAAATTCTAGAACAACTCGATTCTCGCTATCCTTTTGGCGACCACGCACCACAAACCCAGCTAGATTTAAGTTATGCTTATTATAAGAATGATGATACGGAAGCCGCAACCGCGTCTGCTCAGCGCTTTATAAAAACACATCCGCGTCACGAAAATATTGATTATGCTTATTATTTAAAAGGACTCGTTAATTTTAATAATAAATTAGGCTTTTTAGATCGCTATATTCCTTCCGATATGACACAGCGCGACATGGTCTTCGTGCAAAGCGCGTATTTAAACTTCCAAGAATTAGTACGCCGCTTTCCTAACAGTAAATATACGGCCGATGCGAAACAACGGATGATTTTCCTCAACAACGCCTTAGCGCGACATGAACTGCATATTGCCCGTTTTTATGTAGATAGAGAAGCCTATTTAGCAGCAATCAATCGCGTTAATTATATTTTACAACATTACAACACAACACCCGCCGTACCCTATGCATTACAGTTACAAATAGAAGCCTACAAAACCTTAGACTTATATGACCTTGCCGCGAATACGCAAAAAATTTATGATTATAACTATCCAGATGGGCCCACACTCTCTGAAGAGTCACCCTCTAATGTCGTCGTAGTACCTTTTATCTGGGATGTGCTCGGCTTTGATGATTAATAACTGATATTACATAGGCTTACTTAAAATCACATTAAGTTAAGCCTACCGAGTGGGGCACAGACTTTAATCTGCTTTACGTGAAGGCTAAAGCCTTCGCCCCAAATATTGAGGCGCGAATCTTAGCCTGTCTTTTCAACAATAAGCTAAAGCTCTGCGTAACATCAGTCAATAAGCGCTTTTTTTATTCAATGCGCCTTTACTCTCCGTGTATCGTCAGCACAATAGTGCGCTCGCCAGCATAGTTTCTATGCTCACATAAATAAATCCCTTGCCAGATTCCTAAATTCAAACGCCCTTGAGTAATCGGTATATTTAAACTGCAGCCTAACAAGCTTGCTTTTAAATGTGCCGGCATATCATCACTGCCTTCATCAAGATGTTGATAATAAGGTTCATTTTCTGGCACCGCTTTATTAAAATAACTTTCAAAGTCACTTAACACAGTAGGATCAGCATTTTCATTAATCGTTAAAGCCGCTGAAGTATGTTTCATAAACACATTCATCATGCCTACTTTCAGCGTTTGCAATTCAGGTATCTCTCTTAGCACTTCATCAGTAATCAGATAAAACCCTCTTGCGCGACGCTTTAACTGTATTTCTTTTTGTATCCACATAATGTTCTAAGTACCCTCATCTAATTAAGTGTACGCCAAGTAGCCCGTATGAAGCTTGCGCAATACGGGGATTCGACGCACTGTTTATCCCGTATTCCGTGCCTCCATACGGGCTACGATATGCTAGCATTTACCTTGTTTTAGCATAACTCTGGGGGGCGTAAAAACGCTCTACCTAGCCTACATAAACCCACCAAAAGCGTGCGCAGCTATTTTCTCTTGCAAATAAAGCAAAACGGCTTTGCCTGAAAGTTTCTCTTGCTGCGTTAAATCAATAAGCTCCCCTTCTGTCAAAACCTGCCAGCGGCTTAACAAGCGCTTAAGTTGTAATTTTTGCTGACTACTAAAACGCCACGTTTGAATAATTTCCGCATATTGACCGGTTTCAGGCGTTGCATAATTTCCAGCTAAGGCTTGCAGGCTTTTTATAACACCGTCTATTTCACTTAAATGACATTCTATCCACTGACTGACTTTTGCGGGTGTAATTGCATCCACAGAACTATTTTCATTGTCTGAAATAACTTTCAACACCTGAATTAATTCACTCGAACTGAAGCGTATCGCGGCTTCATAAAAAGCAGAGGCTTCCATGTCATACAAGGCCGTCGACTGATAATCTAATTGCGCTTGTGACACGGTACGCATCACCGCACTAGCACAGGATAAATCGGCTACCAGCTGAGGGTAATAAGCTCGCGCGCTATCTTGATCTACAATTTTTTCTGCGCAAAATAAACTCCCTAGTTCATGAGACTTGTGCCCTGCCACCCCTAAATTTACTAATACAGCTAAAGATTTTGCAGGAAACAAAGCCATTGTATATGCCACGCCTGCCGCCATTGCCGACTTACCTACACCGGCTACCGTTAACGTTATCGAACCATTACTATAAATAGCAAAAGCGCTAATCTCTGTATGTTTTTTTAATTTGAAATAAGCAATCAACGGCTTTGCTTCACAAGCCAAGGCAGCAAACAAATAAACCGGAGTCTCAGTCATATAAATTTATTAAATTCTTTATCTATTAAAAACAAGTAATGCGTATTCTTGCGGACTGGATTAAAGAGGCCATGACAGCAACGGGGAAAACCTTTACTGAGAAGTTTGGCAGAGTACCTACCTAGCTACTTAAAGATGCAGAGACTCCATTTTTCGTCACTCCCGCATGTTTTTAGTGGGAATCTAACTGTAAATAGATCCCCGCTAAAAGCATGCGAGGATGACGTTTGAAAAAACTACACCTTCAAGTGTAATGAGTATAGACCTATAAAAAATTGAACTTTAAACCAATCCTTGCTTAGTAACAGCAACCATCCCTATCACTGCAAATGCGGCCACTGCACCAGCAAAGGCAATCCAACGTTTCATTCCAGTACTGCGCATAGCAACAACGCCTAAAGCCACATAAGCGACTAATAAAACGACTTTATTAATAATCCAAGCAAAATCACCCGAAAACCAGCCGCCTGAAACAGCAAGTCCTACACCACTTAATAACAAGACCGTATCAATAACATGCGGTGCTATTTTAAATAGCTTTCCCTGCAAAATAGCAGGCTTAAATTCAGCTAACAAAATACGCACAACAAAACTACTAATCGTCAAAGCAACAAATAATAAATGTAAATGTTTCATAAAACTCCCTAGTAAAAATGTAACTTCTCATTATCCGCCGGCACAGAATAATACAAAACACGTCATCCTATGCTTATAGCAGGAATCTATACTTGCAACAATAGATCCCCGATAAAGCTTGTGCCCACGCTTGACTGGGTAGACTTCGGGGATGACGTTTTCCCCTACAATAATGAGAAGTTACGTAAAAATTAAAATGGCTAGCAGTAGTATTCAACTACTGCTAATCGAATAGAAATTTATTTCATTTTTTTATAAACAAACGCAAAGCTATCTTTAGCTAACTCGATTAGCTTAGGCACGACGGTTACTATGGTAAATTCAACTGCTTTTATAACAAATTTAAACAGTCTCTTTGCGCGATCTCTACAGCCTGATTCCGCTTCACAAAACCACCCCTTATCCATAAACCACATTTCTTTTATAGAAACGATCCACATAAAAGCAAATGACACGCCCATTCCGCCACCCGCAACCATAATTAATGATGCAAACATTGGGTGTAACTTAGTCAACCACCAAGATAGAATATCAATGATTAAAAAGGCGTACGGCATTCCAATTGCAATACTTTTATATTTACTAGAGGCTGTCGTAGAGAAACTAAAAATCAGCCCAACAAACATAAAAATAAAACTGATACCAAATAAATGAATATGCGACACGCGGGTGAGTGATGAAAAAGTCGCCCCATCATCCTCCTCAGTGACTTCTTCAATATTTTCAAACTTCGCAAAATTAGGAATACTGCCTGCCGCTTCGTTATGACACATCACACACTTCGCTTCGACAATTTTATCTATGCCCTGCTCAGTGTATTCATCTTTCTCGGCACCATCACGAATCCATTGAATAATCTTAAACGTTTCCTGCTCGTTCGCCTTACCTTTCATCGAGCCGGCTAATTTATTCTCTAAAACAGTCCCCGAGCGATTTCCGTAATAACTATAAACAATATCATCTATTGAAAGACCTACTTTTCCATCCGCCATACCGTGGGTAAATAGGATTTGAATAAGCGCAAAAAGATAACCAATTGCCACGGTCGTTAAATAGCCGGAAAAAAGAACTTTTACTGGTGTATCTAGTTCGTTTAATGTGATTTTAAATGAGCTCATTATTTAGTAAACAAAGTTAAGTATATTAAAAAACTCTTATTCTATAGGATAAGTAAAATTTTGCGTAACAATCATATTCTTATCTAACAATTATTTTTAAATTAACTCCATATTACGCTACGCGATAAGCGCATAAAACCGTATAATAACCGCCATTCAAAAGTAACAACTTAGCAAATTTAAGGCAGAGCAATCATGATGACAATGGATGATAGAGACGGAAAAATCTGGATGGATGGTCAATGGGTAGAATGGCGTGACGCAAAAGTACACGTTCTTACCCATACTCTGCATTATGGAGCCGGTGTTTTTGAAGGCCTTAGAGCCTACCACACCGACCAAGGCCCTGCTATTTTCAAACTAGAAGAACATACAGATCGCCTATTCCGTTCGGCTCATATTCTGAATATGAAGATTCCTTTTTCTAAAGAGGAAATCAACCAAGCACACCTTGATGCGATTACTAATAACAATTTAGATAGCGCTTATGTTCGCTCTATGTGTTTTTATGGCTCTGAAGGCATGGGCTTACGTGCAGATAACTTAAAAGTGCATGTGATGATTGCTGCATGGGAATGGGGTGCTTATTTAGGTGCAGAAAGCATGGAAAAAGGTATTCGTATCCGTACTTCATCTTATACGCGTAATCACGTTAATAGCACAATGTGTAAAGCGAAGGCGAATGGTAATTACATTAACTCTATTTTAGCTCTGCAAGAAGCCTTATCGGCTGGCTACGATGAAGCTTTATTGTTAGATCATGAAGGCTATGTGGCTGAAGGCAGTGGCGAGAATTTATTTGTAGTGCGTAATGGCGTGCTATACACACCAGAAACTACGTCTGCCTTAGAAGGCATCACACGTGAAACTATTTTGACTATTGCCGAAGAGCAAGGTTTAAAAGTAGTAGAAAAGCGTATGACACGTGATGAAGTGTATGTAGCGGACGAAGCTTTCTTTACTGGTTCTGCAGCAGAAGTGACGCCGATTCGTGAATACGATGATCGCCAAATTGGATCAGGCAGTCGCGGCCCGATTACAGAAAAGATTCAAAGCTTATATTTTGATTATGTTCACGGTCGTCGTGAAGATCATAGCGAGTGGTTATCGCACGCTAAATAATCAGGTTTTTTTAAACTCTGTAGGATGGGTAGAATGCAGTGCCTTGCTTTTTAGGCACGTAATGAAACCCATCAAAGCTTAGGCATAATAAGATGGGTTTCGTAAAAAAACGCTCTACCCATCCTACGACCTAGCTTATTTTGTAGTCAGTTTTACTTCTGTTTTCGCACCATGAATAGCATAACCATTCACTTCAATCTGCTTGATAATCGCATCTTGATCTAAGGCCGGCTGTTTTTTATTTACATCTATCTCTAATCGCGTTTTAAAAGGCGATAGTGTTAATAAATCAGGGTCTATCGTTGCTGGTAATTCTAAATTGTGTATTTTTGTGCCTTTAGGAACAGAAATATACTTGTTCTCGCCTTTGGTGCTTTGGTAAATATCAATTTGCATTTTTTATAATCCGTATTGTTTTTGGTATTCTTTAATCGCTGCAATATTTTCTGCATAAGCAGCATCTGATTCTATAAATTCAATAATATGTTCGAGTGAAATAATGGAAATCACCGGCATAGAAAAACGCTCGCTGACTTCATCAATCGCAGACACATCATTCTCACCTTTTTCTTGACGATTTAACGCGATAAGTACGCCTGCTGGCGTTGCTCCCGCATTATTAATAATCACCACGGATTCACGAACCGAAGTGCCTGCGGTAATCACATCATCTAAAATAACCGCTTTACCTTTCAGTGGCGCACCGACTAAAACACCACCTTCGCCGTGATCTTTGGCTTCTTTGCGATTAAACGCAAAGGGTATATCTTTATTATGCACATTCGCATAAGCAATTGAGGCCGCCGCTACTAGCGTAATCCCTTTATAAGCAGGACCATATAAGATATCTACTTCAATCCCAGATTCGACTAGCGCTTGCGCATAAAATTCGCCTAATTTTGCGAGTTTTGTACCGCTATCAAATAAGCCTGTGTTAAAAAAATACGGGCTAGTACGGCCTGATTTTAAATGGAATTCGCCAAATTTTAACACGCCACATTCTAAGGAGTATTGAATAAATTGTTTTTGATAATCAAGCATCTATTATGTCCGTGCTAAGAAAATTTTTCTAAAATACTATCCAAAAAAAGCCAACCTTTTTCTGAACAGCGGTAATTATTTTGTGTCACATCCAACAAGCCTTGTTGCTGGCACTGTTGTAATGCTGTCTGTAATACATCCGAATTCAAACCCGTTCTTGCCTTAAAATCGTCTAAACAAAACCCTGTTTTTAAGCGCAGATTGTTCATCACAAATTCAAGCGGAATATCATCGACTAAAATAGGACTAGCTAGTCTATCATTTTTCAATAATTTGAGATATTGCTCTGGCTGCTTTGCTTTACTGGTGCGCACAATTTTATCGGGTAACTGACAACTAATCTTACCGTGCGCGCCCGCACCAATGCCTAAATAATCGCCAAACTGCCAATAATTAAGATTATGCCGGCTTTGTTTTCCTGCTTGCGCATACGCAGAAATCTCATATTGCTGATAGCCATTGTCGGCTAATAATTGCTGACAAGCGAGTTGCGACGCAAAAATGGCATCATCATCCGGTAAATTAGGTGGGTATTTATGAAAATAGGTATTTGGCTCTAAGGTTAACTGATAAAAAGAAAGGTGTGTCGGTGCAAACGCAATCGCTTGCTGTAAATCCTGATAACTATCTTGCTCGCCACTTTCAGGCAAACCAAACATGAAATCTAAATTGAAATTATCAAAGCCCACCTGCTTAGCAATCTCTATTGCTCTTTTTGCTTCATCACCTGAATGTACCCGCCCTAAGCGTTTTAAATGCTCATCCTGAAAACTTTGCACACCAATAGACAGCCGGTTAATGCCGATGCTGCGGTAATCACTAAATTTATCACTTTCAAATGTACCTGGATTAGCTTCCAAGGTAATTTCTATGTCATCAGCAAACACCAATTGCTTTTGAATGCCGGTTAACAAACGCTCTATTTGCGCCGCAGAAAATAAGCTAGGCGTACCACCGCCCATAAAAATACTTTGCAAAGGACGCGTTTCAGAAAACTGTTCTATATCCTGCGCAAGGTCTTTTAATAAAGCATCAATATATACGACTTCGGGTAGATCACCTTTTGCGGCATGCGAATTAAAATCACAATACGGGCATTTTTGTATGCACCAAGGAAAATGGATATAAAGACTAAGAGGGATTGAGCTTGGCATATAGAATTTTAATTACTGTTGTTCTTAAAAGCCCTCTCCAAAGGGAGAGGGTTGGGTGAGGGGAAATAGAAAGTATGTTGTCAGCATTTCGTTCATGTCTTTGTAAGCAATTAAGAAAAGCTTACAACAACTTATTTTAACCTCTCCTCACCCAACCCTCCCCAGCAAGGGAGGGCTTTAAGAAAAAGCTATTTTCCACACTTAACGGTGACATAGCCTTTTTAGCATCACTTAAATAAAAAAGGGCAACTAAATAGCCGCCCTTTTTTACTGCAAAAACTTTAACAATTAATAATTCCAAACGCATAGGCATAAAGCTTCAGGTAGGATGGGTAGAGCGTCTTTTTGCGAAACCCATCATTAAGCACTAACTTGATGGGTTTCGCTACGCGCCTAAAAAGCAAGGCGCTTCACTCTACCCATCCTACAAAAAAATTAAATGCTGCTCATGCTATGGAATAATTAATATCTAAATTACTGTCCAGCAGCTTCATCAGCTGAAATTCTCTTTCCCCATTTATATTTTGGAGCTTTCTTTTCCATTTTCCCTGCGCCTTTGCCCATATCCATTTTTCCATCGCCCATACCACAAGCGCCTTCTTTACCTTTCATCATCGCGCCACATGAACTTTCCATGCCTTTTTTCATTTTGTCGCCTTCCATCATCGCGCCACATTTAGCTTCGCCGCACTTCCCTTCTTTACCTTTTTTCATATCCATTTTTCCAGAGCCCATATCCATATCGCCCATATCGCCCATACCACCCATGCCGCCTTTCATCATGCCACCGCACATGCCGCCTTTACCTTTACCCATCTCCATTTTGCCATCGCCCATGCCAGCCATGCCGTCTTTCATCATAGCGCCGCACATCATGCCACCGCCTTTCCCATCTTTCATCATCTTCATTTTGTCACATTCGCCATCCTTAGCTTTTTTCATTTTTCCTTTGGCCTTGTCCATGCCTTTTTTCATGTCGCCTTTATCTTTACTCATCGCACCGCATTTTCCTTCGCCGCAAGAAGCTTCTTTTTCCATTTTGCTACCGCAGGACATTTCACCCATCTTTGCTTCAGCAACTTGCATATAACCTGTGCTCATTTCTGACATAGCAAATGGGTTACTTTCTGCAACTGCTCCGCCCATTGTTAATGATGAAGCGATCGCTGTTCCAATTGTTGCTATTGTTTTTGTTGTTTTCATAAAAATTCCCCGTTTAATTATTATTATATTATTTGCTACTAAACTTAAGTAAGTACCTATAATTACAAAACATTTCTGTAGGATGAGTTTATATGATGGGTTTCGCAAAAAAACGCTCTACCCATCCTACGTCAAATTTTAAAGTAAATATTCGTTAATACTTATATAGTGTATCACATTGTCTCTAAAGCGATTTTCATTGCCTGACCCATTAAACTGGGTGAATTCACTACTGTCACACCCGCCGCTTCTAGCGCAGATACTTTACTTTCTGCCGTTCCTTTACCACCGGTAACAATCGCTCCAGCATGCCCCATTCGCTTTCCAGCAGGCGCAGTTAAACCGGTAATATACGCAACAACGGGTTTAGTCACATGCTGTTTAATATACGTAGCCGCCTCTTCCTCTTCACTGCCACCAATTTCACCCACCATAATAATACCTTGGGTTGCATCGTCAGCTTGGAAACGGCTAATCACATCAATAAATGTCATGCCATGAATAGGATCGCCGCCAATACCAACGCAAGTGCTTTGGCCTAATCCTGCCAAAGTTGTTTGATGTACGGCTTCATAAGTAAGCGTGCCTGAACGAGAAACAATACCAATTGAACCGGCTAAATGAATACTCCCTGGCATAATGCCAATTTTACAAGCATCTGGCGTAATAATTCCTGGGCAGTTTGGTCCAATTAATAAAGCATCACTGGTCGCCATCGCCGCTTTTACTTTTAACATCTGCAAAACTGGAATCCCTTCAGTAATACAAACAATCAACTTTATTCCCGCATCTATCGCTTCCAAAATAGCATCAGCCGCAAAAAAGGGTGGCACATAAATCACACTCGCCGTTGCATCCGTCGCAGCGACCGCATCAATCACGGTATTAAAAACAGGTAAGCCTAAATGCTCACTACCACCCCGTCCTGGAGTCACACCGCCGACTAATTTCGTACCATAGTCTAAAGCGTGTTTTGCATGAAAAGTACCTTGTTTACCGGTAAAACCTTGGCAAATTACTTTGGTTTCTTTATCGATTAAAATACTCATGCGCCAACTCCTGCTAACTTAACTGCCTCTTCCGCAGCATGATCTAAATCTTCCGCAGGAATAATATTTGGTGCAACATTATGTAATAAAGCGCGCCCTTCTTCTGCATGCGTGCCTTCTAATCGCACAATAACAGGTAGCTCAGTTTTGACTTGCTCTAAAGCGCCAATAATTCCTTTCGCGATCACATCACATTGCACGATGCCACCAAAAATATTAACCAATACCGCTTTTACATTCTTGTCAGAAACAATTAATTTAAACGCCTCTGTCACTTTTTCCACCGTAGTACCACCACCCACATCTAAGAAATTAGCTGGCGTGCCGCCTTTTAATTTCACTAAATCCATCGTTGCCATCGCCAGCCCTGCGCCATTCACCATGCAGCCGATGTTACCTTCTAAAGTAATATAGTTCAGGTCAAATTGTTTAGCGATATTCTCTTTTTCATCTTCCTGACGCGTATCGCGAAATTCAATAATATCTTTATGTAGTGCAATCGCATTATCATCAAAATTAATTTTGGCATCTAATGCAAATAAATCACCCGCTTCGGTTTCTACCAAAGGATTAATTTCTATCTGGCTGGCATCTTTATCTAAAAATAACTGCACCATGCCCTGCATCAATTTAGATAAAGCCTTAATTTGTTCACCTTGCAAACCCAGTGAAAAAGCCACTTGCCGACAATGATGTCCTTGTAAACCCGCCGCAGGGTCTAAAAATAAAGTAGTGATTTTTTCTGGCGTTTCAGCAGCAACCGCCTCGATATCCATACCGCCCGCAATAGAACTAATAAAACATAAACGCTCTGAATGTCTATCCACCAATAAGCTCAGATAAAACTCATGCTTAATTGGATAGGTTTGCTCAATCAACACCGAATTAATCGGTAAGCCTCCCGCGCCCGTTTGTTTGGTGACTAAAGCTCGCCCTAACATTTGTTTTGCGAAATCACTCGCTTCTTCGGGTGTTTTTGCAAACTTCACCCCACCGACTTTGCCACGGCCACCCGCATGAACTTGCGCCTTAATAACCCAGCTATCACCCGCTAATTCAGTCGTTGCCTCTGCCGCCCGTTCAGCGGAATCAACAACAATGCTATGGGGAACAGGAATTTTATAATCCTTAAATAACTGTTTCGCTTGGAATTCATGAATATTCATTATTTTTCCAGTGTGTAAATGGCAAAGAAAGCCCTGTGCATCAATTGATACAGAGCGTAATTGTTCGAGTATATAGGCAGAAAGCTTATATTAATAGCCCCAAACGCATTAACATAAAGCGTAAGGACATTTTATTTTAAATCTTTGCGAAAGGTAGAGGCAACTTTTCTTGATGAGTGCAGCGCCCCATCATTACGCTTAAACCAAAAGATTAATCGAATGTTCTGGCTCTTCTTTTCCAACCGCTTCAAAAGCCGCGATTAAATCCATTCGTTTAGTGTAATCCGCTGTCGTCGTATATGCCTGAGCAGGCGTAATAAAGTTAGACCCCGTTGCCACGGTATCCTCAGAGTCATCAGCACTATCAAGATAAATATCAGCTACATCTTGTTTATGCTGTAAATTATCTACAAATAAGGCCGTTTGAAACGCTTGATTTTTATTTTCTTCCGATGCCGTTTTAATACTGTCAGTATCAACTGCAGGTACTTTATTATCCGGCACGGGCATCTCCGGAATAGTAGGTAACAGACTCTCATCAACTGGTTGAATAGTCACTAGGTCTGGCTTAGAAGCTGGCGGCGCAGTTTGTTGCTCAGCTAATTGCGTTCTGTATTGTGACTGAGCATTAACAAGCCCAGCCGATAAACTATGCGTTGCACTGGAAATCATAATAACGCCTTATTTTTAGGTATTTGCCAACTCATCAACCACAACTAACACGCGACTGATAAAAGAACTAATCCACGCTTTTAATAAAGGCGGACAATTTTCTAACTCTTGCTTAATATCCTTAATCGGAATCGCGACCGCTCTTACATCTTCTAATGCAATCGCTCGCCCGTGATAATGCAATTTATCAATATTATTCTTTTGCGTAACCACCGCTGCCGCATCGCCAACAAATTGATTTTCACCCACTTGAATTGTTATTTCTTTTATTCCTAACTGCAATGTAAGCGAGATGCTCCCTTGCATAATAAAGTATGCGATATCGGAAGAAGACTCACTGTCAAAAACAACATCACCCGCTTTAAATAATACATCCTCATTCATCATGCTCTCCTGTGTTTTTTGTTGTTGCTAACGATTAGATTACATTATAGTTCTATTATTTTCATGGAAAAAGGGACAACGTTTAACCCCAATCTTATCCATCATGTAGCCCGTATGGAGGCACGGAATACGGGAAATTCAGCGTATCGAATGCCCTGTATTACGCAAGCTTCATACAGGCTACCTATTTAAATTAATCCGAGCAAGACTCATTAATATCTGATGCTGGGGTTGGCACATTTAAATACAGCACTCGATCATCTCCACTTTTAAGTCCTGCAATAGCAGTATCTATTGACCCATTTTCCAGCCCCAAACCACTTTCAGGACCTGCTGAAACCAATCTAGCGCAATGTGCATCAGTTGTAGTTATCCCCCAATTGCTGAGACAATTAGATTTAGTGACCACTTGTAAAATAAATGGCCTTCCCCAGCTATCTATTACAACACTATGATCTTTTTTCAATGGTGCAGTATAAGATGAATTATTAAAGTTCCCCGTTGTCATGTTAGCCTTTAATTCCTGCCCATTTTGTAAATACGCTCCATGCCACCCAATCGCTGAATCAGGGTCGAAAACCTTATGACCTCGATCATCCGTATTATGAGGAATGCCATCAACACCTAAACTACTTTGAGAAAATAAAAAATGTAAATTATAGAGTTCAGAATCTGTATTTGAAGATAACCCTTCTAAGTCCTGAGGAAAGTTCCCCAAAGTATCCAAATAATACCGCTGCATAATAACTTGCTTAATATTCATCATCGAAACATCTGTCGCATCACATAGCGCTTTACGGCTGGTTCCCGAGACGTAAGGTATCGTCAAACCCGCTAAGGCAACCAGAATTAACAACACAACCGTTAACTCAATCAGCGTCATGCCTTTTTGTTTAATTGAATACATTCTTCACTCCTTTGTACATAATTTGTTATTAAAACGCATCTATTCAAATTCAACCATGTAGATTTTTTAATTACTTTTGTTTTTAAAAGCCCTCTCCAAAGGGACAAATCCGACAGGATCGGATTTGCATTTACCCGCAGGGTGTTGGGCAGGGATAGCCCAACATGATTGGGTTGGGTGAGGGGAA
>CBDUDV010000022.1:0-50378 GCA_965366065.1 uncultured bacterium | reverse complement strand
GTCGCCAGCCTTTATGCCAAAGGCTTAGATACTATTCTTAAAAAAATCGGTGAAGAAGCGACGGAAACCGTGATTGCTGCAAAAGGTGGCGATAAAGAACAAATCATCTATGAAATGGCCGACCTTTGGTTTCATTCCATGGTGCTATTGGCAGACCAAGGCTTGCACCCTGATGATGTATTACAAGAATTACAACGACGCTTTGGCTTATCTGGCCTTGAAGAAAAAGCACAGCGTACTAAATAACATAGGAATCTATTATGGGCATAAGCATTACTCAGTTAGTGATCGTATTAGTGATTGTACTGGTCTTATTTGGAACTAAACGCTTACGCAATATTGGTGGTGATTTAGGAGGTGCGATTAAAGGCTTTCGCTCTGCAATGAAAGAGGGTGAATCTGACACGGCATTAAGCGAAAAAGACAGCGATATCATCGAAGGTGAAGTCACTGAAAAAAATAAACATAAAGATAATACTTAATTATGTTTGATGTTGGCTTTTGGGAGCTTTGTCTAATAGGCTTAGTGAGTTTATTGGTCATAGGCCCCGAAAAACTGCCTAAAGTCGCGCGTATTGTCGGTTTTTGGTTAGGGAAAACGCAGCAAGTGGTTGCTTCTGTTAAAGACGAGCTTCAAGAAGAATTTAAAGAAGAAGAACTACGTCAACTCATCAAAGAGCAGCAAGATAAAATGAATGCGATGAGTAAAGACTTAGAGCTCAATGAGCGCGCCGAGCAATTTTTAAATAAGCAAAACAGCACTGACGACAAACAGACTGATAATGGAAAATGACGAACAAGAACAACCTCTAATTTCACACCTTATCGAGCTACGCAACCGGCTATTGCGTATTGTTGTTTGTGTTTTAGTTATTTTTTTAGCAATGACCCCTTTCGCTAATGAAATTTATCACTTCCTCTCTCAACCCTTACAACAGTTTTTACCGCAAGATAGCACAATGATTGCTATTGATGTGGTTTCACCCTTCTTAACACCCTTCAAGCTGGTTCTAGTTGCCTCTATACTGCTTTCTGTTCCGGTTATTCTTTATCAGTTTTGGTCTTTTGTTGCGCCGGGTTTATATACCCATGAAAAGCGTATGATCGTGCCTTTATTAATATCCAGTACCCTACTATTTTTTCTCGGAATTGCTTTCGCTTATTTTGTTGTACTGCCCTTAGTATTTGGTTTTTTAACCACTGCAGCACCTGAAGGCGTGACTATGATGACCGATATTGCTAAATATTTAGATTTCATCCTCACCTTATTTTTTGCTTTTGGCGCGGCATTTGAAGTCCCTATTTTCACCATTGTATTGGTGTGGATTGGCGCTTTTACACCCGCACAGCTCGCAGAGAAACGGCCTTATATTATTGTCGGTGCCTTTGTGATTGGTATGTTCTTAACCCCACCGGATGCCATCTCGCAGACGTTATTAGCGCTACCGATTTGGTTGTTATTTGAAATAGGCTTACTTTTTTCTCGATTTTTTGTACGTACACCCAGCAAGAAACTGCTCGACTAAGTCGCTTATTTGAACAATATTAAAATCAAAAAATTATAACTTTCTGTTAAAAACCTTATCACTAGTAAATGTAATTTGCTGAGTTCGAGCTTCTACTTCCTCTAAGGCTGCTACTCGTCGATCACCCTCTCGTATATCGACAACCCCTTCACTTTTTTGTCCGCCCTTATTTCTAGGATCATTACGCCAAGAGCGTACAAAAAACTGCCTAACTTTTACTCTTCTTCCGACTAAAAGGCGCTTATTTTTCCTTTTTATTATTCTCTGAGCAACCGAATCTGAATTGACTAAAACGAGCGCATAATAATCAACCTTTCCGCTCATACTATCTTTTAAAATCTCTATTTTTATATAACCAATACGCCCTGATTTTTGAAAAATATGTCCCTTTAATACAGGCGCAATAAAATCTCGAATATCATCTATCTTCGTTTTAGGGGAGATTTTTTCAAAAATAATAATCACTTATTTATCCATTACTCTATTTAATGATTTAGACTAATATTGAGTTTACCCTATCGAACAAAGACCTGCACCTCAAATTAATCATTACTTTAAGTAAATTAAGTGTTTTAATAAAAATTAATAAAATATAATGATACCATTAACTTTTATCAAAAAATCGACAATCATATGCGTAAAAACATAGCTTTATATAATGGCGAGGAACACCGCTTTATACTATTAAATGAAAGCGAGCCGGGCGAAGAGGATGGTATTCCTTCTAACCAGTTTTTAATTATGCATAAAGGCAAAGGCGTACTACTAGACCCTGGTGGTTTTGGTGTGATGCCGCAAGTATTAAATGAGCTTCTACAATATGTTCAACCCGAAGATATTGAGGCGATAGTCCTATCTCATCAAGATCCGGATATCGTCGGAGGACTAACCACTTGGTTACGCCTCACTTCTGCCCGAGTTTATGTCTCGCGTATTTGGCAGCGCTTTTTACCCCATTATGGTATTACCGGAATGCAGCGTTTTATTGGTATTCATGATGATGGCGAAACATTGACGCTAGATTCAGGGCTTAAATTACAATTTGTTCCTGCGCATTTTTTACATTCCCCCGGCCAAATTAACGTGTATGATCCCATCTCTAAAATTTTATTTAGTGGTGACGTTGGCGCTTCAGAAGTACCAACGGACAACTGCGAAGTGTTTATAGAAGATTTTAACGCGCATTTACCGCATACGGCTGGATTTCATAAACGCTATATGGCATCCAATCGTGCTTTACGCTATTGGGTGCAACAAGTGCGCAAACTTGATATTGATATTATTGCCCCTCAGCACGGCCCCCTCTATCGAGGTCAGGCCAAAGAAGATTTTTTAAATTGGCTTTATGATCTCCCTTGCGGTGCTGATTTATTAGATGTGCAAGAAAATGACTAGTTTTCATTCTCAGCCGTCACAACTAAAATCATTCTATACCCACATAATTAAGGACCTGACGCACTTATTAGAATCACAAGTTCGCAGTCAATTATTTAATAAAGGGGTTATGGCGCAAGCTATTTCTGAACTCGATTTATTAGAAAAAAAACTCACACCCTCACTAGATACTGAATCAAATAATGACTTATTACAAAGTTGCGCTAAGCGTTGCTCCATTATTAGCAAAACATTACACTTACTAGAAAATGAGCACTCAACTGACTGGAATACTAACTGCCAACGTATAGAATCTTTAATAATAGATGTACATGATTTAGTCGAACGCCTATCCTTAACACTATTGGATAAAAGTTTATTTGAGCGCCAATCCAGTGTATTAGAAAGTATTATTTTATCGCATGAAAAAGTCACTCAATGGAAAGAATTCGTACAAGATATTTTGCGTGAGTTTCATGGCTTTTTTCCATTTAACTTTTTTACCATCGCTTTTAGTGATGAAAATGGCATCAAGGTTTACCTTTACTATTTAGGTGAATATTCCGAAGAAACTAAGCTTATCGCACGTAAACGCCTTGCTGATGATTTAATTAAAGGCTTAGATTCCCCGAAAAATGCGGCATTAGATATAGAAGAATTTCAAATACTTGGCATAGATAAACAGCGGCAAGTAGATGAGTTAGAAGTCATTACCGTCACAGTTCCAGGGGATAATGCCGGTGTTGGTGGCATTTTAGGCGTGGGATATGCCTCTGGCTATTCGCTTAGTTTACAAGAGCAAAGCATCGTCCGTTCTTTGCTTTCTGTGATGGTAATGGTGGTTGGCTCGAGCAAATCATTAAGCCGCTCATTAAATGAGCTTGCTTATTATGCCGAACATGACCCACTCACAGGCTTACATAATCGTCGCTACTTTAATGAAATTCTTGAATATGAACTCGACCGTTCTGCACGTCACCGGCATGACTTTAGTTTATTATCTATTGATTTAGATAACTTTAAACTGGTGAATGATGGCCACGGCCATATGGTCGGAGATCAAGTATTAGTACACTTATCACAAGTACTACAAAAAGGCTTACGTAAAGGGGATATACTCGCAAGAATTGGCGGTGATGAATTCACCGTTATTCTTGCAGAAACAACGGCAGAGAAAGCTACAATTGTGGCTGAATCATTACGTGCTGCAGTCAAATCCTATGACTTTTCTATCTTAAGTGCAGAAAACACCTCGGTCCATGTCAGTATCTCAGTTGGAGTTGCTAGCTATCCGAACGACGCTGATAGCATCAATGATTTAGTTGCAGGCGCAGATTTAGCACTTTATAAAGCTAAAGACTCGGGTAGAGATTTTGTTTGCACACTCGACTCTGTCGAGAAAAGTGTTGCGCAATCTAGAAAAATGCACGGATTATCTGATGTTTTACAAAAAGCATTACAAGAACAACGTATCGTGCCTTATTTTCAGCCGATCATTGATTGTAAAACAGGTGAAATCTATTCTTACGAAGCCTTGGCACGATTAGAAACTGAAAAGGGTGAAATTATTTCTGCGGGCATTTTTATTGAAGCGGCAGATAAATATGGTATTAGCTTAGCTCTAGATCATATTATGCTCCGCAAAGTCACGCAATTTATGGCGCAAAAAAAGCAAGAAACAGGCACGGTTCCTTTGGTATTTGTTAATTTAACCCCTCAAGAAATACAGCATCGCGGTATTTTAAAATATGCTGCCGATCTCTGCATAGAATATGCAATAGAACCGAATAGGATTGTCTTTGAAGTCACCGAGCGTGAAGCAATTAGCGACATGGCGAATATGCGCCAATTTCTAAATCAATTAAGAGAAAAGGGCTTTGCCTTTGCTTTAGATGATTTTGGCAGTGGCTATAACTCCTTCCACTATTTACGCGAATTACATTTTGAATATGTAAAAATTGATGGCGCATTTATTACTAATATTCTCACGTCTAAAGTTGACCATGCACTGGTTAATACCTTAAATCAACTTTGCCAAGAGTTAGGCATGAAAACCTTAGCTGAATTTGTAGAATCCGAAACGGTCATGCAAAAACTACAAGAACTAGGCATTGATTATGCACAAGGCTTTCATTTAGGCTTGCCACAGTCTGATTTCGTAACATAAATTCAATATAGCCTCTAAGTCACACATCATTTTCACCCCGCCCGACTTTACAAGGCGGGCGCAGCATTTATATGCTATATCATAAGGCTACTTCGCTCTCAACATTAACGAACCAAAATAGTCGCTAACACATAAATAAACCCCAAAGCTCGGCAACCGCAGCACGGCTTTCCAATAGTTCATTCTGAGGAATCATAGCCTTATTTCCTTGTAAGGCTTCTTTATGCCCTCGGTCACGAAATAAACAATAAGCCGACTCTAAGGTAGAAGCTTGATCTTGAGTGAGTATATTAAGTTCCGCTAGAGTAGCTAATAAGCTTATATTATCAGTCACTTCAGTTAATACTTTATGCTGTTCCGCTAAGGATAAAACAAAATATTGCACCATAAACTCAACATCGGTAATTCCGCCACGCCCTTGTTTTAAACTAAACAACTCTGCCGTACTTTTATCTAGGTTTTCGCGCATTTTTTCACGCATTTCCCTGACTTCTATTTTTAAATCCGCTGAATTCCTAACTAAGGACAAGATTTTCTGGCGAATAGCCTCATAGGTACTTTGCGTTTGACTATCACCCGTAATAAATCGCGCTCGCACTAAGGCTTGATGCTCCCATGTCCATGCTTCATTGCTTAAGTAGTCTTCATAGCCACTCAAAGGCGTCACTAACAAGCCTGCCTCGCCACGTGGACGTAGACGCATATCGACTTCATAAAGCATACCGGATAACATCTGAGTATTCAGCAAGCTGCGGATTCGTTGCCCTAAGCTGGCATAAAACTGCATACTAGTGACTTGCTTACGCCCATCAGTCAGCGCATTGCCTTCCGGATAATTACAAATAAAAATCAGGTCTAAATCGGAACTATAGCTTAATTCTAAGCCACCTAATTTACCAAAACCTAAAATCCCAAAATAGCTCTTTTCACTGCTAGTACCCGGTGGTGTTCCATGTTTTTTAGCGACAATATCCCATGCAATAGCCGTTGATTTTTCCAAAATGACTTCAGCAATATAACTTAAATAATCACTCACAATCATTAACGGCACAGCACCCATAATATCGGCAGCAGCTATACGTAATACATTAATTTGCTTAAACTTGCGTAAAGCAAACATGATCTGCTCTATATCATCAGGGTCTATCGCTTGCAGAAGACTATTAAGCTCACTTTGTAGGGCTGATTTCTCTAACGGCTCATACAGTGATCTGGTATCCAATAACTCATCAAATAATGAGGGAAATTGGCCTAAATAATCACTGATCCATGGACTCGCAGAACTCAAAGTAATTAGCTGTTGTAAACCACCCTCATTTTCTGCCAATAAAGATAAATAAACATTCCGTCCCGCTAAAGCCTCAAATAATTGACAGAGTCGTTGCAGCGTAACGTATGCATTGTTTTGCTTTGCAACATGCTCAATAATTTTAGGCATTAACTTATTAAGTGTACTTAGCCCTTTATTAGTTAAGCGCTTAATGCTGGAAGCATTTTTAAACTGATCGATAAGTGTCAGGGTTTCTTCTATTTGCTTATAACCTAGTTCATGCAATTGATTTAAGCGAATGTCTTCATGTGCTTGCCCTATCCAAATTTGCGCACTGATGCTGGGCTGCTCGGCCTCTTCTTCAATAGAAAACACTTGTATAAACACAGTGTGCACTTGCTCTCGCACATGGTCTAAAGCAGTTTTAAAGCTTGGCCAGTCGGGATAGCCCATAGAGTAAGCTAAAATTAATTGCTCTTGCTCTGTTTTAGGTAAGTCATGCGCTTGGCGATCTTGGTATTCTTGAATATGGTTTTCTACACGACGCAAATACTGGTATGACAGCAATAATTGATCGGCATCTTCTTTTACTAATAATTCTTTCTCGCCTAATAACTGCAAAATAGACTGAATACGACGCTCTTGTAACTCGATATCTTGTCCGCCACGAATTAATTGAAAGGCTTGCCCTATAAATTCAATTTCACGTATTCCGCCGGGACCCAACTTTACATTGTCCATGCGATCTTTACGCTGTAACTCTTGGGTAATTTGCTGTTTTAAACTACGCAATTCTTCAAATGCACCGTAGTCTAAGTAACGTCGATAAACAAACGGCTTTATTAAGCTCATAAATTGTTCTGCGCCGTGTGCATCACCCGCAACCGGACGCACTTTGACCATCGCATAACGCTCCCATTCACGCGCTTGTGTTTGGTAATAGTTTTCTAAGCCATCAAAGGTCATGATAACAGGGCCGCTATCGCCAAAGGGCCTTAGGCGTATATCCGTTCTAAAGACAAAACCGTCGGCAGTAATCTCATCTAAAATTTTCACCAGTTGTCGGCAAATTCGGCTAAAAAACTCGCCATAAGTGGTTTCTTTACGATCTGCGAGCACACCATCTTGCTGATAGGCAAAAATTAAATCGATATCTGATGAATAGTTTAACTCCCAAGCACCTAGCTTACCCATGCCTAAGATCACCATATTTTGCTCAGAGCCATCATCTAATACCGGTGTTCCTCTGCGCTCACAGGCTTGTTTATACAGATAATCTAAGGTGAACTGTATACAACTTTCTGCCAATGCCGTTAGGTCGGATAATGTTTCGTCTAAATCAGACCACTCGGTTAAATCACGCCATGCAATCCGTATCATTTGCTGATTACGAAACCAGCGTAATTGTTGCATTAGCGCGGCTTCATTATCAAACTGATAGCTATTAAGTTGTTCTATATAGCCAGAGCGCACGTCTGCATTGAATAAATCTCCGGAATTAATAAGATCAATGAGTAATTGCGGTTGACGTTCGCTTTGTAAGGCAATAAATTCACTGCAACAAAAAACTTTCGGTAAGCAATTAATGACTTGCTTATTATCAGGAAAGTCTAAGTTAGTTCGCTGTAGTGCATCAGTGAATTTTTGTAGTGCTATCTGAGTTGAATCGCGTAATGCGTCAGGAATATTATCTAAAGAAAACATAAGTATCTCGGTATACAGAGGATACGTTCAATAATAATACTGCACAGGGAAAAGGTATAGTCTTTTATGCTTAATTTAGCAGATAACTCCCAAGCTTTCCTTGGGAGTTGCGAAAATAAAACTTAAATTTTATTTCCGTGAGCTATGTGCGGGTCTGCTACGAGGCTTTTGATATTTAGGTTTTGCTTTACGGGGGGCCGGCTTAATAATTTCAAGCAATAAATCTTCGGTAATTTTTTCTACGGGAACTTTTTGACCGATATATTGCTCTATATCAGGCATAGAGTAAGCATACTCTTCGCAAATGAAACTAATCGCTTCACCGTCTGCGCCAAAGCGTGCAGTTCGGCCTATTCTATGCACATAATCTTCGCTATCTTGAGGCAAGTCAAAATTAAACACATGAGAGACATCAGGAATATGCAGACCACGTGCTGCAACATCTGTCGCAATCATAATCGTTACTTTGCTTTCCTGAAAATCAGCTAATAAACGCTCGCGTTTATCCTGTGGAACATCACCACTTAATAAAGCCACTTTATACCCATTAGCCGCCAAATAATCGGCGAGATTTTCGCCGCTACGTTTGGTATTAATAAATACAATACTACGTACTGGCTTATGTGCTTTTATTAAACCTAATAATAAAGGAATTTTTTGCTCGTTCGAGGGACAAAATGCAAATTGCTTAATCGAAGTGGAGGTCATTTCTTCACTTTCAATTTTAACCATCACCGGCTGATGCATGTGCTCATAAGCCAGTTCTGTCACTTTAAATGACAAGGTTGCAGAAAATAACAAATTTAAGCGCTTTTCAGGGCTAGGCATTCTATTAAGTAAGAAACGTATATCTTTAATAAAGCCTAAATCAAACATTCTGTCGGCTTCATCCATCACCATGACTTGAATATTATCTAAAGAAAACGCTTTTTGCTTATAAAAATCAATAATCCGCCCAGGGGTGGCAATAATAATATCCACATTAGACTGTACCGTTTTTAATTGTTTTTGATAATCCGTACCACCATAAATTAAGGCTAACTTAAAATTAAGGTGTTTACCTAACAGAAGCGCATCCTTGTGAATTTGAATAGCCAACTCTCGCGTAGGTGCCAAAATCAATGCTCTAGGATATTGTTTCGGCTCACTCGTGTCATTCAATAAGCGTTGAAAAGTCGCCAATAAAAAACTGGCAGTTTTACCCGTTCCTGTTTGCGCTTGACCCGCAACGTCCCTATCTCTTAATGCAATCGGTAATGATTGCTCCTGAATAGGCGAGCATTGATCAAAGCCTGCATCATCTAAACCACGTAAAATTGATCGTGAGAGCTCCAAATTAATGAAGCGCGTTTCTGTTAAGTGTGTTTTCTTCATCTGTATAGAATACAGTAATAAACTTTAAGTTGCACTCAAGTTAAGTCTATTAAGCCCCTGTTAATGTTGAATAAGCTAAAAGTAATCTCCAAAAGACATTGACAAAAATTTGCTATCCAGCGATATTAGGCATTCGTTAATTAATTTGGAGAATAGCGTGAGTGACTCAGTCCTTCATGTAACTGATAGTAACTTTGATGAACTTGTTTTAAAAGCAGGTGTACCTGTCCTTGTGGATTACTGGGCAGAATGGTGTGGTCCTTGCAAAATGATTGCGCCAGTTTTAGATGAAATTGCAAAAGAATACGATGGCAAAATAACCGTTGCTAAATTAAACATAGATGACAATGCCGCAACACCAGCGCATTACGGCGTACGCGGTATCCCAACGCTAATGATTTTTAAAGACGGCGATGTTGAAGCAACAAAAGTGGGCGCTTTGACTAAATCGCAACTTGCTCAATTTATTGACGACAATATCTAAGATATAAGATCAGGAAGTACAAAGTTTATTTGTTACTTCCTGATTATTTGCGTATAATTCGCATCTGGTTCTAATCTCTTTTAGAGCCTTCATGAAAATCAAAATAACCGCATCTTCTCTAGCCTACGTTGTTATTCAACTTAATGGGGCTGAACCTTCTCTTGACCTTACCTTTGTATGAACCTTACTGAATTAAAATTAAAACCTATTACTGACATTATCGCCCTCGCAGAATCACTTAACATTGATAATGTATCCCGCACAAAAAAACAAGACGTCATTTTTTCCATTTTAAAAAAACAAGCGAAAAGTGGCGAAGATATCTTCGGTGATGGTGTACTCGAAATTCTACAAGATGGCTTCGGTTTTCTACGAACGCCCGGTAGCTCTTATTTAGCTGGCCCTGATGACATTTATGTTTCTCCCAGCCAGATTCGCCGTTTTAGCTTACGCACTGGCGATACTATCAGCGGAAAAATAAGACCTCCTAAAGATAACGAACGTTATTTTGCTATGTTGAAAGTTGAAAAAATCAACTTTGAAGCACCCGAAAATGCCAAACACAAAATTCTCTTCACCAACCTAACACCGCTCTTCCCTACTAAACGTTTTATTATGGAACGTGGCGATGGCACCAGCGCTGATTTAACCGGTCGAGTGATTGATTTAATTTCACCTATTGGTAAAGGCCAACGGGGACTCATTGTCTCTCCGCCTAAAGCCGGTAAAACCATGATTCTGCAAAGTCTTGCACAATCAATCTCCGAGAATAACCCTGAATGTTACATGATCGTACTGCTGATTGATGAGCGTCCGGAAGAAGTAACAGAGATGGAACGCTGTATTCGCGGTGAAGTTATCTCTAGCACCTTTGATGAACCTGCAACACGTCATGTACAAGTTGCAGAAATGGTTATCGAAAAAGCACGCCGCCTAGTTGAGCATAAACACGACGTAGTTATTTTGTTAGACTCCTTAACGCGTTTAGCAAGAGCTTATAATATGGTTGCTCCGTCATCAGGTAAAATTCTATCGGGTGGTGTGGATGCTAATGCACTAGAAAAACCAAAACGCTTCTTTGGTGCAGCACGTAATATAGAAGAAGGGGGTAGTTTAACAATTATAGCCACCGCACTTGTCGATACTGGATCACGCATGGATGAAGTGATTTATGAAGAGTTCAAAGGAACCGGTAATATGGAGCTGCACTTAGAGCGTAAAATTGCAGAAAAACGTATTTACCCTGCGATCCATATCAATCGCTCGGGTACTCGCCGTGAAGATTACTTAGTCAGCCCTGAAGAGCTACAAAAAACATGGATTTTACGTAAGATTCTACAGCCTATGGATGAAATGGCTGCCTCTGAATTTATTCTAGGAAAACTAAAAGACTTTAAGACTAATCTTGAGTTCTTTGATTCTATGAAGCGATAAAACAGACTCTACAGCGCTTTAAATTAAGCGCTGTAGGATTAGCTTCCACTATTTTTGCGGCACATAGCCTTCTGGCATTTGAAAGTCCGTTCCAAATAAAAACTTCTCTCTCTCTGCTTCAACTAACTCCTTTGCCTTGGCTTCAAAGCTCGCTAAGCGATTCTCATTAATTAACATAGTTTGCATCGTTAACCATTCTTGCCATGCTTTGTTAGATACATTCTCAAATATATACTGCCCTTTTGCGCCAGGGAAAGGTGCACTTTCGAGACCTTCTTCTTCCGTTCCTAATTTCACACAGTTAACTAATCTTGCCATTGTCTTCCTCTTTAAGCTCATCAAATAATTGTTTAATCGGCGCTGGTAGCGCTACTTTGTTATTATCTTTATGTTTATACCAGATTCGCAAATCAGCTTCCATCACATTATTTGTAAGGCTATCCACCTTTAGTAATATCGGTAAGTAATCCAAATGATAATGAGAAAAAGTATGCCGCCTAATACTCAGCTCGGCTGTTTCTTGCACAGCGAAGCCTTTTCTACCCAGCCAATCTTCCAGCTCTAGTTTTTCAGTAAGCTCAGGCACACTCCATAAGCCTCCCCAAATTCCTGTAGGTGGCCTTTTTTCTAATAAAACCTCATACTGTTTATTTATCAGCAACAAAAAAACAGCTTGTTTAACGGGGATTTTTTTACTAACTTTTGGTGTCGGTAGCTCTTTCACCTTATTTTGTGCCAAAGCTAAACAGTTATCTTGCAAAGGACATAAACTACACTGCGGTTTCGAGCGCGTACATAAGGTTGCGCCTAAATCCATGATCGCTTGCGTATAATCAGCAACTCGGCTCTTTGGCGTGTATTTTTCACTAAGCTCCCACAAGCGCTTATTAACTGCCGTCCCACCTGTCCAACCCTCTATCGCTTGAAAGCGCGCCAACACACGGCGCACATTACCATCTAAAATCGCATGGCTTTTATTAAACGCAATACTTAAGATAGCGCCCGCTGTTGAGCGACCCACGCCAGGCAAATTAACCACCTCATCTAAGTTATCAGGAAAGCCTGAAGCTGCAATTAATTGCGCTGACTTATGTAAATTCCTGGCGCGCGCATAATACCCCAAGCCCGCCCATAAACTGAGAACATCATCCAGTGGCGCATTCGCCAACTCTGTTACAGTCGGGTATTCGTGAATAAATTTATTAAAATAAGGAATAACAGTCACAACCTGAGTTTGCTGTAACATAACCTCAGAAACCCAAACCCGATAAGCACTTGCAGGGTGCTGCCAAGGCAAGTCTTTTCGCCCAAACTCATCAAACCACTGTAGTAACTGAAATTGAAACTCTTCAGGCGCCATAAACCTTAACCCTAACTATAAAATAGCTTTATTTTACAGCTTTCAATTGGTTTAAATAACATAGTTTATGCCTATCTTAAAATTGATCAGCTTATTTTTAGTACGAATGCATTCACGCTAAAACCTCATGCTTGGGCACAAGAAGAGTATTTAATTACTATAAAACACCACTCTTGAAGCCTCCCAAGGTAAGCGATCTCCTTTGTCATATTGATTGCTTGGTCTTATTTAGGCATAAATACTGCTTTAGAAATAACACAATGTTATTTTTAACAAGGAGTCTCCCATGATTAATACATCATTTTCAGCCCATCACACCGCCTCAACACAGCAACTAGAGAATAACAACGCACCAACACCCACAACGGCAAATAAGGCTAAATCTCAAATTTTTTCCGCGATTCTGGCAAGCACACAAAGGAAAAATACTGCCACCCAAAATACTCAAATTAAATCGCAAACTGCAGATGAATCACCCAAAGCAATAATGATGAGTACCGATAAAGGCAATATTGGCATTGACCTTAATCAGTATTTTTCTGCTGAAAGCTCACCCGCTGGCTTCTTAAATATAAATGAACTGCCGCCCCTGCTTTTGCCATCCGCACAAAACATCAAAGTCCTATCCGCTCACGCATCTTCTCGCTTTAAACAAATGCTGAGTGACTATAATATCCCCGCCGCACCAAATAATATCAGTTATGATGCCGCAGGAGGGATACAACTTCCTGCTGATTACGCTTATACCAGTGAGCTAAAGCAAGCACTACAAGAGAACGCAGGTATTGGCCGTGAATTAAGTACCATCAATGCTTTAAGTAGCCATTATGTTGAGATACAAAAACGCATTCCCTTTAGCGAGGAAATGAGCAATGCAAGCTCCCAATCCGCAAAGAACAATATCATTGCTAAATATAGCCACCTATTAAACGACAACCACAGCTACTCTAATTTGGCGCTAAGCTTTTCTAAACAAGGTAATTTAAGTATTCTTGCTGAGGGTGCACCAGTAGCCTTCAGTTAATATTCGCTATAACAGGATTTTCTAGTTATCAAAAATCAGCATGGATTAGAAAATCCAAATATCAAATACGTGTTTATATCCACAAACTAACAGACATAAAAAAAGGCGCTTAGCTGAATAATCAACTAAGCGCCTTTTAAGCTACAAAAGTAAGTTACTTACGATGGCTTACTTTTACGCGGGTTTCTACGTGGCTTTTTATTTGTTTTATCGCCACCACCACTACTTCTTCTACGCGGTGCAGAATCTCTAGCTTGTCTCGGTACTTCACCGTCTTTAGCAACTGAGATATCTAATTTTTGCCCTGCAACACGCGTTGCTTTTAATGAACTAAATACTTCATTAGGCATACCTTTAGGTAAATCTACCATGGTAAAATCATCATGCATATCTATTTGGCCAATTTCTTTACCATTTAGACCCGCTTCATTAGCAATAGCACCAACGATATTACCTGGCTTAGCGCCATGCTCTTTACCGACTTCAATACGGTAACGCTGCATTTCAGGCTCTGGTCCACCTCTTTTACTTTCTTCACGGCGCTTACGATCACGTCCACGCTCATTACTTTCAGTTACTTTAGGTGCTTTTTTTAATAATAAAGGCTCATCACCTTGCACTAATTTCGCTAAAGCTGCAGCAATTTCTTGAGCAGGCACATCGTGCTCGGACTCATATTGCTCAATAATATTGCTATAAAATTCTAATGACTCTTTTGCGAGTGTATCTGTAATTTGCTGCTTAAAACGATCAACACGTTTATCATTAATCGCTTCTGTCGAAGGCATTTCTAATAATTCGATACGTTTATTTGTTGCACGCTCAATCGCTGACAACATACGTTTTTCACGTGGCGCAACAAATAAAATCGCATCACCTGAACGGCCTGCACGACCTGTACGTCCAATACGATGTACATACGCTTCAGTATCGTAAGGAATATCATAGTTGATAACATGACTAATTCTAGGCACATCTAAGCCACGTGCCGCAACATCTGTTGCAACTAAAATATCTAAGCTACCTTTTTTCAGGCGATTAATCGTTTTTTCACGCTGATTTTGCGCTAAATCACCATTAATTGCCGCCGATGAATAACCACGCGCTTCTAATTTTTCTGTTAGCTCTATCGTTGCATTTTTTGTACGTACAAAAATAATAACGCCATCAAAAGTCTCTGCTTCTAAAATACGCGTTAAAGCATCCAATTTATGATGCCCACTAACCGTCCAATAACGCTGACGAATAGTTTCTGCCGTTGTCGTTTTTACTTTAATCGTGACATGTTCAGGATTTTTTAAGTAATTATTAGAGATACGACGAATTTGTGTTGGCATCGTTGCTGAGAACAAAGCAATTTGACGCTGTTCTGGTAACTGCTCTAGTACCCATTCCACATCATCAATAAAGCCCATGCGTAACATTTCATCGGCTTCATCTAATACTAATGTTTTTAAGCCTTTAAGATTTAGGCTACCTTTACGGATATGATCCATAACACGCCCAGGTGTACCCACAACAACATGTGCGCCACGTCTAAGCATGCGTAATTGGCCACTATATTCTTGTCCACCATAAATCGGTGCAACATGAAATCCTTTGACATGTTTTGCGTAAGATTGAAATGCTTCAGCGACTTGAATCGCTAACTCACGCGTTGGAGCTAAAACTAAAACTTGTGGATCTTTTTGGCTAACATCAATTTTAGATATTAAAGGTAAGGCGAATGCTGCTGTTTTCCCAGTCCCTGTCTGCGCTTGCCCAAGTACATCTCTTCCTTCCATTACGAGAGGGATTGTTTGCGCCTGAATAGGTGATGGAGTTTCATAACCAACTTCTTCTAAACCTTTTAAAATAGGCTCACTAAGGTTTAAGTCGGAAAATTTTATTGGAAGTGATGATACTTCTGAGGTCATTAAGCGTTCCTACGTGTGGTAGGCACAAGATAGTGGCTACCTGATTTTAAAAAACAAATATTCATCCTCTATAATAACTTAGTTTTTCAAACTTAGCGAGATTTATTATATAAATCATAAATATAGCTTATATTTTTCTGTATTATTGCGCACAATAATCTCGCGCCATGTATAAGGCAGCAATACTTCGCGCCTCAGTACATTGGCCTGAGGCAAATAATTCCGCTAAATTATTTAGCTTCCACGGGATAACCTCTAGGGGCTCAGGCTCATCACCGGGCAAACGTTCTGGGTATAAATCTTCCGCCAAGATGATCTCCGTCATATGCTGCATATAACTAGGCGCTAAAGAAAAAGAACTAATTTGCTGGATTTTTTTAGCGCCATAACCGACCTCTTCTTTTAACTCTCGATTAGCCGCTTGTAAAAAATTCTCACCCTCATCCACTTTGCCTTTCGGCAACCCTAGTTCATAGCGGTCCACGCCTGCGGAATATTCTCGAATTAATAAAACCGTTTCCTTATCTAATAAGGGAATAATCAACACCGCACCACGATTACCATTATCACGCACTAAGCGCTCATACTGCCGCGTTTCATTATTGCTAAACCTTAAATCTAAGGCTTCAACTTTAAATAATCGCGATTGCGCCACAATAGATCGATGAAATATTTCTGGTTTATCTGACATTTTGATAGGGTATCTGTATTATTTTCTTCTTACTATAATCAATTTTATGCTCAACTGGAACACAATTAATACCGTTTTATTGGATATGGATGGCACATTATTAGATTTGAATTTTGATAATCACTTTTGGCTAGAGTTTGTACCACAGCGTTACGCCTCTTTGCGCGGCTTATCACTTAATCAATCCAAGCAAGTTTTACAGCCTTTATTTAAAAGCATGGAAGGGCGACTGGAGTGGTACTGCCTTGATTATTGGAGTGAACAACTCGATTTAGATGTTGCCGGCTTAAAAGCAGAAATATCAGAACTCATTAGCGTATTGCCGCATGTCACTGAATTTTTAAGCGCCCTGCAACAATCTAATAAACAAATCTTTTTAGTGACCAATGCCCACCCCGATAGCTTGTCATTGAAAATGGAAAAAACCTGTTTACGCCCTTTTTTTGATGACATTATTTGCTCGCACCATTACGGCTTTGCAAAAGAGAATCAACAATTTTGGAACTTATTTCAGCAAGACAAGCACTGGCATAATACCGATACTTTAATGATTGATGACAGCCTTGCTGTATTACGTGCCGCACAAACTTTTGGCCTTCAACAGCTCATTGCTATAAATAAACCCGACTCACAAAAACAAGCAAGAACAATTACCGAGTTTCCTGCCGTCTTAGATTTTCGTGAATTACTGCCAATCAGCTAAGTTTTCTTTTTACGTGCTGTAAAAAATAAATAACCAAACACAGCTATTAATAAAACAACTAAATACGGTAAATTATTGGCGATATCCACCGGTTTTTCCACCTTAGTAAAATCAAATTTTGTTAGTACACCTAAACCAGCATCACTCACATCAATGGTAATATGCCGCGCCTTTAAACCTGAAACCTGCGTTTCCCCACCATCAAACGATTTATAATTCTTTGAACGGATTTGTTCAAAATTTAGATAAATAGGTGATGTTGAAAACTGCGCTTTTGCACCCAAAGCCGCCGCCAACTCTTTTTCTATTTGCTCGGTACTTTTGCCATTGGTAACAATTTTTATCGGCGCTTTACTATCCACCGTTAAACTAACAAAACCACCCGCCGCTTGTTTTTTCACGCCTTTAGAAAAGCCGCGCATATACTCAACTTCTGCCGAATAAACGATATCAAGCGCAATATCAACCCCCTCCGCATCGAAACCCTTACCTGCTAGAGAATACTCTAAGGCTTGATTACTATAATCACGCACGGTAATGCGCGTTAAATCAAAACCCTCACGATTACTCACTGTTAAGGTGGATTTATTCGCCTTTGCCACAGCGCCCCGCAAATGCGGAGAATCATGATCAATCGCGCCATTCAACGCTTTTTCTAATTTATAAGCCGCATCAACACTTGAGGTTGGCTCATCTGTTTCTGTGCCACTTATAAAGGTTAAACCATTCGCATTATAAATACGCGATTCGCCTTTCCGCCACGAGACCAAATAGGATAAGGCTGTTTCCCCCGTTCTTTTTGACTCACTAGTTTGCACCTGTAGTTGCTGAGTATTTGCAGGAGAAGCTTGTAGCGTATTTGCCCCCAGCAATGAAATAAAGAATACGATACCGCTTATTTTTTTTATTATCATGGTTCTATCCGATTAGAAATTTTATAGCAGTTTACCCCGAAACCAATAAAATATGATTATTCATACGCAAAATAAAGTCCATATAATTACAGTCTGATTATCCTCTTTAATGACCGGTATAATTGACAATAACCACTAACATCATTAGATGTTAATATACTACATGGTAGATTCTATCATCTACCCAGCAAGTCAGTTTCAACAGTCCTTTTACCTTTTAATTGCGAGTATTAATCAATATGAATGCATTAACACTATTTTTAAAACTAACACTAGCATCTTTCAGTTTCCTCGCTATTATTTTGAACCCTGCTTTCGCAGAATCAAATAATCACACCAATAAAAGCCAGCAATTTCGGGGAGTGTATTATGGCGCTCTTCCGTGTAAAGCATGCCCTGGGATTGCAACAACCCTATCGCTGAAAAATAAAAACAATTATCTATTAGTCACCCAAAAAGCACAGCAATCTACTAGAGAGTTCTATGAAAAGGGTAAGTATGAATGGGATAAAAATGCGAAACTTGTTACTTTAACTCCACGTAAAGGCGCAAGCATTAGAGAGCTACAAATTAAAGATGATGAAACACTTATTATGCTCAGTTTTGATGGCATAGAGATGAAAAATAACCCAAAGAAATTCACCCTGACCAAACGAGAGCAAGAAGAATCAGATGTAAGACATGGAGGGCATTAGCTACGCAACTGTTTTATCAAAAAACTATCGTGTAAAATCGACCTATAGAAAGCAGTCGTTGTGACTCTGCGAAATAATCATTCCTGAATTATCTTATCGGGAATGATTGCTTAGACCGTATGGATCTTAGCTATACGTAAAATAAAAAATACCCTGCCGCTTAGTTTTTATAACTATGTCTCAACCCTTTAAAATTACTGCCTCTTTGTTACTCTTGCCTTACAAGCTATAACAACCCATGCTCCGCAAATGAAAACGGTCTGCCATCAGCAATAATAAAATGATCTAGCACGCGGATATCAATCAGTTCCAGTGCGCTTTTCAATCGCTGTGTAATCGCCTTATCCGCATGACTTGCTTCGTTGATACCCGATGGATGATTATGAGCAAAGATGACTGCGGCGGCATTATGCGCCAAGGCTTTTTTTACCACTTCTCTAGGGTACACACTGGCGCTATCAATCGTGCCTGAAAATAGCTCTTCAAATTTCAAGATATGATGTTGGTTATCTAAAAACAAACAAGCAAAAACTTCATGATCATAAGCCTTGAGCTTATCTACTAAATACGCACGTGTTGCTTCTGGGCTGGTTAATGCTCCGCCTCTATCTAACACCTCAAAGGTGTGCCTGCGCGCCATCTCTAGTACCGCTTGTAATTGGGCATATTTGGCGTCGCCCAAGCCTTTTGCTTGAGTAAAACTTAGGCGATCGGCTTGCATTAATGCTTGTAGTGAGCCAAATTCGAGTAATAAATTCTCTGCTAATTCAATCGCCGAATAGCCTCGCGTGCCAGTACGTAAAAAAATCGCTAACAGCTCTGCATCGCTTAAAACCATTGCGCCTTGTGCTATCAATTTCTCACGCGGCCGCTCTTCTGTGGGTTGATCTTTAATTCTCATTATTTACCTGCTGATTAAAGCCTAGAAGTAATGCTCAAGTCTTGCCATAATAACGGCTTTATTTAAAAGAGGAAAGTGACATTGAAACACGTACTTTTAGGCATTTCAGGTGGCATTGCCGCCTATAAAGCGGCTGAATTAGTTCGCTTATTACGCCAGCAACACTATGATGTACGTGTAGTAATGACCGCTTCAGCTCAGGAATTCATTACCCCTCTCACTTTTCAGGCATTATCCGGGCATGAAGTGCATACTGAATTATTAGATGCTCATGAAGAAAATGCAATGGGGCATATTAACTTAGCGCGCTGGGCCGATATTATGCTGGTTGCACCAGCAACCGCTAATTGTATTGCAAAATTTAGCCACGGCTTGGCAGATGACTTATTAAGCACGTTATATTTAGCCGTGCAGTGCCCCACCTATATTGCTCCCGCAATGAATCAAGCGATGTGGCATAAAACAGTGACGCAAGAAAATATTGCCCGATTAATGCAGCATGGGGTGAGTTTTATCGGCCCTGAATCAGGTGTTCAGGCTTGTGGTGACGTAGGCCTAGGACGAATGACCGAAGCCGCAGACATTGTCAGCGCCATTACATCCCCTGCGCCACTATTACTGAATAAGAAAATCTTAATTACCGCAGGCCCAACGCGCGAACCTTTAGATCCAGTACGCTATATTAGTAATCGCAGCTCGGGGAAAATGGGTTACGCATTGGCCGGTCAGGCGCAAAAAATGGGCGCTGAAGTTATTTTAATTAGCGGCCCCGTCGCGCTGGCTACGCCGAATAATGTACAACGTATTAATGTAGAAAGCGCCGCTGAAATGTATGCCGCAGTGATGGCACATATTCCACAGCAAGATATGATGATTGCAGCAGCGGCTGTCGCGGATTACACGCCGAGTACAGTACAGGCTGATAAGATTAAAAAACAAGGTGATGAAAGCACCTTAGCCATGCAAAAAACACAGGATATTGTTGCCAGTGTGGCGACTTTAGCTAATAAACCTTTTACGATAGGCTTTGCGGCAGAAACACAAAATTTAGAACACTATGCGCAAGATAAATTAGTGCGTAAAAATTTAGATATGATTGCAGCTAATTGGGTCGGGCAAGCCGAAGGCGGGTTTGATTCTGCCAACAATGCATTACACGTGTATTGGCCTGAGGGCTATAGCCACTTACCCATGAGTAATAAATCCGACTTAGCACTGCAATTGCTCACTTTAATTTCCGAGAGATATAATGCAAAAAATTCAGCTTAAAATATTAGACCCGCGCTTAGGCAATGAAATTCCTATGCCGAGTTATGCCACCGATGGTTCAGCAGGTATAGATTTACGCGCTTGTTTAGAGCAGGACGTTACCATTAATCCAGGCGAAACGATTTTAATTCCCACAGGAATTGCAATCCATATTAATGATAACAGCCTAGCGGCGATGTTACTTCCGCGATCTGGCTTAGGGCATAAACATGGTATTGTTTTAGGTAATTTAGTCGGTCTGATTGATTCTGATTACCAAGGACAAGTCTTCGTTTCCTGCTGGAATAGAGGCGATACCGCTTTTACCATTGCCATTTCTGAACGCATTGCACAAATGGTTTTTGTCCCTGTGGTTCAGGCTGATTTTGAGCTAGTAACTGAATTTGATCAATCTGAACGAGGCGAAGGTGGTTTTGGCCATACAGGTAGGCACTAGCCCTGCATTTTCTTAAAAATCCATTTAATTCTAGTAGCCCAATTTACAACTAATTAATTCTATCTATGAAAAATACCAGCGCTAAAGACATTGCTCACATCCTTATTGAGTCTTTACCTTATATCCAAAAATTTAAAGGCAAAACAGTGGTTATCAAATATGGCGGAAATGCCATGATTGATGAAAACCTCAAAGCCTGCTTTGCTAGAGATATTGTTTTAATGAAACTGGTTGGCATTAACCCTGTCGTCGTACATGGTGGCGGGCCGCAAATTGGTGATCTATTATCACGCCTGAATATTAAGACTGAATTTATCAACGGCATGCGCGTGACTGATAGTGAAACCATGGATGTGGTGGAAATGGTTTTAGGCGGGCAAGTCAATAAAGACATCGTTAACCTTATTAATATGGCTGGCGGTAAAGCGGTTGGGCTGACAGGTAAAGATGGTAATTTTATTAATGCGCGCAAGATAGAAATGACGCGAATTAATGTAGAAACTCAAGCCTCTGAAATTGTGGATATTGGTCATGTAGGTGAAATTACATCCATAGACCCGTCTATGATTGAAATGCTGAGTAACAGTGACTTTATTCCTGTTATCGCTCCGATTGGTGTCGGTGAAGATGGCTGTTCATATAATATCAATGCAGATTTAGTTGCGGGTAAGCTCGCTGAAGTGTTGAATTCTGAAAAGCTAATTCTATTAACCAATATTCCCGGTATTTTAGATAAAGAAGGGATGTTATTAACGGGTTTAAGTTCTACCGATATTGAGAACTTAATTACTGACGGCACCATTTCGGGTGGCATGATTCCTAAAACACGATGCGCAACCGATGCTTTAGAGGGTGGTGTACATCATGTGCATATTATTGATGGCCGCGTTGAGCATGCGGTATTATTAGAACTATTCACCGATCAAGGTGTTGGAACTTTATTGAAAAACAACTAATTACGCGCGCCGTGTGTAACTTCTCATTATTGTAGGGAAAAACGTCATCCCCGAAGTCTACCCAGTCAAGCGTGGGCACAAGCTTTATCGGGGCTCTATTGTTACAAATATAGATTCCTGCTAAAGGCACGCAGGATGACGTGGTTTGTATTATTCTGTGCCGGCGGATAATGAGAAGTTACCGCCATGTTTAAAAAGTGAAGCATTTGAATTAGCAGGTGTTTCTGGTGTAATTTGCCACTTTAGCCTATACTTCCATGTATTAGCATAATATTTTCATGCTATCACAATAATAATAAAAGTTTTATGAAGGGGAAATTATGTCAGATGCTCTGTTTATTTTAACGGTCGTCTATGCTTTCTATGTTATTTACACGGTGACTTCCGAGGAAGAAACGCCGAAGAAAGTAAGAGTTACAGCGGACAAGGCCTATAAACCATTGGTTGATATCCCGCCTCATAAAGAAGAACCCACTACACCCAAGGTGATCGCTGAAGAAATTAGCGAACCGGAAGTTGTTGAAGTAAAGCCTGAAGTGGAAAAACCGGTTGTTGCGCCAAAGCCAGTCGCTGAGCACGTTGCCCCGAAAAGAATTGTTTCCACAAAAAAAGACAGCAACGCGGATAAATCGACCTCAAAATCATCAAGACGTACGGCTGCCCCTAAAATTGAATTACGCACGGTTATGATGACTCACCCTGAAACAGGTGAAGAAGCGAAGGTTTCTAATAATTATAGAATGACTAAGCGCTGGGTAAAAGAAGCGTTGGTTACAGAAGGCTTATTAGATAAAGTTTATAAAAATACCGAGCTAGATGCGCCAGCAAAAATTAAAGTAGCGCGGGCTTTATCTATTATTAAAGCCATGGATAAATATAAAGTTTATTCGTAACTAAACAACTGTTAAACAGGCACAAAAAAGGGAGCTAATATCGCTCCCTTTTTTGTGCCTGAAATATAATTTATTTTCTAAAAGAAGCTCTCTAATAGTTTATTAACCGCCTTACCACCACCCTCACCTAAAGCCTTATCTAATGCTTTATTCATCTTTTTCTTTTCGGTTTCATTAATCATCGATAATACATCAACCTTATAAGTTGGCTTACTCATAGTCCCCGCGACTTTGATGCCCACAGGACGATCTTTAGTATTTTTATTGGTTAGCGTTGCCTTCGCTTTATAATTTAAAGCCTCATTCACTAAATTAACCGTTCCTGAGCCATTCACCACCAACTGCGCCGAGTTCATTAAAAAGTCAGGATTAGTAATTATCCCGCGGCGAACTGTTCCCGTTCCTTTGATGGCTGAAAAAACCGTTTGTTCTTTGGCATATTTATCTTTCATTGTTTTGCCTTGAAACATTTTGCCCATATCTATCATCTGCTGAAAATTAACCCCTTGAATAGCGCCGTTATTCACCGAAAAACTCAAATTTCCCGCTAGGTTTGATTTAAACTGAGGAACCGTATTTCCTTGCGTATTCAATTTAGCCGCCAGATTAATCGCACCAGTTAATTTAGCTGGCTGGTCCGGTTTAAAATCCTTTAATAAACGACCTATTTGCACGTTCGTCACTTTCTCATTTAAAGCGATTTTAGGTGTTCTTGCTTTTGCATTTAAAGTCAGCTGTCCACTATATTGGCCGTCATAAAGCTGCTTAATCGCTTGTTTTGTACGCAACACGCCGTCTTTCGCCTGTATATTAAGTGTGATCTTTTCTAATGTCACACCCGATGCTTTTAGCTTATCAATACTAATATCACCGTTTAAATTCAACTCACGAATTGTTTTAACCGGAATTAAAGCCGTTGTCGCTGCAACAGCCGCGGCAGGACTTGCTACTACCTTTGTCTGCGCTTTATCTGCGGCGGTATAACGGTCAACATCAATTTCATTGATGGCTAAATTAAACGCTAACGCTGGCTTGCTAAATTGCTTAATGCGTAAAAAACCATCAATCGTTGTATCATCAAAAGCGATTTTTAAATTCTCCAATGCCAGCGACTCTTGTTTTAAATCAATCGAAATTTGACTCAGCAACTGCACATCGAATGCGCCATTTGGAACTATCGCACCCTTTGTTGCAGAATTGATTTTGGTATTCTTCAAATGAATGAGCTGCATACTGTCATCAATCACTAACTCAGTCGTTAGTGATAATGCTTCCGTCAGTGCAGGCTTTTTATTATCAACAAAAAGCGAAAGCTTTATATCGATCGCTTCATTTAAGGCGATTTTCCCTGTCTTTAAATTAAAGTCTTTAATGATGACCTCTTGACCCGATTGCTGATCGTCCCAATGTATTTGCGCATCTTCAATACTTAAACCACCGATCATTAATGCCGCTAACGCAGGTGTTTCCTCTGTTGTTGTTTTTTCTACCTCTGCTGCTTTTTCTTCCACTTCTTTAGGCTGATTTTTTCCTGCTAAATCACCCCAGTTACTCAGCCCTTTTTTATTTTTTGCTAAGTTTAGTTCTAAGCCTTTAAAAGTGATAGTGCTCACTTCAACTTCTTTAGAAAGCAAAGGCATCAACTTTATTTTAATATCACTTTCTTTAATCACTGCAAAATAATCTGGCACAAAACCCGGTGCATTACTGAGTGTAATTTTTCCGGTAGAAACGCCCAACCAAGGAAAAATGGAGAGGTCAATATCTCCTGCAATTTTTAATTCTCGACCGGTTTTATCTTTAACTGCAGCTTCTATCTCCGGTTTATAGTCGTTTAAATCAACGAACAAAGGAATCGCGATGACAGCTAGGACGATAAGTCCGATAACTGATGAAATTGAGATTAATATAACTTTGGCAATTTTACCCATTTACATTCCTCGTAAGGTTTTTTAGAATATTTCTGTTAAAGTACCCTAAAAGCAGGGCGTTGAGCCTTACTATTAGCATTATTTAATATAATTAATTCTAACTTGAAAAATTAGTACACGCAAAAATAGGAGTGACCTATGTTGGTTATTATCATTGGCTTTATCATTATGCTCATCACTTTCTTCCAAACCGCAAAACAATATCGCGAGAATGGCTTTAAATGGGCTGTTATTGGCATTATTGGTTTTACACTCTCTTTTGCGATTGCCATCATGTTAATTGGCGAGACCTTTTCTGCCGCAGGGATTGCTATTGTGTGCTGTTTTTTTATCCGCGCGCAATTAATCTCAACCGCTAGAAAAAAATAAATCATCAGGCATAAAAAAAGCGGGCTATCAAATAGCCCGCTTTTTAACGTCCAATACTGCTACTTAATTTATAAGTTATCAGCATTCTCTGTTAAGTAAGAAGCAACACCTGCTGGTGAAGCATCCATACCGGCATCGCCTTTATTCCAACCAGCTGGGCAAACTTCGCCGTGCTCTTCGTGGAACTGTAATGCATCAACCATACGCAACATATCATCAATGTTACGTCCTAAAGGTAAGTCATTAACTACTTGGTGACGAACTAAACCTGCTTGGTCAATTAAAAAGCTACCACGGTATGCAGCGCCAAGACCTTCCACTTCAACATCGTAATCTTTAATAATGCTATGTTGAATATCAGCCGCCATTGTGTAACGAACTTGGCCAATACCACCATCATTAATAGCCGTGTTACGCCATGCATTATGTGTAAAGTGAGAATCAATAGAAACAGCAATCACTTCAACGCCGCGTTTAGTGAACTCATCCATTCTTTTATCTAATGCAATTAACTCACTAGGACAAACAAATGTGAAATCTAATGGGTAAAACACAACAACTGCATATTTACCTTTGGTTGCATCAGCAAAGTTAAATGCATCAACAATTTCGCCATTTCCTAAAACAGCAGGTACTGTAAAATCTGGGGCTTGCTTACCGACTAATACACTCATATAGGTCTCCTAGTAGAATAGTGTAAATAATGACTCTTGATTATACCCACGAAGTCTAAGCAAATAAAGCGCTATATCGTATTGAAAATCATTACAAATTGAGGTGTTTTTATGTTTATTTTTTATGCCTCCCTTAAGCCCTCGATTTATCGCTATAAATGAAATATTAACTCGCGGTCTAATTCGATAAAACCGATCATCTAGCATATTTTTCATGAACTTATACGTAAAATCTAATTATTTCCGTGATTAGCATCACAAATTAGAATTTGTTCCTTTATCTTTTAGTTAAAAACAGGATAATCCAAAAATATCCAAGAGTGTACCGGTTTCAACCACATAATTAATCACTAGAATCAGTAGCATTATTAAAAAGACACACTCAAAAACTAATATAAAAACAATTGTCCTATGGTAAAACACAAACATATCACTCAACCTGATGCCTTTGGCTTTCAGGTTCGCATAGTCCGCCGCGGAAAAGAAAGTAGTCGCTACTTTTCTCATAAATTATGGGGTGGAAAACCTAAATCTCTTGCTTCTGCAATGGCCTGGCGCGACCAGATGCTTGTTGCTTTAAAAGGCAGCAAGATTCGTTTTTTAAAGCCACCTAAAAACAAGACATCAACTGGCTTAACCGGCGTATCAAGAACCATCAAATTTGATAGAAGAAAAGATAAAAGCTACTTATGCTATACCGTTTTTTGGGTATTGAATGGTAAATCTAAAAATAAAACATTCCAAGTAGGTAATGTAGATATTATTACTGCGGATGATGAATTACACGCCTTTCGTACTGCGCGGATCTTCCGTTGCTGTTATGAAGAAGCGATTGATAATGATAGAGTATTTGATGAGAGCCCCTTTGTTGGCTGGAAGAAAAAACGCCTTTACGACTCGTTAGAACAAGGGCAAGAAACTTCCATCACTTCAGTTGCAGCATAAAGCCCCACTGCCACTCAATCAGAATACCAGATGATAAAAGCCATTTCCTATTTGGCTTTTATCTAAAATTATTTCCCGCCTGCTATTTTATTCCTAGTAAAATAGCCTGATAATTTTATACTTATCTCAGCTAACACTATGACTGCACCTTCAGCATTATTTGAATCTTCACTTTCTGGCTTAACGTTACGTACTCGCGGAAAAGTTCGTGATATTTATGAGATTGATGATGACCACTTATTAATCGTCACCACTGATCGCCTTTCTGCTTTTGATGTTATTTTACCAAACCCTATTCCGGGTAAAGGCCAGGTACTCACCAGTGTTTCAAACTTTTGGTTTGATAAAATGCGTAGCGTCATTCCGAATCATTTATCTAGTTTACGCTTAGAAGATGTTGTACCTAACGCTGAGGAACGCGCACAAATTGAAGGCCGTGCAATTATCGTTAAAAAACTTAAGCCACTACCGGTTGAAGCGATTGTCCGTGGTTA
Source organism: uncultured bacterium (assembly GCA_965366065.1). Lineage (GTDB taxonomy): Bacteria > Pseudomonadota > Gammaproteobacteria > Methylococcales > Methylomonadaceae > Methyloprofundus. The sequence continues at coordinate 22,874 of CBDUDV010000022.1, read as the reverse complement.
TTTAATTGGATCAGGCTGGAAAGACTACCAAAAATCAGGCAGTGTCTGTGGTATTAAATTACCCGAAGGCTTGCAACAAGCACAACAACTTCCTGAAGCTATTTATACTCCCTCTACAAAAGCCGCCGTGGGTGATCATGATGAAAATATTCCCTTTGCTGAAACGATTCCTTTATTAGGCGAAGAAATGGCAACGCGCGTGCGCGATGTGAGCATTAAACTCTATACAGAGGCGGCTGAATACGCAAAACAACGCGGTATTATTATTGCCGATACAAAATTTGAGTTTGGCTTAGATGCCGAAGGTGAGCTATTTTTAATTGACGAAGCCCTAACACCTGACTCCTCACGTTTTTGGCCTGCAGAGCAATACCAAGTCGGCATAAGCCCACCTAGCTTTGATAAGCAGTTTATCCGTGATTACTTAGAAACGCTCGATTGGGATAAAACAGCACCGGGGCCAGAACTGCCTGAAAAGATTACAAAAATTAGTAGCCAGAAATACCATGAAGCAATGCATAAGCTACTAGATTAAACACTCGCATCAATCCCAATAAATAATACCTGTTAGAGCCGTCATTCCCGAAGTCTTTAATCGGGAATCCATGTACGCACCATAGATTCCTGCTAAGAGCATGCAGGAATGACGGCTTTCCTTTGGCAGAGGAACTTAAGGCTGATATTACACGTACAAAAAACTATTTTTCGCCACGCTCAATAATAATCCCCACGTCACAACCGGCACCAATCGCACCTTTTTTATTCAGCACTAACTTAACCCACGGCACATTAAATTCTTTACGGATCATCGCATTAATTTCTTCCGCCAACCGCTCCACTAAGAAAAAATCGCTTTTTTCTACAAATTCTCGGATACGCTCAGATACCGCGCCATAATCCAAGGTATCTTCAATATCATCGGTTGCCGCGGCTTTTTTAATATCATGCGCTAATTCGATATCTAAAATAACCGTTTGCTTGGTTTCACGTTCCCAGTCATAGATACCAATAATCGTTTCTATCTGTAAACCGCCTAAAAAAATGATGTCCATAAACTTTCCAGTATTATAATAGTCTAATTAAAAAAATTAGCGGCTGAATGCGCCCAAATACTGGGCTGCAAATTCAATAATCGCTATTTATTGGGCCAGTATCAAGGAAATAAGCCTTTCATACAAGCCCTAAGCAATGAGATTTTCATAAATGAAGGTTTGATAGCTTTTTGCATTATTAACATTAACTAAGACCGAACCAATAAAGGATAAATTATGATCGAATGGCTAACCGTTCCTGCTGCTTACCTACTAGGCTCAATCTCAAGTGCCATCATTGTTTGCCGATTAATGGGGCTTCCCGACCCACGCGAACAAGGCTCTGGTAACCCAGGTGCAACTAATGTGATGCGTATCGGCGGTAAAAAAGCGGCCGCTATCACGCTGATAGGCGATATGCTTAAAGGTTTGATTCCCGTTTTAATTGCTCAAGCTCTAAATGTAGCCCCTATCATCTTAGCCGCTGTTGTTTTTGCCGCGTTTATTGGGCATCTATACCCTGTGTTTTTTGGATTCGCTGGCGGAAAGGGAGTTGCAACCTCTTTAGGTGTGTTTTTAGGCGCTAACTGGATGCTGGGTTTAGGCGTGTTAGCCACTTGGTTCCTCGTGTATAAGCTATCAAAAATATCATCACTCTCTGCACTCGTCGCAGCGGTATTCGCCCCTGTTTATACGTTTTTTATTATGGGAATGCAGCCGTTGGTTTATGTTGCGCTTATCATGTCTATCATCCTAATTTGGCGACATAAAGATAATATTCAGCGTTTATTAGCGAAAGAAGAAAAATAACCTTTAACTAAAATAGAGAGACTTAAATGGATACTGAAAAACAAGAGATCATTGTCACGGACATTCAAATACCGTTTATTTCAATGGTGATTCTTATGGTCAAAATGGCGATTGCTTCTATTCCAGCACTTTTTATTCTCATGATGCTGGGTGGTTTATTTACATCATTATTTAATTCTTTATTTTTTATGTAAATAAGGGAAGAGGTTATTTACGCCGCTTTTCTTTAAAAAAATCGCGCAATAAATCCCCGCAAGTACCAGCCAAAATTCCACCGTGCCACTCAACCTTATGGTTTAAAAAAGGTGCATCAGTCAACTCCAACGCATTGCATACGGCTCCGCGTTTAGGGTCTGGCGCACCAAAAACCAACCTCGCAATGCGTGCATGCGAAATAGCCCCCATACACATCACACACGGCTCTAAAGTGACATATAGAGTACAGTCACTCAGACGGTAATTTTCTATGGCTTTACCGGCATTACGTAAAGCCGTCATTTCTGCATGCGCGGTTGGGTCATGATCGACAATCGGCGTATTCCAGCCTTCAGCAATACATTTATTATTACTGACCACAATCGCCCCAACCGGCACTTCCCCTTGCGCTTCTGCACGTTGCGCTAGCCTAATCGCATAACGCATCCATGCTTCATCTTGTTCAGAACTCATATTTCTCTATTATTTTAATCATTATAAGAATTTGTTATATATCGCATTTTCAGCTTATAGAACGTTGATTTTATTTATATACACCTAACTATTTTCCGCACAAATAGTGAGTATAACCGATTGATTTATACACTTCCCAATAGGATTTTTCATAATAATAAAAATTGGCTGAGATATGGATAGAATGCTATTTTTTAAATAGTTAGCTTTTTATTATCCGCATAACTGATACACATAAGAACGTGTAATTCCGTATTTCGCAGCAATTTTAGTTTTCGCTACACCATTATTAAAGTCTGCTTTCATTGCGTTTAATTGCTCTTCTGTTAAAGAAGACTTGCGACCTTTGTACTTACCCTCCGACTTACTCTCTGGCTTAGCAATAGCCGCTCCCTCTCTTTGACGTTCCAGCATAATGTTACGTTCAAAATCTGATAACGCGCCCAGCATTGTTAGCATTACTTGATTCATTGGATTTTTAGAGTCGCCCTCAATTCGCATATTTTCTTTATGGAAGAAAATAGTCGCTCCCTTGTCTGTAATAGTTTGCACTGTTTTTAGTAAATCTTGTGTGTTCCGTGCCAATCGATCCATAGAATCGACATTGATTAAATCGCCGGCTTGTACAATTTTAAGCATTAAGTTTAATTGCTCGCCTTCTACATTCTTAGCTGACACCTTCTCCAAAAACTCCACATCATATTTAACGTCTTTTAATTGTCGTTCAGTACCTTCTAGCTCAGTGCTTACTCTAATGTAATTAAAAGTGTTCATAATGTGTAATCCTATTCAAAGTGTGTAATACACTTAAGATGCGTAATAGACTAAAAGTGTGTAATATATTCAACATGTGTAATATACCAAAAGTGTACAATATACTCAAGATGTGTAATTCACTAAAAGTGTGTAATTAGACAGAAATGTGTAATATCTCAATAGTGTGTAATACACTAAATAACGTATAATATAAACTGTATACAAAGCGTCAAATAAATGAAAAACATACTTATATTACAATAGCTTACTACGCCTACGGCGTAATTACACGAAAAATTTCCCATTCCTTACGAATGCGCATTTTTTAAATTGCGTACTCTTGTTTAGCTCTAAGCCTTGTGCCGTTCCTTCAGCAGGAATACCAGCAACGATTTTGAGTTGTTCTGTGAAGCAGAAGAGCACCCAACCTTAGAGCTTGTAACAGAAACCACAGATTTGAACGCTGACCCAGCCAAGATAACGTTGGTACTTGATACTTACACCAGAAACATTGCTAAAAAGGCACCACCACTCTCTAAAGCACACTGACAACCAACCAAAGAGCAAGGTAATATAAGCGTGACTACATTAGTAGGCTATCTCTAAAACTTATGTAATTCGTGGAATTTAAGGTAAAACCAGAGAACACGTATTAATAGCACAACGAAAAAATACAGAATGAGAAGTAAACCCTATATTTCACGAAGATTTGAGAACAATCAGCAGAGAAACGCAGAAAGTAAAATTGATGTTTAAACAGGTAAAAAGAGAGATATTCGAGAATGTAATTTATTTTGCGTCACTGCTTATCATTAATCTCTACTATGAGTAGGGTAAGGTAAGCCGTTATGAATAAAAAATAACCTGAAACTTTTGCACGTGAAGTAGCCAAAAGCATAAAAATTGAAAAAGACTAAAGTGGCGATTGAAGCCACTTTAAATGTTGAGCTAGAAATCACTTGAGCTGCAGCAAAAACACGCGCTCTGGCGCTAAAAATAGAGCCGCAATGGTTTTCGCCAAGAAGGGCAGTCACGCCCACTCGATTCCATCTAACCATTGCTTTACTTTGACTGTCTTGTTATTAACCTCGAGCAAGGTAAACCAGCCATTAGAAACTAGCTTTAAATCGTTTGTATGATTGAATTTGAGGATAGACTAAAAGACTGTATTTAAACAGGGTAGGGTAGTTACACAGAATTATTTACAGTCTCATTAGTTATACAAAGTTTGTAGCTCAAACCCACAGATCATTAATTCATCAATAAACTACGATCTTACTTACAAACTTTGCATCCATTAATTACTTAATAGATATTACTATTCCCACTCTATCGTTGCAGGCGGTTTTCCAGAGATATCGTAGGTTACACGTGAAATCCCATCAACTTCGTTAATAATACGTGTAGAAATTAAGCCTAAAAATTCATAAGGGAGGTGCGCCCAGCGAGCAGTCATAAAATCAATGGTTTCTACTGCTCGAATAGCAATAACATAATCATAACGACGACCATCGCCCATCACTCCGACTGATTTAATAGGCAAAAATACCGCAAATGCCTGACTAACAGTTTGATATAAATCATGTTTATACAGCTCTTCAATAAAGATAGCATCTGCTTTACGCAATAAATCCGCGTATTCTTTTTTCACTTCACCTAAAATTCGCACGCCTAAACCAGGACCAGGGAAAGGGTGACGGTGAATCATATTGGCAGGTAAGCCTAGCTCTAGCCCTAATTTACGCACTTCATCTTTAAATAATTCACGTAATGGCTCTAGGAGTTTAAGCTTCATATCTTCAGGCAAGCCACCGACATTATGATGCGATTTAATTAGATGTGCTTTACCATTGGCAGCGCCTGCTGATTCAATCACATCAGGATAAATCGTCCCTTGTGCCAGCCATTTTGCATCAGTCAGTTTTTCCGCTTCTTCATCAAAAATTTCAACAAATAAGTTACCAATGATTTTACGTTTTTTCTCTGGGTCGTTCTGCCCTGCAAGTGCATCCAAATAACGCTGCTCTGCATTAACACGAATAACATTAACACCCATATTTTCAGCGAACATAGCCATGACTTGGTCGCCTTCATTTAAGCGCAGTAGGCCCGTATCAACAAACACACAGGTTAATTGCTTACCTATCGCTTTATGCAGTAACGCGGCAACAACCGATGAATCCACACCACCCGACAAACCTAAAATAACTTGGTCAGCACCGACTTTTTCTTTAATAACTTGAATACTTTCTTCGATAATATGCGAAGAATCCCATAAGGCATCACAGCCACAAATATCCAAAACAAAACGGCTTAGCATACGGCCGCCTTGTTTTGTATGCGTTACTTCTGGGTGAAATTGCACACCATAAAAATCTTTTTCTTCGTTTGCAATCCCCGCAATCGGCGCGCCATCAGTACTAGCTATCAGCTTAAAGCCTTCAGGTAAATCAACAACACGATCGCCATGACTCATCCATACATCTAACAAGCCAAAACCTTCTGCGGTCACTTCATCTTCTATATCTTTTAATAATTTAGAATGGCCGCGCGCACGGACTTGCGCATAACCAAATTCGCGATGGTCTGAAGATTCAACTTTGCCACCTAGTTGCTCTGTCATAGTCTGCATACCATAACAAATACCTAAAACTGGTACGCCCGCATCAAACACGGCTTGTGGGGCACGCGGTGTATTACCTAGCGTAACTGACTCAGGGCCGCCTGATAAAATAATACCTTTTGCGCCAAAATTAATAACCGCCTCTTCGCTACAGTCACAAGCATAAATCTCACAATAAACGCCTATTTCACGAATACGACGAGCGATTAATTGCGTATATTGCGAGCCAAAATCTAAAATTAAGATTTTATGTGCGTGGATATTCGTATTTTGTTGATTCACAGGCCGTCCCTTTGAATAGTTGTTTTTCTGATACTACAAACAAATCGAGGCTCACTAGGAGCCTCGATTATTAATATAAAATGATTAAGTATTACACTCGGTAATTTGGCGCTTCTTTAGTAATCGTTACGTCATGCACATGGCTTTCGCTCATGCCTGCACTCGTCACGCGAACAAATTGTGCTTTTTCATGTAATTCTTCAATCGTAGCGCAACCTGTATAACCCATGCTAGCGCGAATACCGCCAATAGCTTGATGAATAACCGCAACCAAAGTTCCTTTATAAGGAACGCGGCCTTCAATACCTTCGGGCACTAATTTATCAGATGAATCAGCATCTTCTTGGAAGTAACGATCACTTGAGCCTTGCTGTTGCGCCATCGCACCAATCGAGCCCATACCACGGTATGATTTATAAGATCGACCTTGGAATAATTCAACTTCACCGGGTGCTTCTTCTGTCCCAGCAAACAAGCCACCTAGCATAATAGAATAGGCACCGGCAGATAAGGCTTTAGACATATCTCCTGAATAACGTACGCCACCATCTGCAATTAATGGAACGCCAGTTCCCTTCAAGGCTTCGGCGACATTATCTACGGCTGAAATTTGTGGTACACCGACACCCGCAACAATACGTGTTGTACAGATAGAGCCTGGGCCAATACCCACTTTCACACCATCAGCACCCGCTTCAACTAACGCTAATGCCGCTGCGCCTGTTGCGATGTTTCCGCCAATAACGTCTAAATCAGGATAGTTTTCTTTAGTCCAGCGAACACGATCTAAAACGCCTTGTGAATGCCCATGTGCCGTATCAACTACAACCACATCAACACCGGCCGCTACTAGCGCAGCAATACGCTCTTCAGTCCCTTCGCCGACACCAACAGCCGCACCCACGCGTAAACGCTCTAAATTATCTTTACACGCATGCGGGTAATCTTTGGCTTTTTGAATATCTTTTACGGTAATCATGCCGCGTAAGTGAAACTCATCATTAATGATTAACACTTTTTCAATACGATGTTCATGTAACAGTGACAATGCTTCTTTTTGGGTAAAATCTTCTTTGACTGTAACTAAGCGTGCCTTTGGTGTCATCACGTTTGCAATGGACTCATCAAGGCGTGTTTCAAAGCGTAAATCACGGCTAGTAACAATACCCACTAACTGATCGCCATCAACAACCGGAACACCGGAGATATTATGTTTTTGCGTTAATGCCATCACATCACGTACTGTTGCGGTTGAAGCAACCGTAATTGGCTCTCTAATCACACCACTTTCATATTTTTTAACACGACGTACTTCATTTGCTTGCTCAGCAACCGTCATATTTTTATGTATGATTCCCATTCCGCCTTCCTGCGCAATGGCAATCGCCAATCGTGCTTCAGTCACAGTATCCATTGCCGCTGAAACCAGCGGAATATTTAAGGAAATATTACGTGTTAATTTTGTTTTCATTGAGACTTCTCGTGGCATCACTGTAGAGTGAGCGGGCACCAACAACACGTCATCAAAAGTTAAAGCTTCCTGTATAATTTGCATGCTACCGTCCTTTCGGTCAATCAATAAAAATTAACCGAGTAGTATACTATAATATTACGTCTTTCAAGAAAAATTTAACCCTAACGCTCACGTTATCGATTTTAATGCCTAAAAACCACCTACTGTTTACTTTCCTTCGCTATTTAATCTCTGGCGGTTTAGCCACCGCAGTGCACTTTGCCGTGCTTATTAGCTTACTGGAATACCATCTGGTTTCGCCCGTGCACGCGACGATGACCGGTGCTTTCTGTGGTTTTTTGGTAAACTACCCGATGCAAGTTGCCTGGACGTTTAAGGCAAAAGGTTCGCATAAACGCTTTTTTACGCGTTATTTTATCGTGACTATCTTAATGTTTGGGCTGAATGCGGGGATTTTTTGGCTCGCTAGCTTACCGCCTAGTTTAGAATTTTTACTGGCCTTACCTTTCCCTAACGTTATAGAACAACCGCACCATTTAGGTTATTGGTATGCACAAATCATTGCGACCGGCATTGTGTTTTTCTGTAATTTTCTGATTAATCATTTCTTTACCTTTGCACCTGCAAAAAATAATCGCTAAAAACTGACCCACAACATTTTTAACGCTATTATAAAAAGCAGTACTGAAAAATAACGTTTCAATACCTGTGCGGGTAATTGCTGTGCTAGTTTTGCCCCTAATGGTGCGGCAAAAACACTACTCAGTACCACACCAAAAAAAGCAGGAAGATACACGTAGCCTATAGATCCCTCGGGTAAATCAAGCGCATTCCAGCCTAAACTCATATAGCTAATTGAGCCTATTAATGCAATAGGAAAGCCACAGGCACTCGAAATTGCGACCGCATTTTTCATTTTAATATTATGTTTAGCTAGATAGGGCACTGTTAGCGTTCCACCACCTATACCTAAAAATGCAGAGACAAATCCAATAAAACTGCCAGCCACCTTTAAACGACTATTGTTTAAGTGATGTGTACCTTGCTTAGGTTTATATTGTGTCGCCATCTGCAAGGCAACCAACAATAAATAAATGCCAAAAATAAGCTGTAAATAATTAACTGCAAACTTATCCACAGCCATCGCACCTAAGGCAACACCCAGCCCCATTCCCACACTTAAATGGATAACTGGGAGCTTCAGCAAAGCACCTAGCCGATAGTGCGCCCAACTCGCCACTAAAGACGTAATCACTATAGTCGCGAGAGAGCTTGCAACCGCAATCAGCATAATATGCTCACCACCTATCTTATATAGTGAGAATAAAGCGACGAAGAAGGGCACAAGCACTACTCCACCGCCTATGCCAAAAAGCCCCGCTAAAACGCCTGAAAAGGCGCCAAAGATAAAACATATCAAAAAAATATCAAACATAATGCGTGCTTATCAAATTATTTATGTGACCTATGATAAATGCTGTTTTACAACTTAGCACTTAATCCTTTAGTATAATTAACCATTAATTAACATTATGAGATGAATCAATGCTTATATGGAAGGGCTGGGGATTACTCGCACTTTTTATTCCCCTCGGGCTTTCTTTATTAATACAGTTTATTGTTGATTTTTATTTTGGTAGTGGTTTCTATAAATCAGCTAGCTGGCCTTTACCTCTGGCTTTTTTACTCTCCTCACTGCCTATTTTTTACCTTGGCCATACACTTAATAAAAAGCCAGGCAGGAAATTAATGGATCTTGAGACCCAAGAAATTATTGAGCTAAAAGAAGTTCATTCATTTTTTTGGATCCCTATGCAATACTGTAGCCTTATTGCTATCGTAATCAGTATCTTGCTGTACCTCTCTAATATTGGCTTTATTTATCCAAAATAATTCTGAACTTACTTATAAATACCACTCTATATAATGAAAGCTTATTTAGTCGGCGGGGCAGTCCGCGACACACTGCTTAATTTTCCTGTTCGTGAGCGCGATTGGGTCGTTATCGGCGAAACGCCGGAAGCGATGTTAAAGCGTGGCTTTTTTGAAGTCGGAAAAGACTTTCCTGTTTTTTTGCACCCAGAGACTAAAGAAGAATACGCTTTAGCACGTACTGAAAGAAAAACCTCACATGGCTACAAAGGCTTTGCTGTCCATGCAACTCCCGACGTTACCTTGGAAGAGGATTTAATTCGCCGAGATTTAACCATCAACGCCATTGCAATGCTGGATGATGGCTCTTTAATAGACCCTTACAACGGCCAAGCAGATTTAAAAAACAAAATTTTTCGTCATATTTCTCCCAGCTTTTGTGAAGACCCAGTGCGTGTTTTACGTATTGCTCGCTTTTGCGCACGCTATAAACACCTAGGGTTTACTATCGCCCCTGAAACACAAGCACTGATGCAAGCCATGGTGACACAAGGTGAGATTGATTTTCTTGTGCCAGAACGCGTTTGGGCAGAAACTAAAAAAGCACTCGCCGAGCAAACACCTACCGCCTATTTTCAAGCACTGCGTGATTGCGGAGCGCTGGAGCGCATCTTCCCAGAAATTAACGCCTTATTCGGCGTGCCACAAACAGTGGAATATCACCCTGAAATTGATACCGGCATTCATACTTTAATGGTACTTGAGCAAGCGTGTTTATTAACGGATGATTTAAGCGTGCGCTTTGCGGCATTAACGCATGATTTAGGCAAAGCACTCACCCCTAAAGAAAACTGGCCACACCATTATGGTCATGAAACTTTAGGCTTAAGTGCACTAAAAAAACTATGTCGACGTTTACGCGTGCCAAATGAATATATTAAATTAGCACAGCAGGTAATGGAATATCACACCCATTGCCATCGCGCCAAAGAACTAAAACCCAGCACGCTATGCAAGCTCTTTTGCAGCTTAAATGCTTTTAAAAGTGCGCTACAATTTGAAGCCTTTTTAACCGCCTGTGAAGCCGATGCAAAAGGGCGCTTAGGCCATGAAAACAACAGCTATCCACAAGCCAATTATTTGCGCGCGTTACAAAAAGCCGCCGCATCCGTTGATACCCGTGATATTTTAAATAGCGATTTACAAGGAAAGGCCATTGGCGACGCTATTTTTAATTTACGTAGCGCAGCAATCAAAAAAACCAAACACCACCTTACAACCACAGCACAGGATTAAACATGCCTTCATTTGATATTGTTTCCGAATTTGATATGCACGAAGCACAAAACGCACTCTCTCAAGCCAATAAAGAAGTAGGCGCACGTTTTGATTTTAAAGGCTCTAATGCAGAGTTTGTCTTAACTGATAACTCTATTTTAATGAAAGCGGCATCACCGTTTCAATTACAACAAATGCTTCCTATCCTGCTGGCTAAACTCGGAAAACGCGGCATTGATGTTACCTGCTTAGAAACCGGTGATGTGAAAGAGGCCGCTAAAACAGCAGAACAGCCCGTTGAAATGAAAGAGGGCATCGATAAAGTTTTTGCGAAAAAAATCGTTAAGCTGATTAAAGATAAAAAACTAAAAGTCCAAACCGCGATTGAGGGCGAAAAAATTCGTGTTACCGGTAAAAAACGTGATGACCTACAAGAAACCATGCAACTGTTACGTAGCGCAGAGCTAGAACAACCACTACAGTTTAATAATTTTAGGGATTAAAACTCGTCATATGTGTCGCTCCGATTACGCTTCCGCTAACCGAAGCGACAACGCGCTTAAATTATATATTTCAATTATCTTGCGCGTGCCTAAGCAAGTGAGCTAATGGCTTGTTTTGCCCGTGTCGCATTGCCCATGCCAGAGTAGAGTAATAAAGAGCCTGATTATCTTTACGTAATACGGCAGGCTTTAACCCTGCCTGTACTAACTGGATCGTAAGTAAAGCTCTACCTACGCGACCATTGCCATCACCAAAAGGATGAATACGAATAAAATGGCTATGAGCACTTGCCATTTCCAATAAGTCAGTTGGCTGTTTATACTTTGCACACCAATAGGCAATTTCACTCGCAATATCTTCTGGCAGAGTGGTGTCTATTCCTTGCAACTTTCCCATAACACGTATTTTTTTTGCATATTGCCCGGCATCAGTACGCACCCCTCTCATAAACTGACTATGTAGATCGCGAACAAATGCATCAGAGAGAGAGACAAGGCTACCCTCTTTAATAGACGTGATTAACTGTGCCATTGATATCCATGTATTGTACATAGCCATAAAGGTTATTTTATCTATGCCACGAGGCAATGTTGTTTCACTTATTATTTTTTCAAATAAACTAAAATCAGCACGCATATCCTCAATTTCATAGGTTCCAAAGGCCATACTTTTAAAGTGTAAATTTGTTAATTCTGGCTGATAATCATCAGGTAAAAGCACAGCCTTTTCCATAGCTATTTTAGCTAATACAGGTGTAACGAAGCTATCACAATACAAAACATCAATACCTAAAACATGTCCATCTTTTATTGATTCTGGTTTTTCCATCCATCGAACTAAAGATGTACGTGAAATATCTAATGCATGTGAAAGTTTCGCTGAATTTCCATATTCAGACATAAGCCTTGTAAGCTTATCAAAAGTATTTAATTGTTTGTATTTATTAATCATTTAAAGGCTCGATAGGCTTGCTTAACTGGCTTATTAGCATACAACAAAAACGAACCTTTTTATATGATATAAGAAAATAGTTCGTTTTTTTAATTTGGTTAGCTGTTTTTTATATACCCAAACTACATGAAGGTGCAGAAAATTCATCTCCCGTCACTCCCGCATGCTTTTAGCGGGAGTCTAGTGCTTTAATTAGATCCCCGCTAAAAGCATGCGGGGATGACGGTTGAAAAAAACTGCATCTTCAAGTGTGATGGATATAGTTCCAACGCGGCGCAGGGAACGATGCTGAACTCACCCTTAATAAACCTCTCGAAAATAAATCTGCTTTTTGTTGCCTTTATAAAGTCCGAAAGTAGCGCGAGAAGTAGGGGTGTTATCATGACTTCCATCACCATCCCAATCAAACTTTAACCATTCAAATAAGCTATTTACACTAATATCTATTGAGCCTGTATTGCCTGCAGCAGGCGCGCTAAAAGCTAAACCAGCTTGGCCAGAGGCAACCGGAATATTTGCAAGCGTTGCTGTCGAAGTTCCACCACCCACAGCTACCTCAGGGTTCACATCACCATTAAATCTTAATTCCGCTAAGTTAATTGCAGTACAGTTATCCGCTATGTTCAATACAAAAAATGAACCATTAAAATATTCAGTATAAAGCGGTGAACTCAATGCCGTTAGCTCTGAACCATACGCGTTCTCCATTTTTAATCGCCCGAAACGAATATTCGTTGTGCCAATTTTTACCTCTAAGCAATCAGCCGCAGCACATGCGCTATTGATATTATCAGATGCCAACATATCTCTTGCGCTCAATACCACTGCATCACTATCAACCACTTTAATACCTAACTCTAAATCATCATAAGCACCATCGGGAGATGCCTCGCGATTAAATAACACATCACTATTCGTCAGTTGATAACGACCATTTACCCAAAGGCTAGGATCATAAATCATTGATACACGACTACTTAAATCTTGACTAGTGGTTCCACTTATATATTCTGCGACTAAACTAACATCACTCGCTTTAGCGTAATTATTACTTACTGAGTAATGGTAATTTTGTGTGACTTCGCCAGTGCCATTTTTGGCCTCTAGCGTATAACTTATGGCGAATGTTTCACCCATATAAGAAAAGCTATTGCACGCAGGCGTAATACTTGAACTAACTAGGCTGAAATGATCAGGAACAAAACGTCCGATGATAAATTCAGCCTCATTACCAAATTGACAGCCGTATTTTCCATTCACTAAGACATTAGAATAATCATCACTACAATCACCCGTTTGATCAACAGCCGTAAAACTATCATCATAAATATCATTCACGGCAAATTTTACTAAGCCGACTTCTTTATAAATAAAACCTGCCCCTGTTGCATCGAGTGTTGGCTCATTTGCAGCTGAAAAATTACCGGATAATTTTCCATCTTGATCACTGTTATTATGATCCTTTAACAGCGATTTATACTTCGGCGTACCATCATAACCAGCGGTATTAGTACTGGCTGTTATTGTAAATTGATCAGTCCCTGCTTTTGCAGTTGTTCCTGCGCCTGATGTTGCATTATCCATAGATGAACTGAGGCTAGAAAAACTAAATGGGCGTACAGAAAAATTATCGGACCAGCCAATCACATGACTACTTTCATTCGCATTTTCATTCGGCATATAGGTGACTTTACAGATTAAATTTTTATAGGCCTTATTACCGAGTGAAACAAGAAAGAGCTTACGGCCGTTATCACTCGCATCAAACTGAAATGCAGTGTCTGTAAGCAGAGCTAAGCCTGTCAGCTGATCAATAATTTCAACCTTAACTGCTTTTTTATATTGATTAACCAAAGTGCCATTTTTTAAGGCAACAATATCTAAGTCAAAGTTTACACTGGCCAATTTTGTATAAATTTTCTTTGTCCCTGGTGTAACTGATGAGCTTTCTATGCAATTAAAATCTTCAGCAAGCTCGTCTTCAGTTCCACCGCCATTTCCTCCATTAGTTGACCCTTCAGTTGGATCAGAGCCATTATCGGACAGCACTCCAGTACCATCAGGTATACGCGCAATATCTTTATTAGAACTGCCGTGGGTACTTAAAGTAGATAAGCAAGCTGAATCAATATCCCATAACTCAGAAATACACGCGGCATCATTACAAAACAAAAAAGCATCAATAACCTTGTTACTACTGTCTTTTAAAACGACTTCTCCACCAGTTTGATTTATTTTTGCATTATTTGCTGGGCCGTAAATCAGGTAATTATCTGCCGAATGAGTATCTCCAAAAGGGGCGTTTGTGCAAACCTCAGCACCATTATTTTTTTGGTAGCAAAGCGTCCAATCTGTGGTATTTGTGCTATCACTTAAAATTTTAATTTCAATAAATTCTGATGACCCTAAATAAACTTCATTGATAACCGCTGTATTTGCCTGTGTAGTCGAACAACTTAAGGCTGTCGCCGCATATAAACTTTGTCCATACAAAAATATAACTATGCTTAATACAAAAAAGATTAAATTAGAATTAGTAGCCGTAGATTTTTTTATTTGCATTTGATTCACACTAAAATTGTATTTTTACAATAATGACTCTTCTCCGATTTATCATATCCCAATAACTTATGCTTTACGTTTTTTCACGGAAAATCATACCTATCTTGCGATAGCGTAAGCTTGATAAAAAAGCCATTGTTTTGAGACTTTTAGCTTATTAATTAATCTCTTTTACCAAAATAACTCAATAAAAAAAGGTTACATGCCACACTTTAAAAAATTAGTTATGAATTATCTTTTTTAGCTTTTATAATCGGGGTTTATTAAAAGATTAATCGAACTCACACCCGAAACGTCATATCCTCATTAAAAGGAAAAAAAATGAACAAAAATACACAGCAAGGTTTTACATTAATTGAATTAATCATGGTAATCGTGATTTTAGGAATTTTAGCAGCAACAGCTTTACCTAAGTTTGCTGATTTGGGTACTGATGCTAAAAAAGCAAGTTTAGCTGCTGGAGTAGGTGCAGTACGTTCAGCTATTTCTATCGTCCATGCAAAGGCATTAATTGAAGGGCTATCGGCGGCAACGGGTGATAGTGTTATTATTGAAGGTAATGCTGTCGCTTTAATTTATGGCTACCCCTCAGCAGCAGGCATTAGTAACGCTGTTGCTGTATCTGGTGACCTAACAATAGACGGTACATCTGGACTTTTACAACTTGGCGCAGCTGCCGACTGTCAGGCAACTTACTCAATTGCCACATTAGCATCCGGGGTAATAACACCTGCGGCAATTGGCACTATTACTAATACTTGCCTTTAATTTTATAACTATCTACTAGGTAGCTATTTTCTTCACCCCAATATGTCACACTTAATACCTACCTAGTCTTTACTAAATAATATTCCCTCTCAGTTTCATAATGGCTACCGCTTCATATACTAATAACCAGCTTGGCTTCACCATAATCGAGTTGGTTATGGTCATTGTTCTGCTCGGCACACTCTCTGCCACGGCGATGCCTAAATTCTTCAGTAGAGATAGCTATGCCGAACGCGCCTTATTTGATGACGCGTTACATGCAACGAGTTATGCACAAAAACTCGCTATTGCGACAGGTTGTCCCGTACAATTTTCTATAGCTTCTAATACTTACAGACTAAACAGAAGCACTAGCTGCAATAGTGCAACCTATACCTTAGATGTGCCTCACCCAAGTTCTGGCACAAATGGCTTTAGCGGTAGTGAATCCGGTGTTAGCTTAAGCGCCAGCACATCACCTATCCTCTTTTACGCACTCGGCAACGCCTCCAGCGATGCAACCATCACCGTCGCCAACAAATGTTTCAAAATTATTGCCGATACCGGTTATGTTTACGAGCCAGCCTCATGCAATTAAATATTAATAGCTTCAAACGTATTAGCATAAGCTCACGGAGCTCTCTATGTTAAATTTTTGCGTAGGATGGGTAGAGCGTCTTTTTGCGAAACCCATCAATATCGACAATCCTGATGGGTTTCATTACACGCCTAAAAAGCAAGGCGCTTCATTCTACCCATCCTACAAAAAATCAAATACTCCCAGAGGCTATGGAATAATTAAGCGATCACACCAAGCCGGCGTAACTCTAATTGAACTGATTATTTCCATCATAATCATCAGTATCGCTCTCTCGGGTATTTTAGTGGTGATGAATTTAACCGTTAGACACAGCGCAGACCCTATTATTTATCATCAATCGCTAGCGATTGCTGAATCGTATTTAGAAGAAATTTTATTACAAGCTTATGCTGACCCTGACACAAACGGCGAAACTGATCGCGCTTTATTTGATGATGTCGATGATTATCATGGCTTAAACGACATTGGCGTACAAAATCAACTAGGGACAGCAGTCAGCACGCTGACAAGTTACACCGTTACTGTAACCGTCACTCCCAGAACATTGACTGATAGCATTAGTGCTAAACAAATCACCGTTAAGGTCGCCAACTCTGGGTTCAGTTTAAAGCTAATTGGCTATAAAACGAGTTATTAAATGCTGATACTATCGCCGCCATCTAAGTTATCAATCACTAAAAAAATCAGTGCTGGATTCACCTTAATTGAATTAATCATTGTGATTGTTTTGGTGGGATTTCTTGCTGCAATGACAACCGATATTATTACTTTACCGGTTAAAAGTTATTTAGATTTAGAACGCCGTACGCGTTTAGTCGATAATGCTGAAATGGCTTTACGTCGTATGCAGCGTGATATTCGCAAAGCATTACCGAACAGCTTACGCATTACGGGTGGCGGTACAACGCTAGAATTATTACACACGACCGATGGAGGGCGTTATCGTGCAAAATTAGCGGCTGATGGTTCAGGTGATATTTTAAAATTTAATAGTGCCGATACTAGCTTTGATGTTTTAAGTACGTTACACGAGGTTCCGAGCGGGTACCTAGCCATCTACAACTTGGGCAGCACCGGTGCAAATGCTTATGCGCAAGATAACCTTGCTAGCATCCGCAATACCTCCACGTTAAATACCATTGCTCTGCAACCGGCTAAAAAATTCCCGTTACAATCACCGCAGCAACGCTTCTTTATTGTTGATATGCCTATTACTTATCAATGCATAGATGGAGAGTTAAGACGTTATTCAGCTTATGCTATCAACACCCTTACAGTATTACCAAGCACCTTTAAACTGCAAGCCAAAGCAAGCCTTTTAAGTTGCGCATTTACTTATACCGCCGGCTCAGCAACAAGAGCTGGCTTAGTCACCTTAAAAATAGAATTAACCGATAAAGCAGGGGAATCTGCCAAGCTCATTCACCAAGTCCATGTAGATAATATGCCATGAAAAAACAACAAGGATTTTCCATCGTGATGGCTATTTTTATTTTAGTGGTTTTAAGCCTATTGGGCGCTTACATGGTGAAGCTAAGCGGTGTGCAGAATGCTACCTCGACTTATGCCATTCAAGGTGCCCGAGCATATCAAGCGGCAAGGGCAGGGGCAGAATGGTCAGTAGCACGCATTGTTGCCGGCGGTAACTGTGCTAATGTCATTGCTGCATCGCCTTTAAGCTTTACCGGCCTTGAAGGCTTCAGCGTTTCTTTAACCTGTAGTAACACTATTTATTCAGAAGGGCTGGACAATATTAACGTTTATAAAATAAATAGTATCAGCACTTTTGCTACTTATAGTAGCCCTGATTATATTTCACGAAGTGTTGAAATTTCGATTGCTAATTAACTTAATGCAATCGCTTCAGGCATATTATATAACGCATTGTCTTTCAATCCATTTACTATAAAATAACAAGTTCCCTATATAGGAATATAAACAGTGCAGCGATTTAGATCATTATTTACTAAGAAAAAATCTAAGCTTGGAGTAGTTGCCTTAAGTTTCACAGCAGATGGCATTGCGATTGCTATTTCCAAAGACACTGCAGAGCACTCCGTCCGCTATTGTGAATTTATTCCTAGTAATAAAAAGTATGAAACCCTCAAAGACCTCACTGAAAAGCATAAGCTTGATCAATACGAATGCCATTTAGTGCTTGCGACCGAAGATTACCGGCTAATTTCATTAGAAGCCCCACCGGTAGCTGATGATGAAATGCTCGAAGCAATACGCTGGAAAATTAATGAACTAATCGATTTTGCTGAGGATGCATTAATTGATTACTACAACATGCCAAAATCTGAACGGGCAAATAGTAAGGTAATGATTGAAGTCGTTGCAGCGCCTAAAGCAACAGTACAGCCGCTTGTGGACTTATGCCTTAATTGCGGATTAACCCCCACTACTATTGACACCCAAGAAATGGCACTAAGGAATTTAGCGTCATTATTACCTGAAAATGACCGTGGGATTGCCGTGTTACATTTAGAAAAAGTAACGGGACATATCATTATAGACAAACAAAATACCATTTATCTTAATCGTAAAGTAGCATCAGGTTATAACCGCTTAGGTTTAAATGAGGTGATGTTAAGTGATGAACAAGTTAATTTAGAGCAAAGTGGTTTAGCATTAGAAATTCAACGCTCTATAGATCACGTAGAGCATATTTATAATTTACCTCCCAGCTCCGAACTAGCCGTACTGCCATTACCTGAAAACACACAGGGCTTATTAAATTTCTTAAATAATAATTATGGCATTACTGCACGCGTTTTAGATTTGGCTACCATTATCGATTGTGATATTGCTTTAGACGATAACACCCAGTCTCACTGCGCTACAGTGATTGGTGCTACTTTACGCCACTACACTGAAGAGTCTCTATGAAACAACAGGTTAATTTATTTCATGCTGATTTAATAGCAGGGCGACAACAACCGGCTATTCTCAACTATCTGTATGGCTTGATCGCATTAGTCATTATACTTGCTATCTTCAGCGCTACATTGCTATTCGGTATTAATAGCACCCAAGCAGAAATCACCGAGACCCGCCAAAAACTACTACAAGCACAAACCAAAGTACAACTATTACAAGTTCAGTACCCTAGAAAACAAATCAATACTTTATTAGCCAAAAAAATCACGCAATCACAAGACATGCAAACCAGTCTGGAGCGTATTATCCGCTTATTAACCGATAAAACCTCCGACCAAACTCAAGGCTTTTCACGCTACTTATCTGCCTTTGCTAGACAAACACTACCCAACTTATGGCTAAGCAATATAGTGATTGATGTCCAAACTAAAAACCTACGCTTTAGTGGCAGTACTTATACTCCCCAAAACCTCCCCATTTTATTACAAAAATTACAAAGTGAAGCCATTTTCCAAGGCAAAGTTTTTGTTAAATTACAAATGAAACAAGCGGAAGAGCCTAGCAATAGAACAGATTTTATTATCAGTACCAGCGATGAAGCAGAAGGAGATAAATCGTGAACCAATCTCTTTTAACTCGTTTTAACGCAACGAGCTCTCGCGAAAAGCTGATCCTATTGCTAACTGCTATTTGTATTATTTGGGGCGCTTGGGATGCGCTTGTTTATCAACCCCTTGCTCAACAAAAAAACAAGCTATCCGCTGAACTATCTAGCTTAAAAATAGAGCTTTCTGCACAAGAAATGGCCGCTGTTCAGATTGAGGCCAATGGAAAAATAGACCCTAATACGGTAAATAAGCATAAGTTAGCCGAAATTAATCAACAATTAACAACACTGAAACAGCAATTAGATATTGGTAGTAAACGCTTTGTTTCTGCCCAATCGATGGCGCAAGCATTGCAACAAATGCTGCAAAAAAATAAACGCTTAACCTTAGTTAATTTAGAAACCTTACCCGTGACTGATTTATCCACATTAGGGCAGCAAAAATCGTGGATTTTCCGTCACGGTTTAAGCATTACTATCCAAGGCAATTTCTTTGATACACTCAACTATTTGCAATCACTTGAATCGCTTACATGGCGCTTTAACTGGGATAATATAAACTACCAAGTAAAAGACTTTCCTACGGCTGAAACAACATTTCAGATATACACCTTAAGCTTTGAGGAGAACTGGCTTGGCTTATAATCGCTCTCTGGCCTTAGTTTTATGCTTTTTATTTAGCGGCAATAGCATTGCCGTATTAAAGGACCCCACAAAACCACCCAGCCTAAATACATCGAGTATTAACTTCACGCCAGAAGTCGGCTTGCAACTCTCGGCTATTTATTTTGGCGCTAATAAGCGCGCTACGATTAACGGCGTAACTGCAAAAGAAGGGCAGGTCATTTTGTCCTCTGTTAGAATTTTAAAGATTCTGGAAAATTCCGTAAAAGTCCGGTCTAAGGGCATTAAGCAAACGCTTTATCTCTTCACGCCGTTTAAGAAGAAACAAGTCTATTTACCGAAGAACTCACATAATGAATAAAGCCAGTTTACTCGCATTTTTACCGCTTCTTATTTCCTGCTCTACTATTCCAACAGGGCAAGATGAAACGATTGATAAAGCATTTAGCAGTACACCTAAAGCTAAAGTAACCGCTAAGCCACATACGCCACCGCCGGAAATCACCTCGGCTTTACTTCCTGATCTCAATCAAACACTGCTTAATAACAAGCAGCCGGCAGGCGAAGCTAAGTTTGATATTTCCTTGCATGAGATTAATGCCCGCGAGTTTTTTATGGGCTTAGTCAGTGGTACCGATGAAAACATGATTGTTCATCCAGAAGTTGCAGGTACGATTTCATTAAACTTAAAAAATGTTTCCATTGCGCAAGTGATGTCTGCTGTACAAAAAGTGTATGGTTATGATTTCAAAAAGTCTGAGATTGGTTATATTGTTTATCCCTCTACCATTCAAACCCGTGTTTTTAAAATTAATCGCTTAGATTTAACTAGGGGAGGGCAGTCTGATACGCGCGTTACATCAGGACAAATTTCTGATTCCGAAAACAGCAATAGCGACTCAAGTTCAGAGAGCAGTAACGATTCATCTAAGCAATCGTCAGGTAGCTGGATTACCACCAAATCACAATCTGATTTTTGGCACGAAACAGAAGCTGCTGTTAAATCAATTATTTCCATCGACCCACAAGCTACTGTTGTTATCAATCGCCAGACAGGTACGGTTGTAGTGCGCGCCAAACCCATGCAGCTTAGAGAAGTAGAGCAGTTTATAGATATTACTCAAAAACAATTAAGCCGCGAAGTTATTATTGAAGCAAAAATCATTGAAGTCATACTCAATGAAAGTCACCAAGCCGGTGTGCATTGGGAAGATGTAGCTAAAGAAGCCGTTAAAATATATGGCCCTAACCTAATGCGGGGCGTACCTACCGCTATTCCTCTCGCTTCTGATACTGATTTCTCAACCTTTCTTGATTTAATGCAATCTCAAGGAAAAACCAACATTTTATCTAGCCCTAGAATATCGACACTCAATAATCAAAAAGCAATTATTAAGGTAGGTAATGATGAATATTTTATTACCAATGTTTCATCAAATACCGTCTCTACCGGCTCTAGTACGATTAGCAATCCAGACATCACATGGACACAGTTTTTTTCAGGAATATCTTTAGATGTCACACCACAAATCAATGACCAAGATGAAATATCCTTACATATCCACCCCTCAGTAACACGCGTAGAAAGCCAGACGAAAGAATTCACCATTAATGGTGAAGATGGCTCATTACCGATGGCACTGAATGCTGTTCGTGAGTCTGATAGTGTTGTTAAAGCTGAAAATGGTCAAATTGTTGTTATTGGCGGCTTAATGCAAGAAACCACGGTAGATTACAAGGAAGGGCTGCCACTTCTATCTGAGATTCCTTATTTTGGTTATTTATTTAGAGTTGATGCAAGAAAGGCTAGAAAGTCTGAATTAATTATTTTACTAAAAACAACTATTATTAAATCAGATTTAGACTGGGCTCCTTACCGAGATAATAGCAAAAAAGAACTCAAACAATTACAAAGCTTTCCTTTATGGCAGTAGCGCAGTTTGAGCTAAGTGGTTTACTTCAATGTAACTCACTTAGCGACCAATCTATTTATACGACATTAATTTTCCTATGTATCTTGCTCATTTCGGCTTAACTGAACTGCCCTTTAATTTAACGCCAGATACCCAATTTTATTGTGAGCTTCCCAGCCACACCGAAGCATTTAATGTGCTGTTAATTGCGCTACATAATGGCGAAGGTTTTATAAAGATAACCGGCGATGTAGGCACAGGAAAAACATTGTTATGCAGAAAGCTACTCAATGAATTAAGCACACCATTTATCACCGCTTATATCCCCAACCCGCATTTAACACCTGCGGGATTACGCATGGCTATTGCCGATGAATTTGGTATTAGCTATGCAAGAAATGCAGGGCAAAGCAAAATGTTGCAACAGATTAACCAGTTTCTATTGAATGCTGCAGCGAATCAACAGCAGCCGGTATTAATTATTGATGAAGCGCAAGCCATGTCATTAGAAACCTTAGAAGCGCTTAGGTTACTCAGCAATCTAGAGACGGAAAAACAAAAATTATTACAAATTGTATTATTTGGCCAAGCCGAGCTCGATGAAATTTTACAGAAAAAAGCGATACGCCAATTACGGCAACGCATTAGCTTTAGCTATACTTTAAAAAGACTTTCTCGCTTAGATGT
>CBDUDV010000021.1:0-51993 GCA_965366065.1 uncultured bacterium | reverse complement strand
TCAGCCTTTGTTAAATTAATACACGATAGTGTAAACCCTTACAAGCAATTTGCACTAACTTTAATGCTTAGGCTTTATTTTTTCAACAACGATAATTAAAACAACAGAAAAGGGGGCTCTTCAAATAAATTTAACCAGTGATTTCTTTGATTAAGGAGATATCTTGACGCAATAAATCATTAACTAAAGACTGTAAATTAACGCCTTTAGCTTTTGCCTTTTCTGATATCCAATTCTCTATATCTTGGTCTAAATAAACAGGTAGTGTTAATTGTGTATTTGGGCGATAAAAGCGTCCACGTTCAGCATTGGAAAAGTTATATTCACCTTTCATTTTGAGTCCTTATATTGTTTTTTCTCATGGGCTGTTGCTGGTCTTGCTGAAATAATTCGAATAGTCACTTGATCTTAGTGGTATGTTAAAAAAGTATGTACAACGAGCTGTAATTTATGCGCTTTAGTTGATCCTAGGGTAATCAAGCGTTCTTCGTTTTTACTATTATCATCTATAAGCGATAGCTGTAGAGGGTCTAAAAATATTTCGCTGGCTTATTCAAAGCTTATGCTATGTTTATTTTAGTTGGTTTTTGCTTTGACAGGATCCCACTCAAAATTATATTGCACTTTATATTGTCCATTGATAGGGCTTATTTTTAGCTAATATTAAGCTTAGCATAAAAATTAACTGATCTAATGCTGTGCTGATACAATTAACTAGACTATATAGATGTAATTATAATAATAACAACAGGGAGTTTTAATGGACATTGTTTTTGTAGGTGGCTTGAAAATTGATGCAATTATCGGTATTTATGACTGGGAACGCAAAACCAAACAAGCCGTTATCCTAGATATTGAAATGGCTCATGATATTCAGAAAGCCGCAGAGACAGATGATATAGCAGACACACTCGATTACAAAGCCGTCTCCAAGCACGTTATAAGCTTTGTTGAACAAAGTGAGTTTTTTCTGGTTGAAAAACTTGCTGTAGAAATTGTCAACACGATTCGTAAGGAATTTAATGTGCCTTGGGTGAAGCTAACACTGAATAAAAAGGGCGCGATCACTGGGGCCGTTGATGTTGGTATTATTATTGAACGTGGAGCGAAGTAAAAATGCCACTTTGTTTTATCAGCATAGGTAGCAATATCAATCGAGAGCATAATATTTCTTCTGCTCTTGAGGTATTGCAACAACGATTTGGTAGCCTCACTTATTCCAGTGTCTATAAATCAGACTCAGTTGGCTTTTCAGGTGAAGATTTTTTAAATATGGTCATTTCTTTTTACAGCGACCATGAGCCTCTACACATTGCCATGCAGCTAAAAAGTATAGAGACTGATCACGACAGGGTGCGCACTAAAGATAAATTTTCCTCGCGCACATTGGATCTGGACTTACTCTTATATGATCAACAAGTGATCGCCACAGAAACACTTACGATCCCTCACAATGATATTCTCAAGTATGCGTTTGTACTGGAACCACTTGCTGAAATTGCACCCGAGCAGCAACATCCGGTAACGAATGTCTGTTACCAAAAACTTTGGCAAGCATTCGATAAAAGCACAGCAGCACAACAAAAAATAGAACATTTGCCCGGCATAAAGAATTTAGCTAAATAAGGTACGCCCGCCATCTACCGTAATTACTTGACCTGTCACATACTCGGCATCATAAATTAAATAGCTAATTGCTTTGGCAATATCATCAGGGCTACCCGTACGTTGCAATGCAATTTTGTCCTGTATTTCCTGTTTTTGTTGCTCTGCAAGTTCATTGTCAGGCCATAAAATCGCACCTGGAGCGACTGCATTAATCCTTATCTGCGGCGCTAATTCTTTAGCAAGTATCTTTGTTAAAGCCGCCAAACCTGCTTTTGCAATAGAATAAACAGGGTATCCCTCTAGCCCACGTTCTGCATGAATATCAACTATATTAACCACACAGCCATTCTTGCTTTGCAATAGGGGAGTGAGTGCTTGAATTAAAAAAAAGGGCACCTTTAAATTACTGCCCAGCAAATCATCCCATTGTGATTCAGTTACCTCGCCCATACCCGTGGCATAAAATGCCGAGGCATTATTGATTAATACATCGACACCGCCCCATGCCTGTTCAGCTGCCTTTGACAATTCTTGCAAGGCTTGCCTATTCTGCAATTCAGCTTGATAAATCCGTACAGAATCGGGCCGCTGTCTATTTAACTCATCCGCTAGGGCTGCTGCTTCGTCTTTAGATGTACGGTAATGCAGTAAAATATTAGCGCCTTGAGCATGTAAATATCGCACACAATGAGCACCCACTCTTTTTGCACCACCGGTAATTAAAATATTTTTTTTAGTCATCATTATTGATAAATCCTGTGGTTGTATTGGGCTATGTCAGCGTTAAGTATGGAAAAACAACAGTTCTTAAAGCCCTCCCTTGCTGGGGAGGGTTGGGTGGGGAGAAATTAAAATAAGTTGTTGTAAGTTTCTCTTAATTGTTTACAAAGACATGAAAGAAATATGACAACATACTTTCTATTTCCCCTCACCCAACCCTCTCCCTTTGGAGAGGGCTTTTAAACACAAAAACATACACATGTAACGGTTGTAGTTTGACGAGCTAGAAAACATGATGGCCGCCTAATGAGCGGGTATTGATGTCATCCGATAATCGCTAAATGATAATCCCTTGCAATCATTCTATCGACTCTTGTATCTTAAACTTAGTGTCAATTTAAGTAAATAAATGGCGGTTGGATGAGGGGGGGGCTTGTAACGAGGGCTTAAGTATTAACATTCAAGTCTCTTTGTTTTGATTTAATGGAACAGGATCAAAATTTTATAGGGCTAGATATTTTCAGCACTCTTTTTCTAGATTCTTCATCAATCAGTGACTCATTTGCGTAACCCTCAAGAATCCCATTGATTTCTTTTAAATGAGGGATTAAAAGTGCTTTGTCTTTTGCTTTAATGTCATAGTGGTTTATGGTTCTTAGTAATTTTATCGAAGCACTGTTTAAGCTTTTATTTTGTCTTGGGGTTGGGTTGTCGTGAGGCGTTGCTAGGCCTAATTTCTGCATGACTTCTTGTACCACATCACCGTCGTATTTAAAGACTGAAAGCTTATTTTTACCAAATACGGCTTGGCATTCAGTGACGAAGCCTTGATAGTTTAAATGTTGAGAAAACCATTCTATATCTAACATGTCAGCAAAGGATAAATCTTTTCCATAACACGGGTTGCTTTGAACTTGTGGGTTGCGAATACATTGTTTGTAATAACTTTCAATAAACGCGAGTGGTTCACGAAACCATACCCAGACTTGAATATCGAAGCGTTTGCTCAACTCAGATAAAATAGCTTTTGATTCGTCAGGAAAATCCCACCAATAATTATAAATACCCTCAGATGACAGGATGATGGTGTGGGTGTGGGTGTCTGGTTTAACTTGCGAGATGATATTCTTAAAGTTTTCTAGGAAGCTTTGCAAATTGGTTGTGACTAAGTTCTTCTCAAACCATTGGTGTTTTGGTGCGCTGGGGTTTTGTAATTTATCAAGGTTGTGCGGATAAAGAATCCCTTTTCCTCTGAGTTTACGCTGTTTTTTACCTAGATAGGTTTGTAAGCTCGTTGTGCCAGTTTTGGGTGTACCCGCATGGATGATTAGCTTTAGTTTCTGATTTTTAAATTGCTCAAAGGGTGCGAGTAGTTCAGCTAGTTCCTTAGCAAAATGAATATTTGGTTTTTCCATTTCGGTATATAAAAATCTCTAAAAATAAGGGGAGATCAAAGGTTTTTTTGTTAGCTTTTAACTCCAGGTTGTTTCCAACTGCTTGTGTTCCGTAGCACAATCCCGAAGATATAAATTTATTAGGCTTTGATAAGGAATACCCTTTGTATCTGCCATCTCTTTAAAATAAGAAATAGTTTCTTCATCAATGCGAATGGTGATTTGTTTTTTAAGTCGTTTCGCATAGGGGTTTTTAACAGATTTTGAAAAATCATAAGATTCACGCATGGCGATAGCCCTCATACTGTGTTCGTTCAAATTTATCAGCTTTTCTAGCCGATATAATGCGAATAGTGTTCGAGCTTCGTTCGCAATGACAAACCGTTAGTAAATTATATTGCGAACTCATACCCATTAAAATAAATCGTTCTTCACCTATAGAACTATCAGGATCTGGAATTAAGCGTGCTAATTCATCGGTAAACACAGTTTTAGCTTCTTCAAACGAAACATTGTGTTTTTTCTGATTGGATAAATCTTTATTCTCATCCCACTCGAATTTCAAACTATTCATAGGATAAGTGTAGTTATATTATAGTTACAAGTCAATGTATGTCCAAGCTACATAAAGATGCAGAAATCCCACTTCCCGTCACTCCCGCATGCTTTTAGCGGGAGTCTAGTGCTTTAAGTAGCCCCCCCCATTAAAAGCATGATGAGGGCAATTGAAAAAACTGCATCTTGAATGATTATGGGACTATTCGTTTTCTTTCTTGAAGCTGCAAAACTAAACTATAAATCACCGGAAACACTAATAAACTAAGCAGTAAAACAGTGAGCATTCCACCTAAAACAGGGGCGGCTATACGCTGTGTTACATCTGCGCCTGTGCCGGTACTTAACATAATGGGTATTAAGCCGATCATGGTGGAAAAGGCAGTAATCGCAACAGGGCGTACGCGTAAGGCGGTAGCTTCTGCAACGGCTTGTTGAATTTGATCGGGGGATAATAAACTTTGTGTTTGTTTGCGTAGTTTAGCGATTTCAATATCAATAAAATTCAATACCATCACGCCGGTTTCAGCCGCGGTGCCTGCTAAAGCAATAAAGCCGACATACACAGCAACTGATAAGTTAAAGCCATAAAAATACACCAGCCAAATGCCACCGATCAGCCCGAAAGGGACGGTTAGCATAACAATGGTAGGTTCAGTGATATTGCCAAAGGTGAGGTATAAAAGAAAAAAGATAAGTAATAAAGTAATGGGCACAACAATTTTAAGGCGGGTGGCGGCACGTTGCATATATTCAAATTGACCCGACCAAACCAGCGTATAGCCCGCAGGGATGGTCACTTTTTCATTAATCAGTTGTTTAGCTTTTTTTACAAAACCACCGATATCTGAGTTATTGATATCAATATAAACCCATGCATTGGGGCGAGCATTTTCACTTTTGATAGAAGGCGGGCCGCGGCGAAAATTAAGTTCTGAGACCATTTTTAAAGGTACTTGATTACCGGAGGGTGTGGTAATCAAAACCCGATTTAAGCTTTCTAAATTATCACGTAATTCGCGTGGGTAACGCAGATTAACGGGGTAGCGTTCCAGACCTTCGACGGTTTCGGTAATATTCATACCACCGATAGCACTTTGGATAACATCTTGTACATCACCCACGGTTAAGCCATAGCGTGCCGCAGTTTCGCGATTAATATCAAAATCTAAATAATAGCCACCGACAGAGCGATCACCAAAAGCGGAGGTAGTTTCAGGTAAGGTTTTGATCGCTTGTTCGATATCGCTAGTGATGTTTTGTAATACATTCAGATCAGGGCCGGACACTTTGATACCAATCGGTGTTTTTATGCCGGTGGAGAGCATATCAATACGCGTTTTAATCGGCATCGTCCACGTGTTGGCAACGCCGGGGAAGCGTACCACTTGGTCCATTTCATTCATTAATGTTTGCGTGCTTTTAGTCGGATCTGGCCAGTCGGCTTTGGGTTTTAAGCGCACGGTGGTTTCTAACATAGATAGCGGTGCGGCATCCGTGGCGGTTTCAGCTCTACCGGCTTTGCCAAATACGGATTCTACTTCGGGAAATGTTTTGAGTAGTTTATCGGTTTGTTGTAAGAGTTCTTTGGCTTTGGTAATGGAAATGCCCGGGAACGTGGTAGGCATATATAAAATATCACCCTCATCTAATGGTGGCATAAACTCACTGCCAATTTTGGATAATGGATAATAAGTTGAAGCTAATAATAAGGCCGCGATAATTAAGCTCAGCGTACGAAAGCGCATGGCTAAATTTAATGCCGGCGTATGTAAAAAGTGTAACAGTCGATTGGCAGGGTTTTTATGCTCAGGAATAATCTTGCCACGAATAAAATAGCCGATTAATACCGGAACAATAGTGACTGTCAAAATAGCCGCTGCGCCCATCGCATAGGATTTGGTAAAAGCCAGTGGGCTAAACAGGCGACCTTCTTGTGCCTGCATGGTAAAAATAGGAATAAAGGAAACTGTGATAATCAGTAGAGAGAAAAATAGGGCAGGGCCGACTTCTTTCGATGAATCTTGAACTGCCTGCCAGCGCTCTTGTTTAGTTAATTCACGCTGATATTTTTCGCGTGCATCGGCTAAATGTTTATGGGCATTTTCGACCATAACAATCGCACCATCGACCATGTCGCCAATGGCAATGGCAATCCCCCCCAAGGACATGATGTTGGCATTGATACCTTGATAACGCATGATGATGAAGGCGGTCAAAATGCCTAAAGGTAAGCTAATCACAATAACTAATGAGGAGCGTAAATGCAGTAAAAATAAGCCGACTAAAACACTCACAATAATCAGCTCTTGAATAAGCGCGGTATTCAGTGTTTTTACCGCACGGCCAATTAAATCACCACGATCATACACAGGAATTATTTCTACGCCCTCAGGGAGACCGCTTTTAAGTTCTGCTAGTTTGTCTTTTACTGCTTTAATAGTCGCTTGCGCATTTTCACCAAAGCGCATAATAATCACACCGCCAGCGACTTCGCCTTCGCCATTTAAATCAACCAAACCACGGCGTAATTCTGGGCCTATATGCACATGCGCCACATCTTTTAAACGTATCGGCGTACCATTGTTATTAACGCCTAATGGAATGGTGTTTAGGTCATCGATAGAGCTGATATAACCTAAACCGCGAACCATATATTCGGTTTCGGCCATTTCTATTAAGCGCCCACCAACATCATTATTAGAACGCACAATCGCTTGTTTTACTTTAGCTAAGGGAATGCCGTAGGCTTGTAGGGCATTAGGATCTACTTCCACTTGATATTGTTTAATAAAACCGCCAATAGAGGCGACTTCGGCAACTCCTTTAACGGTTTGCAACGGGTAGCGTAAATACCAATCTTGTAATGAGCGCAGCTGAGCCAAATCATGCTGTCCACTTTTATCCACTAAAGCATACTCATAAACCCAACCGACACCCGTAGCATCAGGGCCTAAGGTGGGCGTAATACCTTGCGGTAATTTACCACTTACATAGTTTAGAGATTCCAGTACGCGTGATCGCGCCCAGTACAAATCAGTGCCATCCTCAAAAATAACATACACAAAGGATAGGCCAAAAAATGAATAACCACGCACCACTTTAGAGTGCGGAACGGCTAGCATCGCAGTGGTTAAAGGATAGGTGACTTGATCTTCGACTACTTGCGGCGATTGTCCGGGGACTTTGGTAAAAACAATTACCTGTACATCGGATAAATCAGGAATGGCATCTAAAGGCATGCTTTTATAAGACCAATAACCGCCTAAAGCAATCAGCACAGCAACGATTAAAACTAAAATACGGTTGCTAATACTTTTTTCAATAATCTGATTAATCATGATTCATCTCTTGATGATTCATGTGTGAGTGATCCATCGGTTCAACCACTGTTTTTTCTTCAGCTTTATTTTGCACCGCTAACATTTTAGCGGTGGCTTCGCGTAATTTGGACTCAGAATCAATTAAAAATTGAGCTGAAGTCACCACGCGTTCACCGGCTTCAACCCCTTCTAAAATAGTGACTTTACCACTGGAGGCTAAACCTAAGCTTACTAAGCGAGGTTCAAATTTCCCTTGTGCACGGACGATAAAAACTTGTTTGCGTGTGCCTGAACGGATCACGGCTTCAGAGGGAATGACCACCGCCTCTTGTTGTGCATCAGCATAAATAGTCACCTCAGCAAACATATCGGGTTTTAATAATAAATCAGGGTTATCAAATACCAAACGAATTTTAATGGTACGCGTTTTCGCATCGGCATAGGGGTAGATATAGCCTAGATGTCCGGTAAAGGTTCTACCGGGGATACCGGCTAATTGCATATCGACGGCATCGCCTTGTTTAACCCAAGGTAATTCATATTCGTATATATCGGCATAAACCCAAATTTTACGCAAATCAGCAATCATATAAATTTCGGTTTCTGGGGTCACAAATTGTCCTTCACGTGCGCCAATTTTCATCACTACACCTTCTTCGGGGCTGTGAATATGCAGGCTTTTTTTGATTTTATGCTGATGCTTTAATTCATGTAATTGATGCTCTGGGACATCTAAGAGCTTTAAGCGTTCTAAAGAGCTGTCTACTAATTCTTGTGCGCCGCGTTTAATATCCTCAAACGGGCTATCTTTTAAAGCACTTAGGTTTTTTAAGGCTAAAATATATTCTTGTTGGCTGGTAACGAGATTGGGTGAATAAATACTGAGTAAGTCGGTATTTTTTTCTACCCATTGGCCGGTTTTATCCACATTAAGCGATTCAATCCAGCCTTCTGTTTTGGGGTGCAAATGTAACATGCGTTCTTCATCATAGGCTACGCGGCCGACGGCACGTACTTTGTGCGAGAGTATTTCATATTGGGCTGTAGCTGTGCGTACCCCCATGTTCTGTACAGTGACACTATCAATGGTTACTGTGCCGCTCGGTTCATTTGTGCGATTGTTGCTGTCCTCATAAACAGCAATATAATCCATGCCCATCGAGTCTTGCATAGGGATGTCTGAGATAATTTCAGGGTTCATTGGGTTGCGGTAAAACAGCACTTTTTTGCTAATGATAGTTGTGTTTGGTGTTTGATGGCTTTGTTGATTAGCTAGCCAATAACCGCCAGCTAAACCGAGTAATAACATAAGCGCGGCAATGCTGAGTACGGCTAACTTATTCATAAATTTCATCCTTGCCCACGACGGCTATTAATTGTGCGGCAGCTTGCTTCGCTTTTGTGAGTGCTTGCCAATATTGAATTTCATAGTTGTACAAAGTAATTTGGCTACGTACTAAATTCAGAAAATCCACTTTATTCACTTGATAGCCCGCTAGCATGGAAGCAACAGTTTGCCGTGCCTGTGGAATAATGCCTTGTTTAAATAACACGGATTGTTGCTGATGTTGTTGATAGTCACTGTAAAGGCTAGAAATATCTGCGCGCACCTGATTCCATTGATCTTTTAAGCGATAGCGCTGTTGCATAAGTTCGCTATTATGTTGATCAATCGCTTTTTGCTGTTTACTGGCCGTAAAAAGTGGTAGGTTCATACTGACTTTAAAACTCATTAAATCTGCACGTTCTTGGCCTGATAAATTATCTGCACGGCCTCCATAAAATACACCGACATTAAAGTCAGGTAATAAGTCTTTTTCTGCTAGTTTTACACGCGACTGAGCGGCATGAATACTTTCACGTTGTGAACTCAATAAAGCACGCATTTTGTCAGCCTCAGCATATAAAAGGGTTTCTGTTTTTAAGGTCGCTAAAGTTTCTGCCACTTGCTTAGGCAGAGTGATGGATTGGTTGGCGGGTTTAGAGAGTAGGGCATTTAATTGTGCCTGAGATTTTTTGACTGCCGCTTGCAGTTTTATTTTTGTATCTAATAACTTAGATAACTCCAACTGAGCTAACAACACATCTTGCTGTAAACCTTCACCCACTTCATATTTTGTGCGTGCAATGGCTACAAATTGGCGTAATAAATTCTGGTTTAGGCTGACTATATCTAAAGAACGCTGTAAATAAAACAAGCGCCACCAGATGTTTTTAACTGCGGATAATAATTTTAAAAGCGACTCTTCTACATCGTATTTAGCGGCTTCTGCTTGGAAATTAGCAGTTTCTTCACGTAGGCTTAATTTACCAAAGAAAGGCACCGATTGGCTAATACCACCCTGCATCTGTGTCATATTTTCTTGCGCAAGATCAAAACTATCAACCGGTAAATTGAGCGCATTAAAACTAATGATCGGATCGGGTAAACTGCCCCTTTGTAAAGGTATCGCCGACATGGCTTGATAACGTGCCTGCATTTGCGCCAAACTCGGGTTATCTTGTGTCGCAATGCTTAAAGCCGTTGCCAAGCTTAAGTTATCGCTTTGCTCTGCTTTAACTAAACTGGAAATACATAAAATACAAATTAACGCTGCTTTACTCGCTAACATTATAAAGTCCTCAGACAAAATAGAATGACAGCATAAACCGAGATATATTCAGAGGAATAGAAGGGGATAGTCATTGCTGATACTTAAATTAAAAAGCAGAAAAAGAGAAAGCCTGCGTTTAATCATTGATTGTTAATCAGTGTGTGATATTGACTGCATTGTAACAGTGATTTTATTTATGCGTAGCGGCTAATATCAGCTTGTTTATTTAGCGGCTGCTTATTGAGTAAATGATCTGCAAAATGCTGACTATAAAATGGAATCTGCAAGCTACCTTTAGAGCCAAAGCCGTTAAATATATGACAGTTATTATGTTGAGGGTGAGCACCGATGAAGGGTGATTTATCTAAAGTCGTCGGACGTATATTGGCTTGCTGAAGTTTAAGGTCTGCTGATTTTAGGCTAGGGTAGATTTTAATGAGTGAGGCGATTAAATCTTCTTTTGCTTCTTGAGTAGGCAGGGTATTAATTAGCTTATTTTCAAATGTCGCACCGATGCGGAATTCATACTCTGAAGAAGGGATAAACCAGCGGCCATAATTAAGCATTTGTGGAATCAGTTTAGTCTCTGATTGCAGCGTTAATATTTCCCCTTTTGCTAATTGAAAAGGCAGGTATTTAAACCAAGGATTGGATGTCGCTTGATACCCTTCGCAAAAAATAATATGTTTAGCCTGAATA
The DNA here is from genome assembly GCA_965366065.1 of uncultured bacterium. Lineage (GTDB taxonomy): Bacteria > Pseudomonadota > Gammaproteobacteria > Methylococcales > Methylomonadaceae > Methyloprofundus. The sequence goes on along the minus strand of CBDUDV010000021.1, from coordinate 41,100 downwards.
TTTCGCCAGTGAATTGACTTGTCTAAATTAAGCTCTTGGTAATCAAATGCGGTGGCCTGGTAACACTGTTGTGCTTGAAAGAAGGCTTTTAAGTGATTTAATAAAGGGACGGTTGATAAGCTACCGGTCTGTTTTTGCTGAATTAACCCGTGTGGTGCAACTAATTCTGCTGGTGCAGTTTGCAAATCAGCATTTAAAAAATCTAAATAGCTAGGATCTTGTAGTCTTTGTTGAAATTTGCTGAGTTCTTTGTCATTTTTGACGATGCGCAATAATGGCTTTTCGCTATAAAACTCAGTTTTAAAAAAATCACTTAGGGCGTGGTAGTATTTTTTAGCACTGGGTAATAAAGTCTCAATATTTTCATTTTTAACCAAACGCATGCCAGTGACGGGGTTGATTAAACCCGCAGCAATTTGCGATGCATTTTCTTGCTGATCATCAATGATTTGTATTTTACAACCACGTTGTATTAGCTCCCAGCCGAGTAGACTACCGGCAAGGCCTTGGCCAATAATTAAGTAGTCTACCGATGCGGTCATATTATTTTAGCTGTAATGTATTATCAGCCGTAAACTGTATGCCTTCCCAGCCCGATTTCATAAAGTTTCTGATGTTCTGGTGGCTAGTGCCTTCAGGGTCTTTCAGTACTTCATCATGGTAATACTTACCAAATAAATTTAAGCTTTGTGCGGCTGTTAACTGATTTAATTGTGCAAACGCAAAAATCTTACATGAACCTTCATTACTACCTGCCTCATTAGTAACCGCCGATTCACCCACGCCATTGCTAAATGTTGTTGGTGTGTAATCGTAAAATTCAGCGATGATATCCTGTGTTTCTGCAAAGGAAACGTGTTTATTGGCTTTTACAGTATCTAAAAAGGTTTTTAAGGGCATATTTTTTGTTTTAGGTTGGTAAAGGGACTGTGCTTTTTCTTGAGTGTATTGAATATAAAGCTGTTCTACTTTATTACGTGCCCAAGCGGTTTTGCGTAAAAATTTTAGGCTAGAATTCAAACTGGGATCTTTGCTAAAACAGTTGATATGAATTTTCTGCCCTAAAGTAGTCCAGCCATAGTGCTCAACTAACTCGCTGAGCAAGTCCTTTAAAGTAATGCCATGCAAAGGGTCTTGATTGCGCTGATTATTCATTATTTTGCGTATCGGTCTCGGTCGTTTCTGGTACCGTTGGTGATTCTGATTTTTTAACGCGAATTTTGCTACCTGAAACACTAGAACCATTTAAGCTTTTCATGGCAGCTTTTGCTTCACCCACTTTAGGCATTTCAACAAAGCCAAAGCCTTTAGAAATTTTTGTGTCTTTATCTAATACGAGTGCGCATGATTGCACGGTACCAAATGGCTCGAAAAGCGCTTTTAATTCTGCTTCTGTGGTGTTGCGCGTTAGATTTCTGACTAATAATTTCATGGGGCTATCTGCTGTAAAGAGTAAAAAGAGCATTATACGCTGTGTGGGATATTTTCAGAAACACTATGCGCTATGGTTCTATAATTGAGCGCATTGTATCTCGCTTAGTTATTGCTTAACTTAGCGATTAATTTTACTGAGTGTTAAATGTGAGTCAATTAAGTCAGCTAGTATCCTATAGTCAGCGCCCGCAGCATATAAGCCAAGCGCAACGAATTTTTCATGGCCGTGGTCATGCTTATGAAGGGCTAAAACATGTCACCATTGACTGGTTGCCGCCGGTTATTTTAATTACCTTGTTTGAACCAGAGTCTAGCCCAGCTATTGATGATTTGGCAAATGATTTACAGGCATTATTGCCTGAGTGTAGCAGCGTACAATTACAGCATCGCTATGAATTAGCCGGCCCAATTGATGTCATTAAAGGTGAAGCTATTACTGATTTGGCGATTACCGAAGGAGAACTGCAATTTAATATTAGTCTAGGTAAAGCGCGTAATACCGGTTTGTTTTTAGATATGCAGACGGGAAGAGCGTGGGTACAGGCGAATAGTAAAGGCTTACGTGTATTAAATCTATTCTCCTATACCTGTGGATTTTCTGTTGCAGCCATTGCGGGGGGCGCTAAATCGGTTTTAAATGCCGATATGAGCAGCGCAGCGCTTAATGTGGGGCGTGAAAATCATCGCTTAAACCAACAAGATTTAAGTACGGTGCGCTTTGAGAAAATAAATATTTTTAACTCGTTTAGCCGCTTTAAAAAGCGTGGCCTATTTGATCTATTAGTCTGTGATCCGCCTACTTTGCAAAAAGGCAGTGTTGATATTGTTCGCGATTATCCCAAAATATTACGTCGCTTAGATCAATTTATGGCCGCAGAAAGTACGCTGGTTTTATGTCTTAATGCACCGGAATTAGGACGTGAGTTTTTAGTGCAACACATGCAAGAGTTAGCCCCCAGTTATCAATTAATAGAGCAGATAAAAGCACCTGATATTTATAAGGAAGCGGAAGGTAAAGGGCTGACAGTTTTATGTTTTAAACGTTGATTAAAATAATGCAAGATAAGCCGACTTGAACTACCAAAAACACGTAAGATACGCGCTCTTTATCTAAGAAACGTGCACAAAACAATCTCCCGATTTCTAACTGGTCTTTTCGCACCAGCAGAAATGATCTCATTCGTTGCGTAGAATAACTATGCGCCTCATGAGATCATCCCTGCTGATACAAAAATTCGGCGTTATAACTTCGGGATGTTATTCCGTACATGTTTCTATAACTATTTTTTTGCCTTTTATTTGGATCAATAATGCTCACAACTGCAAATATCACCATGCAATTTGGCGCTAAGCCGCTTTTTGAAGATGTCTCTGTTAAATTTGGTAACGGTAAGCGTTATGGTTTGATTGGTGCAAATGGTTGCGGAAAATCAACCTTTATGAAAATTCTCACGGGTGATTTAGACCCTTCTGCAGGTAATGTAGGTAAAGACCCGCATGAGCGTGTTGGTAAACTAAATCAAGATCAATTTGCTTACGAAGAATACGCGGTGGTTGATACCGTTATTATGGGGCATGCTGAATTGTGGGCGATAAAATCTGAACGTGATGCGATTTATGCGAATCCAGAAATGACAGAAGCTGATGGTATGCGTGCCGCAGAGCTTGAATCTGAGTTTGCTGAAATGGATGGTTATACAGCAGAGGCAAGAGCAGGGTCGTTATTAGAAGGCGTAGGAATTCCGACAGAGCAGCATTATGGACTGATGAGTGCAGTGGCACCAGGTTGGAAATTGCGTGTGTTATTAGCACAGGTGTTATTTTCGGATCCCGATATCATGTTATTAGATGAGCCGACCAATAACTTGGATATTAATGCGATTCGGTGGTTAGAGGATACGCTGAACGAACGTAAATGCACTATGGTTATTATTTCGCATGATCGACATTTTCTAAACAGTGTTTGTACACATATGGCAGATTTAGATTATGGTGAATTACGCTTGTATCCGGGTAATTATGATGACTATATGACCGCGTCTACCTTAGTGAATGAGCAGTTGTTATCGAATAATGCTAAAAAACAAACGGAAATTGATGATCTAAAAGCCTTTGTTAGTCGCTTTTCTGCGAATGCATCAAAATCAAAGCAAGCGACATCGCGCGCTAAAAAACTCGATAAGATTGATTTAGATGAAGTAAAACCATCTAGTCGTCAAAGCCCTTTTATCCGTTTTGAGCAAGTCAAAAAATTACATCGTCTTGCTTTGGAAGTGACTGGATTTACTAAGGCTTATGAAGGAGAGGAGAATTTATTTAAAGATTTTAATCTCACGGTGGAAGTCGGTGAGCGCATTGCGGTTATCGGTGAAAATGGGATAGGGAAAACCACGTTAATGAAATGTTTAGCGGGTGAAATCGAAGCCAGTGCAGGAAAAATTAAATGGTCAGACAACTCAGATGTCGGTTATTGCGCACAGGATCATACGGCTGAATTTGCAAATGAATTACAGCTAATTGACTGGATGACACAATGGCGTAAACCTTCGGATGACGATCAGGTGGTACGCGGTATTCTGGGACGTTTATTGTTTTCACATGATGATATTGCTAAAAAAGCGAAGGTATTATCAGGTGGGGAGAAAGGCCGCATGATTTTTGGAAAGCTCATGTTGCAGCGTAATAACATACTGTTATTAGATGAGCCAAATAACCATTTGGATATGGAATCTATTGAGGCTTTAAATCTAGCCTTAGCAAATTATCCAGGAACCTTGATTTTTGTCAGCCATGACAGAGAATTTGTTTCTTCATTAGCAACCCGAATTTTAGAAGTTAAAGCGGATGGTGTTATTGATTTTAAAGGTTCTTATGATGATTATTTAGCTAGCCAAGGCAGTTAATTTAATAGTTCATTCAGCTCCGTTGTTCAGGATCGGGGCTGAATGAGTTTTGTTGATGGTGTAAATTAGGGGCGCTTAATTTAAATCATCATTCTTCCAATATTTACCACCGGTTAAGCTTGCTTGTACGGCTAAGCCAGATTCGGTCAATTGGTAAATAGTCACACTATCTGCTGCCATCGCTCCACTAAGGTCGCCACCTTTATCACTCGCTTTAGCGGTGATGTCTGAGCTTACGCCAGCAAGCCATCCATGATCAACAAAGCGCTGTAAACTTGCTGCATTATGAAAAATAAATATTGCACGAAAATCCTTAAGCCCTGCGCCGATACCGACACCTAACTCGCCCATTTTCATGTAAGTTTGCTGACCTGTTTGGTTGTTAGTCACAACACCGTGGCCACCACCAATACTCGCAAAAACCATCATGAGATTAACGTTACTGAATACTGCATAACCAGTGGCATTAGCAACTTGATGTTTAACATCGGGTTTGGTTTTGTAAAGGTCCGTTAGTGCTTGGTTTTTAATAGCAAGTACGGCATTACGCTTGTCTTGTTGTGGGTTGCTACCGGTAATAGCGCACGCGCTTAAACTTAAAATAAGAATGGAAAATAATAATTTAGAACGTTGGATCATGTTATTTAATAAGTAAGTGTTTGTTTAGCGTAAAAGTTGGCTGATATCTGAAAAATTAGGATGCTGTGCATCTTTTAACCATTCAAATAAAACCGATTCAAAATTACTAATGGTCGATCCTGCTTGTTGCATGCGTTGCAAAGCATAGAACTTATTTTCGGCTTTACGTGAGCAAGTGACATCTTCAAGTACATGTACTTGGTAGCCTTGCTGCATAAGCTCCAATGCAGACTGCAAAATACAAACATGCGCTTCTTGGCCTGCAATAATGATTTGTTTACGGCCTGATTTCTCAAGTGCTTCCATAAACCCTTCTGCTGCACAGCAAGAAAATGCGGTTTTTTCAAAGCGCTGGGTGCTATGATTGAGTTCAGCATTAATACTATCTATTGTTGAGCCCAAACCTTTAGGGTACTGCTCTGTTAAAAATACAGGTACATCTAATAAATTGGCCGCCGAAGTTAAACGGGTGCTGAGTTCAGTCATATTCTCAGCCGCTTCTTCAGGCATTACTGAAAGCAAGCGAGTTTGTATATCGACTAATAATAAGAGACTATTGTTCACGTCTAGCAGTTGGGACATGGGTTATCCTTAGTTAAGTTTTAAATTGCGTGCTTTTTCACGTTGCCAATCACGGTCTTTTTCTGTGGCGCGTTTATCGTGTAATTTTTTACCTTTAGCAAGCCCAATTTCAAGTTTAACGCGGTTATTTTTCCAGTATAGAAACGTGGGGACTAAGGTAAATCCTTTGCGTTCAACACTACCAATGAGCTTGCTAATTTCTTGCGCGTGTAAGAGTAATTTCCGTACACGAGTAGAAAAAGGGGTGATATGGGTTGACGCTGAGTTTAGCGCTGAAATATGCATACCTGATATCCAGACTTCACCATTTTTAACAAAAACATAGCTTTCTTTTAACTGCACTTTACCTTCACGCATGCTTTTAACTTCCCAGCCTTCTAAAACAAGCCCAGCTTCAAAGCGTTCTTCGATAAAGAAATCGTGGCTAACATAGCGGTTTTTAGCAATGGTATTATCGGTTTCTTTTTTTTTCTTAGATTTTTTTCCAGCCATAGGTGTCCAAATTGGTTTTAAATTGGATGTAAAAAGTATATTCTATATACAACTGTAAGCATCAATTTTCTTAATGCGAGTTAAGAAAATTGATGCTTATTAATATTTAACGTACCGGTATTCTACTTTAAATTTTTAATTTACTGGTAATAAATGAATTCACACAATAGGTAGTTTTAATGCCCAACTCTAAAAAATCGATGCATGGCGCGTGGTCTTCTCGCATTGCTTTCATTCTTGCCGCAACCGGATCAGCCGTCGGCTTAGGAAATATTTGGAAATTTCCTTATATCGTAGGTGAAAATGGTGGCGGCGCATTCGTTGTTGTTTATTTGCTTTGTGTCGCTGCTATCGGCATACCTATCATGATGGCAGAGACCATGTTAGGGCGTAGAGGCGGACAAAGCCCGATCAATACGATCAAACTATTAGCTAAAGAAGCCGGTGCTGATGAACGCTGGAAGTATCTAGGTTGGATGGGAACATTAGCCGGATTTTTGATTTTGTCTTATTACAGCGTAATTGCTGGTTGGTCGATATCTTATGTATTTAAGGCATTTTCAGGTAGTTTTAGTGGTGAAAGTGCGGAACAAATTGGTTTATTATTTTCCGAATTAAAAGCCGATAAAAGTCAGCAAATTTTTTGGCATAGTGTTTTTGTGGGCTCAACCATGATGGTGGTAGCGCGCGGGGTAGAAGGCGGTATTGAAAAAGCGGTGCGTTTTTTAATGCCAGGGTTATTTGTTTTACTTATCCTGTTGGTTGCCTATGCTATGACTACGGGGTTTTACATAGAAGGGCTGCGATTTTTATTTGAACCAGATTTTTCTGAGTTAACGGGAAAAAGTATTTTAACCGCTATGGGGCATGCGTTTTTTACGCTGAGTTTAGGTATGGGGGCGATTATGGTGTATGGCGCTTATTTACCAAAAGAAATTTCCATTGCTAAAACTGCTTTATGGATTGCTGGAGCGGATACTGCCGTTGCCTTGTTATCAGGCATGGCGATTTTTCCTATCGTTTTTTCTCATGGATTAGAAGCGGGTGCAGGTGAGGGGCTTATCTTTCAAACCTTACCGATTGCTTTTGGAAACATGACCGGTGGTTGGTTATTTGGTATTTTGTTTTTTGTTTTATTGGTCTTTGCTGCTTTATCTTCTGCTATTTCTTTAATCGAACCTGCTGTTGCATGGTGTGTAGAACACTACAAAGTTACGCGTAATAAAGCCTGTATAGTCATGGGATCTGCTGTTTGGTTTATGGGCTTAGGTACCGTCTTTTCTTTTAATATTTGGGCGGATACCACCTTTTTTGGTCTCACCTTTTTTGGCTTTTTAGATTATTTAACCGCGAACTTAATGTTGCCTATCGGAGGCTTTTTAATTGCCGTTTTTGCAGGTAGAGTAATGCATGCAAAACATGCACAAGATGAGTTGGATTTAGATGCGGAACATCATTTTGTTATTTGGCAGTACTTAGTGAGTTACGTGGCACCTGCGGCTGTATTTTTGGTTTTTTTAAGTGTATTAGGGATTTTTGGTTAATGGCAACGGTACAAAAAAGTGCACTAATTAAATACTCTGCACAACAAATGTTTGACCTAGTTGATGATATTGATGCTTATCCTGAGTTTTTGCCTTGGTGTGCAGGCAGTGAGGTGATGTTACGAGACGCTAATATTGTTGAAGCAAAGGTGCAAATTGCTAAAGGTGGGTTTAAAAATTCATTTGCAACACGTAATGTAAATAATGCGGGACACAGTATAGGTATGTCTTTATTAGAGGGACCGTTTTCTTCTTTAGAGGGTGTGTGGAGTTTTTTACCCTTACGTGAAGATGCAAGTAAAATCTCCTTAGATTTAGAGTTTGAAATGAATGGTATGATTGCTAATTTAGCGTTTGGCACTGTTTTTAATCAAATTTGCAATACCATGGTGACATCTTTTACTGAACGTGCAAAACAGGTTTATGGAGCATAGATAATATGTGGGTGGAGGTTGCGTTTGCGTTAGCAGATAAACAGCGAATTATTGCTATGGAAGTTGCAGCCTCTTGCACAGCGGAAGAAGCTATATTGCAGTCAAATATTATGCAAGAATTTCCTCAGATTGATTTGCTGAAAAATAAAATAGGTATATTTAGTGAAATTTGTAGCCTAAGTAGGCAGTTACAGGGGGATGATCGAATTGAAATTTATCGAGAATTAGCCATTAACCCTATGGAAGCAAGGCGGCTAAGGGCGATTAAACAAAAACAATAGTTATTGTGTGTTTTAAGCGCTGGATTCTAGGAGTAGAATAGAATATTAGTATAGAGCGAGATGCTGAATTTGCCCAGTATTCTGGCCATTATAATTTTAATAGGCAGAGGAGAAAGATTGATGAAAAAAATAATTGTAGCGGTTACTTTATTATTGACTAGTACATTATCTTATGCGACTGCATATTCGTGCGAGGCTTATTTAAAAGGCGAAGTTGTGGAAAAAATAACTGTGAATGCATCTAAAGCAGCTGTTGCTGAAGAAAAAGCCGCAGATCGTTTAAAGAAAAGAGGCGTTGATATTGATTATGTTGCTTGTAAATAAATAAAGAAAAGTAAAACCGATTTTAAAAAAAGCATAGCGTTTATTATTTAGGCGCTATGCTTTTTTATGCTTATTGATTAATCTTCCGAGCTAAACAAGCCCATAAACATCTCGTATATAGTCTTTTTGAGCTGTCGTTTTGGAACATCAATAGTGGTTTCCTTGGAAGGCACGGGTGCAGGGTTATTTTCTGGCGCTAGATCACCTTCTAAATGAATGAGGCGATCACCTTCAAAAAATAAAGCAACGCGCTGTTGCGCTCTATCGCCACTGCCTATTTGTTCCGATTGTATATAGTCCCAACGGTTTTTATTGAAAGCATCGACTAATAAAGGTGAGCCTAGAATATAAATGACTTGTCGTTTAGACATGTTCGGGCGTAGCTGATTGATCAGCTCTTGATCGATGATATTACCTTGATTAATATCGATTTTATACACTAGAGGCACATCAACAGCAAGTGTTGAGCACGCGGGTAAAGCGGGTATTAAAATTAGCAGTGCTAAAGCGTGTAAGGATTTGTGCATAGGTTATTATAGCTTCACTATCATAGTAATTAAGGGATTTATCATACCTTAACCGCTGTTAAATCGGAAAAAAATTTAGGGTGATTTATCTAAGCAGAGCATACTGTAAATAAATGCCTGAGAAGTGTCGTTTAGAGAATAGTGAACGCTATATTTTTAGTGTAAGCTCCTGCTATAAAACCATTGATAAAAGGCGGTTATATAAGGTGTCAATGTTATAATAGATCATTCTATTAAAATGATTATGAGGTATGTATTTGTTTTTAAGGGCCGTAAGAAATGTCTAAGTTTAATATTAATTTGCACGAAACCATTTATTCCCTATCTGATGCGCTTGATTTAGTCGGTGTGACTCAGCTTCAACATGGAAAGCGTGTTGCTTATATGGCAGCAGAATGTGGTAAAACGCTGAGTTGGCCGGTTGAGCAGGTTGATCAATTATTTCAAGCAGCTATTTTGCATGATTGTGGTGTATCAAATACCAGTGTGCATCAAATGTTAACGCAATTTCAATGGGAAGATGAAAAAGGGCATTGCGAGATAGGGGCTAAGCTTCTGAAGTCGGTTCCGTTGTTAACTGATTTGTCGAATATCATTTTGCACCATCATACACATTGGTCAGATTTACAGGCGTTAGATTTACCTGAAGCAGATAAACTGAATGCAAACTGTATTTATATGGTGGATAGGGTCGATGTATTAACGCTGGTCTGTCGTATGAAAGAGCCTAATATATTGATGAGCATTGATGAAATACGAGGAAAAATATTCGATAAGCGAGGGGATTGGTTTCATCCTGACTTGGTTGATGCTTTTATGCAAATATCTGAATCAGAAGCTTTTTGGTTTTCATTGGAACGAGAGCATGTTTCTGGGTATGTTGCTACTTGGGTCGATCATGATTATACGCGTGAGATTGATTTTCAAGACTTAAAAAGTATTGTGAGACTTTTTTCTTATGTGGTTGATGCGAAAAGCAGCTTCACTTACGAGCATTCTGAAGGCGTTGCTTCATTATCTCGGTTGTTAGGGGAGTTATCGCAGTTATCTGAGGAAAATTGTGATTCAATTGAGATTGCTGGTTTATTGCATGATATTGGTAAGCTTAGAGTTCCCGATTCGATTCTTGAAAAACCAGGTAAGTTAACGGATACTGAGTTTCAGGCGATGAAACGCCATAGCTTTGATACCGATAATATTTTAAAAAATATCAAAGGTTTTGAGGAGATCGCTCAATGGGCATCTGATCATCATGAACGTGTGGATGGTGGTGGCTATCCTTACCATAAAGTAAAAAGTCGCTTATCTATTGAGGCAAGAATTATTGCTGTGGCAGATGTTTTTCAATCTTTAGCTCAGAAAAGACCTTATCGTGATGCGTTGCCAGTAAATGAGATTTTAGATATTTTATTAGAGCAAGGAAAATCAGGGCATTTGGACGCGGGTCTTGTGCAGTTAGTTGAGAAAAATATTGGAGCATGTTATGACGCTGCTTTATTGCAAGGTAAGTTTATTTCAAATTAATCTAGGTTAGAAATTGCTTGGGTGTAAATTTTTATGGGCGATCCTCGCTTTTCTATGATGGCTTGTTTTAATAGTTTGCCATCAATGATAGGGAGTTCTCCATTATTATTTATTTCAATCAGGTCTAGCGCAATGCTGAGCAAATCATCATATTGATGCTCTTCTAATGGCGCATGTATTTCAATATATAAACTACCCTCAAGCCAGCCGACCTTGATAGGTTGGTTAATAATACTAACAGGCGTTCCCACTTTGATTAAAGGAAAAAGCGTCTCTATATCTTTAGGATACATACGAACGCAGCCGTGGCTAACACGTAAACCTACACCAAAAGGCTTGTTAGTGCTGTGTATAAGATAGCCAGGGATTCCTAAGCGCATAGCATACAAACCTAATGGGTTGTCGGGGCCAGCAGGAACCACATCGGGTAAAGGGTCGCCTTTTTCTGCGTGTTCTTTTTTGATTGATTCGGGTGGACGCCAAGCGGGGTTTTTCTTTTTGGCAGTCACTTTAGTTTTTCCCAGCGGCGTTTCCCAGTCTTGCCGACCGACACTAACGGGATGAGTAATAACATTAGCGGGCGAATTGTCTGTTGCTTTTGGAAAGTAATACAGTCTGAATTCAGGCAAGTTTAAAATCACACCACTTGGTTCACTATCAGGTAGCAAGCGGGTATTTTGTAACTTGATGACTGAATCCATTGCGGGAAGCCATCTGTCTACATCGGGATTTAGCTGAACAATTTCATTTTGTCCTAAATCATAGCGCAATGCGATGTCTAATAAATCGTCGTCTTTATTAGCAAAGGTTTGGCTATTATTTTGCATATCGACCGCCTTAATAAGGCGGTCATCTGGATTACTAGGCAATACAAAGCGAGTTGCCTGAACTGAGCTACTTGCTAATAATAGAGCAAGTACGCATAGCGGATGTTTTCTAAGACTATTTATCATTAACGGACGTTTTCGCCACCAAATAAATCAAGTAGGCGCGGAAGGAAACCGCTTAATTCTTTAGTCATGATAGTGAAGTCCACATCAAATTGATCTTCTGCAGAGTCTGATTCAGTATCGGCTACTTGGTCTTGGATTAAATCTAAAAATTTGAGACGTTTTACTGATAAGTTTTCATCTAAAACAAAGGCAAGGCGATCAGACCAACTGAGCGCCAGTTTGATAACTTGTTTGCCGGTATCTAAGTGATTCTTAATTTCTGGCGCGGCTAAATCTTGGCGCTTACAGCGAATGATGCCACCGGATTCTTCCGGTGCACGTAGTTCGCACTCATCTTCAACTAAAATATCAGCTGGTGATTCGTTTTTTAATAGCCATTGTGTCATGGTGCTAACAGGCTTTTCTTTTGTGCTAACAGGCACAACAGGTAGGCTGCCTAAATTTTTGCGTAAGAAGCTAATTAAGTCCTCTGCTTTTTTTGCAGAAGCCGCGTCAACAACTAACCAGCCACCTTTAGGGTCAATGTAAGCGTAGGTCTTTTTAGAGAAAGAGAAGGCGCGAGGTAATAATTCAAAAATAATTTCATCTTTGATATCAGTACGTTCTTTTTTAGATAATTTACGCGCTTCTTGTTCTTCTTTTTCTGAAACTGTATCGGCAACCATTTCGTTAACTACACTAGCAGGCAGCACTTTCTCTTCTTTAGTAGCGCATAGCATAATAAAGCCATTGGCTTGATGAATGAGTTGTTCTGATGAACGGCCTAGTGGTGCTGTCCAGCCATAGCTAAATTCAGAATGTCCAGTACACGGTTTAAAACGCATGGCATCTAATTTTTCCTCTAACTCTTCAGGAGTCAGTGAAAATGATTCAGTTAAACGGTAAATAGCAAGATTTTTAAACCACATAGATAATTCTTTGAATGAGTAGGAGATAAAAAGCATGAGCAGGGGGATGTCGCTCATGCAGTAAAATATAAGCATAGCATTATCGCAAATAACAAGGGTAAAATCAGTAATTGTTTATGAGGATTAGCTTTGTGGATGAGGAAGATAATGATTGAGGGCTTTAATTTAGTAGGTAACTCAAATGCAAAGGTTTTGATTTTAGGCAGTATGCCGAGTATGAAATCATTAGAAAAGCAACAGTATTATGCACACCCACAAAATGCATTTTGGCGTATTATTGCTCACTTATTTAATCAGGGTAAGGCTTTAGATTATCAGCAAGGTGAGGCTTTATTAATAGATCAGGGTATCGCACTTTGGGATGTGCTAAAATTTTGTGATCGGCAAGGTAGCTTGGATTCAGCTATCAATAAAGAAACCATGGAAATGAATGATTTTGCCGATTTGTTTTTGACTTTTCCTAAATTGAGATATGTTTTTTTTAATGGATCGATGGCGGAGAGTACTTATAAAAAACAGGTACAACCCTTAGTTGAAGAATCTGCGCCTTATATTAAGTATAAAAAACTACCCTCAACGAGTCCCGCTTATGCGGCAATGAAGTTTGAAGCTAAGTTAGTTGCTTGGCATGCTATAAAAATTTAGCGAAAAGTGCCTCACATAAATTTAATAGAACGATAAGAGTACAAAGATGAAAATTAGTTTTTTAGCGTCACATGGCGGTAGTTCAGCTAGAGCAATTATTACTGCGATACAATCAGAGCGTTTAAAAGGGTTTGAAATAGGATTATTGATTACTAACAATAAGACAACTGCTATTTATCAATGGTGTTTAGATCATGCGATTGAGGTCTTGCATATTAGTGGGAAAACGCATCCTGAGCAAGAAGATGCTGCGATTTGCGCTGCACTAAAGTCAGTAGGATCGGATATTGTTGTTTTGTCTGGTTATATGAAAAAAATTGGCCCACAAACCTTACAAGCCTTTAGTAATAAAATATTGAATATTCATCCTTCCTTATTGCCTAAGCATGGTGGTCATAAAATGTATGGTGATTTTGTACATGCGGCAGTTTTAAAAGCTGGCGATAAATTTAGTGGTGCTTCGGTGCAAATTATTAATGAAGTGTATGATGCAGGGCCTGTTTTATTGCAACAGCAGGTATCGGTTATGCCTGAAGATACAGTGGCTACTTTAGGTGAGCGAGTGAGAAATGAAGAAGCTGAGTTGTATATTAATGCACTGTTAAAGTGGCAAGCGAATTCATTTCAATTATGAAGAATAAAGTAACGGTTGCAGCGCAAAATTTTCCGGGTATTGTGGATTTATCTAAAAGTAAGCGTTTATCGAGTATGAGAGAGACGGTGCAGATAGTAGAGCCGCGAGTAGTCAAATACAAAAAAAATAAAATCGAATTATCGCTGCTTGAGCAAGCGCAGGCTTTGATTGAGCAAACAATAAGTGAAATTAAATCGACTTACCCAGAAGGCAAGAAAAATAGTTTATTTTCTTTGCGCTATACAAACGAGAAAAAGATGTCAGTAATGACAGTTGGAGAAGTGTTTAATCTATTGAAATTAAATGATAGCGATTTTTCTGACGTTCGCGAATGTCTTTATAAAAAGTAACGACCTTAAAGGGCATTAAAGTCGTTACTGTAAAACTTTTGATTAGTTTTTAGTGATTAATAAAAATCATTTTTCTCTGCTATGCGCTTTTCATTAGCTGCTTCAAAAGCTTGTTGAGTAGAAGCTGTTGATGCGCCTGATTCCAAATGCTCTGTTTCTCTAGATTTAAGAAGGACAACGCCGACAATTGTCACTACAATAATTCCTGCGATAATTTTAGTTAGGTTATCTTTTTCTTCTACTTGTTCTACCATTGGTATTCCTCGTTATTGTTATTATTTAAGGTGTGCAATAAATTTAGCTTTTATTTTTATTATTATTGGTTAAGCTTGTTTGGCAAGAGTGTTATTCTCAAGCACGGCGTATTTTTATCATAGTAAAACGTTTCGTGTCAAAACAATTATTTAATAAAGGGTATTATGTTTTTCAAGTATTTGAAAAATAAAGGTATTTATTATTTGTGTATTGGCAGCTATGATTTTATTATCAATAATATTGATTTTGGAGTGTAAAGTTATGAAATTTAACCCTTGTATTTTAGGGCAATGTACGGATTCTGGCTCTCATTGTGATGGCTGTGGTCGGTCGCATGTTGAAATAGCTGATACAAAGCAATTGATATCAAACTTGCTTGAATTTTCAAATCGGCAGGGCTATGAAAATGCTGAAGATTTTGCTGACTTTGTTAATACAAAGTTGCTCAAGAAATTGAAAGAGCAAGCTTAATTTGAGCTTTTTATTACTATTTAAGCTCTTGCGCATACCCAAATATCAACGCGTGTAACGCCTGCTGATTTTAAGGTTTTAGCGAGTTCATTTGCCGTTGCGCCGGTTGTCATCACATCATCTAAAATGGCGATATGTTTAGCTGAAATACTCGACTTAACTTTAAAAGCGCCTTTCATATTTTTATGGCGCTGTTTTAAGCTAAGTGAAATTTGATGCGGCGTATTGTGTGTGCGAATGCAGTTGTTATAGTTAATAGGGATAGAAAGTTTTTGCGAGATCACTTTTGCTATTTCTAAAGTTTGATTGTATCCACGTTGTTGGTAACGTTCTCTATGCAGCGGTACAGGCAAAATACAATCGGGCAGAGGTGCTTTTTCTGCGATTAAAAAATCACTGATCAGTAAACCTAAAAGCCTTGCGTTTTTATGTGCCTGTTCAAATTTTAATTGATTAATTAAATAGCGAACTTCGCCTTGATGTAAGTAAGGAGCGTAAACCTTATCAAAGGCGTGTGGTGATGTTTGACAGTGGCCACAAATTTGATGATTGAGTGAGGGGGAATCGAAGACTTGTGCACAATAAAGGCATTGTGATTCAAGCTTTCTTATGCCGTTTTTACAGGCATTACATAAATCTATTTTTTGCTCTGATTTTTTACCGCAAAAAATACAGCTAGGCGGAAGCACAGTATATTGTATAATATTTAGCCAGTTGTTTACTGTTTTTATCATTTTGGGTTGACCACTCAAATAATTGTTTTGGAGATTAATCGCGTGTCATCAAGTTCAGCAGAAAATTTACGCCATGATTGGCAGTTAGATGAAGTAAAAGCATTATTAGATCAACCTTTTAATGATCTCATTTTTCAAGCGCAAACGATACATCGCGCTCATTTTGATCCGAATGAGGTTCAAGTTAGTAGCTTATTGAGTATAAAAACAGGATCTTGTTCAGAGGATTGTGGGTATTGCCCGCAAAGTGCGCGTCATGATTCTGATTTAGTGCCTGAGGCGCTATTGCCTATCGAAGAAGTGCTGAAAAGCGCTAAACAGGCACAAGATCAGGGTGCATCACGTTTTTGTATGGGAGCGGCATGGCGTAGCCCTAAAGATAAAGATATAGAACGTGTTGTAGAAATGGTGCAAGGCGTTAAAGCGATGGGTATGGAAACCTGTGTGACTTTAGGGATGCTGACTGAACAGCAAACAAAAGCGTTGAAAGACGGTGGTTTAGATTATTACAATCATAATTTAGATACCTCTGAAGATTATTATTCTGAAGTGATTACTACACGCACCTATCAAGATCGTTTAGATACCTTAGAGCGTGTACGTGATGCAGATATCAATGTGTGTTGTGGTGGTATTGTCGGTATGGGCGAAAGTGGAGATGATAGAGCTAATTTATTGATTGGACTATCAAACTTACCTAAGCATCCTGAAAGTGTGCCGATTAATATGTTAGTACAGGTAGAAGGAACTCCTTTAGCTAATACTGAGTCTATTGATCCGTTTACTTTTATTCGTATGATTGCTGTTGCGCGGATTATGATGCCTAAATCTCGTGTGCGCTTATCGGCTGGTAGAGCGGATATGTCGGATGAAATGCAAGCATTTTGCTTTTTTGCCGGAGCGAATTCTATTTTTTATGGTGATAAATTATTAACCACTGATAATCCCATGACTAATCATGATTTGGCCTTATTTGATCGTTTGGGTGTGCGTTCGGCAGGATCTAGTTACGCGCAATAAAATGAGCTTAGTAGAAAATCAATTAAGACGAGATCTTGATGCATTAAAGGCGGCTGATTTATACCGATCGCGGCGTGTTGTAGAAACTGTGCAAGGCTGTTATGTGCAAGTTGAAGGGCGCAAGCTGTTGAATTTTTGCAGTAATGATTACTTGGGTTTAGCGAGACATCCCGACGTTATAACGCGATTTAAGTTGGCCGCTGATCAATATGGGGTGGGCAGCGGTTCTGCTCATCTTGTTTGTGGGCATAGTTCCGAGCACCATGCTTTAGAAGAAGAGTTGGCTGAATTTACGGGGCGAGATAAGGCTTTACTTTTTTCTACTGGCTACATGGCTAACGTGGGTGTTATTGCGGGTTTAATGTCTAAAGGGGATGTGATTTATGAAGATAAGTTAAATCATGCCTCATTATTGGATGGCGGGCTATTGTCAGGCGCAAGATTCAGTCGTTATTTACATAATGATGTCACTAATTTGTCGTTGAAAATGCAAAAGCACCAAAGTGGACAATCGATGATTGTGACTGACGGTGTTTTTAGCATGGATGGTGATGTCGCAAAAATAGCTGAATTGTCCTGTATTGCTCAACAAGAATCGGCTTATTTGATGGTTGATGATGCGCATGGCTTAGGCGTTCTGGGCGAAACAGGTGCGGGGATAGTTGAGCAGTTACAGCTCAATCAAAAACAAGTACCCTTATTGGTAGGGACGTTTGGCAAGGCTTTAGGTACAAGCGGTGCATTTGTGGCGGGATCAAATGAACTGATTGAAACTTTAATTCAAAAAGCGCGTACTTATATCTATACAACGGCATTGCCACCTGCTGTAGCAGCCGCAACGCGCTGTAGTTTGTCATTGTTGCAAACTGAAGCATGGCGGCGAGTACAGTTAGCAGAGTTAATTGCCTATTTTAAACAAGCGTCTGAGCAATTAAATTTACCGTTAATGCCGTCGGATACAGCCATTCAACCATTGCTTGTCGGTAGTAGTCAGCAGGCACTTGCGGCTAGCGAGTCCTTATTTGAACAAGGGCTTTGGGTGGGTGCAATACGGCCCCCTACTGTGCCGCAAGGAAGTGCGCGATTGAGAATTACCTTGTCTGCCGAGCATACAAAAACTGAAATTGATCAACTATTATCTGCTTTGGAATGTTTGAGTTTATGACGACACTTTATACAGAAACGTTTGGCCAGGGTGAACCGGTGCTTATGTTGCACGGCTGGGCGATGCATGCGGGAATGTGGCGTGATTTTGCTGAAGAAGTAGCAAAAACAAACCGAGTGCTTTGTGTTGACCTGCCTGGTCATGGGCGTAGTCCGAGTGTTTATGTTGGTAAAATGGATATTTGGGCTGAGAAAATATTGGCTGTTATGCCGAAAGAGCCTTGTGAT
The DNA here is from genome assembly GCA_965366065.1 of uncultured bacterium. Classification (GTDB taxonomy): domain Bacteria; phylum Pseudomonadota; class Gammaproteobacteria; order Methylococcales; family Methylomonadaceae; genus Methyloprofundus. Next base: position 23,054 of record CBDUDV010000021.1, on the reverse strand, counting down.
TTGATTGGCTGGTCTTTAGGTGGGAATATCGCCTTATATCTGGCTGAAAAATACCCTGACAGAGTGAAGAGTATTATCTTGATTGCAAATAATCCACACTTTTTGCAAGAAGAATCATGGCAGGGAATATCTAAGTCAGTTTTAGATGATTTTGCTAATAATTTACAAACTAATGTTAATGCAACGCTAATTCGATTTTTAGGCTTACAAGTCAGAGGATTACCTGAGGGTAAGGCTGCTTTGAAAAAAATTAAAGCGTTAATGCTAGAGTGTAAAGAACCTGAGTTTCGAGATTTAATGCTAGGTTTGGAGCTATTGCAAACCACTGATTCAAGAGAGGCGTTACAGAAAATAGCGTGTCCTGTCTTATTGGTATTGGGTGATAAAGATACCTTGGTTCCTGTTTCTGTGGCAGAAGGCTGTCAGTTATTGCGGCCAAAATTAGAAGTTCAATGTATTGAAAGCGCAGGACATATGCCGTTTATTACGCATAAGCAACAAGTCTTGGCATTGGTGCAGTCATTTTTTAAGAGAGTGGAGTGATGGTTGGCGTGTTAGATAAGCGGAGAGTGCAAGCATCCTTTGCTAATGCCTCTGAAAGTTATGATGGCATGGCGGTATTACAGCGAAAGGTAGGGCTGGAGCTGATTAATTATGTGTCAAGTAATGAGCAAGTGACTAATGCATTAGATTTAGGTTGCGGCACAGGTTTTTTTACCCAGTTGATTGCTGAAAAAAGAATCCACGCAGATGTTTTTGCCTTGGATATGGCTTTACCGATGCTTAAAAAAACTAAGCAACGAAAGCTTTGCGAAAAAATGCCGCTGATTTGTGCGGATGCAGAAAAACTTCCGTTGCAAAGTGATTGCATGACGCTGGTTAGTTCTAACTTAGCGTTGCAATGGTGCCATAATTTGGATCAATTATTTTCAGGGGTTTATCGAGTCTTGCAATATGAAGGAGAGTTTGTCTTTTCTACCTTTGGAGTGGGAGCTTTAAAAGAACTTAAGGCGGCCTGGTCTGAAGTTGATGATTATTCGCATGTTAATGAGTTTTGTACTTTAGATATGATTGAGCAATCATTAAAAAAAGCAGGCTTTAATGATATTAAAATCGAAACAGCTATTTATCATTCGGAATATACTCATGTGCTTGAATTGATGCGTGAACTGAAAGGCATTGGAGCACATAATGTCAGCTCAGCTCGGCAAAAAACATTAACGAGCAAAGGGGGGATGCAGTCTATGTTTAGGGCGTATCCTAAAAATGAAAATGGAACCATCAGTGCTAGTTTTGAAATTATGTATGTGAAGGCAAGGAAAAAATAATGGCACAGGGATATTTTGTAACTGGTACGGATACGGGAATTGGTAAAACATGGAGCAGCCTTGCTTTGATGCAGTATTTTCAGCAACAAGGTAAAACGGTTGTGGGGATGAAGCCGGTTGCAGCAGGCTGTGAATGGCTAGATGGGCAGTTTAAAAATGAAGATGCACTTGCGTTGCAAGCGCAGGCATCAATTGATATACCTTATGATTTGATTAACCCTTATGCCTTTGAGTTACCAGTTTCACCGCATATTGCTGCGCAAGCAGTGGGTGAGGAAATCGAGGTTTCTGTAATACGCGACGAATATGAAAAGCTGCAAACACTGGCTGATGTAGTGATTGTTGAAGGTGCTGGTGGCTGGATGGTGCCTTTAAATGCAAAAGAGGATATAGCGGAATTAGCTGAGCAGTTGGCCTTGCCAGTTATTGTTGTTATCGGTATGCGCTTGGGGTGTATTAATCAAGCAAAGTTAACGTTTGCTGCAATCAAATCGATGGGGTTGCCATGTGTTGGTTGGATTGCCTCTTGTGTTGAAGAAGATATGCAGCAGTTGGAGGCAAATATTAAAACAATAGACGCCGCGGCTGATATGCCTTTGTTGGCGGTGTTTCCTTATGAAAAAACAAGAAACCTTAATAATTATAAGAAAATAAACCTATAAACCTTACAAGATTAAAGTTTTTGTGGTTTAATTGCTGCTCCTATCATAAAGAATCGGAGAAAAAGATGGCTTTAATTACGTGGAATGAAAAAGATCATGGAACAAAAGTAGGCTTTGCGGATGATGAGCATAAGGTATTGTTTGATCTTTTGAATACAGTATATGATCTTGCAATAGGCGGGGCAGAGCGCGCGAAAATTGGTAGTGCATTGGATGCGCTGATTGCTTATGTTGTCGATCACTTTGCGCATGAAGAAACAGAAATGCAAGCTAAGTCTTATGGTGGCTATGCAAGACATAAAGAAGAGCATGATAAATTAGTTGCTGTGTGTGCTGGTTTGCAAGCAAAATTTCACGCAGGTGAAGCGGATGTTACTGAAGAAGTGGGACAAATGGTTAAAGGTTGGTTAGATAGCCATATCCCTCAATATGATATGCCGTATGCAGGAGCTTTAAATAGCTAAGGCTAAGAAAAATATAAGTATAAAAAGCTTGTAAGTTTATTGCTTACAGGCTTTTTTTTTGCCAGAAAAATGAGCGTATAAGAATAAAAAAGCCTGTGGGCTCTAGCTTAGTCTGAAGTCATAGGTTAAAATTAGGAAGTTATTTTTAGTGAAAATAAAATGGATTGTTTTTGTAAGGGAATACATTAAAAAATCACAAAAATTAGGTGCATTTAATCAGTTTATTATTAATATAGAGGAGGCTACTCCGTGATGAAAACAAAGCAATTATTCGCCGGTCTGGTCCTGATGGCTTTAAGCCTAGGGAGCGCGCAAGCGGACTATACACTCAACCTTATGGAAGGAGTGACATCGATCAGTCGTGATGTTTATGGCTTACACATGCTTGTATTATGGGTATGTGTATTCATAGGTATCGGTGTGTTTGGTACGATGTTTTATTCGATCTACTTTCACCGTAAGTCTAGAGGCTTTAAGGCCGCTAACTTTCATGAAAGTGCTAAGGTTGAAATAATTTGGACGATCATTCCAACTGTCATACTTATTGTGTTAGCGATTCCTGCGACACGAGTCATGTTAGAGATGAATGATGTTTCTGAGTCTGAAATGACCGTAAAAGTCACGGGATGGCAATGGAAATGGGAATATGAATATTTAGATAATGGTGTTCATTTTTTCAGTAGTTTAGATGAAGCGAGTAATAAAGCAAGGCAACTAAACTCAGGGATTGACCCTCGTTCAGTGCCGAACTATTTACTCGAAGTAGATAAGCCATTAGTACTGCCAATCAATACTAAAATTAGATTTTTATTTACGGCGGCTGATGTAATCCATTCTTGGTGGGTGCCCGATTTAGGTTGGAAAAAAGATACAATTCCAGGTTATATCAATGAAACGTGGACTTCAATTGACAAAGCGGGAACATATCGCGGTCAATGTACTGAGCTTTGCGGTAAAGATCATGGGTTTATGCCTATTGTTGTTATTGCGATGGAAAAAGAAGACTATGCAGCTTGGGTTGCTGAGCAGCAAGGTGTTGCAGTAGAGCAAGCAGCAGCAGCTGAAAAAGAATGGTCTCAAGAAGATTTAATTGCACAGGGTGAAAAAGTCTATGCAAATAATTGTGCTTCTTGTCATATGCCTGATGGCGCTGGTATTCCAGGAACTTTTCCTGCAATTACAGCAAGTGCTATTGTTACAGGTGATATGAATGCGCAAGTTGATTTAATGCTAAATGGTAAAGGTATGATGCCTGCCTTTGGTCAAATGTTAGATCCTGTTGATTTTGCAGCGGTATCAACATTTATTCGTAATGGGCTAGGCAATTCAGTGGGTGATGTAATTCAACCGACTGCAATTAAAGCCTTACAGGCAACGATTTCAAAAGGTGATGATGAGTAAGTAAACTCATCTTTCGCATTAAGTAAATTGAATCTTTATTTTAGTATTAAACGAGGTATAAATTATGTCTGCTGTAACAGCTGAGCATGAACACGATGATCATCATGATCACGGGCCTGAAAAAGGGCTCTTAAGATGGATAGTGACGACCAATCATAAAGATATTGGTACGCTATATTTATTTTTTGCACTAGCAATGTTTTTTGTTGGTGGAACAATGGCACTAATTATCCGTGCAGAGTTATTTGAGCCGGGTATGCAATTTGTTACGCCGCAGTTCTTTAACTCAATGACAACCATGCATGCGCTTGTAATGGTTTTTGGTGCAGTAATGCCAGCATTTGTTGGTTTTGCTAACTGGCTTATACCTATGATGATTGGTGCGCCAGATATGGCTTTACCAAGAATGAACAACATGAGTTTTTGGATGTTGGTAGCTGGGGTAATGTTATTAGCAAGTACTCTATTTATGGAAGGTGGGGCACCGGCTTCAGGTTGGACTTTATATCCACCGCTAGTGCTGCAAACGGGTGCTGCTTTACCTTTTGCTATTTTCTCAGTGCATTTATTAGGTATCTCATCGATTATGGGAGCGATTAATATCATCGCAACTATTTTCAATATGCGTGCACCTAAGATGACATTGATGAAAATGCCTTTGTTCGTATGGACTTGGTTAATTACAGCATTCTTATTAATTGCGATTATGCCGGTATTTGCTGGTGCGGTAACGATGTTACTAACAGATCGTTTTTTCGATACGAGCTTCTTTGATGCTGCCGGTGGTGGTGATCCAGTACTTTATCAACACATCTTCTGGTTCTTCGGACATCCTGAAGTATATGTAATGATTTTGCCTACTTTTGGTATTGCATCAACGATTATTCCTGTTTTTGCGCGTAAGCCATTATTTGGTTATAGCTCTATGGTTTATGCGACTGCCGCGATTGCATTCTTATCATTTATCGTTTGGGCTCATCACATGTTTACTGTGGGGATGCCGATATCAGGTGAGCTATACTTTATGTATGCCACTATGTTAATTGCGATTCCTACTGGGGTTAAAATCTTTAACTGGACTGCAACTATGTGGCGTGGATCAATGACTTTTGAAACACCTATGTTGTTTTCAATTGCCTTTGTTATTCTATTTACATTAGGTGGTTTTACTGGATTGATGATGGCATTGGCGCCGATTGATTTTCAGTATCATGATACTTATTTTATCGTTGCCCATTTTCATTACACATTAGTACCGGCTTCTGTTTTTATTCTAATGGCGGGTGGTTATTTCTGGTTACCTAAGTGGACTGGGAATATGTATGATGAAAGATTAGGTCGACTACATTTCTGGTTGTCTACTATTTCAGTAAATATCTTGTTCTTCCCTCAGCACTTTTTAGGTTTAGCGGGTATGCCACGTCGTATTCCTGATTATGCTGTGCAATTTGCTGATTGGAATATGGTATCGAGTATCGGTGCTTTTATTTTTGGATTTAGTCAATTGATGTTCGTTTATATTGTTGTTAAAACAATTAAAGGCGGTACGGGTGAAAAAGTAACTGATGAAGTTTGGGAAGATGCACATAAGCATGGCTTAGAGTGGACTTTACCTTCGCCTGTTCCATATCATACGTTTGCAACGCCACCAGATAAAATTCCAACGGAACATTTCTAAGGGGCTTGTAGTTTTTACCCACCTTGATTTTAAGGTGGGTAAAATCAAAGTTAGATTATGAATATTAAAACTAAAAACAGGCTGACAGTTGCAACCTTGGTTGTTATCGTTGTTGTAATTTATGTTCTTGTTGTAATCAGAGTTACGTCATAGTGAGCTCTGATCTAGAGAGGAAAAATAAAAAAACCGTAATAAGTTTGTTAGTACTGGTTTTTGTTATGTTTTTATTTGCGCTTGCCTTGATTCCTTTGTACGATATTTTGTGCGAAATAACAGGAATTAATGGCAAAAGTAAACAAGATTTAAGTTCTCTAGATTATGCGGTTGATAAAGAGCGAGTGATAACGCTTGAGTTTGTTGCCACGGTGAGTGCTAAAACAGCTTTAGATTTTAAAGCGGATAAGTTTGAAATTAAAGTGCATCCCGGTGAGAAAATAACCGCTCGATTTACGGCAAAAAATAAAACAAATCAACAGTTAACAGCTAAAGCAAATCCTAGTATTTCACCGGGAATTACTGCAGCGTATGTTAAAAATATTGAATGTTTTTGCTTTTCTAGTCAAGATTTTAAACCAGGCGAAACCAAGCACCTAGAGGTGCAGTTAATGGTTGATCCTAAAGTCTCTTCTGATTATAAACGCATTACATTCGGACTTACTTTTTTCGATATTACTCAATAAATAGGGGATTATGATGTCTACACAGGACGCATATTACATTCCACATAAGGCAACATGGCCTATTGCGGCAACCATGGGCTTATTAACCTCATTAGTAGGTTTTGCAAATTATCTAAATGGTAATGCAGCAGGATCAACTTTTATGCTGATAGGCTTAGGTATTTTTATTTTGATGCTTGCGGGCTGGTTCACAATGCAAGCGACAGAAAGTGAAACAGGCATGTATAACCATGGGGTAGGCGTTTCTTACCGAATGGGCATGATGTGGTTTATTTTTTCTGAAATCATGTTTTTTGCTGTTTTCTTTGGAACACTTTGGTACACGCGTAACTTATCTATAGATTGGTTAGCTGGTATGGGGACTGGTCCAGGGCGATCAACAGGCATGTTATGGCCTTCATTTGAGGCGGTATGGCCAACAAATGGTCCAGGAAATATAGGTGGTGAATTTGAGCCTATGGGGGCATTTGGATTACCTTTAATCAATACTTTGTTACTATTAACTAGTGGTGTAACGTGTACGTGGGCACATCATGGCTTACTGGAAAACAATCGTTCTCAGTTAATCAAGGGACTTGCTGCTACAGTTACTTTAGGTTTTGTCTTTGTTGCATGCCAAGCTTTAGAGTATATGGAAGCGTACCATGAGATGGGCTTAACTTTAGGTTCAGGTATCTATGGTTCAACCTTTTTTATGTTAACGGGTTTTCATGGTTTTCATGTTTGTGTGGGTGCTATTATTCTATCTGTAGTGTTATTTCGTAGTTGGAAAGGGCATTTTACAGCTGAAAATCACTTTGCTTTTGAAGCAGCTGCTTGGTACTGGCATTTTGTTGATGTCGTGTGGTTAGGTTTGTTTATATTTGTTTATTTAATGTAAAACTACATTGTAGATAATTGATAAGAAGCACTCACTAAATGGTGAGTGCTTTTTTTTTGTCTGATACATATTTAGAAAATTAAGATAATGGAAAGTAATTTAAAGGATAGTAGTGTGCTACAGAAAACTGAGAATCAGGTGCTGATAGGTCTCTGTGTGAAGTTTTTGGTGGCTTTTTTAGTGTTGTTGATGATTGATACCATAGTAGACGGGGTGATGGGGCTCATAGATTTATTGATAGAGCTTGGTCACGTAGTGATAGAAATGCTTGAAGTGTCAGTAGAGGTAGTGTTGGAAAAATATTTCCATACAAACAAAAGACAGAGTGAAATTGTTTTTTTAAATATACTGGTACTTGTCGCGTTGGGCGTGATATATCACTTTATACGCTTTTTACCCTACATGGCGCGTAAAATTGAAAAGTATATGCTGCGCGCTAGTCATACATATCTAGAAAGCAAAGTAAGCCACTGGAAATCATATTCAATCGCTATGAAATTGAAATTGGTCGCACTTTATATCTTGGGCTTTTATTGTTTATCGATGCTGATTTTGTAAGGATGAAATCTCAATGCCAAGAAGTCGATTAAACTAGTTAATATTTTTTTGTGCTTGTTTTTGCAAATGCATTTGCATGCCAATTCCGGTAGGCTGGATAAGGCCGCTCATAAACGCAATGCTTAATAAAATAAACAGTGCGAGTGAAATACTTATGCGATAAGTCAATGCTTTAACCATTTTTGCTGAAGACCCTTTGTTTTTAATGAGCTGGTATAAGGCAGTAGCAAGGCTAATAATAATGGTTAAGAAGACAAGAATAATAAGGATTTTTAGCATAAGGATAGATGTTCAGTGGAAAAAGCTGTGGTTGCTTAGTTAGCGACATAAAAAATTTAATTTCGATGATTATAGCCTCAATTTTTTTATTGAGTAGTATAATATTCGGTTACTTAGGAAATTAGTTGAATGGCATAATGGCTTCACGTTTAAGCGCATGTTACAAAAATATAAGATGGGTGCCGTTAACGCTTTTTGTTTGTCTATTTATCTTATTGTTACGCTTAGGTTTTTGGCAGTTGAGTAGGGCGAATGAAAAAGAGTCTTTTTTAGTGACTCAGCAAAAACAAATGTTACAAAAGCCTGTTTTATTAACGGATCTTTTGCTGAGTGCCGAAGCGCGCCGCTATAGACCGGTTATATTTAACGGGGGTTACGATATTAAGCATCAATTGCTAGTAGATAACCAGGTGCATGGAGGTAAGTTGGGTGCATTTGTGCTGACACCCTTTATTTTGGAAAATAATGAAGGCGTTGTACTGGTTAATCGCGGTTGGGTCGCAATGGATAAATCAAGACAGCGATTGCCTGAGTTAGGCTTCAAAATGGCAAGCTCAATTATTGAAGTAAGTGGGATAGTGAATGAATTTCCTTCGGTAGGCCTTGTTTTACAAGGTGCTGATGAGCCAAGTGAAGGCTGGCCATCAATGGTACAAATTATAAATATTGAAAAGCTCAAGCCTAAATTAGGCTATAGCGTTTTACCCTTTCAGGTGCAGTTACATGCTGAGCAAGCAAATGGTTACCTAAGAGACTGGAAAATTAATACGCGAATGCCGCCAGAAAAACATAGAGCATACGCATTTCAGTGGTTTGCATTAGCGACTACTTTATTTTTTTTAACATTTTGGATAAGTTGTAAAACACATAAAAATGATTGATCAGACAAATAAAAATCAGCGCACTATTATTATCGTGGCATTAATGACAATGGTTCCCTTTACCATTGCATGGTTATTAACTGAAAGTGCTAGTTTTCGGCCTGCTTCAACGAATAAAGGTAATTTAATTGTGCCAATTATTACCACAGAGAAAGAGAGTTTTACTGGGGTAGATGCATTTTCAGCAGAAAATATGGCTGAATTGCCGGGGCATTGGGTGATGCTGAATTATATCGAAGGCAATGAGTGTGATAAGGCTTGTAGTGATGCAATCCATGCGACAAAACAAATTCGCTTAATGTTAAATAAAGATTTAACGCGCGTTAGGCGAGCAGTGGTTGTTGTGTCGGGTAATCAAACGCTAGCTGTTACTGAATGGTGGAAAGAAGATTTGCGTTTATTGAAAATAAAACCAAGCGCGTCTTTACTAGAAAAAATTAAAATTTATAAGCCGGATGGCTTAGTGAATGGTGCGATTATGATTATGGATCCACTGGGTAACTTGATGATGCATTATGATGCAAACTTTGATCCTTATGCGGTTAAGGGTGATTTGAAAAAGTTACTTAGAATTTCACAGATAGGGTAGTCGTAATGTTCAGAGTATTAACACACTTTTTAAGTTTTCTCGGGTTGTTAACTGTACTGGCGAGTAGCTATAGTTGGGTATTAAATTCAGCCCAAACTCAGAGTTGTAATGGTTTTGTGGATTGCTATCAATTGATAGCAGAAAATGGCCTATTGTCTGTGCCTATTATTGAACTTGTATCGCTATTTAGCATTGCTTTGATGGTTGTTGTAGCTCTATGCATAGTTGTGTGTAGCTTTGCTTTGATTAAGAAGCGTACAAAGCTATTTATGTCAGCAGTAGTTTTAGCGCTATTAGTTGCTGTGCAAGTTTGTTTGTCCTTAAATCATGAGGCTGTTTTACCCAATCAAGCACTTGAGTATTTTGTTCGCTATGTTGTTGGTGTGCTGATTGTCGGTATTTCCCTTTATATGGCGCTACGTAGCCAATTAAATTATGAGAAAAAACAGTTAAAGACTAAGTCCTATTGCTTGCAATCTGTAATGGGTCTTTTGACCTTGCAGGTTATGTTGGGTGCTTGGCTTACTGCAAATCATGCGGGATTGACGTGTTCTGGATTTCCTCAGTGTAATGGTTCTTGGTGGCCTAGGGCTAATTATCAGTATGCTTTTGATCTATTATCATCGCTGTCTTTTGATGCAAAAGTTGCGGTTAGTTGGATGCACCGCATATTGGCATTGCTTAACTTTTTAACCTTAACTTGGGTTTTTCTGTCTGTAACCAAACACTCAATTAAGCAAGTACGTTGGGCAGGTCTGCTTGGTAGTTTTTCCTTGTTATTACTGATTACAAGTGGCATCGCGAGTGTAAAAATTGCAATGCCTGCTTGGTTGATGACTGCGCATAGTTCGTTGGCAGTTGTATTGTTGATGGCATTATTACTGGTTCATTTTTATACGCGTTATGCTGTATTGAGTGATGTTAGTGAAATTGATGAGGGTACTGTTGCGGATGTCGCGCTAGAGGCGCTTGTTGAGCCTGAACCCGTTGTCGAAGAATCTATTTATGGACGATTAAAATCTCAACTAGGAAGAACTCGTTCAGGTTTTGGTGCGGCGCTGTCTACACTTTCTTTAAGTAATAGAAAAATTGATCAAGATTTGCTTGAGGAAATCGAAACCAGTTTATTAATTGCTGATGTAGGCTTAGATGTAACGACTGAAATTATTGCAAAAATTGAAGAGAGCGTAGAAAAACATCAATTACAAGATGCGACTGCACTGTCTGCTTTATTAAAACAAGAATTGTTAGATATATTAAAGCCAGTGAGCCAACCTTTGCTTATTCCTGAGCAAGAGGGGCCTTATGTGATTTTAGTGGTAGGTATTAATGGCGTAGGAAAAACAACGACTATTGGTAAATTAGCACAAAGATTACAGCGAGAAGGTCATAGTGTTATGCTCGCGGCAGGTGATACGTTTAGAGCGGCAGCGGTTGAACAACTGCAAGTCTGGGGTGAACGTAATAATATACATGTGGTTGCCCAGCATACAGGTGCAGATTCAGCATCAGTGATTTTTGATGGGGTACAATCAGCAAAAGCAAAAGGCGTGGATGTCTTAATTGCTGATACGGCAGGAAGGCTGCATACAAAAACTAATTTAATGGATGAGTTGAAGAAAGTTAAACGTATTATTTCTCGTTTAGATGAGGCTGCACCGCATGAGGTTTTATTGGTTTTAGATGCGGGAACTGGACAAAATGCACTTTCGCAAACAGAACATTTTAATAAAACAGTTAATTTAACGGGACTTGCTTTAACTAAGTTAGATGGAACCGCTAAAGGCGGAATGATCTTTGCTTTAGCTAAACAACATGGGATACCAATTCGCTTTTTAGGGGTGGGTGAAGGTATCGATGACTTACAAGATTTTAATGCTGAGCAGTTTGTGGATGCATTATTTATGGAAGAAGAAAAGTAAGCTGTATGCTTAGCTTTAATCATGTATTTAAACGATATGCAGCCAATGATGCACTGCTTGATGTTAGTTTTCATCTTAATAAAGGGGAAATTGCATTCTTAACAGGGCATTCTGGTGCGGGAAAAAGTACGGTGCTACGATTAATTGCTATTCTTGAACGCTGTTCAAGAGGGCAGATGTTATTTAATGGGCAGAACTTATGTCGCATGCATGAATCTGATATTCCACTGCTACGTCGTAAATTAGGGCTTATTTTTCAAGATTATAAGCTATTAACGGATAGGACTGTTTTTGATAATGTTGCTTTGCCATTGTTAGTTTCTGGCGTTAGCCACCATGAAATTTCTAGGCGAGTACGTGCGGCGCTTGATAAAGTCGGGCTTTTAGGAAAAGAAAAAAAGTACCCTTTAGCATTGTCAGGTGGAGAGCAACAAAGAGTGGGTATTGCGCGTGCTGTGGTTAATAAGCCGATGTTAATTCTGGCTGATGAACCAACGGGTAATTTAGACCCAGAACTCTCTATTGAAATTATGCGATTATTTGAGCAGTTTCAACAGGTAGGCGTGAGTGTCTTAATTGCGACGCATGAAGCGGGTATCGTTGCCGAAACAAAGCATAAGGTACTGCGGTTGGATCATGGTCGATTGCTGGAGAATAATTCATGAAAGTGCCTAAAAAGCATAACATGAAGAATAATATAAAACATACGCGTAGCGGTGTTACTCAAAAAAAACGACTGGTTTCTGAGCGTAAATCAGGGCTTTATTTAACCGGGTTAATTCATTATTACGCATTATGTGCAAGTGCTAGGCGGCTATTGAAGACGCCCGTATCATCGATGATGACGATACTGGTTATGGCGGTAGCAATGTCGTTGGCAGGTGGGTTTTATGTCGGTTTAAATAATGCGCAGCAAATGTTTGATGATGTACAAATGGGGCGACAAATTTCGCTGTATTTGCATGATCATATTAATGATGAGCAAGCAATGCTTTTAGCGGGGCAATTAAGGAATAAGGCTGAAGTGGCGGAAGTGGACTATATTTCCAAGCAGCAAGCATTAGAGGAATTTCAAGTCTATAGTGGTTTTGGTGATGCACTAAATGCATTAACTAATAACCCATTACCTCGAGTAATTCTGATTTACCCTAATAATCAGGCTGTTTCTCATGGTGAGTTAACTCAGTTAGTTGATGGTTTGCAAAATTATCCTGCAGTAGAATTTGCACAAATGGATATGCAGTGGGTGTCAAGGTTGCAGGCTATGATGCTAATAGTGCGTAATTTTATTCATGCGTTAACTGGGCTGTTGGTAGTCGCTGTTTTGTTAGTAACCGGCAATAGTATTCGTTTGGAGTTACAAACAAGGCGAGATGAAATATTAGTAGAAAAATTAGTTGGGGCAAATAATGCCTATATTTATCGGCCTTTTTTATATACGGGTTTCTGGTATGGAAGTTTGGCTGGAATACTTGCGTGGCTGATTGTGACTGCTATTGTCCTTATGTTAGAAGCACCTATAGAACGTTTATCATCTCTTTATAATAGTCAATATCAATTAAATTTCATGGATTTGAATGAGGTAATAATTTTTATTGTGCTGTCTACATTATTGGGGATTATTGGTGCATTTTTAGCCGCCAATCAGCAAATTAGAAATTTAAAGTTAGAGTGATGCCGGTTACTCTTGTTTTTCTAGAAATTAGCCTTATATCTTGTAAACCGGAATGATTATCGGTAATGTGGCGTAGGTTAAATAAACGACTTCTTAATGGATTAATAGTGGATATTAAGATAATCTTGTACTTAGGTTAGATTGAATAACGATTCGTGCGGGTATAAAAATAATAATTAAGGGGCGAAGGGATGTCAAAGAGTCAAAATTTGCAAGATACTTTCTTAAATACATTGAGAAAAGAGCATACTCCGGTATCTATATTTTTAGTTAATGGGATTAAGTTGCAAGGACGAATTGATTCGTTCGACCAATATGTCATTATGTTAAAAAATACCATGGTGCAAATGGTTTATAAGCATGCGGTATCGACGATAGTGCCAGGCAAAGCAATTAATATAAAACCTATAGAGAATGAATTTGAGTAACTGTAAAAATATGAGAGGAGTGGTGCATTTTGTTTGATCGCCCCGAATCTGGAGAACGCGCTGTTCTGGTGCACATTAACCTATCTCGTGGTCAAGAAGACTTAAACGAGTTAAAAGAATTGGCAAAATCAGCTGGTGCTGAGGTTGTGCACGTGCTGACTGGCTCTCGAAACTTTCCAGACCCACGATATTTTATTGGATCAGGGAAATTAGAAGAGCTAAAGGCGGTTATAGCAGAAACTGAAGCTGATTTAGTCTTGTTTAATCATGTGCTAACACCGAGTCAAGAGCGTAATTTAGAAGCGGAGCTAGAGTTCCGTGTTGTTGACCGAAATGGATTGATTTTAGATATATTTGCCTTACGCGCAAAAAGCTATGATGGAAAGTTACAGGTTGAGTTGGCACAGCTTAATCATCTATCTTCGCGTTTAACCGGCGGGTGGTCGCATTTAGATCGCCAAAAAGGTGGTATTGGTATGCGTGGGACAGGTGAGACTCAATTAGAGTCTGATCGTCGACAAGTGGGAATGCGCATTAAGTTGGTAGAAAATCGACTTGCTACGGTAGTCAAGCAGCGTCATCAAGGTAGAGCTCGTCGTAAACGATCAGAAACGCCTAATGTTTCGTTAGTGGGGTATACCAATGCAGGTAAATCGACCTTATTTAATACTTTAACCGGTGCGGATATTTATGCGGCAGATCAGTTATTTGCTACCTTAGATCCTACACTGAGAGAGTTTAGGTTAGCTTCCGGTAGTAAAGTTGTTTTAGCTGATACGGTAGGCTTTATTCGGCATTTACCGCATGAGTTAGTGGCGGCTTTTAAATCTACATTACAAGAAGCGATTGAAGCAGATTTGTTATTGCATGTGATTGATGTTAATGATGAATACCGGAATGAAACAATTTATGAAGTCAATCGAGTCCTTAAAGAGATTGGTGCGGGTGATAATCAGCAATTAGAGGTTTTTAATAAGATCGATTTATTAGAAGATTTTTCGCCGCGTGTAGATAGAGATGAAGAGGGTAAGCCAATTCGTGTATGGATATCTGCTGAGAAAAATCTGGGCATGGATTTATTGCGGGACGTGCTCACTGAAATTTTTTCTATTAATACTATTACAATTTCTTGTCAGCTTTCGCCAGTACAAGGCGGGGTGCGGTCGCAACTGTTTTCAGTAGCCAATATTATAAAGGAAGATTTTACAGAAGAAGGTGGCTGGGATTTGCTTGTAGAAATGGATCAGCAGCACTTGGGAGTTTTAAATGGCATTTCTTTTGAAGAAATTGGCTAACAAGGATTGTGCTAAACAGTATTTTTTAGGATAATTGATAGTCTATGCTCATAATATTTTATTGAGCACGTTGAGTAGAAATTATTAATTTTTGCAGTAAATTAGGTGGAGTTAACTAATGTCTTGGAATGAACCAGGCGGTGATAAGAATAAAGATCCTTGGAGTGGTCGTAATACAGAAAATACCCCTCCTGATTTAGATGAAGCAATGCGATCACTGCAAAATAAATTGGGTGGTTTATTTGGTGGTGGAAATAATGGCGATGATAACAATGGTTCATCTCCTTCCTTAAAAGGCTTAGGTTTTCTAGCGGTCGGCGCTGTTGCGCTTTGGTCTGCAAGTGGCTTCTATATTGTCGATGAAGGAAATCGTGGTGTTGTCACGCGTTTTGGTGAGTATGTTGAAACGACTCAGCCTGGTTTAAACTGGCACGTACCAACACCCGTAGAAAATGTTGAAGTGATTAATATTTCTCAACAACGCTTCTTAGAAGTAGGTTATCGTTCTGGGGGAAGTCGTCAGCGTGGTATGGGCTCCGTTCCTAAAGAAGCGCTAATGCTTACTAAAGATGAAAATATTGTTGATATTCGCATGGCTGTGCAATATCAAGTTAATGATGCAAAAAAATACTTATTTAATATTAATAATCAAACAGCAACGCTAAAACAAGTAACAGAAAGTGTTGAACGCGGTGTGATTGGTGGTAATACAATGGACTTCGTTTTAACGGAAGGTCGTAGTCAAGTTGTTGCTGATATTAAAACTGGGATTCAGGTAGTGATGGATTCTTATGATGCAGGGATTTTAATTACCAGTGTTAATTTACAAGATGCACAGCCACCAGAACAGGTACAAAGTGCTTTTGAAGATGCGATTAAAGCGCGGGAAGATAAACAGCGCTTAATTAATGAAGCAGAAACGTATGCTAATGACATTGTGCCTAAGGCGCGTGGAGCGGCAGCACGTTTAACTCAAGAAGCTGAAGGGTACAAATCACGTATTATTTCTGCGGCTGAAGGGGACGTGAGTCGTTTTTCACAGATTTTAACAGAATATAAGAAAGCACCGGAAGTTACTCGTCAACGTATCTATTTAGATACGATGGAAGAAGTGATGAGTGGTACCGATACTGTTTTAGTTGATGTGAAAGGTTCTAACAATATGATGTACTTACCACTGGATAAATTAGTGAATAAGTCATCTAATATGGGTACGCAGCAATCAGCTAATAGCTATCAATCAACTGCAAAACCTACGACTTCATCAAATAGTATTAACCCGTCACGAAGCTCTAGTCGTGGTCGCGTAGAGAGAGGGCGTTAAAATGTCACAAAATAAAGTATTAGTAGGCATTGGAGCTGTATTTACTGTTTTAATGATGAGTGTCTTCACAGTTTCTGAAACTGAAAAAGCGATTAAATTTAAATTAGGGGAGATTGTTGCTTCTGATTATTCTGCTGGATTGCATTTTAAATTTCCTTTAGTGAATAATGTTAAGAAATTTGATGCGCGAATTTTAACTTTAGATTCTTCACCAGAGCGGTTTTTAACAGCTGAAAAGAAAAATGTGATTGTTGATTCATTTGTTAAATGGCGTATCGGCGATGTAAATACGTTTTACACTGCGGTTGCCGGTGATGTTTATCAAGCGAATGTTCGTTTAGATCAGATTATTAAAGATGCATTCCGTAGTGAGTTTAGTAAGCGTGATATTAAGCAATTAGTATCTACAGATCGCAGTGCTGTTCGTGAGGCATTGATTGCTAAAACCGTTGCTGGAGCAGCAAATTTAGGGATTGAAATTGTCGATGTACAAGTAAAACGTATTGATCTACCTAGTGAAGTTAGTCAATCGGTTTATCGACGTATGGAAGCTGAGCGTGCAAGAGTTGCGCGTGAGTTTAGATCACAAGGTTCTGAGGCTGCTGAGCGTGTTCGTGCGGATGCGGATAAACAAAAAGAAATTATTTTGGCAAATGCTTATCGTGATGCTGAAGTAGTAAAAGGGTCGGGTGATGCGACAGCATCAGATGTTTATGCGAAAGCATACGGTGCTGATGTTGAGTTCTATGCTTTTTATCGTAGTATGGCTGCGTATAAGCATTCATTTGAAAATGCATCAAATATCATGGTGACAGAACCTAACTCTGAGTTCTTTAAGTATTTTAAAAGTATTAAATAACTGAATATAATTACCTTGGTTTTTAATGAAGTTAGTTGTGTTTAACAATCAAACGCTCTGCCTAGGTAGAGCGTTTTTTGTGTGTATTGGAAAAAAATATGTTGCATAGAAATCCGTGGTTATTGCCTGAAGGGGTTGAAGAAGTTCTACCTGCAGATGCAAAGCACTTAGAAAAAACACGTAGGCAGTTATTAGATGTCTTTGAATGCTGGGGATATGAAAAAGTCATTCCTCCGTTCATTGATTATATTGATTCATTATTAACTGGCTCAGGACATGATTTAAATTTACAAACATTTAAATTGACCGACCAATTAAGTGGAGAAATGTTAGGTATTCGTGCTGATATGACGCCACAAGTAGCACGGATTGATGCACATAGTTTAAATCATCAGTTATCATCACGATTATGCTATGTAGGCACTACACTGCATACACGTGGGAATTCACTTGATAAAACAAGAATTCCAATGCAAATAGGTGCGGAGTTATTTGGTCATTCAGGCATAGATAGCGATGCAGAAGTTGTGCAGTTAATGTTGGAAGTATTAGCGCAAGCGGGCTTACAAAATGTTCATCTTGATTTAGGGCATGTAGGTATTTATCGTGGATTAGTTACGCAAGCGGAATTAACTGAAGAGCAAGAAGCTGAGTTATTTAATGTTTTACAGCGTAAAGCAAATGTTGAGTTAGAAGCCTTATTAGATAGCTATCAAATTCAAGCTGAGCTAAAGCTAATGTTTTTAGAGTTACCGAAACTGAATGGTGATGAAACAATATTGGCACGTTCACTGCAAAAATTAGCAGCAGCGAGTGATGAAGTTAAGCAAGCCTTGGCAGATTTGCAAGCATTAGCAGTTGTTTTAAAGCAAAACTATCCTCAGTTGACTATTAGCTTTGATTTAGCAGAATTACGTGGTTATCATTATCATACTGGCTTAGTTTTTTCAGCCTTTGTTCCGCAAATGGGTAAAGAAATTGCGCGCGGCGGACGTTATGATAATATTGGTCAAATTTTTGGTGCAGCACGGCCTGCGACAGGATTTAGTGCGGATTTAAAAGTATTGGCGGCATTAACTAAAAAACAAAAGTCGGCTGAAGCGACGAATAAAATATTAGCACCTATCGCACAAGGCGATACTGCGTTAGATGAGAAAGTGCGTGAACTACGTATTTCAGGTTGCATTGTTATTAAAGAGCTGTCTGGTCAAAAAGACACGGCTAAACAATTAGCATGTAATCAAAAATTAGAAAAAATTGATAAGAACTGGGTTCTTGTCCCGTTAAATTAATGGAAACTGTTATGGGTAAAAATGTTGTAGTCATCGGTACGCAATGGGGTGATGAAGGAAAAGGTAAACTAGTTGATTTGTTGACTGATCAAGCGGCAGCGGTTGTTCGTTTTCAAGGTGGACATAATGCAGGTCATACGCTAGTTATTGACGGCAAAAAAACAGTGTTACATTTAGTTCCTTCGGGCGTATTGCGTGAAGATGTGCAATGTTTAATAGGCAATGGGGTGGTGTTGTCGCCTGAAGCTTTATTGAAAGAAATTAAGATTTTAGAAGCAGCAGGTATTCCTGTTCGTTCACGCTTACTCATTAGTGAGGCCTGTGCGTTAATTTTGCCTATTCATGTTGCGATTGATCAAGCAAGGGAAGTTGCAAAAGGCGCTAAAGCGATTGGTACAACGGGGCGTGGCATTGGACCTGCTTATGAAGATAAAGTAGCGCGTCGTGGTGTTCGTGCAGCTGATTTACTTAACCCTGAACTTTTTGCAGAAAAGTTAAAAGAATTAACTGATTTTCATAACTTTATGCTCACAGAGTACTATAAAGTAGAAGCGATTGATTTTGATGCTATGTTGGCTGATACATTGGAATTAGCTGAGCATATTAGACCGATGTTAATCGACGTATCTGAAAAGCTACATGATTATCAAGAAGATGGTCAAAATTTATTATTTGAAGGGGCGCAAGGTGCTTTATTAGATATTGATCACGGAACTTACCCTTTTGTAACGTCATCTAATACAACCGCAGGTAGTGCTGCTACAGGGACAGGCGTAGGGCCTTTAGATATAGATTATGTTTTAGGAATTACTAAAGCCTATTCAACACGCGTAGGAAATGGACCTTTTCCTACAGAACTAAATGATAAGTATGGTCAGCATTTAGGCGAAAAAGGCCATGAATTTGGTGCAACGACAGGTAGAAAGCGTCGTACTGGTTGGTTTGATGCGGTTGCTATGCGCAAATCAGCAAAAATGAACTCATTGAGTGGTATGTGTTTAACTAAACTCGATGTTTTAGATGGTTTAGATAAAATTGGTATCTGTGTTGCTTATAAATTAAACGGCGAAGAAATCACAACAGCTCCACTAGGCGCAGAAAAATATGAGGCTTGTGAGCCAGTTTATGAATATATGGATGGCTGGGTAGGTGAAATAACAGCGGGTATTACTGTCGTTGCAGATTTACCAGAAAATGCACTGGCTTATATTCGTCGCTTAGAAGAGCTAGTTGATGTTGAAGTGTCTATTTTATCAACAGGGCCAGAGCGTAATGAGACCATTGTTTTACATAACCCGTTTGATGATTTTGTCTTAGATATTTAGTTGTAATAAAAAGGTAACTTCTCATTATTGTAGGGGAAAACGTCACCCCCGAAGTCTTTTATCGGGGATCTATTGTTGAAAATATAGATTCCTGCTAGAAGCATGCAGGAATGACGTGTTTTGTATTATGCTGTGACGGCGGATAATGAGAAGTTACATGAAAAGTAAGCACTCGCTTGTTTACTTTATAAAATTTCCCATAAAAAGTTAAGCTACCTATTGTATAGGTAGCTTACAACTTCTTATTAAAAACACGTTTATAAACAAAAACATATTACCTTGTTTATAAACGTGTTTTTCTCTCCCGTTTTTTTTGTTATCCTCTCTGGTTGTGTTAATTGCTTATGCAAAAATATGATGGATTATTGGTTCATCAAGAATTTGATGAGCATGGTTTAATTGAAATTGTAGAAACTGAGGGTGTGCGTGCCTTGCATTTTGGCACTAGCCCACGGCAAAGCAGTATGCTGATCGCAAAGCCCGATGAATTGCACTCTGTTTATGCAAAAGCAATGATGGCGTGGATGCTATTCAAAGATAAACCTGAAAATGTACTCATGATAGGCTTGGGTGGTGGTGTATTAGTAAAGTATTTAATGTACCACTTTCCCGAGAGTAAAATTAAAACCATAGAATTTAGGCAGGCTATGGTGAAAGTAGCCAGACGATTTTTTCATCTTCCTTTAGAGCCACGCTTAAAAATAAAAACCGGGGATGGTGCTGAATATATTAGGCAGCGTAGTAAAGAGGGCGTTGAGCAGCATGACTTGATTATGATTGATGCTTTTGATGATGTGGGTATGGCTGAAACTATGCAAGGCACAGCCTTATTTTCCTCGTGTAAAACATTATTATCCGATACCGGCATATTAGTTATTAATTTATGGGGTAATGATAAAGAATTATTTCAGCAAATTGCATGGGAAATGGGCACGACCTTTGAATGGAAGATCCTATTTTTACCGGTAAGAGGGCGAGGCAACATTATAGGGTTTGCTTTTGCTGACGGGCACCCTGACTTTTCTATGAAAGCATTAAGAGTGTTGGCAAAGCAGCTTGATGAACAATACCAAATTGAATTTTTAAATTTTATAAAAGATTTAAAAAGAAATAACACCAGTGTACTAAAAAGAGTTATCAAATCATGAATATTTTAGATGCCAAACATATCTTTTCTTATAGAAAATTTTGGGCACAACGCTTCGGTACTGCAAAAGAATTACCGATGTCATTTGCAGAAATGGAAGCGCTAGGCTGGGATAGTTGTGATATTATTTTGGTGACAGGGGATGCTTATGTCGATCACCCTAGTTTTGGTATGGCTGTGATTGGTCGCGTTCTTGAAGCGCAAGGATTTCGCGTCGGTATTATTTCACAGCCTGACTGGCAAAGTGCTGATGATTTCAAAAGCTTAGGGCGACCTAATTTATTTTTTGGGGTAACTGGCGGTAATATGGATTCCATGGTGAATCGCTATACCTCAGATAAGAAAATTCGCTCTAATGATGCCTATACAGCCAATGGTGATGGTGGAAAACGTCCTGATAGAGCGGTGAATGTCTATTCACATCGTTGTAGAGAAGCGTATAAAGACGTGCCAATTATCATTGGAGGGATTGAGGCAAGTTTGCGCCGAATCGCGCATTATGATTATTGGTCAGATAAAGTCAGAAAATCCGTATTACTCGATTCTAAAGCCGATTTATTAGTCTATGGTAATGCAGAAAGGCAAATTGTCGAGATTGCACATCGTCTTGCCGCAGGCGAATTAATTACTGATTTAAAAGGGATACGTGGCACGGTACACTTTGTAAAACAAGTCCCCTCTGATTGGACGATTAAGGACTCCTCAGATATAGATAAGCCGGGCTTAGTTATCAAACCTAAAAACCCTTATCAAATGGAAGATGAAACCGTTTGCGCGAGCAAAGCGGAAGAAGGCGATAAGCCAGTACACAAGGAAAGCTCGAAAATCAGTAATGACCAGCGTTTAAAAACCATTATTCGCTTGCCTGATTACGATACGGTAAAAGATGATCCGGTTCAGTATGCGCATGCTTCACGTGTGATGCATGGTGAAACCAATCCTGGTAATGCGCGGCCCTTATTACAAAAGCATATGCAGCGTTTATTATGGATTAATCCGCCACCAATACCACTGACTACCAGTGAAATGGATGGCGTTTTTGATTTAGATTATTCACGTTTACCCCATACGCTTTACGGAAAATCCAATATTCCTGCCTTTGAAATGATTCAGCATTCCGTGAATATTATGCGTGGTTGTTTTGGTGGCTGTTCTTTTTGCTCAATTACAGAGCATGAAGGGCGAATTATTCAAAGTCGATCAGAAGATTCTATTATTAAAGAAATAGAAGCAATTCGTGATGTCTCGCCTAGTTTTACAGGGAATATTTCCGATCTAGGCGGCCCTACTGCCAATATGTATCGTTTGGCGTGTAAAGATGAGAAAATTGAAGAGTCTTGTCGTAAACCTTCTTGTGTTTTCCCAGGGATTTGTGAAAATTTAGATACTAATCATAATCCACTTATAAAACTCTATAGACGTGCACGTGCTTTAAAAGGTATTAAAAAAATCTTTATAGCGTCGGGCTTACGTTATGACTTAGCGGTTAAATCACCTGAATACGTTAAAGAATTAGTCACGCATCATGTGGGGGGCTATTTAAAAATCGCTCCGGAACATACCGAAGATAGACCTTTATCAAAAATGATGAAACCAGGTATGGGGACGTATGACCGCTTTAAAGAAATGTTTGAAAAGTATTCTAAAGAAGCGGGTAAAGAGCAGTATTTAATTCCCTATTTTATTGCGGCTCACCCAGGAACTGAAGATGTCGATATGCTTAATTTAGCTTTATGGTTAAAGCGTAATGGTTTTAGAGCCGATCAAGTGCAGGCATTTCTACCTTCACCGATGTCAATTGCTAGTGCCATGTATTATTCGGGTAAAGATACGCTACATAAAGTAACGCGTCGTCATGATTCTGATATGTCTATTCCTAAAGGCATTAAGCAGCGCCGTCTACATAAAGCATTTTTGCGCTATCATGATCCTAAAAACTGGCCATTATTACGTGAAGCCTTAAAAAGTATGGGGCGTGCAGACTTAATTGGTAATGGAAAGCAGCAGTTAATTCCTAACTGGAATCCTAAAGAAGGCGGCAGTTCTGGCAGGTCTAAAAATGGTCAAGTTAAATCATTTAGGACGCAACGTACTGAAAACAATAATAGACGCATTCCCGCTAAGAAAAAAAACCAAAGAGCGCGATAAAAGTCTTTACAGGCTAGGTAGCCCCCCCTATAATAGCCGTTCTTTAGCTGATGTAGCTCAATCGGTAGAGCAGCTGATTTGTAATCAGCAGGTCGCGGGTTCGATTCCCATCATCAGCTCCATATTTACAATATTCTTAAGGATAAGAATTAAATCCAGCTTTTTAGCTGATGTAGCTCAATCGGTAGAGCAGCTGATTTGTAATCAGCAGGTCGCGGGTTCGATTCCCATCATCAGCT
>CBDUDV010000020.1:0-54824 GCA_965366065.1 uncultured bacterium | reverse complement strand
ACCAAGATATATTTTATTTTTCTGGAAAACCACCCAGACAATAATAGATAGCCCCAAAGACTAAAGATCAGGCCTGATGCACCAATATGGTTTGCATTGCGCCCCCATACCCACGTTAATAAGCCGCCAATCACCACCATTAACATGACTTTGCCAAACATTTTATTGCCTTCCAATAAGGCTAAAGCCACGGCAAAGAGAGTAAAGCTAATTGAGTTGCCTATGATGTGCGCTAAAGAACCATGTAAAAAAGGCGCGGTAAAAATCCCAATTAAGCCCAGTTGTGTTCTTGGAACTAGGCCAAATTGGTTTATGGGTATTATCCATGATAAAAAATAAGCTGCCCAAATGGCAATAAGAAAACTCAATATGACTTTTATCGACTGATTCAATTAACTAGCTCACTTTGATGGATAATATGATCTTTTTTCACAACTCAGCTGACTAACTCAACCTGAACCAAGTTGTCTGAGAATATCGGCGCATGCCCCATATCAACAAATTCTGCAGAACTAATGAGTTAACCGTCCCTTTGTTTAACTGCCGCCAATAACCCAATGTTGCGACAATAATACCAGCAGTCACATCAGCGGTAATTCTGGCATCGCCTTCAAACGCTCCTCGCTCATTAAAGACACGCACCTTATCATTTTCTTTAATGCCTCGGACTCTTTTAAACAGAGCTATCCAACCCAAACTCTGGCATTTCTGAATAGCTAGTCTCCTCATTTCAACTGAAAGCATTGATCCTACAGCTGTACCACAGGAAAAATGCATGTCTTGTCATCCACTTGCCATGCGGGGTATTTATCCATAATGGCAATAAAACAATCAGATTCAATCTGCTGGTTTAGCCATAGATTGAGTTTTTGATAATCAGATGATTCAAACCAGTCTAAATCGACATTCGCGAACTGACGAATAAAAGGAAAAATAGCCATATCCGCTAAACAATTATTTTCACCACAGAGATAGGCATGTTTGTTCAGCCTGCTTTCTAATTCAGCTAAAAAAACCTCGGTTTTTTGCCGATAATATTGTTCACTGTGTTCAGGATAGCGATCGGCATATTTATAGCGATCTAAATAATATTTAAACTCGCCATCATTCGCTTGAATCAGTTGGTTAATATCGTCAATCAGGGCTTTGTTTTTCCAATTATCAGGATCATTAAGTGATAAAGCCCAATGCATAATATCTAGGCTTTCATCGATTATTTTCCCATTCCGCAATAGTAAAACAGGGACAGTCGCTTTAGCAGAAATATCCAGTAATGCTTGTGGTTTATCGCGCAATACCACTTCGCGTAATTCGACAGACACAGCCGAAATCGCAATCGCCAGCCTTGCTCTCATGGCATAAGGGCAGCGGCGGAAACTGTATAAAATTGGATGTTCTGTGAGCATATTTGAAGTTGCTTTAATAGAATTGATTTTGCTTATCAGGAAATCCGCAACGCCTTTAAAGACGCAAATGCAGTTTTT
Source organism: uncultured bacterium (assembly GCA_965366065.1). GTDB lineage: Bacteria > Pseudomonadota > Gammaproteobacteria > Methylococcales > Methylomonadaceae > Methyloprofundus. Next base: position 53,340 of record CBDUDV010000020.1, on the reverse strand, counting down.
CCACTTATATCTGGATTGATGATCAATTCAAGAATAGTGACTGCCGAAAGCTTTACTTGATACTCTTCGACTTCACAGCTTGCGCCGTCAGGGCTGAAGTTCCACTGTTGTCGTATAATTTCTTGGTATGTTTGCCCGCCGTCCGGAGACCAGCGTAGAACGTATTCTTGTGTACGTTCAATTTCTAACTCTTCAAAGTTTAAGTTGATCCATTGCAGCGTCTGAGGATTATCGAAGAGCAGCCTAATGATCTGTTCTCCTGGCTCTGAGGCACGCCACCCCGAGACTTTACCCAGCAGCAGCGCGGACTCGATTGGAAACTCATTATTCTCTGAGGTGACTTCAACCAGCGCAAGTTTCTCGATATCTAAGCATTGCTGATCAGAGTCTACGTTTTTCTGTGGGATTGAATTGATAATTCTCTTACGCATCAGGATACCTTCTAAATTTAAATAAGCTCGAAAAATACTATTAACTGAAGCACTTGTTATGTAATTTTACGCTGCAACAAGTTTAGAAACATGTAGCTCACTACGGCGCTGCTCTGCTTGCCATAAATCATATTGTGATTGCTGATTTATCCAACTTTCAGAAGATGTATTAAATGCTATGGACAACCGAACGGCCATTTCTGGGCTTATTCCTGCTTTACCATTAATAATACTTGATAATGTTTTTCTACTAACACCAAGCGCCTTAGCTGTATCGGTAATCGTTAGATTTAAAGGCTCAATACAAAGCTCTTTAATAATTAAACCTGGGTGAGGCGGATTATGCATCAACATATTTATACCTTAGTGATAATCTTCATAGTTAACAATCTCGGCATTCTCTCCATTCATTTTAAACGTAACCCTCCAGTTCCCATTCACCTTTACAGACCAAATATCATCTCTTTCCCCTGATAATTGATGTAGCGATAATCCAGGTAAATTCATATCTTTTGGCTGGGAAGAAGCATTCAGTCGACCTAAAATAAGTTGAAGCCTTGGCGCATGGTTTGTTTGGATACCTGCTTTATTTCCACTTTTATAGAAACGCTCCAGGCCTTTATGCTTAAAACTTATAATCATAAACCAAAGTATAACCAGACACGTTACAGGTGGCAATGAATAATGTATCTATCACTTGGCGAAAAAGCATTAGACTTTATAAATCAACAAGAACTAAGCTAAAATAGCAATCCTTTTACTATTGCTCTGGATTTACGCTCCAGTTCGCACACAGGTTTTATATGTCAAATATTGTAGTCTCCGCACTCTATAAATTCGCCACCCTTGAAGATTTCACCGAACTTCGCCAACCCTTATTAACCTTAATGGAAGAACAGCAAGTGAAAGGCACATTATTGCTTGCTAAAGAAGGCATTAATGGCACCATTGCCGGTGATCGCAAAGGCATTGATGCGGTATTAAATTGGTTACGTTCAGACCCACGTTTAGCAGGCATTCAAACGAAGGAATCTTACGAACAGGAAATGCCATTTTATCGAACTAAAGTTAAGCTAAAGAAAGAGATCGTCACCATGGGGGTTGAAAATATTGATCCCAATGCCATTGTCGGAACTTATGTTAAACCTGAAGATTGGAATGCCTTAATTTCTGATCCCGAGGTATTATTGATTGATACGCGTAACGACTATGAAGTTCACATTGGTACGTTCAAGGGCGCAGTTAATCCAGTAACTGATACTTTTCGTGAGTTTCCTCAGTATGTTAAAGATAATCTTGACCCAGCAAAACACAAGAAAGTTGCCATGTATTGTACCGGTGGCATTCGTTGTGAAAAATCAACCGCTTACTTGAAGGAACAAGGCTTTGATGAAGTTTTTCACTTACAAGGCGGGGTTTTAAAGTATTTAGAAGAAGTGCCTGTTGAAAAGTCTTTATGGGAAGGCGAATGTTTTGTTTTTGACAATAGAGTCGCGGTTAATCACTCGCTGGAAAAAGGCCAATATGATCAATGCTATGCTTGCCGCTACCCCATTACTGAAGCAGAGAAACAGAGTGAACAATTTATAGCGGGGGTTAGTTGTCCACATTGTTTCGATAAAACTAATGAGCAACAAATAAAGCGTTTTAAGGAGCGTGAAAAACAAGTGCAGCTTGCTAAACAGCGCGGTGAAGAACATATAGGCTCCACTGCAAAAGAAGCGGCTGAGCAAAGGCGCTTATTGAAGTATCAAGATAAAGAAGAGCAAAGACAGAAATTACGTAAGTAATGGTTTAGGCAGACTAGACTTCCCAGCTTTTACTCGCCACTTATGCACATAGCGACAAGCGAATGTAAGCTATTTCTGTCAATTGATCGCTCATAGCGCCATACTGATATTGTTACGCATCGACTTTCCTATTTAACTGGAGGTCACTGCGTAGCCACTGTCCTTAGGTTAGCTCAAGCCAAGAAATTTCAACCTTATTTAACACTCTGAAATTCCCATCTCAGATCTGTTCTGCCAATATCAATGAATAATGCCCGAGCACATTGATCGAGCTTAAAAATTCGTGCGTAAATTGATATGAGTACCCTGTACCCATTATAAAATAGAGCTTCTACCTAGTGTTTGTCGAATTTCGGATAATTGTCTAAATTTTGTACAATTTAAACCGTAGCCTTTGAATACAGTAGGCTTAGCTAGTTACGCAAAAATTACACACAATCTTATCCACAGAAAATGTGCGTAACTAGTGGTATAGAGAGGATTTGCGTTTAGTTATCCTCAAATAACACAATGGAAAATAACAAAGTTATTTTTGTTTCTTCTCATTGATTAATCACGCTTATTTAGGCTTATCCATAGAAAGCTAAGCCTCTAATAATAATTAGACTGGATATGGCCCTGAAAGTGCTTTGATAAAAGCACTCATTACTTAAGCGTGTGGCTTTAAACATTCACCACAGTTCGCAAGAAAAAATGCCTACCTTGCCCGCTCAAGAGGCATCAAAAAAATGATCAACCCGATTGAGGTTGACCATCGCTTAAAAGACTCTATTTAAAATCTCAGCCGTTACACCGCATTATTTATAGGACCTGTTCCTTTACCATTCCCTCATAGCTCAAAAGTTCAGCCATAAATTTCATATAAGGTTCTATTTTAGGGGGAACAGGAATTTTCCATTCTTTTGCCACAATACGAGACAATATATTATCTAACCAAATGCGGTTTGATTTAGCTTGCTCTACGATCAGTTTATAAGTGCCCTCATTTGAAATAATAGCAAATCCCTCTGACCAGACTTCAATGGCCTCTGGCTCACCCACTAGTTGTACTTTCACGTACGATTTTCGCGCGTCCAGATCAATACTAAAATCTTGTAATTCTGCAATATCTTTAAGCACAATATTAGCGACCCATGAAACTAATTTGTTCGGGGTCCACTTTATGACAGCTTTTGTTAAACTTACTGTAAAACTCATTCTATACCTCAAGTAATTTATTATTATTTTTGTTCAATTTCTTACTTTGTTTTAGCCTGACTTCAGCGTCGACTAAAACGGGGGGTGTTCATCATCAGATGACTGTATTCCTTACCCCTTTTAATTATTCTCATTGATAAAGTCGATAAGCAACTCTGCTAACTCATCTCTGTGTGAACTTTTGAATAGATGCTGAGCATGCTCAGCCCCTTCATATTCCACCATTTTTTTGGGATCAGCTGAATTGGTATATATTTTTTTAACCTTTGGGTAAATTCCCAAACGGTCAGCTTTAGCAATCACAAACAGTTTATTAATTTTTTTACTTTTAATCGCGCTGCCTCCATAAGGGGCGAGAACGATTACCTTATCTATACTATCATCTGTTTTTTCTTCCAGCGCATGAAGAACAGATCCACCCCCCATGCTAGCGCCTACTAAGATAATCTTGGCAAAACCCTTTTCCTTCAGAATTTTTATGGCCGATAAAACGTCCTCTTTTCTCTTTCCATCTAATGAAAGAGAGGCAACATTTAACTGTTGAAGGCGCTCAGCCAAAAAAAACCAACTTTCCTTATTAAATATAGCACCAGGAACAAAAATAACAACTTTATCACTTTTTCCATCAAAATAAGCGGATGAACTTTCAAAACCCATTTTTGTCTTTATCTTTATAATTTCGAAATTAGAGTGCCCCATAGGCTTGTCAGCAGCATATACTTGTGTAAAGTTAGACGTTGCAAGAATAAAAAACAGTCCTAATGATAATGTAAATTTCTTCATAATTTTACTCATCTTTTTGTTTATAATTCTGAGCTCAGGAATTTTTTCTATTCCTGACTGCCCTCTGGAACTATCATTGGCAGATCAGCACACCCATAATCCACTTAATCTAAAAGCTAATGCGCACTACTAATAGTCCTTAGTAATTTCAATGCACTCCAACTTATACCTTATGTGTATATACATAAAAATCTGTGTTAAACGCTGTTTATTTGGATGTTGCGGCTGCGCTTAACTTACTGAGCACATTAGAAATTTTAGTAACAAGCTGATCACAACCGTTAATGCTATGACGCTGTTTTAAATATTCAGGATTATTATACGAAAGCCAACCCTGTCCCTTTTTATCCTCCCAGAATAATGCTTTTTGCGGAAGATCTATCGCAACTGTTTTCGAGCACTGCATGAGTGGCGTTCCAACCTTAGGATTACCAAAAATAACAACTTCGGTAGCGGCAAGATCGAGCTTAACACTAGAAGCATTTTCACTGTGATTTATTCTGGCAAAAACAGTGAAACCTTTTTTCTTTAATATTGCTTCAAAGCGATCAGCAGTTTGTTTGACCGTATAGTGACTTTCAATAGAAATAACACTATCAGCCGCCAAAACAGAACTTGAAAATACTAGTGTAAATAGAATACCCGAAACTGCTTTTATCATAATAATACCTTTTTGAAGGTTGCTGAGATGATTGAAAATACTTAATGGTGCAGCGCCTTGTTATACCAATCCCAATAAATTTTTATTTTAATCTCCTCATCCTAGCCTTCTCCAGCAGGAGAAGGAATAACAAGCGAATTTATTGGAATTGGTATTATGCACCCCCTGATACATCCATAAACCCTGAGTAGGCAACACCAGAAAGCAAAGCCATTTCACGATGCCAGGTTGCCAGATCATTATTATTAAATTTGCTTAAATCATTGTGACCACAGGCACGCGCCATCACCTGCATCAGCTCAACAGACGCACCGAAAAAGTTGTGTAATTGAGTAGATGATTTTTCAATATTTAACTTTCGACGTAAGTCTTCCTTTTGTGTGGCGATACCTGCTGGGCAGTTATTTGTATTACACATTCTTGCTGCAACACAACCAATTGCTTGCATAGCACTATTTGAAATTGCAACGCCATCAGCACCAAGTGCCATAGCTTTAACAAAATCGATGGGAACACGTAATCCACCAGTAATGATAAGTGTCACACGACCACTAGCACCTTGTTTGTCTAGATATCGACGTGCCCGCGCAAGCGCTGGTATGGTTGGTACACTGATATGGTTGCGAAACATCTCAGGTGCTGCGCCTGTACCACCACCACGGCCATCCAATATGATGTAGTCGGCACTGGCATCCAATGCAAATTGAATGTCTTTTTCGATATGGTTTGCACTGAGCTTGAAGCCAACAGGGATACCGCCAGTGATTTCTCTGACCCGGTCAGCAAAGCGTTTAAAATCAGATACTGATGAAAGGTCTTTAAATGTAGCTGGCGATATTGCTGGCTGGCCTTCAGGTATGCCTCTGACCTGAGATATCTTACCACTGTTTTTGTTACCAGGAAGGTGTCCTCCCGTGCCCGTTTTTGCACCTTGTCCGCCTTTAAAATGAAAGGCCTGAACTTTGTCCAATAACTCTTCTTTATAGCCAAATCCTGCACTGGCGTATTCATAAAAATAGCGAGCATTTGCTTCTTGCTCTTCAGCTAGCATTCCACCTTCACCCGAACAGATGCCAGTGCCTGCGAGATCAGCACCTTTGGCTAACGCTATTTTTGCTTCTTCGGACAAAGCGCCGAAGCTCATATCGGAAACAAATAAAGGAATTTTTAATATCAGTGGCTTCTTAGCCTCTGGTCCGATAATCAATTCAGTACCGACGCTTACGTTTTCTAACAAGGGTTTTGTGGCCATTTGTGCGGCCATTATTTGTAAATCATCCCAATGGGGCAATTCATGTCGCGGCACACCCATCGAGGTCATTGGGCCATGATGCCCTAGTTTAGATAACCCTTCTCGAGAAAGTTGGTGTATATACTCTACTGTCGGTTCTTCTGTTGTTGATTTGGCTCTCGGTACATCAGAAGGTTTTGATGTTGTCCCCGGCCCCTCTTTACCCACCTCATCATCTTTGAATTGTTTGTGTGTGCCATCGCAATACGGTGTATTACCGGTATGCTTACATGCACACAAATAGGCTTCGGCATCTTCGTCAGAAACAATGACTCTGGGCGTAAAAGATGTACCAACATGTGATCCATCACAAAATGGCTGGCTTTTTGATCTGCCACACGTACAGAAATGATATTCCTGTCCTTTAGAAAGAGTCACCTTAACTGGCTTGTTATCCGCAATGATTGGGTTGCTCATATTTTCCTCTTTAAGATGTATAACATTTGAATTAACTGCTTGCGTCACCTGCTGAAAGATCAAAAAGCGCGTTATGACAGTCCACGTTAAATGTTTTTTGCTGCATATAATCTAAATTGGGCCGCTCATTTTCAATGATGCTTCATCTTGTTTTTCTTTGCAAAGTCAGCGTTTTAATCCTAACCATATGTGACACGAAATAGTGTGCTTTTATCACTATGCTCGAAATCTTTATCATAAATATATAGAGAGGTAACTTCATGATAATTGAGTTCATTATTTTTAACCGATAAGTTCATTTTAAATGCTGTTGTTTTTGCTTTTTCTAGCATGAATGGTGATTGCACAATCCCATAGGTTTGGCTTCCTGCTTTTGCCTCTACATTAAAAATACTTACGCCATTATTTTCTTGGTACTCCCCTCCTGCAAGCAGGCATACAGCTCGGGGTATACTTAAAGAATGCATGATAATATTTGTACTTTTTTCGTAGATCCAATGCCCTACTTGGTCATGAAAAATATGACCATTTCCTAGCTTACGCACAACGTGATGGTATTGAATTGACACTAAATTTTGTTCTTCTGCATTTTCAGCTGGACCTGAAACAGTAAAAACTATTTCATCTGTATACGCAGTCTCATCTGGGTTAGCATTTGCATCGGGCGCATTATCTAGCCCTTTATTTCCAACCCACTTTCCGATTAATTGCGCCAAAGGGCCATAGTCAATGCCATCGATTATTGAACTCATTTAATTACTCCAAATATTATAAATAGGTCATACGAATTATTAAGCTAACATCAAAATAACCCGCTTGCTTGGTTGATCTTTGGGTTATGAAAAACTTGAATCAGCATTACTTACATCATCAACTGATCCTTTCGACAACTATTTTTATCTTGCCCTCATTGTTTCCATAATATGTCATTTTGTCGTTAGCAAAAGGCAGAAACTCGCCTGACTTCTTAATTTTGATGTCGACAGGGCCGTCGCCAATTTTAAACGCGTACTCATCATCATCTGTAACGCAACCACACAGACAAAACCAATCTGCATCAGCCACTCGTCTAAAGGGTTCCATTACCGCAATTGCAACTTCACGAAGTCCCAACTTTACAGTGCCACGGTTCCAGCCTTCTGGACCACATTTAATGTTAGCATCTTTCCATTTCTGACCCGCTTTTACAGAAAATCGATAGGTAACTCCCTTTTCCAACATCAACCCGCTGTGGTTGTATTTTTGGCTGGCAAATACAATGACTTCTTCCGTTTTACTTCCTAGCTTCTCAAAATAACGTAAATCACTTCTAGGTGTTTCGATATGCGTGGTAATCCCGTCACATTTTTCACTCAATCTTCCGTCAGCATAAACAACAATATGTTTTGTATTCTTTAACGACTTCGGACGGTAATCGCCATCACCGTTAATGCGTGATGCGACAGACCAATGGATTGTTGGTTTTTTCGTAGATACCTTATCATTTTCAATAGTACAGAATCGACGGTCAGTTAACGTAAACCAATCAGCCACTAAGAATCTATCTTGTTGGTGATTTTTTCCGAATGGGCTCGGATTACGTGTCAGGTCGTCCGCACCAATTTCATAGTCCACCTCTTTAGGTGTCACTTTTTTCAACATTTTTTCAGTCGGCATCTCATATCTGGCTTCTGGTACGTTATCCGATATCCACTGCAAGAAATATTCTAATGATATATCTGACAACCTATCCCTGTAATACCCTCCCCCAACATCAGAATGTGCTCCGGCAAACCATACTTCATGAACAACACCTTTTTGAAAATTCATCAACGTTGGTTGAAAGGCATGACGCTTATCGTCCATGCTGATGCAATGAAGTGCTTTTTTTACGTTCTTAGGTAAACTGTGTCCATTTTCAAATAACACTTCTGAACTAGGCCGGTCCGATTTAGACATGTTTGGAAGACCAATACTTGCCACAGTGTCATACAGAGCCTCATATACAAACGTCCCCACTTTTGCATAATCTTTATTGGACACAGATTTTTTCTTGTGATCTTTTTCGATTAAGGCAGCAAAGCGCCTTGCTAACGCTGCTCCTCTACTAAATCCCGTAACAAGTAGCTTGTCACCAATCTGGTAGTTACCTTCAAAATCCTTCATCGCTTTATTAAGGATCGTTGCAACATCCGACTTTTCAGCAGAAAAAGCAGCATTGTAAAGTCTTTTTAGCTGAGAACCGTATGTTCCTATGCCTGGATAATAAAATACCCGTTGATCAGCACCTTTCAAATTAGACGTATAATCAGCCCCATTTTTTTTGGGCAACAAATCACCGCCTAACATCAAATGAAATTTCAATATGTTTGTGATGTTATCGTCTTCCTTGGCTCCCTTGTAATCCACGTCTTGTTTAGCATCTGAGGGGCTATTGCTGGTCCCATCGAAATTGAAAATTAATAATTTTGACATGTTATACCCTCTTTATCTGATTAAAAATAACATTTGACTGGTCTTCGCTGAGGCAAATGTTCTAGTAGTAAACATAAGAGATTCTTTTGGTTTTCTAAAGTCATTTAATGATGCCCGTTGAGCATTCATAATTAAATATAGCCATCACATTACTTAACGTACAAGGAGCCAAATGATACGATTGTTAGGCTTTTTATTTCATAGTAAAGTGGAAATAGAAAACTGGCAGTCTTGTGCTGACTTGGCTAATTCCTGTAATTTTATGATACGTTTTCTTATATATTCATCAATCTCAACACCCGACTTCTGTTTTACAGAATCAGTAATGTTTATAAATTCCATCATGAATTGCTGCATGCCTAACTCACCTTGTTTTAAGGCATCGAATAATTCTAACAAGTTGTCTTTTTTTCCTAACTTACTATTTAAATTTTCATCAGAATAGAATCGTTGCAATTCATTTGCGGCGTGAAAAATAGGAGCACACATACCATTCATCCGTGCATGTGATTCTATTTCTCCTTGTTCCATGCTGATTAAAATGCGTCTCTTTTCATCTAAATCAGTTGCTATTAAAGCTTGGTTTAATCTCATAGAGGTGTATATGCAAGCTGAAGCAATAGTAGATGATAAATCATTCACTTCTGAGATGATTTCTGATCTAACATCCGATCCTTTCTTAAGAGCCTTTGCGAGATACTCTAGCGCTTTTACTGGGTTCAGTATTTCCTCCTGCCTAGCATTAAGTGACTCCAATGGGGTGGATTTTTTAGTTATAAAAACTTAAAGAACAATAGTGTTTGCTTTCCTCATCACGAATTATTGCTCTATATAATCAGCCCCAAGTTTATGATCGTTGCCAGCTTTCTCTAGAAGCCTTATTACTTTCTAGCCAAGTCTGGTCACCTACTATTCCATCAACAATGAGATGACGGTCACGCTGAAAATCCATCGTTCGTGCTTTGGTTTTTGCACCAAAATCCCCATCTAACTTTATAGAATAAGCAAAATGTTTTAGCTCATTCTGCCAACTAAAAACGGAATCGCCTTGGGAGCCCAAGCTTAGAATCGGTAGAAAAGTAGGTTCAGGATCTGGCGCCTGAATTTCGTTGCCATCGAGTATAGAAATAATTTTAGCGTAATTAAGCTTGCCAGGATCCCAGTGACTATTATGAGGAACATGTTGGTGTCCGCAAACCCCCTCAAAGTGTCTCCATTCATTTTCTGTCATTCTGACTTTTGAATTTATTGAGGCTAGAATACCTTCGCCTTCCCCTTTAAATTCAAGGTGGTTATGGTAATCAATAGCAATTGCATCACAAACTGGCCCGATGACCTTTTGCGCCAATTTGGTATACCATGCATTTGAGTAATTATGAATATCTTTGGCGCGGCCTACAATTTCTATCTGAACGCAAGGGATCCCGTTGGTTTCGATTGTTCCTGCTGGGTGTCTTAAGGCGTATCCTGCAAGATCTAGAGAAATACCTTGTAAATATATATCCCTGTTGATGTCTACCCAAAGGTGTGGCGGTGAGGGGTGGTTAGTGGGCATTAAACCCAAGCCATCTGTTTCGGTAGTATGCAAAACAAAACGGTAGGGACCGGGGACACGAAAACCCCATCCATCTTTAGTGCCATTAATTTTTGTAAATCCTGATAACCAGATTGACATAATATCTCCCATTTAAAATAAAAGGCTCATATTGTTTAAAAAACTAATCTCAAATAATCCGCTCACCTGCTTGATTTATCGGTTATAAAAACTTAGGGATACGGCTCAGTGTCTCCGGGGACTGTATCGGCAGTCCGGATTGTACTTGTAGAGAAAATCTATATGTTTTTCTTCTAATGTTTCTGACTGTTGCTTGGGAAAACTCAACACATCAAGAAATGGTGATTGAAACTGCTTAGTGGGTTATGTCATGAATTACTCCAATAACTTTAATCACTTTTTTCACCCAGATGTAAAAACCAGGGCGGTGTTTATACTCTAAGTAATACGGGGGAATGTATGTTTTTCAAATAAGCGGTTCATTGTTCGTCGGATAATAAACAGCTATTTTCTTCTTTAACGTTTAGGATAAGTTACTCTTATCTAAAGCTAAATGTCAATAATTTATTTGTTCGAGTTTTGCTTTCTCTCTATTTAACTTTGAGAAAAGTCAGCGTTCATATTTTGTGCTTTTTAACTATCTTTACACTCTTTTATAAACATCATAACTTGCTCTAAAATATGAATACTCGGATTAATCAATCAAAAATAAAGATGGGTGTTGATACAAGTAAATATCAGCGGGATATTCATGTTCACTCTTTAACTATTTTCTTCCGCTGAAAATCAGCGAAACGGAGTGCAGCAAAGTGATGATTTTTAGACAGGATGTCCAATGTTTCATCATCTAAGATGGTGCGCTCGACCTTTCTGAACCCTCTCCATTAATATCCCAGATTTCTTCCTTCTTTTGTTCGCGGAGAATGGAAACTTGACAACGAACCGCATGCGCCGGACAAAAGACTTATCCAAATTCTGAAGCCGATTGGTGGCCAAGATAGCTATATCCGTATATTCCGCCATCCTTTGGAGAAGGTATCCGGTTTCGATATTAGTGGCGCGGTCGTGAGTATCCGACACCTGCGCCCGTATTCCGAACATTGCGTCGGCCTCGTCAAAGAGGAGAATACATCCACTATCTTTTGCAGCATCAAAAATACGCCCCAGGTTTTTCTCGGTTTCACCAATGTATTTACTTACAACGGCAGAAAGACCGATACGATAAAGGTTCAGATTAAGCTCTTTGGCAATAACCTCCGCTGCCAATGTCTGGCTTGTACCGCTTTCACCGGAAAAGATACAGGTAATGCCCTTACCAGGGATAAAATCACGACAGATATTCTTGAGTTTGGTTAGCGTCCTTACCGAGTATCCCAAATGCTTCCAAGTAGCTATTGGCTTAATATGCCATACCATCCCCTCTAAGTCGTCCAACAATTGATGAGTTGTTTTTTTATCATTGTTCATTTGCATTTTCTCCATGATAACGCCCAACAGGACTGTAGAAAAACCCATAAACAGAAGCTAACTCCAGTCACTCGATCATTTTTTTAATTTTTATCATTATGCCTAGTTTACTGACTAACATCTATTCTTTACTGTTTTTAGCTCGTGCATCCAGTCTTTACTCCCATAGCAGTAAGCTTTCTATACACATTTAGGCGTCCTCTGAAATCAATGGGACAGCGTTGCTTGGCTTTTTAGCCGAGCCTGCCCCCTTTTATTACTTTATTTTCATCGAAAGGCTTTAAATCAACAGTGTGACACACATCACACAAAAAACTATTGTATTTTTTTATTTTTTAGTGATATACATAAAAACAGATAAGTTTAGATGTAAGATATTTTTTGAGGGAATTATGACCACCCATCAAGTTCGAATTCTAATAACATCCGTTGGGACTGCGCGCCCCTCCGCGTCGGCAGTCATTGCAAAAGGACTGGGGCTTCCTGTGTCCACAGTTGTTTCACGCCTTTATAGCGCCCCAACAACTCTTATTGATAAAGTTGATGAATCAATAGCTACGCAAATGATTAATTTGCTGGTTAGCATTGGCTTTACTGCTGAAATTCAAAGCTTAGATGAACCCGCTCCTGAACCCGCAACATTATATGATGTTGCTATCTATATTGAAGATGCCAGAAGATTTCAACATGCAGTAAAGACACTCTCTGAATTTACAGGAATTAATGAAACAGATGCTTCACACATGATCCTTTCACCTCCTGGCGTGGTAATAGGTTCAGTGAGTAAAGTGACTGTACAAACCCTATCTGATCAAATGGGTGAAAAAATATCCGTTCTCTCATCTCCCGCTAATACTGCTTTATATTCACTATTTCTTAATAAGGAACCCACCAAAGCGGTCGAGCTTCGCATACTAGAAGATATTAAAAAAGCAGGATATGCCATAGGCAATAGCAATGGAGCAATCGCAGCAGACCTTGACCATATAACAGCAAAAAACTTGTGGCAGCGGTATCAATCAACGGGGGTGCTGCAAATTATAAACCAGGATTTTATTCGTTACGATCTAATCCTGCAAAAACCAAAAATTGATTTACCACTTAATTCTGTTCAGATTCAAGTACTGAAAGATCTTGCAGAAGTCCCCGCAGAGATAGCTGAAGAAGTTATCTCCTCAGCGCCTATTACATTGCTAGAATCAATACCAAAAACACAGGTTGAACATTATATTAAAACCTTTGCAGAAAAAGGCATTAACGTCATTGCATCTATGATTACCTTTCAGTTGCTTGGTCTTGAAGTTATATCTATTTCTGACCGTGTAGCGCTCAGCAATGTACTGCAAAGTTTTGGCTTACATCAGAATGGACAAACTTTACCTGCTATACCGTTTCAAACTCCAGGGGCTATCCCTGAATTACAGGCTAGAATTATTTGCTCTACACTTGAAGATACTGGTGCTGAAGTTAATCTTGTAGAGGTAGCGATATGAATACGTCAGCGTCACACACAGTGCATTTATCTATTGCCGAAACTGGAAAATTGTTCGCTCTCAAAAATAATCATGTACAAGCATTAAAGCACTATAGAGAAGCGATTCAACTTGCTGTTTCTTCAAAAGCGCCTGAAGTCTTTTTTCGTCACTATACCCAATGCGTTCTTGAAAGCCTTGAATTAACAGGCTCTTACGACGAAATAATTGAGTATTGTGTTAATGCCGATGCACACTACGCTTCCCTGCAACTCAATAGTAGTCTGCATAAACGTGACCATGGTTCTATTCTAGAGCGATGGGGTTTAGTTCTGCTAAAAAAAGGCGAGGCTGATCAAGCTAAGAAAACTTTAGTACAAGCTAAAACTATAGCAGGTGAGAAAACACTCCCCATTACCGAAGAGATTCTAGCCTGGCTAATTCGTGGGTATAGTGTTGATACTAACCGTATTTTAGCGTCTCAACGCAAACATAATTATTTTGTTGTTCGAGCGGAACAGGTTGATGATAAACACGCTATACCGTTAACAGCGAAAACAACACAAACATTTGACCCAACACAAATTTTGAGCAGATAACACGCTGCCCGTTAAATATTGAGGAGAAGACTATGGCTGAATATGATGGGTTAACCCCCGGGCAAGTATTGGCTGATGCCAGTGTTGCTGAGTTCATTAAAACATTGGGTTTAGGCATTGCTGAAGCACAAAAAGCATTGGATGAAAATTCTGTCAACCAAATAGCGGAGTTCATGGAACCGCTTGAAGGCTTGGGTGGAAAAACCTTATTAGAGCTAGGGCTCTCGCCAGCCTTTTATCATTATCAACATGCTGATATCACTTGCTCACTGCAATTAAGTCTAAAGGTTGAAAAAAACTTAAGTCTTGGTTTAAACCTTAATGGTTCTTTGAATGATACCAGTACTAATTCGGGCAGTAGTAGCAACAGCGAAACCAGCACTGAAAGTGGTAGTAGTACACGAACCGAATCACGACAAGCTAATGTTGAGATTACATCTTCATCTGCGGGCGCTCTGAGCGTTGGTGGTCAACAGTTTCAGCTTAATGGAGGCACTCCGAGTGACCGAATTGAGAACTTAAGAGATGCGCTTACCAGCAATTCTGGTAGTGGTATTACTCGTGTACTTTCCCAGTTTCAACCTTCGCCTTTAAGTATTACTACTGATGCCGCTGCAGAAAAAGTTTTTGTCACTCAAAATACCGTTGCTCTTATCTCCGGAGGGCTCGATAGTGGAATCATTCGTATTGCTACAAATACAGACACAATATTTAGCTTGGATGATGCTCCCGCTGTTATTACGGCAACAACGACAGCACAGGATTCGCTAGCAAACTATGCGGCTCATGTAGAAACACAAATTGAGGCACAAGGTTACAATGCCAGAGTTGTCGCCCCTGGAGATAACTTCTACCCTACCCCTCTTTTTGAAACAGGAAAAGCAACCTTACGTGCCCAAGATCAAGTATCAGTCACTAATTATCTAAAAAACATGGCCGCTGCCATGAAGCAAATGAATTTTCCTGTCAGTATTGAAGGCTTTGCTGATCGTCAACTTTACACCAGCGTTAGCATCACCAGTTCAGACAATTTGAATGTTAGATTAGGGAATGATAGAGCTAATACATTAAAGCAAATTCTTATTGATAATGGCGCACCGCCTGCTCTAATTTCTACTAGCTCAAGAGGAGATGGCGCAGCCACAGATGCCACTAATGTAAGAGGGCAAGATAATCAAGATTTTCGAAAAGCAGAGATTAAAACGACTGACCGTACACATTATTGGATATTTGTTCATGCCATAGAAGGCGGTCCAAATTTTAATGCCGTGCTTCCCGATAAAATAGGTAATACCAGTGCTGAGAATGGTTTTATTTACCTATTTAAACCAACCCCTCTCGACTTATCTGGCAAAAAAGTGACTGTTGAAAGCATAGACTTTCCTTTCCGAGGCGCAGCTATCGGTGGTCATATTTTAGAAAGCCCAGAAGCCTATGCAAAAAACCTGGCTGATGATATTAATGGCAATTCTAGTGCTAATCTAAAGGCTTCTGTATTAAGAAATGTGGTTACCATCTCAAGAGATGGAGATAAATTTCAGCTTACCCTTGTTTCATCAGAGCAACGCCAGATTACCCTATCTGGAACCAGTGGTATAACCGTTACAGAAGCATTTTCCCGCACTCGGTCTTCAAACTTAACACGCCAAAATACGGGAAATCGGACGGTGGCCGTTGGCGCTTCACTTGATGTTGGCTATTCGCGTAAATTTGAAATGAATGTAACAGGGAATTCATCAATCTCTGCTCGATTAGTATCTATTCCAGCACCCGCTCAATTTCTTGAAACCATTCAGAGTTTTCTGAATCCAGACGAGTAAGGAGAAGGCTATGGCAGAAACTCCATCAGTAACACGAGCATTAGTCACAGCACCTTTACCTCAGATTATTGAGAAATTGGGGCTTGCAATTGCCCAGGCACAGTATGCGCTCGATACGAATTCTGTAGAGATCGCAAAGACCATGTCTGAGACGGAAGTTGAAATTGGAGACGAAACTTATAACTTACTTAGTTTAGGCTTTCAGCCCAGTTTTTATTCCTTTACCGAAGCAACCGTAGAAGCAAAACTAAGTTTTACCATGAGCGAATCCACTGAAACCTCGGTTGCAGTGGGTGTGTCGGCAGGCATCAACTATGGCGTTTTTATGGCTGCTGCCTCAATAGATGTTTCTTATGCTAGAAAATATTCGGTTTCTACCGAGGGAGCTAGCTCCATTGCAGCACGTTTAATTTCACTACCTGCACCGGATGTCTTTAATCAATTATTAAAAAAACAGTATGAAAAACCAATAACCTAACTAACCAATTCCTTAAAGGAGATATATCATGGCTTCAATTGGGCAAGAACTATTAAATGTTCCCATGGGCGATATGATTCGTCAAATGGCCTTTGCAATTGCTGAAGGACAATATCAACTCGATGAAAACTCTATTAATGTTGCAGAAATGATGGGAGGGCTGACAACTGTTTATGATGAAGAAGGTAATGTTAGTTTCGATGATAGTCGTGTATTTTTTGGATATGAATACATGACTGTAAAAGAAGCAAGAGCTTTTGCTGCTGTTGATGATGCCCTAACAGGCACCATGGGTGACGATGTTATAAAGTTAGATGAGATTCTGGATAAAATTGATAAAGATGTAGATGGCAACCCGCTGACTCCTGACAGTGAAATTAGAGTGCCAACGCGACTATCCATGATGGAACTGGGTTTTACGCCAGTTTTTTATCAATTTGTGGATACTATTATTGAAGTGAAAATTGCGATCAAGATTACTCGCACACGCGAATATACTCGAACAACGAGTAATAAAAAAACGGATCGAACAAATGGACACCGACGTAAACGTAGTTTCTGGGGGACTAAACGCTCTTCATCAAGTAACTCTAATGTTACAACCTCCCAGGTTGATGCAACGTATTCTTCAAAATATTCATATACAGCGGAAGGGGCAAGTCTATTACGTACCAAACTAAGCCCAGTTCCCCCACCTGCCATGCTGGAAGAGCGGATTCGTGGCCTAATGGATGGTGAAGAGTCACGCCGAGCAGCAAGTCTTGAAAAAAAACGGGCTGATTTAGGGCTTGATGTACCTCCCGTCGCTTAATCTAAAATACTAAATATGGAGAGTTTCAGATGAGTGTTGGAACAGAGTTATTAAATGTCCCATTTCCTGAAATGGTCAAAACCCTTGGTATTGGTGTTGCTGAAGCGCAATATGAGCTTGATTTAGTCTCAATGAAAATTGCTCGTATGATGGCTGGTTATGCACCAGATGAAGAACCTGAAGATGGCAGTGCCCCCGCATCGCCTTCTGGTGAGCCTGAGCGTAATATGCTGGTATCTCTTGGTGACGGTAAAGAATACAGCTTACTGGAGCTAGGCTTTACGCCTACCTTTTACCAGTTTGTTGACACCATGATTGAGATGAAGATGTCGATATCTATGTCACGGGAAACTAATATTAAGCGCTCTAGCACGACAGTTAATGCTAGCGTGAAAGGCAGTGTGGGGTTTTTTTCTGCATCTGCCAAAATGCGTGTTTCTACTGTGAGTGCAAGCTATGCATCTAAATACCAATATTCCGCTGAAGGCAGTTCGTTAATGCGCACCAAGTTGATTCCCATTCCGCCGCCTGCCATTCTAGAGGAACGCATACGCGCCATGCTTTCAGCAAGCACCACAACTGCAGAAGGTTAGGACATGCCTGGGAATACGTGGCGTGATTTGCAAAAGAACTCACCCTCCACACCTCAACGGCAAGGTGCGGAAGATGCGTCTTCACCCGATATATCATCTCTGTCACCACAACTTGTAAACCTGCAAAAGCAACGGGAACAGTTGCAAGAGAAAATGCATAACCTCACTTCAGGGGCGGATAACAATATTGATCCTCGCGATGCTGCTAGGTTTCAAGTACCCACTTTTGCAGAACGTCGTGCTCAGCAACGGGAATGGGAAAATAAACGAAATAGACTGCAAGAACAATCAACTAATCTTAGACATTTAGCAAGAACAGCTAGCCCGCGTGAGCGAAACAGCGATGGATCTAATCAATCATCAACAGTCACGGATTCAGTTAATCAATGGCTAAACCGTCGAGATGCCCAGCGTAGTGGATTACGTGATGAAGCACGAGATCGCCTTTCACCATTAAATGATGTTAGTAGAGTCGGTCGCCAATTAAACGATAAATTATCTGGCGCAACTAAACAATTGCAAAGTTTGGATCAGCAACTAGCTGAACACGGCCTAGATAAAGAGCGAGAGGAATTACGCGCTTTAGGCGCTGATAAATTAAATAAAGCTAGCTCACAAATAAATAAATATACCGAAATGGCTGATGCACCTATGCGTGCAATTAATAAGTTAGACAGCTCATGGGAATCTCGCCAACAGGAAATCAGTGGTGCAATGGACAGAAGTGGAGCGTATGTTGAGCGTTCCCGTAGACGCCTTTCAACCGAGACAGGCGGTTCCGGTGACCTATTCGAACGCATGGATAGAAACCGCAGTCGAGCATTGGCACAACGAAAAAGTAAGCAAAAAGAAGAGGCGAGAGATGAAGCGCGCCGAAACCGAGCCAAACGCAATAAACAAAAGGAGTATTAAAAATAATGAGTAACCAAAACCGTTTTGTCAGCGATTCACTTGGTGCTTTACTGGTATCCATTGCAGATGGTGTGCGTGAAGCACAAGATAGTCTTAACACCGCTCCTCCTACCGATGCTTTTGGTCGTCCAATGACAACCTATCATTTACCCTATCTAGATTTTGAAATAAAAGTAGATATGGAAACTGTTTCTACCGAGGGAGGCCCTTGGTTTTTAAAAATAAACCAGTTGGGCGGTGGGCAAAATAATAGTTCAAGCACTCGAGATGTATCTAGCACAATTTCTGGTAGGCTTGTTGCCATTCCACCTGGGGGAGGTCTGCCCACCAACATTTTAACTTTATCATCAGAAAGGCTGACTGCGCGGCGACATAAAATTAAATTGAGCGCGACAAATTCTGCCGGTGAAATATTAGCTGGGCACAGTATTGAACTGAATATTAATCTAGAGGCATCAAAACAGCTTTCAGAGCTTGAAGGCGTCAATTTAACTAGTACTCGAGCAGGAACCACGCTACAAGAGGTGATTTTAGAAACTGACCAAACAGGGACAGCTGAAACAGTTTTCAATATCGACTCATCATTACCTGTTAAAAGCATATTGGTTTTAACCGCTGAGCTAGGTACTGAGTTTGTGAACCTGTCAGTAACGGTGGAGGGTAATTCATGAAAATAATTGAAGCATCTGCTCATATTGTTACCAGCGAAGGAAAAAATGTCAGCGGTGTCACTCTAACGCTGGAAACCTTCCAGATCAGCTCTCGCCGCTGGGTAAAGCTGGCCGCAGTTAAAACCACAAGTAAAGGTATTTGGCAGGCAAAAATAACACAATTAAGAGCAGGCGCATTTTATGCGCCTCAGCTTCGACTCATTGAGGGTGGAAACACTGTTCCCCGCGTATTAGCCCAGAATGGTTTTCTTAGTTATGTTGCTACAACAACCACGTTATTTGTTGATTTTGGACGAGTCGAGCGATTAGATCGTAATGCTTATTTAATGCAGGCATCCAGCTCTCGATTTAAAAGGTCAAAACTTACCGTGGCAGGGCAGCCTAAAAAACCTGTAATATTCAGAGCTGTTAATACTTCATCAAGGATACCCCTTGTTACCCAACCAGTTCTTTCTGGTGCTGGTTCTAACGCTACAAATACAACATTGAACGCGGAAAATTCAGCAATATCCAACCGTGTTGTACTCGATACGTTTAATGCTGAAGTGCTTAAATTTACAGCAAATGAAGCGCAATTAAATTTACAAATCATTAAAAAAGATCAGTTACTTGCTGCTAAGCTTACTGAAATAAATACTAATAAAACTCGCATACAAACACTTGAAACTCAACTAAACAAAGCTATTGAATCTGAAAGAAAATTAAAGATTGATAATCAGCTGTTTGAATCAGAAGCTAAACGTAAAACACCTATCCAGGATATTGCTGCAAATATTGGCTCAGAAGTTGATGCCGCTAACCAGTTATTGCGCAGTAAAAAACAGCCTTATCAATTTGGTCGTATAGAACTAGATTTGAAAGGCGCAGTAAGCCCCGATGGTCATACTATGACACTAATTAACTTAGGCGATTTAACAAAGCTTAAAAATGGTGCAACTCCCCCTGGCGTGAAAATGGAATTAATCCCAGAACGGGAGCAAACTAAGGCATCAGCATTAGTAAAAATACCAAATGTTATTGGCTTGACTGAGACTGCCACTCGACGATTACTTCAGGCTGTAGGGCTGCAATTGGAATCA
Organism: uncultured bacterium; assembly: GCA_965366065.1. Taxonomy (GTDB): domain Bacteria; phylum Pseudomonadota; class Gammaproteobacteria; order Methylococcales; family Methylomonadaceae; genus Methyloprofundus. Next base: position 32,859 of record CBDUDV010000020.1, on the reverse strand, counting down.
GTCAATCAATCACTTACTGACGATTCAAAAATACCTGTAGGACAATCAATCCAACAAGCACCTAAAGCGGGTAAAGAAACGGCAAGAGGTAGTACCATCCTAGTTGTATTTACTGTAGAAAATTCAAATATAGAGGAACAATCATGAGTAACACCATTAAAAATTTAGTTCATGATGTTGTCGCATCGCCTCTTGGAGATATCATCGCTTCAGTAGGTGAAGGGGTCGCTGAAGCTCAACAAGCTTTAGATGACGGCTCATTGGCGAAAACTCTTGAGATATATTCCGAAGGTAATGAAGAAACGCTTAAAGTCTTGCGTGAAATAGGTTATCGTCCAACTTTCTATGCGCTACCAGAAACAACCGGTGAAGTACGGGTTTCATTACAATTAGGTAAATCAGCCCAAGCTGCTAGCTCTGGATCGTCTACGACACAACCTATCATTAATGCTCAATTGTCTAGGCTAGGTAGAAATATCAGCGCTAAGCCTCGTCTCTATGCAACGCCCGTTGATGCTGGATATGCAAACCGTTATGGTTATCAAGCGAATGTCAGTGCAAAATTAACGTTTAAGATTGTACCGGTACCCGCCCCTGATGGGGTCGATGAGCTGCGACTTTTACCAAACTTTGTAAATAAATCTATTGCAGAAAGCCAGGTTCTAGCTGAAAGCTTAGGGCTTGAACTTAGCATTCAAAATGCTGATGGTAATTTGGTTGAAAACGCTGATATTAATGCCAAAGTAACCGAACAAATACCTACCCCAGACTCACAACCCTTTGCCCGGTTGGGAGAAGAAATTATTTTAACTATTGTTTGAGCTTGAAAAGCTATAGCTACCTAAGTTGACAACCGTTTATCGAGAAATAAATTAAAAAGTGACTGAAGTTGCACTAGATCAGTTAGATGAAAGATAGGAAAAACAATATCAAAAACTCGGTCGCAAGCGACCGAGTTTGACGAAGACACAACTCGTAAGTATCCCAGCAAAATTAATTTACCCTTTCTGACGCACAGGAAACATTGGGACACCTTATCACCTCTGTTCATTCACAGTCACCGCTAACCATCAGAGATAGTATCTACGTTCGATTCAACTACGCACAAATTCTGCTTCGCTAAACCTAGCTCATTGATTTAACAGCTATCGGGGTAACTACTTGCCTCCCGAGCGAGCTTCCCCCCCCTGTCGCCTACTACGGACTAAAAAGCACTGATAACCACAAATTAATTACCTAAAGATGCTAAAATTGTACGGATAGCTTAAGCAGTCTATTTAGAATAAAATTCAAATTTGTTCTTTCTATTCTTTAGCTTTTTTCCAATTACCACAAAATATTTTGACGTATAATTTTTCCATCAAAACCAGGGAGGGTCACATGAAATATGCTCTACATTCAATTATGGCTATTATTGCTGTATTGGTTCCAACTTCTTCGTATGCTTCAGGCGTTTCTCTTGAAACTATTGACCTAACCCAGCATACGGTAGGCTTTATGGCCTTGCTTGTGTTTATAATTTCTTATACCTTTGTTGCCCTAGAAGAACAGCTGCATTTAAAAAAATCTAAACCCGTATTACTAGCAGCCGGCATCATCTGGATGATGATTGCAATTGTCTATCAATCACATGGTATTGATGATGCTGCCTCAGCTTTTATTAGACACAATTTTCTTGAATATTCAGAGCTGTTTTTCTTTTTATTAGTGGCAATGACGTATATCAATGCGATGCTCGAAAGAGGCGTATTCGATGCACTACGTGACTGGTTGATAGGCAAACAATTCAGCTATCGTATGTTGTTCTGGATTACAGGTACTCTAGCATTTATTATTTCACCCATCGCAGACAACCTAACAACGGCTTTAATCATGTGCGCAGTGGTTATGGCAGTAGGTGTGAATAACCCTCATTTTATTTCACTTTCTTGTATCAATATTGTGGTTGCAGCCAATGCTGGCGGTGCATTTAGTCCTTTTGGTGATATCACTACTCTAATGATCTGGCAAAGTGGGATCATTGAATTTAATGTGTTTTTCAAGCTATTCATTCCCGCTGTTGTCAACTTTGTTATTCCAGCCGCCATTATGTACCGCTTTATAGATGACGGTAAACCCACAGATACTTTGGGTGCAGAAAAGGCATCTATCAAGCGAGGTGGCTTGGTTGTTATGGGCTTATTTCTACTAACGGTTATCACCGCAATTAGCTTTCACACTTTTCTCCATCTTCCTCCGGTAATAGGAATGATGACCGGTTTAGGTTATTTAAAATTATTTGGATTTTATTTAACGAAAACTCGCCAACGTGAAAATGCGCACTTTGACGATATTCCTGGAGGAGAAGAGCTAGACACGCCTTTTGATGTATTTCATCATATTGCAAGTTCCGAATGGGATACCTTACTCTTTTTTTATGGCGTTATTCTATCGGTTGGCGGCTTGGGATTTATCGGTTATCTTAGCCTAGCGTCAGAGTTTATGTATGGCGAACTGGGACCGACTACGGCAAATATTTTAGTCGGTATTATCTCGGCAATTGTTGATAATATTCCAGTGATGTTTGCAGTGCTGTCGATGAACCCGGAAATGCCAGAAGTACAATGGCTACTAGTCACCTTGACCGCAGGCGTAGGCGGAAGCCTATTATCTGTCGGTTCTGCCGCTGGGGTTGCCTTGATGGGACAGGCTCGTGGCAACTATACTTTTTTAGATCATTTAAAATGGTCGCCTATAATAGCATTAGGCTATTTTGCAAGTATCTATACTCACCTTTTAATAAACAGTTGATGGTAGGCACATCTCTTTTTTAAGGCTTTTTTATTAGCTTACAAGTTTAATGGCTATATCACAGATGCATCACTCACAAGTCAAGAAATACGACTTGAGGGTGAATATCAAAATGGCGCGCCCGAGACGATTCGAACGTCCGACCACCGCCTTCGGAGGGCGGTACTCTATCCAGCTGAGCTACGGGCGCGTAATTTGAATTAGTATTCTAACTGATCCCCACGCTTTACGATAGCATCGATTTTAAATGCGCGAGATTGGCTTTTCCACGTACTTTTTGTTCTTCTTTATCGACCGGTTTTTTCGCCACCCACTCCAAATCTTCTTCGGGAAGTTCAGCTAAAAATCGGCTCGGATCGCTTTCACTAATATCCCCATAGCGCTTACGGTGCGTGCAGTAGCTAAACGTACAAGTATGTTGTGCTCGCGTAATGCCTACATAAGCTAGGCGGCGCTCTTCTTCGATATTATCGGTTTCTATGCTGTTTTGATGAGGCAGCAAGTTTTCTTCTATACCGATTAAAAACACATGCGGAAACTCCAAACCTTTCGCCGCGTGCAAGGTCATTAAACTCACTTGCCCGTCAGCTTGATCATCTTGATTGCGCTCTAAAATATCCATCAGCTGGATTTTAGACACGATTTCATCGAGACTTTTTTCTGCATCATCCTCTTCATCTTTACTTTTTGCGATTCGCTCTAACCACTCAATTAATTCGTCAACGTTTTTAATCTTCCGCTCAGCGGCTTGCTGGTTATTGCTATTTTCTTGTATCCATTGGTGATAATTAATTTGCTGAATAAAGCCATGCATCACAGCAAAGGTATCGCCTAGTTGCATTTCTTGTGCGGTTTTTAGTACCCATGCGCAGAATCGTTGTAGACGTGCGATAGCTGCCTCGGATAGGGATTGGGTTAAACCCATTTCTGTACAGGCTTTAAATAAACTAATATGCCGTTCATTGGCATACGCACCGAGCTTTTCTAAAGTGCTCGGGCCGATTTCTCGACGCGGTGTGTTCACTACGCGTAAAAAGGCCGCATCATCATCTTGGTTAACAAATAAACGTAAGTACCCGAGAATATCTTTAACTTCGGCATAAGAAAAGAAAGAGGTACTCCCGTTAATAAAATACGGTACGTCATGCTCGCGTAAGCTACGCTCAAATAAGCGTGATTGATGGTTGCCGCGATATAAAATGGCATAGTCACCATAATCCGCACCGGTTTTAAATTTGTGATGCACAATCTCTGCAACGACTTGCTTGGCTTCTTCTAAATCATTCTTATGAGCTAACACCCTAAGTGGTTCACCAAAGCCTAAGGCACTCCATAATTTCTTTTCAAACGCATGCGGATTGTTCGCAATTAATTGGTTGGCTACTTTTAAAATGCGCCCATACGAACGATAATTTTGTTCCAGCTTAATCACTTTTAAGCGTTCATAATCTTTTTGTAATTGCGCTAAATTTTCTGGTTGCGCGCCACGCCACGCATAGATAGACTGGTCATCATCCCCCACCACGGTAAATTTACCCAGCTTTCCCACTAATAATTTCACTAATTGGTATTGGGTAATATTAGTATCTTGGTATTCATCAACTAATAGATAACGGATTTTGTTTTGCCATTTTTCTAAAATATCGGGAAATTGCTGAAAAAGTAACACCGGTAATAAGATTAAATCATCAAAATCAACCGCGTTATACGCTTTTAAACTGCGCGTATAGTCTGCATAAATACTCGCTGATTCGGCATTTTCAACCGTCGCTTGGCTAATCGCTTGTTCAGGTGTAATAAAGGCATTTTTCCATTGGCCTATATCCCGCGAATACATATCAACCGATTCAATATCGTAACCTCCCGTACTATGGGCGATTAGGTTCTTAAGCAGGGTGATTTTATCTTGCTCATCAAACAGCGAGATACTCGCTTTATATTGCAAGCTCGCATGCTCTTTGCGCAGAATATCCAAGCCTAAGGAGTGAAAGGTCGATACACGCAAGCCACGCAATTGTTTATTGTCCAATAACTTAGCTACCCGATCTTTCATCTCGCGTGCCGCTTTATTAGTAAAAGTAAGCGCAGCAATATGGCGTGCGGGTAATCCTTGTTTGACTAAATAGGCGATTTTTTCGGTAATCACACGAGTTTTACCACTGCCTGCGCCTGCAAGAACTAATAGAGGGACATCGATGGTTTTTACCGCTAATTGTTGTTCGGGGTTTAGATCAGGCATATTAATTTATAAAGTGGAACGGTCTAATTTTCGATAACCTATCGCTTCGCTTAAATGCGATATTTCTATGTTTTCTGAATCCGCTAAATCAGCAATGGTACGCGCTAATTTTAAAATTCGATGATAAGCACGGTGCGATAAACCTAAGCTATTCATTGCTTGTTCTAGCAGTTGATGGCCTTGTTCTGATAAATCACACACCTGTTTAATTTCTGCCGGTGATAAAGCACTATTGGCTTTTCCTGAGCGAGCCATTGCCTTGTTTCTGGCAGCTATGACGCGCTGACAAATAACGTGACTACTTTCTTCGCCATCCGCTGAGCCTTTGCGCAAAACCTCATGGCTGACGCGTGGTACTTCTAAGTGCATATCGATCCGATCTAATAAAGGGCCGGATATTTTGCCACGATAGCGAGTGACTTGCTCAGAACTGCAATGACATCGCCCAGACACATCTCCCAAATAACCGCAGGGGCAAGGGTTCATGGCGGCGATTAGCTGAAAACGCGCTGGAAAATCGGCTTGGCGTGTCGCGCGTGAAATAGTGATATGTCCTGTTTCTAAGGGCTCTCTAAGTACTTCTAAAACTTTTCTATCAAACTCTGGCAGCTCATCTAAAAATAAGGTGCCGTTATGCGCCAAGGAAATTTCGCCCGGTTTTGGGTTACTGCCCCCGCCCACCAAGGCTGCGGCAGAGGCGGTATGATGTGGTGCGCGATACGGTGGCGTTAACCAATGCATGGCATCAAATTCAGTATCACTAATTGAAATAACAGAGGCACTTTCTAAGGCTTGCGCTTCGGTTAATGGCGGTAAAATGCTGGGGAATCGTGAGGCCAGCATCGATTTCCCTGTGCCGGGCGGGCCTAGCATCAGAATGTTATGCAATCCTGTCGCCGCTATTTCCAAGGCACGTTTGACATGAAATTGTCCTTGCACATCGGCAAAATCAGCGGTATTTGTTGCTGTTTTCGACTGCGTTTTTTGAATGTCAGTCGCTAATAATTGCTGACCATTAAGATGCGCGCAGATTTCTAATAAATGCTGTGCAGGAAAAAGCTGTGCATTCTCCACTAACGCCGCTTCTTTTGCATTTTCTGCGGGTAAAAATAAGGCTCTGTTTGCTTCTCGCGCTTGCACAGCAACCGGCAAAACGCCTTTTACGCTACGTAATGCACCGCCTAAAGAAAGCTCTCCGATGCATTCATATTTTTCTAATTCAGTTTTAGAGATTTGTCCTGATGCAGCTAAAATCCCCAGCGCAATAGGCAAATCAAAACGTCCGCCTTCTTTGGGAATGTCTGCAGGTGCAAGGTTAACGGTAATGCGTTGCATAGGAAATTCAAATTGCGAATTAATAATCGCACCGCGCACTCGATCTTTACTTTCTTTCACTGCCGCTTCTGGCAAGCCCACAATATTGAGCACCGGTAAGCCGTTAGCAATATGCACTTCGACAATAACCAAAGGCGCTTTAATCCCTGAGCGGCTACGGCTGTAAGCAATGGCAAGTGACATATTAATCCTTTAAAAACTAAGCAGTTTAAGTTTAGATCGTAAACTTTCGATTTAACTTAACATCTTATCAAGATATTTTTATATTAATCAAAAAACGACCGTGCTATCAGGACTGCTTATTTTCAATAAACCTATATAACGCAAGCATTTTACACCTCAGTATAAACCTAGGATAGTTACTCCCACTCACCTAAGACCTGTTTCATTTTATCAAAAACTAATTCCAGCGCAGGCAAACCTTGCCTTGCTTCGTTGTGTTTATTTTCTTGATACAAAAATATTATCTCATTAGCAATCTCATGCATTTCAGTATGTATTTTATCTACTTTTTCCAACCAGACTGCATCGAATACCCGCTCATGTTTTGTGCGTTGAATCCATCTACCAATATGGCATTTAACGCTATTATCTATTGGCCATGTTATTGCAGTACTCGAAGTGTTCAATACTTTATCTGTAAATTTCTTATACCATTGCTCACTAGTCAGTGTTAATAATTTAATTCTGCGCTCTTTTCTTGATTGCGGTTTATTGGCTGCATTTAACCATTGCTTGTTGGCTGTATAGCTCTGCAACCAATTTAAAACTTCATCTACCGGCATCGGTTTAGCAATACCATAGCCTTGCGCTTCATAACATCCCATTATTAACAGCATTAAGCCATGCTCAGTAGTTTCTACGCCTTCCGCAATAACCCCTCGGCCAAAGGATTTTGCTAAGCCAATAACCCCCTCAATAATGGCATAATCACTTGGGTCATCTAGCATATCTCTAACAAAACTTTGGTCTATTTTTATGGTATTAGCCGGCAAACTTCTCAAATGCGTTAAAGATGAATAGCCCGTACCAAAATCATCTAATGCAACATTAACACCCAGTTTGTCTCTACATTGCTTAATAACGTGGGCAATCGTATCTAAATCACCTAAAGCACTGCTCTCAAGAATTTCCAACTGAAAGTTTTGATGGCTCACAGCCGCGTGATCTAGCATCGCTTGCTCTAGATTGCTAAAAAAGCTTGCCGACTGTAAGTGATTGGATGAAATATTAACGCTTACTTCAATATTTATCCCTTGATTTTGCCAACACTCTAACTGATCCAAGGCTTGCTGTATAACCCAATCGCCTACCAAAATCTCCAATTCTGTAGATTCAATAATCGGTAGAAAATCTAAAGGGGGAATTAAGCCTTTTTCAGGGTGAATCCAGCGAATTAACGCTTCTGCCCCAAACACTTTACCCGTTTGCATATTCACTTTTGGCTGATAATACAAACAAAACTCATTATTCTCTAAAGCTTGCTGTAACTCTTCTAAACGATGATGCTTGCTAATGCTCTGCTGATCTTGCTCAGTATTAAAAATTTGATAGCGGTTACGCCCCACCATCTTTGCTTGATACATCGCTTGGTCAGCGTGTCGAACTAAGCCATCCAAATCGGAATTATCATTAGGATATAAGGTAACGCCTGAAGAAGCACTAATATGAATCTCATGCGCTTCGATTAAATACGGCAAAGCCAGTGTATTATGAATGCGTTCTAGCATTTTCTCACACTGTTGAGGTGATTCTAAATCTATCAACAACAGTGTAAATTCATCGCCACCTTGGCGAGACACGGTATCTTCCTCTCGAATACACGCTTTAATACGCTTAGCCACTTCGATTAATAATAAATCGCCCACGGCATGACCATAATTATCATTAACCGGTTTAAATTGATCTAAATCTAAAAAGCATACCGCTAATAATTGCCCAGATCGTTGCGCATGCGCCATTGCTAAGTTAAATCGATCGGCAAATAAAACACGGTTAGGCAATTGCGTGAGTACATCATAATTTGCTATTAATTCTAAGGTGCTTTGTTGCTGCTTTATTTTTGTAATATCGGAAAATAAACCGATATAATGGCTGACGTCTCCGGTGACATCATTTTTAATCCTAGAAATAGTCAACAATTCAGCATATAACTCACCCTCTTTTTTACGATTCCAAACCTCACCCTGCCAATGCCCCTCCTTTACAATACTTTGCCACATCGCAGTAAAAAACGCTGAATCTTGTTTTCCAGAACTTAGCAGGCGCGGATTTTTTCCTATCACTTCTTCAGCGCTATAACCGGTGATAGCACAAAAAGTCGGATTCACTTGAATAATGAGTCCTTCTGTATCGGTAATCATAATGCCTTCATGTGCATTACTAAATACTTTGGATGAGAGCTTTAATGCTTCATCCGAGTTCATTCGCTCTAATTCAATTCCTGCTCTTGTTGCTAGGCTATCTAACAAGGTCATGGTGAATGATTTTTGTACCATGGGTTTATCATCCATAAGCACCACCAAACCTACCACCTTATTTTTACTGTTTTTTAAGGGAACGCCTAAGTAACTCTCAGCCTGCATTTCGGCCAATAAGTAATCCTTAGGAAACAGTGCTTGAATATTGTCAGGGTAAAAGTGAGGGCTATCTTTAATCACATTTTCACACGGCGTACCTAGCAGAAAATAATTTATATTCTCGACAATTTCACCATTACCCCATACCGCAACCGTATTCACAGAGCTTAAATCACTCGGGTTGATTTGAGCAATTAAAGCAAAGCTACATTGTTGAGCCATCGCTAACTCTTTAACCATCAGTTGAAAAATATTAACTGAGTCACTTGTTCCCGCACCTTCTGCTAAAATGCGTAAAACCTGCTCACTGGCTTTTCTTTCTGAAATATCAGTATGAATTCCCACCAGCCTTTGTGGTTTATTACTTTTATCTTTGCTAACAATATCCGCTTGAGTATGCGTCCATAGCCAGCCACCCTCTTTCGTTCTAAGCCTATAATCAATATTCAGTGAGTTTCCAGTCTCCATACTGATCTGAATCGCATGCGCAACATACACTTCATCCTCAGGGTGAATATTATCCTGCCAAGAGCGCAAACTAAAATCTAATTCACCCTCATCAAAACCAAATAATTTAGCGACTTCATCACTCACTACCAGCTCATTGCTCTGCAAGTCTAAATCAAACCAAGCTTGCTTAGCTGAAGACATTGCAATATCAAGGCGTTTTAAATTATCCGCTAATGCTTTGGTTCGCGAGCCCACTTGTTGCTCTAATTTTTCTTGGCTATTGCGTAAGCGCAGTAAGACATTTGCCGTCAAGGTAATCAAGAAAATGAAAATAACGCCAAGGGCAGACATAACCCCTATCGCAAAATAATTTTGCCACGAATCGACAGGCGACACTTTAAACAGCCAGCGCCCATTCGGCACATCAATCTCAAATATTTCAGGGTTATTAATTAAGGCTTTTTTTGATTGGGAAATCACTTGCGCCTTATGCGTATCAGGGTGAATTCGCGATAATTCATACGCCATATTTTCTGCTTCTAAAGAGGCTAAATCTACCGTTTCAAGTGTTTCTGGAAGCCTGAATAAAACGGCAGAAAACCCCCAAAAATACTTTGCGCCTTTCCTATCGTTTAGGAAAATAGGTAATCGTGCAACAGCACCTATTCCATCACCTTGAATTACATTAAAAGGCCCCGCTAATGTTAATTTTCCTGTATCGAGTGCAAGCAATGCTTCGGTATATCTATCCCCCTTAAGTAAAACATTATGCCCTATCGCTGCTTCATTCCCTTCTATCGGCACCACATACTTAACAATGCCCTTTGGCAAAAGCTGTAAGGCTGAAATGCCTGGGTACAGCGGTAACATTTGCGTGGCGAGTTCAGTAAAGCCTTGTACTTCCCCTTGCTGCGTTTTGACTAAGGCTGCTAAAGAGTAGGCTGCGGATATCGCGTTATGAATATTCGTGCTTATTATGCTCGCATAACTGCTTGCCAACTTTTGTACCACTAAACGTTTTTGTTGATAAGCATATTGCTCAGCAAAATAAACCGCCGTTATCGCGAAAACACTCGCCAACAAAAACACAATAACAACGACTGTTTTTTTCTTTACTTGTTGATACATCAATTATTTTTCCATAGGCTTTTATTGCACAGCATATAAAAAACCTTGTACATAATACTTAACCACGCTGGTAATCATTTGCTGCTTTTCTTCTGCACTAGGCACCGCTTGCACGCCCAATAGACATTGAAAATGTCGCTCCCCTTTTAGTAAACTAAAAAACACATCGGCGGCAAACTTAGTATCTTTGATATTAAAAATACCTAGCTGGTTAACGGTTTCTAAATAGCGCTGTAATATCTGTAAACCAATTTTAGGCCCACTCGCGTAAGCTAACTCAGCCAATTCAGGGATACCTGAACACTCAGCTATCGCTAAACGATATAAAGCAATGCCTTTTTCATCAAAGGCTAAATCAACAAAAACACCGGCAATCTTTTCTAAGCTTATTTCTACACTTTCCGCATCTAAACTAATTTCTTCCATTAACTGTAATAGCTCTGTACAAAAATGCGTGATACAAGCGGTTAATAAGACTTCTTTCGTCTCAAAATGCCTATTGATAACGCTAATAGGAAGCTGTGTAATCTCTGCTACTTGCTCTATTTTTAGCTGATGAAATCCAACCTCTAAAAATTGCTCTGTAGCGGCTTCTATAATGGCCTGCTCTGTTAAATCAGCGACTTGATTTTGCATATTTTTTTATATCTATTGAGTGTAGAAATAAGTTTAACTTATAAGGATTTATGGGCAATATACCACTCTTACACTTGGCCTAGTATTTAAGTTTATGCTTATCGCTATCATCGGTAGCTGATCTATGCTATTAATACTGTGCGCGAATACACAAATAAAGTGATTAATACTTACCAGAAATAAAAATCGTTTAGAATTCCTACCCATTCTGTCACTAACTGTCACTAACCCAGCCTTTATACAACAAGAATGCATTCTACTTTAGCCACAAACTTACTCATATTAATTGATAGCTCAATTAAACTATTATCTGTTGATGATAATATTGAGGCATTACTGGGTTATAACTCTCAAGATTTTTTAAGCCAAAAAATATCTTTCGCCGAATTGATTCATCATGACGATAAAGATATTTCTGAGCAAATTTTCTCTAGCACGCTAAGCAGTTCACCGCTGAGCTTTAACATTCGCTTGCGTCATGCCGATGGAAAAATACGCTGTATTAAAGGCGAATACACAAAAACAAAAGATTCCGCACAAGGCATTAAGCTAGCTCTGTTATTACAAGATTCCAAAAGCCTCTACCACAGCAGTTCTAAGCAAAGTGATTTAGACAATTTCAATGCGATGATGGAGAACAGCGAGGATTATATTTTTTTTAAAGATCGCAATCATGTTTTTACTGGCGCTAGCCAAACCTTAGTCGCAATTACATCACCTAGTGAACATTGGTCTGATTTACTAGGAAAAACAGATTATGATGTTTTTTCTGAAGACTATGCAGACAAATATTACACCTTAGAAAAACAAGTGTTCTCAGGGATTGCTATAGCCAATGAAATACAAGAAACCTTAGATAATTCTGGTAAAAAAGGTTGGGTCGATAACCGTAAATACCCGCTGCATAATGAATCTAATGAGATTACGGGGTTGTTTGGTATTGCCCGCGATATTACTGATAACTATAACAAGCAACAACAAATTGAGCGTTTAGTACAAGAAAAAGATAGCTTACTTAATAATCAACTCATTGCGTTTGCTATCGTTCGCGATAGAAAAATAATTTGGGCAAACCAAACCTTAGAAAAACTCACTGGCTATTCAAGCTCAGAGCTATTAGGGCAATCAACGCGAATTTTTTATGCACATCAGCAAGATTATTTAACAGTTGGAAAATGCTATCAACAACTAGAAAAAAACGAAACAGTTGTTCAGGATATCGAGTTTATTCATCATAATGGCCAAACGCTTTGGGTTGATTTACGTGGCACTATTTTAAACCCAGAAACCGAAGAGTCTCTCTGGACTATTGCTGATGTTAGCGCCCGTAAAAAAAGCGAACGCGCTTTAGTGCAATCGGAAACAAAATTTAAAACGTTTTTTAACTCATCTTATGATGCGGTTGCCATACTCAGCGATGGCAAATTTATCGATGCTAACCCCGCCACACTAAAATTATTTGGCTGTAAAAGTTTAGCTGAGTTTTGCGATAAAACACCTGCCGAGCACTCACCTACTTACCAAGACGATAATCATCTTTCTACAGTGCTCGCAGAAACCCTTATTAACCGCGCATTAACACACGAGCAACAGCAATTTGAGTGGATACATAAACGGGTAGATACCAACGAACCCTTTGTTGCTGACATTCTTATCAGCCCTATGGTTGTCGATGGTAAAACACTATTGCAAACAACCCTGCGTGACATCACTGCGCAAAAATCATCAGCACAACAATTACAGCTTGCCTCTCGCGTTTTTAGCAATACCCATGACGGCATTATTATTACCGATGCCCAACATAATATTATTAATGTTAACCCAGCCTTTACCGCTATTTCTGGTTATTCACTGCAAGAAATTATCGGTAAAAACCCTAAACTACTTAATTCAGGTAAACATGGAGCTGAATTTTATGCCGCTATGTGGCAAGAAATCAATGAAAATAACTACTGGCAAGGTGAAGTTTGGAACCGTAAAAAAGACGGAGAAATCTATGCTGAATTATTATCTATTTCTTGTTTAAAAGACGAGCAAGGAAAACCCGTAAATTATATCGGCATCTCTTCAGATATTACTCAGAGTAAACAGCAACAAGAGAAACTTAACCTCATGGCACATTACGATGTGCTGACTGGCTTACCTAACCGCGCGTTATTTGCCGATCGATTTATTCAGGCGATTTCACATAGCAAACGCAATCAAAAACTACTCGCAATCTGCTTTCTTGATTTAGATAATTTCAAACCGGTTAATGATACCTTTGGCCATGAGGCGGGTGATCAATTATTAATTGAAGTTGCTAAACGCATCTCACACTGCCTCAGAAGTGAAGATACTATCTCACGCCAAGGCGGTGATGAATTTGCCATACTGTTAAATGATATCGAGTCTTATGAGCAATGCGAGCAAACTTTAGCGCGCATTCATCACTCCTTAAGCCAAGCTTTTTTATTGAATAATGAAAGCATTTATATCGGTGCATCGACAGGTGTTACTTTATACCCAACTGATAGCGAAGATATTGATACCTTATTACGCCATGCCGACCAAGCGATGTATCAAGCAAAACAACTCGGGCGCAACCGGTATCTGCTATTTAATAGCTCGCAAGATAAAGAACTAATTAATAAACATCACCAGCTACATGAAATAGAAGAAGCGTTTATTAACAATGAATTTGCGCTGTATTATCAACCTAAAGTCAACATGCTCACAGGTGAGGTCTATGGTGCGGAAGCCTTAATTCGTTGGTTACACCCTGAAAAAGGCTTAATTCCTCCTCTTGATTTTCTGCCTTTAATTGATGGGTCAGATTTAGAAATTCAAGTGGGTGATTGGGTTATTAACCAAGCCTTGGCACAAATGGAGTACTGGTGTAGGCAGAATATTCAACTTGAAGTCAGCGTTAATATTTCATCACGTCATTTGCAATCAAAGAACTTTATTCAGGATCTTGATAAAGCATTAAGCAAGTACCCCCGTATTAATTCGCAATATCTACAATTAGAAATTTTAGAGAGTAGTGCTTTAGGTGATTTAGATACCATTAGTCAACTGATAAAAATCTGCCAAAATGAATTAGGTGTTAATGTTGCCTTAGATGATTTTGGTACCGGTTATTCTTCCTTGACACATTTAAGAAGTTTATCTGCTAATGTCATCAAAATAGACCAAAGCTTTGTTAGAGATATGCTGGATGACCCCGGTGATTATGCAATTATTCATGGCATCACCGGTTTAGCCAGTGCCTTTAATAATAAAATGATTGCCGAAGGCGTCGAAACTACCGAACATGGGCTGATGTTATTACTCTTAGGCTGTCACTATGCACAGGGTTATGGCATCGCCAAACCGATGCCTGCAGAGTCACTACCTTCATGGCTAGATAATTATCAAGCGAATACAGCCTGGTTAAACTTTGCAAATAAGACGCACAGCATTAAAGAAAACAAGAAAAAGTTGTTTCGCTTAATTTCCGAGCAATGGAAAAATAAATTCATAAAAAACATACTAGCCGCCCCTGAAGACACTAAAGATTGGCCAATTATTCTTCACTCTCATTGTCATTGTGGCCACTGGATAAAACGTGAATTACAGGATCAATTATTTGAACTAGAAACGGTAATGGCGCTAGAAACCGCACATGAAGCCCACCACGAAACTGCGCTACAAATATACGAGCTGTATCAAAATAATGAGCTAACAGCCGCGCGCAGCGCGTTAATCAAACTACAATTGGATAGTGATACGATGAGTAATCGTTTAGGAATGTGTGAGTAAATTGCTATTATTTTTGGCTAAAACAGGCTGTTAATCTTACTTAAATCACCCAACCAACACCTTATTATAGCGATTTAATTAAAGGACATTTCAAGAATCAATCTAACATCAATAAGTTACCGATTAATTAATCAGCACGATTTATTGACAAAACAGTCTGTTTAAGACTAAAATTCCGTCTCTTTACCCAAAATTTTTACCTATTACTTTTTTTAAGGAATCTTAGAATGAAAAGAACTTTTCAACCTAGTAAAATCAAACGCGCTCGTGTACACGGCTTTCGTGCAAGAATGGCAACTGTTGGTGGCCGTAATGTAATTCGCTCACGCAGAGCTAAAGGTCGTCACACACTAGCACTTTAATTTCAGAGTGGATCAGAAAAGCACAAGTTTTCCGTCAACGCTCCGCTTATTAGAGCAGGCCGAATTCAAATGTGTTTTTGCTAAACCGGAAAGATCATCTGATAAATATTTCACAGTACTTGCAATCCCTAACAACTTAACGCATCCGCGCTTAGGTTTGGCAATTGCGAAAAAAAGCGTTAAACGTGCTGTGGACAGAAATAGAATCAAACGATCTGCCCGGGAAAGCTTTAGATTACTGCAACATGAAATAAGCGCGCTTGATTTTGTCGTCATGGCACGTCGAGAAGCCGCTGTAGAAAGTTCCAAGGTGCTGCAAGCTTCGATGGATAGGCACTGGCTTAAATTGGTTAAACGATGCGCACCCTCCTGATAAGTTTCCTACGGTTTTATCAATATTTTATAAGCCCCTTATTAGGCAGTAACTGTCGATTTCACCCCACTTGTTCGAGCTATGCTATGCAGGCAATATCTTTGCATGGCGCATTAAAAGGCTCGTACCTCACACTAAAACGATTACTCCGATGTCACCCTTTTTATCACGGTGATATTGATGATCCTGTACCCCAAAAGACTGGTAAGTAAAATGGAGAATTTAAGGTTTATACTCATCGTAATTTTATCGATGATTTCACTTATGTTATGGGAAGCGTGGCAGCTAGACTACGGCCCGAAAGACCCTTTAACAACAGTCCTAGATAGTAATGGAAATCCCGTTACCGTCGTCGGCACAGCATCTAACAGCACCGGCTCTGAATTACCATTTGAAGAAGCCGTAGCAACCAATAGTATCATTACTGTTTCTACTGACGTTTATCAGTTAGAAATTGATACCAAAGGTGGTACATTACGCAATCTTGAATTGGTTGAGTACTCAATCAATAAAGGCGAAGATGAAAAAGTTCGTTTATTAGACACGCGTTCTGACAAGTTATTTTTAGCACAAAGTGGCTTATTAACTAACGCTGCCTCTGCTAAATTGCCTAACCACAATGTTGCTTTAAAAGCAGAAAAATCAAATTATGCTTTAGCTATCGGTGAAGATTCTTTAGTCATCCCGCTAACTTGGACAAATGATCAAGGTATCACTTACACTAAAACTTACACATTCAATCGTGGCAGTTATGCAATTGCGCTAGCTCAGACAGTTAATAACCAATCTGCTAACGACTGGACAGGTAGACAATACACGCAACTATTGAGAGTGCCGCATACCGACGAAAAAGGTAATACTTTTATTCGTACTTATTCTGGTGGCGTGGTTTATACAGAAGAAGAAAAATATCAAAAAATTGATTTTGATGATATGGCTGATGAAGACCTAAAAGCCAAAACTATTGGTGGTTGGTCTGCAATGATTCAGCATTATTTTGCAACAGCGTGGATCCCACCTGTAGCAGAAGAGCATAACTACTTTACAAAAGAGCTGAGTAATTCACGCTTTGTTATTGGTTCATACTCTAATCCGACTATCGTTGCAGCAAGCACCAGCACAACATTCCATAGTCAATTATTCGTTGGCCCTAAAATCCAACCGATGATGGAAGCAGTTGCGCCTGGCTTAGAGTTAACCGTTGATTACAGCTGGTTAACCATTATCGGTAAGCCTATTTATGCACTACTTAACTGGATTCACGATAATGTTGTCGGAAACTGGGGTTTTGCAATTATGGGTGTAACGCTTTGTATTAAAGCTTTATTCTTCCCATTATCTGCCGCTAGTTACAAATCAATGGCAAATATGCGTAAACTGCAACCTCGTTTAGCGCAATTAAAAGAAAGCTATGGTGATGATAGACAGCGTTTCAATACTGAAATGATGGACTTATACCGTAAGGAAAAAGTAAACCCTATGGGAGGCTGTTTACCGATTATGGTACAGATTCCTGTGTTTATTTCACTTTACTGGGTATTAATTGAAACCGTTGAGCTAAGACAAGCGCCTTTCTTATTATGGGTACAAGACTTATCATCACAAGATCCTTACTTCGTACTACCTGTGATTATGGGTATTACTATGTTCTTACAACAACGCTTGAACCCTGCGCCTGTTGATCCGCTACAAGCGAAGATCATGCGTATGTTCCCGATTGTATTTACAGTATTCTTCTTGTTCTTCCCTGCTGGTTTAGTTTTATACTGGGTAACAAATAATACGTTATCTATTATTCAACAGTGGTTTATTACTAAAAAGATTGTTGGTGAATCACCACTCAATAGCTAAGTTTAAACACTGCTAGACACTTTAAAAGCCGAATTTAGCGCAAGCTGGTTCGGCTTTTTTGTTGCAACACGATAATATCTTATACTCATCACACTTGAAGATGCTGTTTTTTTTAACCGTCATCCCCGCATGCTTTTAGCGGGGATCTACTTAAAATACTAGACTCCCGCTAAAAGCATGCGGGAGTGACGAGAAGTGGAATCTCGGCATCTTCAAGCAACTTGGGTATATACTCTTAATCCTCGCTCCTACTCTCTGTTATTACCTATGAAAAACATTACTTCAGATACCATCGCAGCTATTGCAACTCCAGCAGGAAATGGCGGCGTAGGCATTATTAGAATTTCAGGTAATAAAGCCCTAGCGATTGCTCAAAGTTTAATAAAAAAAGAACTCACGCCACGCCATGCACATTACGCTTCTTTTTATGATGTCGATGACAAGGTATTGGATTCAGGACTAGCCTTATTTTTCCCTAATCCCGCTTCCTTTACAGGCGAAGATACTGTAGAAATACAAGGTCATGGCGGCGCTGTTATTTTAAATATGCTACTCAAACGTATTCTTTCTTTAGGCTGTCGTTTAGCGAAAGCAGGTGAGTTTTCTGAACGCGCCTTTTTAAATGACAAAATAGATTTAGCGCAAGCAGAAGCGATTGCAGACTTAATTGAAAGCAGTACCGAACAATCTGCCCGTTCCGCTCAAAAATCGATGCAAGGCGTCTTTTCCGAGCAAATCACAGGGCTGGTTGAAGAGTTAATTGAGCTGCGTATTTATGTTGAAGCTGCGATTGATTTTGTCGATGAAGAAATTGACTTTTTAGGCGATGGCGTCGTCGAAAATCGCATTATAAATCTAGCAAGTAGCATCAGCACCATTTTATCTACCGCACAACAAGGTCGTTTATTGCGCGA
This sequence comes from uncultured bacterium, assembly GCA_965366065.1. Taxonomy (GTDB): domain Bacteria; phylum Pseudomonadota; class Gammaproteobacteria; order Methylococcales; family Methylomonadaceae; genus Methyloprofundus. The sequence goes on along the minus strand of CBDUDV010000020.1, from coordinate 14,419 downwards.
TGGTATGAATGTGGTTTTAGCCGGAAAACCTAACGCAGGTAAATCCAGTTTATTAAATGCGCTGGCTGGCCATGATGCGGCGATTGTTACCGATATTGCTGGCACTACTCGAGACATTCTAAAAGAGCGCATACAAATTGATGGCATGCCATTACATATTATTGATACCGCTGGCTTACGTGATAGTGACAATGCAGTCGAGCAAGAAGGCATACGCCGCGCGCATTCAGAAATACAAAATGCAGATAAAATTTTATTACTCATCGATGCGAATGATCCTAATCCAGACGAACTCCTTAGCACACTACCCTCGCATATCAGCCTGACTAAAATCTACAATAAAATCGATCTGAGTAATCAGCAACCCAAAGTTGAAGAAACGAGCAATGGCACTGAAATTTATTTGTCTGTAAAACAAAAATTAGGCATGGAGTTATTAACCCAACATTTAAAACAAAGTGTCGGTTTTGATGCCAGCGCAGATAATGTGTTTATTGCCCGCCGCCGCCATATTGATGCTTTAGAACAAGCCGCCGAATTTGTACAAAAAGCCCTTATGCAGCTGCAGCACACCGCCGGTGAGTTAGTAGCTGAAGATTTAAGACAAGCACAAAATCATTTATCAGAAATAACCGGTACATTTACATCCGATGATCTTTTAGGGCGTATTTTTAGTTCGTTTTGTATTGGAAAGTAACTTATTTGGTTTTATGCCAGAAAGGTGCCGAATGTAAAAAATACAATCGACACCTTGTACAATTATTTACTCAGATAAACGGCTAACAATTTTTTGATACGTCGCTTTTAGCTCATCACCCATTGTATGAACGTCCCCAAGTAACTCTTCCGTTATATCTTTAGCGTCATCACTGATGTCTTCTACTTTTTCCTTAAAGTCTGCCCACTTAACATCTGTTTTTTCCCATTCATCTTTAACTTCCATGCTAGCAAGATGAAGTTTAAGTTCAATTTCATCGCGTTGATTGTGCAACTTTTGAGATAAGCTTTCGATTTCAGTTTGAATACTCATTATTAGATTCCTTTTCTTTAATTATGGTGTTTAAAATTTAATCTTAAACAGATTTTAATACAGTCTCTATCCTACGCTTTAAATTAAGCTTCATCATCTATTTGAATGAATGTTTAAGGCGCAGTAATTCAGCTGCCCAACGATTAAACACCGGCAATTACTCTGAAAATAATGTCCCTGTCATTAGCCAGTAAGCCTTATGCTAGCTCTTTACTATTTCTCATCACTCAATTACACTGAATTGCAGCTTAATATGAACATTCTTTAACTTTGCCTAGGTTAAAACCATGAATCACTTACTTGTTAAAATCAGCCTAACTGCCTTTATATCACTTCTCAGCATTAGTAACAGTTATGCACAGCCAGATTGCTATATGCCAATGCGTAGCCTTGACCTGTCGGTAAAATCAAACAATAAAGATCTCTGCCAGAAAAAACAACTAAAACCTGCTCCACTGCAAGATCCTATTGAAAACAAAGGTGCTGCGGAAGGTTCCTTTATTGAAATGGATGCGTATTTTGTTTATCCGCACATTGAAAATAAAGAGGAAGAACCAACGGCTGATGGCTTAGGCGCTAATGTTAACGTTGAATTTTAATCATTTAGCTATTTGTAAGTAAGCACCACCCAACGGTGAATGATGCTTAAAACAAGTCTAACAGCTAGGATTTCCTATCATCTTTCGTCATTAATCGTCCTGCTAAATCATGATCTGAAAAGGTTTCTAATGCGTGCCCTATGCGCTGGCACGATCCACCACCACTCTCGACATAGTGCGCTATAAAATTATCAATAAACACCAAGATAGAGTGATCCATTAAGTACGCTTGCGAGAAATCAAACATAACATTTTTACCAAGTGGGATCTCATCAACTGCGCGCTTAAGCGGTAAGAAATTTGAAAACAAGGCTGAACCAATGATTTTTACTGTTACACAGTTGCCTTCTTCTTTGATGCTGAAATGAATTTTAAACATATTGTTTAACCACACCCCGCGCGCCAAGTGTAACAACAACTTTACAAACACCCCAAAAAATACGCCAACTAATAAGTTCGTTTCCAAAACAGCTAAAATAGTCACTACAAATAGGAATAGTTGATCTTTCCCTATCGCTAAAATACCTGCAAATACTTGTGGCGTAGCTCTTCTATAGCCTATATAAACCAATAATGCAGCTAAAGAGGCGTGTGGGATATTATGAATAAGATGCGGGAACATGACCACAAAAATCAACAAGATCGCACCATGAAAGAAATTGGCCCAATCCGTTTTTGCGCCGTTATCTACATTGGCAGAACTACGCACAAATTCAGCAATCATTGGCAATCCACCCAACAACCCAGACACAACATTTCCCAAGCCTACCGCGGATAAATCTTTATCTAAATCAGTCGGTCTTTTATAAGGATCGATTTTTTCAGCCGCACTCGCACTTAATAAACTTTCTAAGCTAGCAACTAAACAAATACTCATCGTTGCCATCCAAAATTCAAAAGTCAGAACTTTTCCAAAATCAGGCAAATAAAAATATTGGCTAAACTCGGAGGGGATATCCACTAAAAAAGGCGCAGCAATTAAATGCTCATGCAACTCGGCTTGGCCAAAATGATAATGATCGTGATCGATACCAAAAAATTGCGCGGCTGCTAAGCCCCAGACTAAAACCACTAAAGGCGCAGGTACTTGGCCTAAACGATTACCTTTTAAATACGGCCAGATAAATAAAACAGCTAATGAAACTAGACCAATAGTAGCCACTTCAGCAGGCGCATTAAATAAGCTCTGTGGAATTTCCCCCAGTGATGTATATAGACTATCTGAATCATGCGGCACACCCAACATAACATGGGTTTGTCGCGCGATAATACTAATCCCCATCGCGGCTAACATACCATGCACAACGGGGGCAGGAAAAAAAGCACTCAAGCTGCCCATTTTATAACGCCCCATGATGACCTGAAACAAGCCGGCAATCATGATCGCAGCGAGGGTATATCGATACCCAGACAGCATGTCGCCATCACTCAGCGATTGAACTGCGGCTAACATAACAACAATTAAGCCACCGGCAGGACCATTAATAACAATAAAAGAACCATTTAGCCGTGAAACCAGCACACCCCCAACAATAGCCGTTATAATTCCCGCTGAAGGTGGAAATCCTGAGCCTATCGCGATCCCTAAAGATAAAGGGAGCGCTATGAGAAAAACAAAAAAACCGGCCAGTAAATCACTACGCCAGTTTTCTTTTAAGCCTTCTATCCCTGTTTTAGGGAGTGTTAATTTTTTAGTCATAAAAAGTCGATGTTAAATCAATAATTGCCTAATTTTAGCAATTTAGCTACATAAAATCAGATCATTCTTTGCTTTTGTCATATCGTTGTCATAATTTGCCCGTATGATACTTCGACTTTTTTATTTAAGGATAGCAAAATGAAACTCAATAGACTTTTTTTAGTACGAACGCATATTAGCTTAGCGGCCTTTATTTTTCCTGTTGCGATGATGTTTTTTATTACTGGCTCACTGTATTCCTGGGGTATAAAAGGCGGCTATGACATACAAAAATACAGCATTGAACTACAACAACCCATGCAACGCGATAAAGCATGGCTGGAATCCCTTGTCAGCCAAGAGCTAACAAAGCGTGAGTTAACATTCCCTACTGGCAAAACCTCCATCAAAGGCCCTGGGGAGTTTTATTATTTTGTTTGGAGCGGCTCACAGCTTGATGTTGAATTAGAACAAACAAACAATCCTTTTATTGCCCAGCTTATTATCAAACAAACCAATTTACACCGTTTATTCGTGCAATTACATAAAGCCAAAGGCGGAGTAGCTTTTAAAGTTTATGCCGTTATTTTAAGCACTGCTTTAATGATTTTATTTATCTCGGGCTTTTTAATGGCTTGGCAATTAAAAAAAGAGCGTCTACTTTTTTTAATTTCTGCAACAACTGGCTTAAGTTTGTTTTTTGTTATGTTACTGATAAGCTAATAATTCTTATTTTTAATAGCCACATTTTATTATGCCTATTCAGCCTCTTAATACAAAAATAGCGACGTTTTTATTTACTCTATTGCTGATAAGTGGCTGTACAACGGTTTATGAAACCGTCAATCCTTATGCTAACAAAACGCTGCAAGCACGCTATGGCCCTGCCGCCCCTAAACAGCGATTTTTAGAGCCCAATACAGCCTTAGCCGCAGAACTCATTTCTTATCAAAATGAAATCAAGCCTATTTTAGAAGCGCGCTGTGTTGCTTGCCATGCTTGTTATGATGCTCCCTGCCAATTAAAACTTGGTTCGACTAGCGGTATTGATAGAGGCGCCAATAAACAGCGAATTTATGATGGTGGTCGCTTAACCCCTATGGCGCCCACACGCTTATTTATCGATGCAAACAATACTCAAGAATGGCGTGACAAAGCGTTTTATCCAATTTTAAATGAACGTACTAGCTCATTACAAGCCGCACTGAATAACTCATTATTAGCTAAATTATTGCAGTTAAAACGTAATAATCCACTGGTTGAATCTGGAAAACTAGCCAATACATTTAAACTCGATATTAATGATAAACAAGAATGTCCTAGTATTGATGAGTTTTCAGCATTTCAAAAAAAGCACCCTGACTGGGGGATGCCTTATGCGATGCCCGGCTTATCTTTACAACAAGAATTTAAAATCATGTCTTGGTTACAACAAGGCGCTAAATTTGATAGCGCTCCCGGCTTATCTGCTGAAGCACAAACATCCATTCAACAGTGGGAAACATTTTTTAATCGCCCGTCCTTAAAACAACAACTGGTTTCACGTTATATTTACGAACACCTATTTATTGGCCACCTACATTTTGCGGGACAATCAAAGCAGGAATTTTTTCGTTTAGTACGTTCTACCTCACCGCCCGGCCAAACAATAGATGAAATTGCCACCCGCCACCCTTACCACTCACCTGGTGTAAAAAAGTTTTATTATCGCTTACGCCCCATTGAAGGAAGCATTGTTGAAAAAACGCATTTTGTATATGAATTAAGCCCTAAAAAAATGCAACGCTATGAGTCACTTTTTTTTCAATCGAACTACACAGTTACAAAACTACCTTCCTATCAAGCGGAGATAACCACCAACCCCTTTGTTACTTTTGCAGATATTCCTACCTTTTCTCGTTATCAATTTATGCTTGATGATGCGCATTATTTTACCTCAGGCTTTATCAAAGGCCCCGTCTGTAGAGGACAAATTGCCTTAGGTGCAATACGTGACCATTTTTGGGTCGCTTTTTTTAAGCCTCGCCAACAAAAATACCAACGTGGTATACGTAAACAAATGCACAATTTTTTACTGCAACAGCATGACAATTTAAACCTGCCTGGCGCATTAGGCGATGAGCTAAGTTTATTTGCTTATCAAAAATACGATGAGCAAGCTGAACATTACCTAAAACATAAAGATCATTTCGCCAATCAATTAATTATGCAATACGGTGGTTTCCAAATAGAAGATATTTGGGATGGCGATGGCAGCAACAAAAATGCAGCACTTACGGTTTTCAGACACTTTGATAGCGCCACTGTTGTTAAAGGCTTTGTCGGAGAAACGCCCTTAACTGGCTGGTTAGTTGATTACCCACTTTTTGAACGTATCCATTATTTATTAGTGGCAGGATTTGATGTTTATAGCGCAATTAACCAACAATTAGCCTCACGCTCCTACATGGATTATTTACGCATAGACGGCGAAAATAATTTGCTACGCTTAATGCCTAAAGAAGCACGAAAAGCAATACATGCCAGTTGGTATAAAGGACTTAGCGGTAAAGTTGCTAACTATATTAATACCCCTTATTACAGTGACGGCTATAAAACGGGCGTTAAATACCAAACTGATGATTATAAAACAGAGTTTTTCTCGCGATTAAAACAACGCATCAATCACAAAAAAGCAACTAACCCACCCTGCACATTAGAAGCCTGTATTTCCACCGATAATACCGCCCTCAATAAGGCCGTTAAACAATTACAACAGCTAAAAGGTAGTGAAATAGGAGTATTACCAGAAGTCTCTTTTATTCGAATTAGAGGAGCAGAAAACAAGCCTGACCTTGTCTATACTTTAATCCGCAATAAAGCTCGATCTAACATTGCTTTCTTAACGGGTGAAATATTATTGGGAACGAGAGAAAAAGAGCTGGATACGCTCACCGTTGTTCCTGGCTTTTTAGGTAGCTATCCGAATGTGTTTTTTAATGTACCACAAGCCCAATTAACTGAATTTATTAATACTCTTAAACACGCACAAACACCTAAAACTCAAGATGCCTTTTACAAAAAATTTAGTATTCGGCGCACCAATCCTGATATCTGGCAACATGTTGACTGGTTTAATGCACAACATAAAAAACAACGCGGTATTGAAGCAGGCTTATTTGATTTAAACCGTTATCATAACCTTTAGAGAAATTTGACAAAGCAGCTCATTCAATCAAGCTAATTCATGGGATAATCTCCTTTATTATTTTTAAAGTGAAAAGGGTAACAATGAGCGCTTATAAAACCAGCCGACAAGTACGATACACATCCTCTATTATTTTTATTGTTATTATGGTCTTTATCGTCGGCGGCACACTATTATCACAAGACAATAAAACAACCACTAATAGCAGCACAGCAGCCATCAATTAAACAATCCCCTATGCAAAAAAAACTACTTCTGATCGATGGTTCGTCTTTTTTATTTCGTGCGTATCATGCCGTTCCTCCTTTAAGCAGTGCCGAGGGTATGCCGACTAATGCCATTTTTGGTGTGGCAAATATGTTGCGTCGTTTAGTTAAAGACCATCAAACCGATTATATTACGGTTGTTTTTGATGCACCCGGCGGTACCTTTAGAAACGAATTGTATAGCGAATATAAAGCACATCGTCCCCCGATGGCGGATGATTTGCGCGTACAAATTGCGCCCTTACATGATTTAATCCGCGCCATGGGCTTTCCTTTAATTATGGAATCAGGCGTCGAAGCGGATGATGTTTTAGGCGTTTTAGCTCAAGTGGGTGTCGATGCGGGCTTTAATGTGGTGATTTCTACGGGCGATAAGGACATGGCTCAGCTCGTCACCGAGCAGGTCACTTTAGAAAACACCATGTCTAATACCACCACTGACGTACAAGGTGTGTTTGATAAGTTTGGTGTTCACCCAGAGCAAATCATTGATTACTTAGCGCTAATGGGTGATAGCGCAGATAATATTCCAGGTGTGCCTAAAGTTGGCCCTAAAACAGCAGCTAAATGGTTAGGGTTGTATCAAACACTAGAAAACCTCATTGACCATGCTGATGAGATTAAAGGTAAAGTCGGTGAAAACTTACGCGCCAGCTTGGATATGCTGCCGCTATCTAAGCAATTAACCACCATTAAATTAGACTTAGATTTATCTTATGGCGCTGATGATTTACGCTGCGTCCAAGTGGATAAAGAACAGCTATTTCAACAAGTCAGCGATCTGGGGTTTTCTACCTGGTCAAAAATGTTGCGTAATGACATTGATAATGGCGCGCCTGCCGTTACAAAAACCACGCCGCCTATTGAAGCGGTTGCTGCAGAAATTCCTACCGCCCCGCTGAAGTCACATTACGAAACGATTTTAACGCTTGAGCATTTTAATCAATGGCTAGCCAAGCTTAAGAACTCAAGCCTGTTTGCCTTTGATACCGAAACCACCAGCCTCGATTATAACGAAGCAGAAATTGTCGGCGTTTCTTTTGCTGTGACTGCCGGCGAAGCCGCTTATGTGCCTTTAGCGCATGATTACCCCGAAGCACTCGAGCAACTTTCGCGCACGGATATTTTGCAAGCTTTAAAGCCTTTATTAGAAGACCCCAAACAAGCAAAATTAGGACAAAATTTAAAATACGACGCGAATGTTTTAGCGAATTATGACATAAAATTACAAGGTGTTGCACATGACACCATGCTGGAATCTTATGTTTTAGATAGCACGCGCACCAAACATAATATGGATGATTTAGCGAAAGAGTATCTAAATCGTGAAACCATTCATTATGAAGATGTTGCCGGCAAAGGCGCAAAACAAATTGGCTTTGCTGAAGTGCCTATCGAACAAGCTGCGCCTTATGCGGCGGAAGATGCCGATATTACATTGGCATTACACCAAACACTATCTAGCCAATTGAGTCAGTTTCCGCGTTTAATGGATTTATATCAGCAACTCGAATTACCCATGTTAGGCGTATTATCACGCATAGAACGTAACGGCGTTTTAGTCGATAGTGATATGTTAGCGCAACAAAGTATGGAGTTAGCGAATCATATTATGGGCATAGAGCAAGAAGCGCATGCTTTAGCAGGACAAAATTTTAATATTGCCTCGCCCAAACAAATTCAAGGCATTTTATTTGATCAGCTAAATTTGCCGGTTTTGAAAAAAACGCCGAAAGGTCAGCCGTCTACGGCTGAATCGGTTTTACAAGAACTAGCGGAAGACTACCCATTGCCCGCCTTGATTTTAAAACATCGCAGTATGAGCAAGTTGAAATCAACCTATACCGACAAACTGCCGTTACAAATCAGCCCTAAAACTGGGCGTGTGCATACTTCATACCATCAAGCGGTTACAGCAACGGGACGTTTATCATCATCCAACCCTAATTTACAGAATATTCCTGTTCGTAGTGAAGCCGGGCGAAAAATTCGCCAAGCGTTTATAGCCCCTGAAGGCTATAGCATCGTTGCCGCCGATTATTCGCAAATTGAATTACGCATTATGGCCCATTTATCTGCCGATGAAGGCTTACTTAGCGCATTTTCCAAAGGCGAGGATATTCATAAAGCAACGGCGGCAGAAGTGTTTTCTGTCTCACTTGATCAAGTGACTGTGGATTTACGCCGTTCAGCAAAAGCGATTAATTTTGGTTTAATTTATGGCATGTCAGCCTTTGGTTTAGCCAAGCAGCTCGGCATAGGTCGTAACCAAGCCCAAGAGTATATAGATCTTTATTTTACGCGCTACCCCGGTGTTGCACGTTATATGGAAGAAACGCGCGAGCTAGCTAAAGAGCAAGGGTATGTAGAAACCTTATTAGGTCGCCGCCTGTACTTACCAGAAATAAACGCAAAAAATGCACAGCGCAGACAATATGCAGAAAGAACCGCGATTAATGCGCCCATGCAAGGCACAGCGGCAGATATTATCAAACGCGCAATGATCGCAACCGACGCATGGCTGGAATCAGAAAAGCCAGCGGCAAAAATGATTATGCAAGTCCACGATGAATTAGTTTTTGAAGTAGAAACTTCAAAAGTTACAGAATACAGTGCTAAAATTAGAGACATAATGTGTCAAGCCATTGAACTGAATGTCCCTTTAATTGTGGATATTGGTGTCGGCACTAATTGGGATGAAGCACATTAATCCCACCTTCACACAATGATTGCATAAAAACTATGAGCCACGTATCGGAACAAGAAATATTAGATTACGTTGACAAAATGCCCGCCTTCCCCAGAAGCGTGCATAAAATCATAGAGCTAACGTCTAGCATGGACTCCTCTGCAAAAGATATTATTGCAGTGATAGAAGGCGACCCGGTGATGACAGGGAAAATATTACAGGTAATGAACTCCGCTTTTTATAGCTTGCCTGCAAAAATCACCTCAATTCATCGCGCTTTAGTCATTATTGGTTTAAATACCATTAAAAATCTGGCGATTAGTATTGCCGTAATCGGCGTATTAAAACCCTATAAAGACGCTGAATTTGATAGTGATTTGTTTTTAGAGCACTCGTTTTCTGTTGCCGTTTTATGCAAGCTATTAGCGGAACGCCAAGGTATCTCTTTATTAGAAAGTAGTGATTACTTTATCGCTGGATTATTGCATGATTTTGGTAAGATCGTCTTCGCAGAATTTAAACCAGAACTATTTAAACAAGCACTCCAAGAAAGCAATACTAACAACACCAGCTTACACCTTGCTGAATTAAAACATATCGGTATCGATCACGCTCATGTTAGCCATATCTTGGCATTAAAATGGGGCTTATCTGAGAATATTGCCGAATCGATTAAATTACACCATCAAGAGTCACCTTCGGATTTATTGAGCAGCTGTATTTTTACTGCCAACCAAATTGCCAAACAAGGTGAACTGGGTAATTCGGGCAACCCTGTTATTGAGTCTTTGTCTGCCGAACAAGCACAGGTTTTTAATGCTTCATTAGATGAGCTGATTGAAGAGATCGGTGATCTCTCCACTGTTAAAGCAACCGTACATCAATTTATTGGGCTTTAAATAAAAAATGAAATTCAAGTTTTGGGGGACACGCGGCTCAATTCCAACGCCCGGTGAAAACACACTAAAATATGGCGGTAATACTACCTGCATCGAAATTATATCTGATGACGATAACATCATTATTTTAGATGCGGGAACCGGTATTCATGCTTTGGCGCAAGAATTATTGCAGCAAATGCCTGTCAAAGCACACATTCTTATCAGCCATACCCATTGGGATCATATTCAAGGGCTGCCCTTTTGCACGCCTATTTATATTCCCGGCAATGAATTTATTATCTATGGCGGCCAAGATGTCGTCACAGGCATGGGAATTGAGCGTGCTTTACAAGTTCAATTACAGCAAGCTTACTTCCCCATTAAAGAAAATGAGCTTAAAGCGAAGGTTAGCTATAAAAATGTACAACCTTCTGTGCCCTTTAGCATTGCTGATGCAACCGTGACTCCCGTACTTTTAAATCACCCGGTAGTTAATTTTGGCTATCGTATAGATTGCGATGGAAAATCACTTTTTTTTACCGGTGATTACGAGCAACAGTTCAATATTTATGGGCCTGAAGATACTGAATTTGTAGAATTTCAGCAAATGATTGATGCTGCTGTTAATAGCTTAATCGAGGTTATTCAGGGTGTTGATGCGCTTATTATGGACAGCTCTTTTACTGCCGAAGAGTATAATAACAAGAAAAACTGGGGACATGGTTCTTATGATGCTGCGATTGAACTCGCTAAAAAAGCAAACGTTAAGCGCTTATTCTTAACCCATCATGAACCGACCAGAACAGATGCAGACCTTGATATAATCTATGCTGATTTATTAAAACGTTACCCTGATTTAGATTTTGAGCTTCATATCGCTCAAGAAAAAATAGAATTTGCACTTTAAGCAAAACCAAACAATTAACTTACTAAAAAATTTACAGAGGCTCCACTATGCTATTAATTCCTGCCATTGACTTAAAAGACGGTAAATGTGTACGTTTACGTCAAGGACGAATGGACGATAACACGGTTTTTTCTGATAACCCTGTTGAAGTTGCAGGCCGTTGGGTTAAAGCAGGCGCAAGACGTATACACTTAGTTGATTTAGATGGTGCTTTTGCTGGAAAACCTAAAAATGCTGATATCATCAATCAAATTGCCAAAGCTTACCCGGATGTTCCTGTACAGATTGGTGGTGGAATTCGTGATGAAGCAACGATTCAAGCGTATTTAGATGCCGGTGTACAATATGTCATTATTGGCAGTAAAGCGGTCAGCGATCCTGATTTTGTACGTGAAATGGCACAAAAATTCGCTGGCCATGTGATTGTTGGCCTAGATGCTAAAGATGGCAAAGTTGCTATTGATGGCTGGGCAACCGTGTCTGACCATGATGTCACCGACCTAGCAAAAGCCTTTGAAGCGCATGGCGTTGTTTCTATTATCTACACAGACATTGCACGTGACGGCATGATGCAAGGCGTGAATGTTGAAGCAACCGCGCGCTTAGCCCGTGCGATTAGCATCCCCGTGATTGCATCAGGTGGTATCACTAATATGGATGATATTACAGGCTTAGGTGCTGTTGCTACTGATGGCATTATGGGCGCTATTACAGGCCGCGCTATTTATGAAGGGACTTTAGATTTTGAAGCAGCAGAAAAAGTCGCACAAACATTTGCCTCATGAGCTTAGCTAAACGCATTATTCCTTGCCTTGATGTCGCGGATGGCCGTGTCGTTAAAGGCGTTAAATTTGTTGATATTCGTGATGCCGGCGACCCTGTTGAAGTCGCACGCCGATACGACCGCGAAGGCGCAGATGAAATCACCTTTTTAGATATTGGTGCAACCCATGATAACCGTGAAACCATGGTGCATGTGGTAGAACAAGTTGCCAGTGAAGTGTTCATTCCTTTAACGGTCGGCGGCGGTATTCGTACCGTTGAAGATATACGCCGTATGTTAAATGCTGGCGCAGATAAAGTCGGCATTAATAGCGCGGCTATTACGAACTCTGAGTTCGTTAAAGAAGCCGCGGCTAAGTTTGGCTCACAATGTATTGTTGTTGCCATTGATGCTAAAAAAGTCAGTGCAGAAGGCGAAACAAATCGCTGGGAAATTTTCACCCACGGTGGCCGTAAACCCACAGGAATTGATGCCGTAGAATGGGCAATCAAAATGGTCGATTATGGCGCCGGTGAGATTTTGCTAACCAGCATGGATCAAGATGGTACCAAAGTGGGCTTTGATCTTGCTTTAACTAAAGCGGTGAGTGAAGCCGTTATTGTGCCTGTCATTGCTTCGGGTGGCGTAGGTAATTTAGATCACCTTGCTGAAGGCATTTTACAAGGTAAAGCCGATGCTGTTTTAGCCGCAAGTATTTTTCATTTTGCAGAATACACAGTACATGAAGCAAAAGAGCATATGCACGCACGTGGTATTGAGGTGAGATTGTGAGTAAACAAGAGTTTGATGATTTTCTAAATACTCAAATTGATAACAATCAAAATGAATCTGCTATTGATTGGGATAAGATACGCGATAAATGGTTAGAGCAGCTCGCTCTTTTTTATAAAGATATAGGTAATTTTTTAGCTGATTATGAAAAGGCTAAAAAATTAAGTTATCAATTCTCGAAAAAAGATATTTTTGAAGAAAGTATTGGTAGTTACTCTGTTCAAATCATGGATATTCAATTAGGAAAGCATAAAGTTAGATTAGAACCCATTGGAACTAATATAATAAGTGCTGATGGGCGTATTGATTTAATCGGTGCAAACGGTAAAGTAAAACTTGTTCTGGTTAATAAAAATTTTTCAGCCCCTTCTACTATAAAAGTAACCCTTTCAACTGAAAATGAGCAAGGTTTAGATAATCAAGAGAGTGACAATACTGAAAAATTTGAGTTAGCATGGAAAATAGCCACTCCTCCTCCGCATATAAAATATATAGACTTAAATCAGGATGTTTTCTTTGATGCTCTATTAGAGGTTGTTGGTGGCTAGACTTACTGCTAATCCTTTAAAACTTGAAGAAATAGCAAATTACTATAATGATTGTATTTCTGCTTTAACACTCTATTTTTCTGATAAAAATCCACGCTTTGAAGATATTTTTGCAGGTGAAACAAGTGATGAAGTAAGTTCCCAGCTACATAGTCGAATTGAAGAGTTAAATCGCTCTACAAGCCTTTCTTTATTAGCTTTAATAGAAGCTATATTTATGATGGATTGTAAAGAGCGCGATAAGGGAAGCAAAGACGATGTGTTATCTATTGCTCTAATTGCATGTATAACGAATAAAAAATATATTTTATTAAACGATAGAATACTGGATGTCTGGAAAGAGAATATTCCTGAACTATCTCAAGAATTAGCCTATTTAAAAGGAGCTTTAAAGTATCGTCACTGGCTAGCACATGGACGGCATTTTACGCCCAATATGGGAAGAGCTGATTATGATTATTCTGAAATTTATCAATTAACAGAGCTTATTTTAAAGAAATTTCCTTTTGAGGGCATTTAACATGGTGAAAGATTTGAATTGGTTAGATGAAATACGCTGGACAGAAGAAGGTCTGGTCCCGGTCATTGCGCAAACTAGCGCAGGTAAAGTGGTTATGTTTGCATGGATGAACCGTGAATCTTTGGCGTTAACGCAAGAATCCGGTTATGCGGTTTACTGGTCACGCTCGCGCCAACGCTTATGGCGCAAAGGTGAAGAATCGGGCAACCAACAAAAAATCATCAAAATCTCAGTCGATTGCGATGAAGATGTGATTTTATTAGAAGTTGAACAACAAGGTGGAATTGCTTGCCATACAGGGCGCGAAAGCTGCTTTTACCGTACCTTAGAAAATCATGAGTGGGTTGAAAATTCAGCCGTACTAAAAGACCCTGCTGAAATGTATAGCAAATAAACCCATAGGAAAAACCATGAGTGAAGTATTAACCCAGCTTGCAGAAGTATTAGAGCAACGTAAACAAGAATCTGCTGATTCATCTTATGTCGCCAGCCTTTATGCCAAAGGCTTAGATACTATTCTTAAAAAAATCGGTGAAGAAGCGACGGAAACCGTGATTGC
>CBDUDV010000019.1:0-54984 GCA_965366065.1 uncultured bacterium | reverse complement strand
AAAAAATGTAGGCAAAAGAGGACGAATAACATACCATGACACATCCCTAATCATTTTGATTCTGGGCATAAATCTAACTATAGGAATTACCATGAAAGAAATTACAGTTGATAGCAACCCAAGTGAAGCACTTTTAAAAAAATTGGGGACTGCTCACTGGCCAACATGGGAAAAAGAAGTCTCTGTATTCCCATGGGCATTTGTTACCACAGAAACAGCGCTTATTTTAGAAGGCGAATGCGAAATTACACCTGAAGATGGCGGCCCTGCAACGACTTTCAAAGCAGGTGATTTAGTGGTATTTCCAAACGGCTATAAAGGCACTTGGGAAGTAAAAAAAGCACTTAAAAAACAATTCAAGCACGGTAACGGTAACCTTGTAAAAGTCTTTTTTAACCGTATGAAAATATGGTCAAGCTGTGCTAAATCAATGATGAAATAAAGTTCAACTCCCTTACTCCTAGTAGTAAGCGGGCGTTCAAAATTCTGTGTCCGAAGCAATCGGCTCAGACTCGACCGAATGTTTGCAAATTTACTGTGTGTGTAACCGCTTATTATTAAAACCCCCGCTAACAGCTAATGCCGTGTAGCAGGGGAGTGGGGGAAATTCTCAAGTCTATTTGAACCTTGTTTTACCCATCTATAATCGCATCAAATAGTTCTTGGCTTATAAACTGTGGATCGTAGCTTACGCCTTGTTGTTGCAATAGGCCTATGAATGAACGTAAATGATTTTTTGAGCCTTCTAATAAGCTCTGATAAGTCATTTTAAGTGCTAGATTATCAGTTGCATCAATGGCCTTCATTAAATCATCAATATCCAAGTCTTCAATCGTTGCACCTACTTCAAGTGCATCAACATAAGATTGCTGACCTTTCTCAACTAACTCAGTGTATAAGCTTTGTAATTCATCAGAATAAAATACGCCTCGTCCTGGCACTACAGGGTCTACTAAATTAAATGAATTAATTTGTCTTAACAGCGCATCCATATGCTGTTGTTCAGAGCTAGCAATATTCCTAAATACCCTTTTATTCCAGCGATCATCCATCGCTAAATAAACATCTCTTGCTAACTTTTCTTCTTCACGCATCCATAATAAAGTACTTTCATCTTCTGGATACAGCGTAACAGTGACAACTTCACGGTTATTACCACGCGTAGTTTGGCCTCCTTTTGCTGTGGCTAACATTGGCATTAATAAAGCTAATGCCACGAATAGTACAATTGTTTTGCTTATTGATTTCATAATGATCACCTTTATATAAAAAACAATGTTGATCTAAAAACTACTGTCGAAATGGGATGGCAGTAGTCGGGATTGTTAATTCATTCCGATTTTGGTTCATACTGCGGCGTTGCTCTTGTTGAGCATTCCGCTCAGATTGGCTTGAGTCTTGTCGATGCGTTCGAGATTGTTCTCGCTGCATATTCCCAGAACTATTTCCTTGACCTTGCCGCTTTCCTTGGCCATTACCTTTTCCTGCTGCCTGAATGGAAAAGGAGCTAATGGTTACTAAGACTATAATGATATTTATTAATGACTTTTTCATGGCATTTACTCACTTTTAAAAAGCTTTTGAAAAAATGATGGTTCAGCCTCTCCAGGGATAGATTCAACCCGAAAGGTTGCATGACAGCCTTGGCAACTATTCAATACCCCAGCTAATTGCTGTAAGGTATGCTTTGGATCTTTAAGGGTTTCTGCATCATCAGCAATTTCATCAAAACTTTGATGCATGGCTTTACCTAGCATTTTGAAGGACCTCGGCAGCTCATCATGCAATGCATCTGACCCTTTTTGTTTTCTTGCCTTAAATCCTAAAGGTCTAGCGAAGTCCGCAACGGCTTGCATATCATCCGTCGCTAATGCGTTTACAATAGACTGTGTTGCTGAGAATGCGCCACGCATATTAGATAGCAGTTGCGCTTTATGTTCTTCGCTAAGATCGATTGCTTGACGAGCATCAAATTCATTAGCAGCCGTATTAAAGCTAACTAAGCCTAACGCCAAAACAGGCACTAGGATTGAGTGTCTAAACAAGGATTTGCTGATAGACTGTGTTTTGGCTAGTTGGTTCATGCTATATCTCTTTATTAGTATATTTTAATTTTATTATAGTGATTAGATGTTTCATTTGCTTTTCTAAACGGTGTCAATTTGTTTCAATTTGTTTCACCTCACTATAATCAGCCTATACAACAAGGTAACTCGTTTGAAAAATGACATACATAATGCGTTAAAACATATTCTGATTGTTGATGATGATCCAGACTTACGCGCTCTAATGGTTGATTACTTGAGAAATAGTGGTTATGAAATCAGTGCTGTGGGTGATGGCAAAGAAATGAGGGCTGTTTTAGCAGAACAGTCTATTGACCTATTAATTCTTGATTTAATGCTGCCCGGTGAGGATGGCTTAAGTTTGTTGCGCTGGACTCGCGAACAAAACGGTCCTCCCATTATTATCGTCTCGGCAAGAGGTGATGAAACCGACCGAATAGTAGGTTTAGAAATGGGCGCTGATGATTATCTAGCGAAACCCTTTTCACCACGTGAATTACTCGCTCGCGTGGGCGCAGTATTGCGTCGTTCACACGGCAGTGAACCGTCACCTCAGCTCGACGCACCCACTTTTGGCTTTGGTCCTTTTCGCTTACATGTGGATAACCATACATTAACCAAAGGCGCGGAAGAGATTCCGATAACGGCGGGGGAATATAATTTATTAAGGGTCTTTTTAGAGCACCCGAATACCGTTTTATCTCGCGATCACTTAATTAGCTTATTAAAAGGCTATGAACGCTCGCCTTATGATCGCAGTATCGACATCAGGGTGACTCGCTTACGCCGAAAAATAGAGCCACAATCCGAGAAACCCACGTATCTGCGCACGGTCTGGGGAGAGGGTTATTTATTCGCAACAGGAACTAAGGATGCGGCGTGAAAGCTAAACAGTCTCTTTTTAGCCATACCGCCGCCACTGTCGCAACGGGGCTTATTATCTTTCAAATAGTCGCTGGCTTAGCCATTGCGATGAATATCGTTTTTCCGATGGCTCAGCGTTCAGCCGATGATCTAGCGGTTTTAATGATTTTCTCCTCACGCGTCTGGCAAGAGTCTTCACCACAAAAACGTCAAGAAATTGAGCGGGAGCTGAATAAAAATCATGGCTTAAAGATAAGCTCGGTTACTCAGTCACTACAAGAAACTCCCAACAATTATCCTTACCTCTATTTTTTGCGTATTGCGCTGAATAAACACTTACTTGAAAATCAGCATTTACGTTTAATAAGTGATGCTAATGAGCATTTTCAGGTGGAATTTCAGCAACAAGGTACCTTAATTCACTTTGATTTCGCTAAATCTATCATAGGACCTAAGCCCATCATCGCGCTGGCTTGGACTTTATTGGCCGGATTTTTAGCCACACTGCTCATTACTTGGATTCTGGCAGGGAGAATTACCGCGCCAGTCGCACGCTTGCTTAAAGCAGTAAAACGTATTGGCCAAGGTGAAAAACCGCCAAAACTTCCAGAAACAGGGGGTTCAGAACTAGCTGAATTAGCGCAGGCTTTTAACCAGTCTTCGCAGCAGCTACAAGCTAAGCGTGAAAATCAAACAACCTTGTTAGCCGGCATTTCTCATGATCTACGTAGCCCGCTTGCCCGTATGAAAATGGTTTTAGGTGTTCTGGCTGAAGAGCAGTCATCCCCCATGATTCAGAAAATGGAAGGTGATATTGCAGAAATGGACTCATTAATTGGGTCGCAATTAGAATTAGCGAGAGCTCAAGAACAAGAGGCCGCGACAACTACCCCCATTAAACAATTATTAAATGATTTAATTGATGGTGCAGAAGCGCGCGAACCAGGGCGGTTAACACTGCGTATTTCCACGCAGTGCACTATTAATGTCGCTCAGGTATCATTACGTCGTTGTTTGGATAACTTAATTACTAATGCCTTACGCTATAGTGATCAAGCGCAGGTTGAAGTCGTTTGCAAACAGTATCATAATGCAGTTTATATCAGTGTACGTGACCGAGGACCAGGGATTCCAGAAGAGCTAATGGAAACGATATTTCGTCCCTTTTATCGGGTTGAGTCTTCACGTAATCGTTCAACGGGTGGGTGTGGTTTAGGGCTTGCTATTACTCGACAATTAGCAGAAACTCATGGGTGGTACGTGGCCATTAAAGCACGTCGAGGTGGTGGCATTAGTGCGTGGCTGATTATCAGTAAAATGTAAAGATAAAATAGCAGATCAAGCTGATTTATTGCATTTTATTAAAGACATGCGTAAGAAACCTAAAGACATAAATTGGTACACGGTAATCAATCAGCATTAAACGCTGATTTCTCGAATCCACAGCAGTATTCCACATCAGTAGGTGTTATTTTGAAAAGTATATTGCATGAAATTTTACAAGACTCTCAATTTGAAGAAGGCATTGCTTGGAAGCGACGTGATTTCAAAGCTAATGAAGAGATCGTTAAGCAAGGTGAGTTAGGCGGAACACTTTTTGTTATTGAGAAAGGCGTGCTACGAGTCACTGGAAATGTAAAGCTGGATGAAAAAAGGCATATGCAGCCAGGGATTTGTGATTTAGAAAAAGACGGTATTTTTGGTGAAACGTGTCTTTATGAATCTAGCCCTCGTATGGCAACCGTTGTTGCAGTAACTGATGGCTGTATTATTGAAGTGGATGGTTTTAGCCTGACTGTTTTTTTAGATGCACACCCAGTATTAGGCTATCTTTTTTATAAAAATTTATTTGAGAGTTACGCTACTCGCTTAACTAAAGCTAACGAACGAGTTGAACATCTTATGGCTTGGGGGCTTAAAGTTCACGATATTGAAAAATATTTAAAGTAATGCCGCCTATTCGACTTTTAAATTTCCTGCAACGCTCGTTTTTCGCCTTGGTGACTTATTTAAATAGCCTCTAATAGTATGCCTTAAAACCAACGCAGAACTCGATTGAATACCTCAGAGTTCATTTCACATTTAGGCGGTTTAATGACGGACCTGGCTAGCGATAAAAAAAGCTTTTATGGCCAAACATTTTGCGATGTGAGTTATTCTCAAAAAACAATATCGGGTAAAGAATTTGATAGCTGTCATTTTCAGTCATGTAATTTTAGTGAAACGACTTTCTTGAATTGTGAATTTACCGAATGCACATTTACAGACTGTAATCTTAGTATTTTAAAAGTAGTTAATAGCAAATTCTTAGAAGTTGAGTTTATTGACTGCAAAGTCATTGACGTTAACTGGGTAACGGCTTATTGGCGTGGGTTGTCACTTGGTACGCCACTAAAATTCAAAAAATGTATGATAAATTCATCATCATTTTACGGGCTAAATCTAGCAAAAATAATCATTGAAGAGTGCCGAGCCCACGACGTGGACTTTAGAGAGGCTAACTTTAGTGGTGCAAGTTTTTTTCGTACGGATTTAACTAACAGCCTATTTCACAATACCAACCTTAGCGCTGCAAATTTTAACGACGCTGAGAATTACGATATTAATGTAAATAATAACGTAATAAAAAATGCAAAACTTTGTCGTTATGAAGCAGTCAGGCTATTAGAATCTCTTGGCATAATCCTGATTAATTAAAGCTTTCTTACCTTTCCCACGCTTTATTTTTATCCATCCAACGTAAGCTTAAGTAGTACCACAAAACGATGGGGACCATCATAGGTAGCCAGCTCCAATCATCTATCAAGAATACTTGTTTAACCCAGGCTTGCTCGGTAAAAAACAGGCTGAATGGAAAACAGTACAGAGTAAATATCACACAACTCCAAATAAGAATTAAAGCGCCTTTTTTAGTGTTAATACTTGAGAATGCTAAAAATACCCACATCGGTGTATCGTCTTTCTTTTCCATTTTATTTCCTTAATTTAAACTAAAGTTACCCTTCATCTCAAACCCTTACATCAAGCCTAATTCTCTAACGATGATATGTAATGGTCAAGTCTTTTGGAAGGATATTTAAGCCAATTTGTGCATTTCTATGGTTTTCTCAGTGTTTGAATATTTGTTAACTATTTATATAAAACTGCCAGTCGGCAACCGCTTGCTGGGTATCCTTATCTGCCTCAATTATTTTCAAATCCTCTAAAGGCACCTCGTAAAACACATCAGCTATTTCAACTTCAACCTTTGCCATAAAGCATTCTAAATCGTCTTCACTCGCATATACCGAGTTCACTAATTCAAGTACAGTCATGGTTTGATTAGCTTTAATCGATAGTTTTGAATTTCCCTTATATTCAGCTGTGAAAGGACACGATATATTATCCAGCAAATACAGCGTCCAGCCTTGCCCCTGTTCATACGCATCGTAGCAGTCGGCAAGTATTTTAGAATTAATTCTATGTTGGTAGTTTGTATCGATCATCTGTCTACTTTTTTACCTGTGGGTAAGTTTTTTGGGTACTAATTTTAGATATTATATTTTATAGCTAAGCTATAAAAGCAATTATAAAATAGACGACAAGCACCAAGATGTTAATACTATACAGGTTACCGTACCGTAGCTCTTGGCATTCATCAATCAGTAGGCGCAGCATGGATATGCTCCAGTTACCTCTGTATTGATGTCATAAAAGTCGCTATGACTCCCTCTAATAACTCACGGATATCAACAGATTCCTCACCAGCAGCCTAAAACTAGTTCGGCCATAACTGTCATTATTTCGTGCCTTTAATAACGTTTTCTAGAATAGACCAGCGTGGCTCTTTAGTCTTTGCTCCTTCACCCTGAATCCAGTAATCGTACAGCTTTGTTATTCGCCCTGTAGATTTTTGTATATCTATCCAGCTATTTAACATCGCTTGTAGCTTTAGATTGTCTTTGTTCACAGCGTAACCAATAGGAAATCGGTGTAACCTTGCTGGGTCAAAGCTGACAGTATATTCTGGATGTAGCATTACCAATGTCATACCTTCTTCTATGCTAGTGATGTAGCCATCAAATTGATGCGCTTCACTCGCATTAAAAAATACCTCGGGTTTGCTGATTTTAGTGATATTTATATTTGGAAAATGGTGTTTTATATAATCCTGACGAGGATATCTATCTAGCGTGGCTAATTCTAAGTGCGTAGACACTTCAAAGTTTGAATAATCAGAAAACTCTTTTTTGCGATAATCTTTAACGATAAGTGCGGTGGTTAATTCCATTGTTGGTTGAGTGTAGAGGACTTCACTAAGATATTCATTGCTGATTTGAACTCCCGAAATAACGATATCAATCTGGTAATATTTTAGTGCCTGATAAAGATTTCCAGCATTAGAAAAAGGAATAAATTCTAATGTTACCCCCAGTGAAGAGGATAAATGATTCATCATTTCGACATCAAAGCCGACTAATTCATGCTGTAAATTACTAAAGCTAAAAGGAACGCGCGCTGGATTGTAACCAATACGTAAAGTCCCTCGTTTTACAATAACATCAGGCGTTGATGTATTTTGGTTTGTCTTATCGGTATTGATTAAAGTGTAGGATATATTTTTCGGAGCATCCCAGTCGACTTGCATTTTGTTAATTTCTCACTTAGGTCTTTATCCTGATCAAGCACGGCATTAAAAAATGACTGAATACCTATAATTGCTAAGCTAATAATAAGAATACAACTGCCTAAAAATAGTAGTATCTTTTTTAATTTAAATTGAATAATGCCAGCGAGATAGGCGGTAGTTCCTAATGTAAATGAAATAAGGTAGATAGCAGCAGTTAGCGAGGAAAAGCGCTTGGTAAGTACATCACCTGAAAGATAGAGTTGATAGAGGTCACTAGGCAGATGTAAATAATTCAGTAGAAAGGGAATGCTGATATGCACATTTGCAAATAAACTAAAAATGCCATTAAACGCAAGTGATAGTTGTTGGAATATATTTAATTCAGTATTTGTAAACCAAGCAGCAAATAGCAAAAAGCTGAATGAGAGTAGTTTTCCTAGCGCAGGAAAGTTAAAGGCAATGGGAATAATAATTTCATTGTATTTTTCAGTCTCCGCGGTATTTTTATTGTGCTTTGCAAATATATCATTACAGGCTTCCACCATCACCGGAATAAGAATAAATATATTTCCCGAGGCAAAAGCGGTGATTAATATATTACGGCAGCCTTGTATGATGTCAGCATATTTAAACGGAGTAATGGTGCTGATACAAAAGGGAACAACCCAGAAGGATAAAATTAAAGCCGTGGCGATATAAACCGTAAAATAGATTTCTAATTTCTCAAAGTCTTCTGGCTGTAAAGTACCTGCAGAGGCCGCTGATATAGCAAAAATACCGATAGGTAAATAGACCACAATACTTTTAGTAATCTTACTCAGTGCTTCAAGTAAGATGCTCGCAGGCTTAAGAAATTGTTCTTTATTTTTTATATTGACCAGTGATATTCCAAGAAATAAACTAAACACAACAATGGCGGGGACAGTACTGTTAGACAACGCTTGAAAAGGGTTAGAAGGAATATATAAATCATAATAGTTGATCGCAGGGGGAGCTGTAATCTGGTTGGTACTAAAAAATTCATTACTTGCCGCCAGTGGAAAGGCCAGTGACATAGCAAAAATTGTGATTAAGCCTAAACCCCAGAGAGTCAGTAGTATTATTGCAAATTTTTTGGCAATTTCCTTCGATTGTTCATAGCTGAGGGAGCCTAAACCCGTGACGAGAGATAAAACAATATAAGGAATAATAGCGATTTGCAGTAGCTTAATAAATGCCATACCCACGATATTAAGCCATGCTACTTTTTCACCAAAAAACAGCCCAATAAAAATACCTGAACACAGGGCGATAAATACTTGGGTCGAAAAAGAGAGCTTAAGAATTCTACGCATATTTTTATTGGAACCTTTGTAGGGTGAACAATCTTATAGAGTGTGTTTTTTTATGCATACTGTTAATAATGCTAATGCAGCCAATGGAGCAAACTCGATTTAGTGATTGCAATATAGTTTCATTTAATGGCTATTCAAAAAATAGCCTACCACTCAACATACTGCCACTTTAGGTTTTTATCCACTTAACATTAATATTACATCGCGTAATTAACTAATACCTCATATCATTTTACATGTCTTAGCGTAAAGTATTTGCTGAGCAACATACCTCTCTATAATCCCTCTATCGCCTTCGTTTGAAAATTCAAATTTTATACCGTGAAAAAGAGTTAATTCTTTTGTTTTTATGTCTTCCAAGCCTTTTACCTGACAAATAATGCATGGAATACTGATTTCCTGATCGTATTCACCTGGTATAAAGTTAGCTGTTAAAAGAATTTTATCTCCAGCCACACCTAGCTGAACAGGTGCTTCCATTGAAGCACCACCATTACTAATATCTGTTAGTAATGCTTGTGAAGTATTGCTGCCATTTGCAAAAGCCTTTTCTCCCTCCACTTTCACATCCATAGCCACGCTGACTCTTCGCTCTTCTCTGATCGCTTTTATTTCAACTTTATCTGGATAATTTAAGTGCATGTAGGCTATCGGTATTTTATTTAGACTCATCACCGTTGACTGAAATGAATATAAATTACCTTTCAAAAGAATACGTACATTGACAACCATGCCTGTCACTATATTCAGTGTTTTTGGCTTTGTTACCAGGAGACTTACTCCGGGTATATGCCCTATATACCTGGCGTAAGCAGCTTTGCCTGAGATTGGCAGTAACTGAAGCCTTTCGCCAACTGATAGGTCCTGTAATGCTAGCTTACCTGTTATTTCATTCGGGGCTTTTGAGGGCGAATTGATTATCTGTAAATTGTCGAACTTTCGTCTATTTTGTTCTGCCATAATTAAATATAGATTATTAATTTTTGTTCTTATTTATTTGGGTTTGATATATCAAGTATCAATCGAGTTTTAGTTTTTTAGCTAACCAGACAAGTTAGTTGACCTATGATACTCTCTATTGAATTAATACCTGAGAGCAAAGCACTATGTTTATCTACTCATTACCCCTGTTTTTTACGCAGATTCAATTGAGCACTCCCCTAGATCTACTATTAATTGTATTATTTCTTTTTGTTATCAGTTACTTAACAGCACCATCACCCAACAAAAATGGCGAGTGTGTCTCCTTAAAAGGGCTTTCACTTTATCAAACTTTAATTTTCGCATGGGTAGGGCACTTAAAGCTGTGGGTGGTTTTTTGGCCTTTTTTTATCTTACTCAATATCAGTTTATTTATTACTGATACCTTAGCTATACAAGGTAATTTCACTGTATCGAGCTGGGATGAAATTCATTTTATACTACTGACCCCTATTCTTTTTTGGACGCTGTCTATTTGGCGTAACTCAGCAAATACTCATTCTCGTGTAGGCGCAGCAGCAGCTCGTCTTTCAGTCATCACTGTATTTTTTGAATACGCATTAAAGTTAGTTATACGGGATGATTACCCACGTATCTTTTTCTCTTGTCAGGATATTATCCTCGATTATGCGGCTTGTTTTTAACAGCTAGCACTCGATTGAGCCTAACCCTTTTGGGCTCAACTTTTGGCTCTACCGTTAGATTAATTAGGATTATTAACGTATGAAAAAATTATTTACCCCTTTTATATTAGTAAGCTTTTTATCATCAATAAGCTCTTCTTATGGCATAGAAAAGGCAAGTGAAGAACGACTTGATGAAGTGGTACGGAGAGGTGTTCATGTGATGCCATTTGATTTAGATTTAAGCACGCATGTTTTTTCTAAATCAGCGACAGGCGGCATACAAAAAGTTATTGTTAAAGATCTTACTAAGGTTAAGCAAATAAAACTCATACGCGAGCATTTAAGTAAAATTCACTGTGAGTTTCAACAGGGTAACTATTCCAATCCTGCAAAAATTCATGGTGATACAATGCCTGGTTTAGAGGCCTTGCGAAAGGCAAAAGCAAAAGAAATAAATTTTGTGTATAAAGAGCTAGCAGACGGGGCAGAAATTACTTACTTCACTGAGAATCCTGAACTTATTGCAGCAATACATCAATGGTTTGATGCCCAATTAAGTGATCATTCGCGCCATGCTATATCAGGACAGGGTAGCCATCAAATGCATCATAAATAAGCAGTCGAATACTCATTAAAAATGCAGCTGATCATTTAGACTCTCATACAACAAAAAACAAAGATAACAATGAAACTTAAATTATTTTTACCCAGTGTTTGTCTCGCCTCAAGTTTAGCTTTTAGTGCTTATGCAGAAGAATCTTCTGAGGCTTGGTTACAACAGGCTGTTAATACGAGTTCTCGTACTGATGTTGAAAAAATGCGTGATATTAATAGAAAGCCAATTGAAACTTTAAGGTTTTTTGGACTTCAGCCCAACATGAAAGTAGTTGAGTTAATGCCGGGGAAAGGCTGGTATAGCAAAATTCTGAGTGCGGCATTAATGGAGAAAGGGCAATTTTATGCCGCGTTTAATACTAACCGCATTCCCGAGTCTGTAAAGTACACAGCGACAGGTGCGCTCACTGAGTTTCAAAAACAAGCGGGGGCAGGGTATATTTTTAATATTACGAGTGCGAATATTGGTGTTACCGATGCGGATAGGGTGCTGACTTTTCGTAATATTCATAACTTCACCGCCTCCGCACGTGCAAAACTTAATACAGCCGCCTTTAATGCATTAAAGTCTGGCGGAGTGTATGGCATCGTCGATCATAGTAAACGTCATATGGAAGGTTTTACTGCAGCAACTTGGCGGCGTATTGATCCGGTGTTGATTATCAAAGAAGCGGTACAAGCCGGTTTTATCTTTGAAGATTTTTCTACGCTACACGCCCGAGCAGAAGATACTTTGCAGTTTGATACCAAACACAAATCATTAGTAAACGAATCAGATCGCTTTACTTTAAAATTTCGTAAACCTTAACCCAGATGAGTGCTCACTTTTACCAACGCTGTTACGCGCTTTTAGAGCAAATCCCCAAAGGAAAAGTGAGCACTTATGCTGAAATAGCGAGGGCACTAAACTCAAAGGCTTATAGAGCGGTAGGCTCTGCAATGGCGAATAATGATCAAATAATCATTCGTCCCTGCCATCGAGTGATATGCAGTGATGGCCGCATCGGTGGCTATGCGCTGGGTACTGATAAAAAAATTGAGCTACTGCTACAAGAGGGTGTTGATATCGTCGATGGAAAAGTCCACGATCTTGAAAAATTCATGTATCAATTCAATCGCTAATACGACAAAATCATGAGCAATCAATATAACTCACTGACAATGAGCATTTTAGTTGATAAGGACAGCGTCACGCTTTCGCATAATAAAGAATTTATGCTGCCTTTGATGATTTTTTTACCTGCTTTTTTGGGCATGATTCTAACCCTGTATACCCTTCCTGCGCTGTTAAAATGGGTGCTAGTGTTTTTCTTTCTTGCGTCACTCTCTGGTTTGATTGCTCATTTAAAGAATTTCATCAAAGGCGAGGATGTATTTGTTTGGAAAGTTGATCATACTGGTTTTTATTTTCAGGCGCTTCGTACTAATTTTCTGTCACTCAAGCCGCCGTTATTTCAGCCTTGGCCAAATATAGCAAAGGTATTTTATGTTAAAAAGTATATTACGCTTGATCATGAACTAGACACGGTAACGCTTAAAAATAGTATTTTAATATTTACTGCTGACAACCCTGAAGCAAAAATACTGCAATATCCCCATTCCCAAAAAATAGGGGCTGATCTATTCAAGGTCATTCAAGCATTAGCACCACAAGATTCAGTTTTTGAATCACTAAAAAGCTATAATGATGCCTAAGTTTCTTTAATACTTAAATAAACACAGAATTTTATCAAAAAACCTTAAAATCAAACCTTATCTCATTAAACAGATATTTAGCTTTGGACAAAACATCAAAATAAGCCTACAAAGAAAGACTGACTTATGCACTTCCGTTTCATCACACAACTATACTAATAATTATGCATACAACTGAGGGGAAAAAACAGCAGCATACACTTGCAGGGCTAACCGAAAAAATACATGATTTACCTATGCTGCCAGCCGTTATTGCGCAACTAATGGCATTATCGCCCGATGATGAACTGTTTTCTGAAAAAGTGTTAAAACTGGCAAAAAATGATCCACCTTTTTCTGCGCGCCTATTACAAATAGCCAATTCTGCCAGTCAATCGCCAGCCAGCGCCATTACAACAGTGCATAATGCGATCACTCGTATTGGTACGCACAGTATATTAAGTACCGTGCTTTCTATGGCGGTATTAAAAGTTTTTGTCCCTTCTACAGCAGGGCAGCGTAATCTTTGGGTGCATGCGGTTCAAGTAGCTATTGCCTCAAGAGCCATTGCTAAGATTGTACCTAATCTAAAAGTTGACCCAGAACAAGCGTATTTATGCGGACTTATGCATGATATTGGGCGGTTCGTGTTATTTGATGAATCGACCGATGAATTAGCGAGAGTGGATGAAATGAGCTGGAAAACGCCAAAGCAGCTCATTGAAATAGAAAATGAATTATGTGGTTTTAACCACGCTGAATTAGGTTGGCATGCCTGCAAGAAATGGAAGCTACCTAAAGTCGTTGAGCTGTGCGTTAAAGAACATCATAACTACTCACTACAGACATCGAACCCAAAACTTGAAAACCTTGTAAGACTAATAAGAATTATCCAAATGGCTGATTTTTTTAGTGTATTAATTATATTACAGCCTGAAATTCTATCCCTACCTGCTAAAGAAATGAAAGAAGTGATTGCTGAAAACTGTATTTTACCTCAGTGGAAAGCCCCGCCGTGTACTGCGAAACAGTTACAATCTGTCGCGATTAAAATTAACCAAGAATCTGAATCTGTATTAGAGAGCTTAGGCATACGCCAGTCCTAATCATTTAATATTTTTTCACTTGTAATAATGACTGCAAAAATGGAACTCGTATGAAAATACTTATCGTACTGACATCACATGATCAACTGGGTAATACCGGATATAAAACAGGATTTTGGTTAGAAGAATTTGCTGCACCTTATTATGTTTTTAAAGATGCCAAGCTTGAAGTAACGCTAGCGTCTCCTAAAGGTGGACAAGCACCTCTTGACCCTAAAAGTGATGAAGCTGATTTTCAGACCGCGGCCACTGCGCGTTTTAAGAAAGATAATGAAGCACAGCTCGCATTAGCAGCAACAGCAAAACTGTCCGATATTGCAGTCGCTGATTATGATGCTGTGTTTTATCCTGGTGGGCATGGCCCCTTATGGGATTTAGCTGAGGATCAGCACTCTATTGCCCTCATTGAGTCTATGTACTCCGCAGGAAAACCCGTTGCCGCTGTTTGCCATGCTCCCGCGGTATTGCGTCATACTAAATCAGCTGATGGCTGTTTTTTAGTGAACGATAAATCGCTGACAGGCTTTAGTAATAGCGAAGAAGAAGCGGTGCAATTATCGGCTGTCGTGCCTTTTTTATTGGAAGATGAATTAACAGCGAAGGGCGCAAAATATTCCAAAGCAGAGGACTGGCATGCTTATGTGGTTACTGATGGCAATTTAATTACCGGGCAAAATCCCGCTTCATCAGCCGCTGTCGCACAAGCTGTTTTAGAGCAATTATAAGTTTTAACAGCACTCTAATTTGAAGGATACATTATGAATTCTCGTTTATTTTTCACGCCATTATTAATGCTCGCAAGCATTACAGTATCTGCTGAGACTAAAGTACCTGAGCCTTCACACAATATTGAGTACCCAACAGGCTGGCAGAATTGGGCCAGTATTTCTGTTTCACATAGAACCGATAATAATACCCTACGCTTGATTATTGGTAATAACATCGCAGTGAAAGCCGCTCGCACGGGTAAAACAAACCCGTGGCCAGAAGGTGCTATTATCGGCAAGGTGGTATGGAAAGAAACACCCTTAGAAAGCTGGCAGTCTGCAATCGTACCTAAGCAATTAGTGCATTCCGAGTTTATGTTTAAAGATTCAAAAAAGTATTCTAAAACACACGGCTGGGGCTGGGCGCGCTGGATAGGTGTTGAGCAAAAAGCCTTTAACAAAGGAACTGAAGTGTGTTCGTCCTGCCATAAGGCAGTTAGAAAACATAACTGGGTCTTTACTAAGCCTGCGCAATTTCCAGAGATCTAATATACCCATCACACTTGAAGATGCAGTTGTTTCAACCGTCATCCCCGCATGCCTTTAGCGGGGATCTACTTAAAACACGAGACTCCCGCTAAAAGAATGCGGGAGTGACGGGAAGTGATATTTCTGCACCTTCATGTAGTTTGGGTATAAGCTTTATTCACCGGTTAAAGCATTGTTGAATATTGAGTAAAACTACCAGAGCAGCGACTTCTGATTTGTCGCTATCACTCCCTTGATGACCAGTTAGCAGCTGTATAAGTACAACGAAATTACAGACTTATGTACTTTATAATTTCCATATTAACTTCATTGGATTAGGCTATTTATGCTTTAATACTTGCTTTAAACACTAGAGAAGTAAGTATTATGATAGAACCTGTTGCCTTAAAAGACTTTTTTGTCACCTTTTATTCTGCGGCACTTATTATTATGGCGGGTGCCAGTTATGCACTGCTATTTACCTGGTCAAAAGTAAACTCACGCCTCATCATAAAGCTATCCGCTTATCTCTCTTATTTAGTACTACTGGTATCCGTTTATCAATTATCAGTGGCCGCTAATTTAGTCGGCTATTGGCAAATAATTTCTTACGTGATGGTTGTCGGCTATTTTTTTGCACCGATTGCTATTTGGCATCTTTGTCATAAAACACATGAAAATTCTACATTAACTACAACCTTGGAGAAAAATAATGAGTGAAACACCTCGCTGGGCTTCCGAGTCCTTTTGGAAAAAAGTGGCTATCTGGGTAACAGCCGGCTCTTTTTTAATATTGGTCATTTTAACCTTCGATACCTTAAGTCAGACGACTGCGGGTGGTGAACGTGTTCGGGCTTACTCTGTTATTAATCAGAACATTGATTATCAAATGGATGAAAAACTGCATAAGTTTATGCCTATTATCGGTGAAGAAGAGCTACTATTTGGTAAAAAATATACCGAAGAGCAAGCTGAAGCATTGGTTACTTTGGGTAAAAAAACCACGCAAGCTAAAAATTGCATGAACTGCCATACGTTATTAGGTAATGGCGCGTATTACGCGCCTGATTTAACCAAAGCTTGGTTAGATCAAGGTTGGTTATCAACTGACCTACGTGAAGACCAAATGGTGCGATTCTTAATGGATCCTGAAAAAAATGCACGTACTTTTGGAACAGGCAGAAAAATGCCTAATCTTGATATTACTGAAGAAGAAGCAAAAGGTGTTGTCGCTTTCTTAAAATGGATGTCAGCAATTGATACTAATGGCTTTCCTTATAACTTCACTACTATCGAAGCAGAGGTTGAATAATTATGAGTACGACTGAAACAAGTACTTCCAGTTTATCTGGAATAAAAGGTAAATTAAATACCTTTCATAGCTGGTCGGGGGTTGATAACAGCACCCTAAATGGTGGCCAAAAATTAGCCGTTAAATATTTTATGGCGGCTGTCATTTTATTTATTTTTCAAATTCTATTTGGTTTACTCGCTGCGGCACAGTTTTTAATGCCGGGTTTACTGTATGAAATTTTAGATTTTAGTGTCAACCGTATGGTACATATTAACGCCATGATTTTATGGATGTTATTTGGCTTTATGGGGTGTACCTACTGGTTACTAGAAGATGAAAGTGGCACTGAAATCGTCGGCCTAAAATATGGCGTCCTCGGTTATTGGGTCTTAATGGCGGCAGTAACCGTGGTTGTACTGGTGTATTTATTAGTACAAACAGGCGCAGGTAATGATACAACCTTATGGCTAATTAACGAGGGCCGTGAATATATCGAAGCGCCACGTTGGGCTGATATTGGTATTGTCATTGTCGTGCTTATTTTCTTTTTCAATGTAGTGATGACTTTTAGTAAAGGTAAATGGTCGGGTATCGCAGGTGTCTTAACTCTCGATTTAGTCGCCTTAGCCGGACTCTATTTAGCCGGTATGTTTTATATGACTAACATCACCCATGAGCAATTCTGGTGGTGGTGGGTTATTCACCTTTGGGTAGAAGCAACGTGGGAAGTATTAGTCGGTGTGATTATGGCCTGGTCATTAATGACTATTCTAGGCGTTAGCCGTAAGATTGTTACGACTTGGTTATATATTGAAGTGGCGTTAATGTTTGGTTCGGGTATTTTAGGCTTAGGACATCATTATTTTTGGATTGGTACCCCTGAGTATTGGCTCACTATTGGCGGTTTCTTTTCTGCATTAGAACCGATTCCTTTAGTCGCCATGGTAGTACATGCTGTTTATGACTCTGGAGAGCGTTCATTTAAAAATATGAACCATCCTGCAATGGCTTGGTTAATTGCACATGCCTTTGGTAATTTCTTTGGTGCGGGTGTTTGGGGTTTTATGCACACCTTACCGCAAATTAATTTATATACGCATGGAACTCAATGGTCAGCATCGCATGGTCATTTAGCTTTCTTTGGTGCGTATGCAACCATTAATATTGCTTTCTTTTATATTGCTATTCAGCACTGGCGCGGTAATGTTTGGATGGGCGGAGGCTCACAAAATGCATGGCGTTGGAAATGGGCATTAGGTCTATTGAATATGGGTGTACTAGGAATGACTATTGCTTTATTAATTGCAGGTTATGAACAGTCATTTATTGAGCGTGCTATCGGTGGCTCTACTTGGGCAGGCTATTTTGCCGCACAAACACATCCTTCGTTTATCAGTGCCATGCAATGGCGTATGTTCTTCGGTTGGATGACAGCTGCAGGATTAGGCTTACTTGTCTGGGATTTATTGACGGTTGGTAAAGGTGAAACGCGTAAAGCGGAAGTCATTACTCAACGTGATTAAGTAACTCGCTTTGATAGAAAAGGAGGGCAACCCTCCTTTTTTACTACAGCCTTTCATCACTATTTGGGGCGAAGGCTTTAGCCTTTATATATCACATCAAGTAGCCCGTATGAAGCTTGCGCAATACGGGGGTTCGACGCACTGTTTATCCCGTATTCCGTACCTCCATACGGGCTACGATGGCTACGGTTTCTTTGTTTTTAGCATCGGTGAAATGTGCTCACTCGATATGCTTAACTTAATGATAATTTAAGTAAGACTGCGTAACATCAGTTATTAAAACCAAACATCCTCTGGCAAATAACGCCATTCTCCTGGCAGTATTTTTCCCATCGAAATACGCCCTATACGTAATCGCTTCATTGCGACGACTGTTAAGCCCACACTCTCACACATAAATTTAATTTGTCCTGCATGCACATTTTTAAGTGCAAAACGTAGGTGCGTTTCATTTTGCCAGCTAACTTTAGCCGGCGGTAATGCCCAACTATTGCGTATCATTTTTTTATTAAGGCTATCTAAGCCTCCCTCAGAAATCGTTCCTGAGACTTCCACTGTGTATTCCTGTTCGTTAGTTTTAGCGTCTTCAACTAACTTTCTAACAATTTTTCCATCTTGAGAAAAAATCATTAAACCTGATGCACCCGCTTCAATCGGTGCCGTCGGCTGTAATCGTGAAAAATGGCGTTTTAGTAGACGTATCTCAGACTTATCATCCACAGAATGACTTTCTTCTGTGATTAACTTTAAGGCGGCCGTAGGATTGCTCGCATCAAAGCCCGCAGGTAAGTGCAATAACATCGTCCGAGGCGATACAGCGGTTAATGTGGCATTAGGGTCTAATACAACGTTTTGCTCTTGTATGGGAAATTGTGGCCGATCAATAACTTCACCATCAACTAAAACCCATCCCCCTTCAATATATTTTTGTGCTTCACCACGTGAGCATTCAATTAATTGCACCAGATGTTTATCTAGGCGTGTCGGTTCAGTCATAAATATACCTTTAGGTCGTTTTCCAAATACATACCGATCCAACACAGGTGAAATCAGTAGTCATAACAAAGAGAAATCATATAATTTTAATAGCTTTACTTGTTAAGTAAACCTATTAAAATTATGCTTTTTGAGTTTAGGTCGTCACATTAAAATAAGTTTGAATGATATGATGATCAGCTTATGTACATTTTAATACGACTGCTATCGCGATGATTGAAACTATTTATATAGAAGAGAACATTCTACAGCATCCACGCGTTTTAGAAATATGCGCGCGCTTTCCTAAGGCACGCCAAATAACGTGTGGCCGTTATGGCGAGGTATTCAACCCTAAAGCACAAAATTTTCGTTTACAAAAACAGCAGCCCTCTTTAATTCTTGCAGAAAAATATAAGGGTTTTGCACTCAAAACACCACCGCAATATAATATTGGTGCTGTGCATAACTATTACTTTTCACATATGCTGAACTGCCTTTATGATTGCCGTTATTGCTTTTTACAAGGTATGTATCAATCGGCTAATTATGTGTTATTTGTTAATTATGAAGATTATTTTGCGGATATAAAAAGGATTTGTGCAGAAACACCGACTGAACCTGTCCATTTTTTCTCAGGTTATGACTGCGATAGTCTTGCTTTAGAGCCTGTCAGCCATTTTGCAGAAGCCTTTGTTCCCTTGATTCAATCACTCCCTAATGCATGGATGGAGTTACGTACTAAAAGTACCCAAGTTCGCTATTTATTAGAGATTCCTGCTTTTGATCGCTGTATTATTGCGTTTAGTTTTACGCCCGAAGAAATTGCATCGACATTAGAACATAAAGCCCCTGCAATTAATAAACGCTTAGATGCGCTACTTAAATTACAAGCGCATGGTTGGCCCATCGGTTTGCGCTTTGATCCTATTATTTACGAAGACGATTATCAAACGCATTATCAAGTCTTATTTAAATTGGTTTTTGCTAAAATAGACCCAAAATCGTTACACTCGGTTAGTTTAGGTGTCTTCCGCCTGCCGGATAATTATTTTAAAAAAATTCACAAACTTTATCCTGAAGAAAAACTCTTTGCTAGCCCCTTAGAGTCGCAACAGGGTATGATGTCGTACAAGGCTGAATTAGAAACCGAAATGATGCAATTTTGCAGTAGCGAATTACTTACCTATATTACTGAAGAGCAATTTTTTCCATGCAGTTTATAAAACGTACTATTCTTGTTACAGGTGCCAGTTCTGGTATAGGACAGGCGTGTGCTATTGCTTTATTAAAACAAGGCCATGAAGTCATTGGTATCTCTCGAAATTGTGCGCAATTTATTGTTTCTCACCCTAAATTTACACCGTATCAAGTTGATTTAAGTGATTTAGACAGTTTGCCGACGAAGCTTAAACAACTTAGCCAACAATTTCCCCATATCGATAGTCTTATTTGTGCCGCGGGAAAAGGCCAGTTTAATCATTTAGAAGAATTTTCTATTAAGCAAATACAAGAACTGATGAATCTAAATTTTACCAGTATCTGTTTATTAGCTAAGCATTTTTTACCCAGTCTGAAACAAAAAGCACTCTCTGATCTTATTTTTATAGGCTCAGAAGCCGCGCTAAAAGGCAGCCGTAAAGGGTCTATCTATTGTGCTAGTAAGTTTGCAATAAGGGGTTTTAGTCAGGCTTTACGCGATGAATGTGCAAAAAGTAATGTTCGTGTATCACTGATTAACCCAGGTATGGTGAAAACAGAGTTTTTTGACCAATTAAATTTTGAGCCAGGTAATGATAAAAACCAACATTTATTGGCTGAAGACATTGCTGACGCAGCAACTTATATTATTAATGCACGATCGGGTATTGTTATTGATGAAATCAACCTAAATCCCGCTAATAAAGTGATCCAGTTCAAAAAATAAGCTAAATTTCACTTGTGCGACAATTTGTCACATTTTCTTGTGTGTTGAAGTTAGATATGATGTACGTAACTCTTAAATGCACTCCAACGAGACAATATGAGTTTACCCTCCTTCTTAGTGCGCTGAACCTTTTGGTTTAAGCGCATTTTTTTTGCCTAAAATTTAGCGTTTATTGCCTTTGCAATTAATACTAATTTTTTCGGGGTGCTTAGCTAACTTCAGCGCTGTCAACTCTCCTCCCCATAAACAACCGGTATCAATTCCATAGCATTGTTTAGATTTGTAATAGCCTAAGGCTGACCAGTGACCAAAAATAATCGTTCTGCGTAATTTTTTCCGATTAGGTACATCAAACCACGGCATTAAAGAATTTGGCTGACTACCTGGCTCTCCATTGTATTTAAAGTCTAAATTACCTTGCTCATCGCAGAAACGTAAACGCGTAAAACAATTCACTGCAAAGCGTAATTGTTCCTCTTTATTTAAATTTTTACTCCAATGGCTGGGTTTATTGCCATACATCTTGGCAAAAAAATCTAAATAGTTCTTACCTTGTAATTCTTTTTCTATTCTTTTCGCCATGGTTTTAGCAATGGAAAAATCCCATTGCGGCGGTAATCCCGCATGTAATAAACAAAAGTCTTCGTTGTAATGAAAAATAGGGCGATGCCTTAACCAATCCAGTAATTCTTTTTTATCTTTCGCTTTTAGAATTTCAGATAAGGTATCTTTCGCTTTATAAGGCGATAAATTATAGGCCGTCGCCAATAGGTGTAGATCATGGTTACCTAAAACACAAACAGCAGAATCACCGAGTGATTTAATAAAGCGCAGTGTTTCCAAAGATTTGGGGCCTCGATTAACTAAGTCGCCGACAAACCAAAGTGTATCCACTTTTTTATCAAATTTTATTTTACTTAATAAACGCTGTAGGTCATCAAAACAACCTTGAATATCACCAATAGCATAGATAGCCATTATTAATGCAGTGTTCTGGGGATGGATAAGGTGAAACGAGGAATCACAACATCAAACTCCTCACCATTATCGGTTTGCATAATGTATTTTCCTTCCATAATACCCACCGATGTTTTAATAAATGCACCACTGGTATAGGAAAAAGATTCGCCGGATTTTAAATAAGGTGTTTGACCAACCACACCTTCACCTTGCACTTCTTCAATTTTTCCATTTGAATCAGTAATTAACCATTTTCGACGGATTAATTTGGCGGAATCGCTGCCTAAATTAGTAATAATAATTTTATAGGCAAACACATATTTTTCTTCCTTAGGTTTAGATTGCTCTGCTATGTACTGCGGTGTAACATCGATTAAAATTTTATTTTTTTCATTCATAGAGAGATAATCTACCTTAAAAATACGGCTATCTCAAATAATTGGCCTAAGAATGATAAAATTATCATCACTTTAAGACATAAAAACACTCTTTCCTTATGAATCAACATAGCATTATTCAAAAAATGCAGGTTCTCCCAACCATAGATCCTAATTTTGAAATACAACGTCGCATAGCTTTTATTAAACGACAACTACAAAAATCAGGCCTAAAAACACTAGTGCTAGGAATAAGTGGCGGAATTGATTCAACCACCTGTGGCCGTTTAGCACAATTAGCGATAGACCAGATCAATAAAGCAGAAAATACAACGGAGTATCAATTTGTCGCCATTCGCTTACCTTACAATATTCAAGCCGATGAACAAGATGCGCAGCTAGCACTTGGCTTTATTCAACCTAGCAAACAGTTAGTATTTAATATACAAACAGCTGTTGAGGGCTTGCATAATGAAACCCTCTCATCGCTTAAACAACAAAATTTTAACCTACCACCTTCTAAGTCACTCGATTTTCATAAAGGGAATGTCAAAGCAAGGGCGCGTATGATGGCACAGTATGAAGTTGCAGGCTTATTAGGCGGATTAGTGATTGGAACTGATCATTCAGCAGAAAATATTACCGGATTTTTTACTAAATGGGGAGATGGTGCTTGTGATCTTGCACCACTATTTGGCTTAAATAAACGCCAAGTTAAATTACTTGCAAAAACGCTAGGCGCACCTGAAGCATTAATTAATAAAGCGCCGACAGCTGATTTAGAAGAGCTATCACCGAATAAAGCGGATGAAGACGCTTTAGGCTTAAGTTATGCACAGCTAGATGACTTTTTGGAAGGAAAAACCGTGAGTGAAAGCGCGCATCAATTGATTATTAAAACCTTTAATAATACTCAACATAAGCGCCTTGCTATCCCTACATTGTATGATTAAAAATAATACGTTTTATTACTTAGCTTCAAGTAATAAAACGTATTTTTCAATGCCTACTTAGAAACCAAAACCTGATAATGCTTTTTTACCAGCATCTACACCGCCTTTAGTACCAGAATCAACTACTGTTCCTGTTGCTATACCTGAAGCAGCACCTGTTATTGCACCTTTACCGCTTTCTTTAACAACTACAGTTGCAGTCTCAGTTAAACCTTTTTCTTGTACTTTTTCCACTGCCGCTTGTGCATCTTCAGCTTTTTTTATACCTTCTTCTGCTTTTTTAGTTGTATCACTAACGGTATCATTAACAGCTTTAGTTGTGTCGCTAACTTTATCATTAGCTGCTGTCGTTGTATCGCTAACTGCCTTCGTTGCATCATCACTCGCAGAAAATAAATCACTAAACCCCCAAGCCATTACGTTTTGAGATGCCGCTAAGATAATACCCGCCAAAATTACTTTTTTCATTATTGTTCCTATTACTACAAATTAAACGAATAAAAATTATACTCTACCCATTTAAATTAATCTAGCGCATGACTGAGTGGATAAAGTCTGCCTAAGCTACGTATTTAGAAGCCTAAGCCTATTCTATATAAGCTATCTTCTTGCATTAATTAATTTAAAGTAACACTTGGCGAGTTGCACTATGGAACTCATAAATTTTCTGCTCTATTTTTGGCGAAATCATTTCCACTGGAGCGCAATCATTTGGGCAAGCTAATTTAGGGGTTGTACCAAACAAGCGACAAATTAAGGGACGCTCTTCGTAGACTTCACAACCTTTCTCGCCAAGGTAAGGACAATTGAATTCAGCCAGTGCTTCATCATGTTCTTGCTCACTTTTTTCCGGTAATCTAGCGACTTCTTCGGAAGAAGCCGTCACAGGCCCACAACAATCATGACAGCCTTCTTTGCAGGAAAATGCAGGAATCTGTTCACGAAAGAAGCGTATTTTTCGATTATTTTTAGTCATCTTAGTCTCTTGTTGCTACGTCAGTATACTTCCCACTGCGACTAAGACATCGCCACCCAAGACATAAAATAATTTCCATTTTTATACTATCAACTGGTAGGGGAAAAGAGCACTTAATCGCTTACTTTAAACCCTGCATAATTTGATGCGCCAACTCAGGGCCTTTATAAATTAAGCCACTATAAATTTGCACCAAACTTGCCCCAGCATCTAACTTAGCCTGTGCATCCTCTGCACTAAAAATTCCGCCTGCCGCAATAATCGGAATAGCGCCTTGTAATTCTTCGGCTAAACGTGACACCACATAGCTTGATTTATCTCGCACTGGCGCGCCACTTAAACCACCCGCTTCATTTTCAAAAGGATGATTTTTTACTGCGCTTCTATCTAAAGTTGTATTTGTCGCAATCACACCATCAATCGCATATTCTTTGAGTAATTGCGCAATATGTAAAATCTCTTCATCACTTAAATCGGGCGCTATTTTTACTACAATCGGGGTGTATTTTTTATGTTCTGATTGCAAACGACCTTGTTCTTCTTTTAAAGACGAAAGCAAATGTTTGATCTCATCGCCTTGCTGTAGTTGACGAAGATTTTTTGTATTGGGAGAAGAAATATTAATCGTAATATAACTAGCTGCCACATACGCTTTACGCAAACTAATTAAATAATCTTCTGTTGCACTCTCTATCGGCGTATCAAAATTTTTACCGATATTAATCCCTAAAATGCCTTGATAATTTGCTTGCTCAACTTGCTGCAATAAATAATCGACGCCTAAATTATTAAACCCCATACGATTAATAATCGCTTGGTGTTCAGCG
The DNA here is from genome assembly GCA_965366065.1 of uncultured bacterium. GTDB lineage: Bacteria > Pseudomonadota > Gammaproteobacteria > Methylococcales > Methylomonadaceae > Methyloprofundus. The sequence goes on along the minus strand of CBDUDV010000019.1, from coordinate 30,062 downwards.
AGTCTAAAAAGACGAGGCTTTGGGTTACCGGGTTGTGGTCTGGGTGTTACTGTACCAATTTCTAAAGAACCAAAACCTAAGCCCGATAAAGCATCAATATAATCACCGTTTTTGTCTAAACCAGCCGCTAGCCCAACCGGATTTTTAAACTCTAAACCCATCACTGTCACGGGCTTGTGGATAACTTTGGGGTTAAGTAAGCCATCTAAACCTAAGTTATGTGACACTTTCAATAATTTCAGACTCAATGAGTGTGCTTTTTCAGCATCTAATTGAAATAATAACGGTTTGATTAGCGGGTAATAATTCATAATATTTTTTTAATGAGTAGCATCTAAAGCATACAAACTGGCATCTAAGTCAGTCGCTTGATTAACAATAAGATCAAATAATAATTGTGCAGCGGCAGGGCCCATCGCAAATCCATTTCTAAAATGCCCTGCATTAATCGCTAAATTCTGTATTTCAGGGTGTTTATCGATATAAGGGATACCTTGCTTGGTACCGGGGCGTAAACCTGCCCAGTGATGAATAACAGGGGCATCTTTTAGCACACTAGGGCATAGCTTACGTGCAAAATTAGTTAAGGTTTGTTTTTGTTCTTCAGAAACTCGCTTATCAAAGCCTACCGACTCAACCGAAGAACCACATAAAACTTTGCCATCTTGCCGTGGAATTAAATAATTACTCTGCTGCAAAATCATTTCTGACAAAGCGTGTTTTTCCGCCTCTAAAATAATCATTTGTCCTTTAACCGGAAAAATATCCGGTTTCATTACATGATTAGCTAATAAATCTTGCCATAAATTAGCAGACCACGCACCCGATGTAATGACTAATTGCTCAACTGAAAAACGTTCTGTCGCGCTAGCAATTTCAGTAATTTTAGAATTTTTAATCGTCGCAGTCTCAATTTGACAATTTTCTATAATCTTCACACCACGCTGTAATAAATCTTGTTTTAATGATTTAAGTAATCGTGGGTTACGTGCTTGCGCCACCTCAGGCATCCATAAGCTATCGTTATTAGCCTGTGAATAACGTTGCGTTTGTTCGGCTGTAGCGGCTTGATAAGCCATATTGTATTTGTCACACCAACTTTTTGCAGCGCTGACATCTTCCAGCTGAGTCATTAATAAGCCACTCACTTGATACTCAGGACTAATGCCTGTTGCATTGATTAATGCACCTGTAAGCGCCGGATATTGATGAATACTGTGCTTTACTAATTCACTAATGGCTGTGGCCTGTCGCCAAGGGTATAAGGGCAATAAAATACCGCCACCCGCCCATGAAGACTCTTGAGCAATAAAACTTTGATCAATTAAAGTGACATTTGCGCCCGCTAAAGAAAACAAGCGCGCACTTAATAAGCCAGTAATACCAGCGCCTATAAAGGTTATATCAGGAATATTATGCATATAAAATTAGTAAACCGAGATTTTTAGCCTACTAATGAAATTAACTGTTGTAAGGGAGGAAGCACCAACATTTTAACTAATTGTAATCCCATTAAAACCGCTAACGGTGATAAATCAATCCCGCCTATATCAGGGATCATACGTCTGCAAGTCGCTAACAAAGGTTCCGTTAAACTATAAAGTAAATTAGCCCCCACGTTAAACGTACCAGGGTTTAACCAGCTTAAAATGGCACGCGCAAAAATAGCAAAAACAAACACATTGATTAATAACGAAAGTAATTGGCTAAACGATAACAAAATAAGCGCTGCAATACTAAAAGTAACCCCCGTTAAAACCAGTGTTAAACCATCAGAGATCATTTGTAAGCTAAATAATAAAATAATCGATGAGGTATCTACTCGGCCAATCGCAGGAATATGTCTGCGTAAAAGACGTAGCGGTGGATGTGTAATTTTTACTAAAAATTGTGAGATAGGGTTATAAAAATCGCCGCCTACCCACTGTAAAAGAAAACGTAATAAAACCGCTAAAATATAAAATGAAAAAACAGTATCTAATAAAAAAATAATAGGATCACTATAGTAGTTAGATCCCATTAGTCTGCTCCCAACTCATTTGCTAAAGTTACAGAACGATCATTTGCTGCTTTTAAGGCTTTATTCACTAATTCAACAAAACCATTTTCATTAAAGGTATTAATGGCCTGTTCTGTTGTGCCACCGGGTGAAGTCACTTTGCGCCTTAATTCACTGGGGGCTTCATCTGCTTCTAAGGCCATTTTTGACGCGCCTAAAGCCGTTTGCTCAATCAATAAACGTGCTGTTTTTTGTGTTAAACCTAATTCAATCGCCGCTGCTTCCATTGCTTCCATTAATAAAAAGAAATACGCAGGTCCACTACCTGAAACGGCTGTTACCGCATCAATTTCTGTTTCTTCTTCTACCCAAATAGAAATACCCACAGAACGCATAATATTTTCAGCTAAATCACGTTGCTCACCAGATACATTGGCATTCGCATGTATCCCTGTTGCCCCTGTCTGTACTAAACTCGGTGTATTCGGCATACAACGTACAATCGCTTTATCACACCCTAACCAAGTACTTAAACTTGCTTGATTAATCCCTGCCGCAATAGAAACAATCAATACATCAGCCTTATCAAATGCCGCTTTTGAATCCGCAATCACTTGTGCGATAGCTTGAGGTTTTACCGCTAATACAACCACATCAACGTCTGCAATTAAAGCATCATTAGTGGCTGAAGTATTCACATGCAAGCTCGTAGCAAGACTTGATAATTTTTCTTGATTTGAATCTGCTACCCAGATTTGTTGTTCAGAATGACCGCTTGAGATTAAACCTTGAATCAAGCTAGTAGCCATATTCCCACCGCCAATAAATCCTATATTTTTTGTTTTCATAATGTCTGCAATCTCTGTAATTTCAGTAAATCTTAGTCTTTTAAAATTTTATCCCAGCATTTTACCTGTTTATGCAGTGTTAGTCTCAAATTGAAATTACTCATTCCGACACTTACTTTTAAAGTTATCCACAAAAAAAAATTAAAAAGTGCATTATTTCCGTGTATAAGATTTTTTATCTTATTTAATGAATTATTAAAACTTACATAAAAAAACTCTTTAGTCATTGATTTTTAATGGTTTAAATTATTAATTTGTATCTAAACGACATAAACACACCTGTGGATAACTCTGTTAACTATTACTAGAACAAACTGTATACTTCCTGTACTGAAAAAAACAGGGCTTATCTAACTACAGCTTTAAAACAACTAGCACTAAACTTCATAACAATATTTTAAACAGCTTAATTTTATGATTTATAAGATAAAAATAGACTTATCCACAGAAAATAGGCTCACTAATAATAGTAATAAGATTTATATAAAGATATAAGTTTAATATTATTAGTGTTTACCATGACTTCTAAAAAATAAGCTAATTTTATGAACTAAACCTATGGCTGATAAAAAAAAGATAGCAGCTGTCTTAGCTAAAGTCTTAGAGATTAATTGAGTCAATGGTAGAAATTAGTGAAAAGTAAGAGGTCTCTTATAAATCCTTCAATTCGGTACAGTTACAAAAACCATGTCAGTTTAGATATCGAAGTCAATAATGAAATTTATATCTCCCAAGCGAACTCATAGTTCACTTGCGATTTACAATAAGCTTCTCATACTGTGTAATTAAAAGAATAAATTAATTTAACTTATTGATTTATAAATATTTAATATCATTTAAAAGTCATCCACACACTTGTGGATAACTCTGTTAATTATAACTACTACAAGATGTTTGCTTCCTGTACTGAAAAAAACAGGGCTTATCTAACTACAGCTTTAAAACAACTAGCACTAAACTTTGTAACAAGTTTTTAAATATCTTAATTTTATGATTCATAAGATAAAAATAGACTTATCCACAGAAAAGTCGCTAACTAATAGTAATAATAAGGTTTATATAAAGATATAAGTTTAATATTATTAATATTTGTTATGATTCAGAAATAACTTATGTATTTTTATGGACTAAACACATGACTGACACAAAGAAGACAACGGGTACCTTAGCTAAAGCCTTAGAAATTAATTTAGACAATTGTAAATATGGTTCAATTGTAGAGATTGGTGCAGGACAAGAAGTCGCACGAAACTTTTTTAGAGCAGGTGCAGCTGCAGGAACGATTGCTAAAACCATGTCAGCTTATGATATGCAGGTAAGTGATGATATTTATGGAGCTGAAGAAAGTAAGCGCTATGTCAGTCGTAGTCGTTTAAGTAAAATGTTAAATACAGAGTATGACGGCGTTACAAATCTATTAACTGACGTACGCCCTAAAAATACGACTTTCTTTTCTTATGCAGCAACCGTAACCGCTAAAAGTTTTTTACAAAAAAATGAGTGTCATGGTTGGATTGGTGTGCGTTTACAACTTTATCCACAAGCAGCACCTAGTGAAATTATTTTGCATGTGCGTATGTTAGATAACGAAGGTAGCGCTCAACAGGAAGCACTGGGTGTTTTGGGGGTTAATTTAATTCATGCGGCCTTTAATTATTTTACAAAACCTAAAAAAATCATTGAATCATTACTTGATAACATTGGTAATGAACGTATCGAAGTCGATATGATTGCATTTTCAGGCCCTTACTTTGAAGAAACTGAAAATCGTTTAATGAATTTACACTTAGTGCATAGTCATTTAACGCATGCGATTATGTTTAATCCACAAGGTGAAGTACAAATACCTTCTGAATTATTTTATAAGAAAAACATTTTACTCATTCGTGGAACCTTTACTCCGGTTACCAAAGTTCACCAAGATATGATTCGTTGTGGGCAAAAACAGTTTAATGAAGTAGAAAAAATTGATGCGAATAAAACCTTAGTGATTGCTGAATTAACCATGGCAAGCCTAACAGTCGGTGACACAGTCAATGATGCCGATTTTTTAGCACGTGTCGATATGCTAAATACACAAGGCTATAACGTAATGATTTCAAGTTATTTACGTTATTTTCGTTTACGTGAATACTTCCGTCGTTATACAAAACAACAGATTGGAATGATTTTAGGTATCTCTAATTTAGATCTTATTTTTACAGAAAATTACTACCAAGGATTAGAAGGGGGGGTTTTAGAAGCCTTTGCTAAATTATTCCCAGACAATACTCGCTTATACATTTATCCACTAAAAAGTGTTGGACAAGAAAAATTAGTAACCATAGAAAATTTTCAACCGCCAAAAAATTTACAACACTTGTATCAACATCTTATTGAAAATGGCTATTTAGTGGGACTTAAAGATGTTGATGAAAAATTACTGGATATAAATTTAGCGAGTATCTTATCTGAGATACAAAAAGGCCGCGGAGAATGGGAGGAAAACGTACCGGATGCGGTTGCTGAGTCTATTATCAACAAAAAACTCTTAGGGTTTAGGTAAGGTATCGAAGACGACTAAATTTTTGAGCGGCTTATTGCTCACCTATCCAGTTTGGTTAAGTTTTTATAAATATCAAATAGCTAGCCTGTGTATAACTCCGTTGATTAAACAATGCGTTTTATGTGTGTTTGCTGTTCCGAAACCCAAATGACCAAGTTATACACATTTTAGGCACAATTATTGTCAGTGTTAGCCACCTAGATAAAAAACAAGTAAAATACTGATTTAGAAATTAAAAAAGGGCTTTTCAACAGAATTTAGCCCCACTAATAGTAATAATAAAATAATATATTCTTTTATGAAATTTATACTAAATAGAGAGTTACTTTTAATACCTCTCCAACAAATCGTAAGTGTTATCGAAAAAAGACAGACTATGCCAATTTTGGCTAACATCCTTTTTCAACTAGAAAATAATCAACTAACACTGACTGGGACAGATTTAGAAATTCAAATCGTTGTTAAAATTCCGTTACAAAGTGACATAGCAGGAAGCATTACCATTCCTGCTCGTAAGTTACTCGATATTTGTCGTCTATTACCCACAGAAGCCGATATTAAATTTGAACTGAAAGACGATAAACTCAAAATTCAATCAGGACGTAGTCGTTTTTCAGTAAGTACTTTGAAAGCTGAGGAATATCCTAAATTTGAAATGAGCGAAATGGATTGCCAGTTTACGATTAAAGCGGGACAGCTAAAGAAAGCGTTTGATAAAACTGCTTTTTGTATGGCAAACCAAGATATTCGTTATTATTTGAATGGCTTAATGCTAAGTATTTTTAATGATAAGCTAAAATTAGTCGGTTCAGATGGACATCGTTTAGCTATTTATGAAGGTCAAATCGAAGAAAAAACTGAAATTGAATCACGTATTATTATCCCACGCAAAGGCGTTGTAGAACTGAGCCGATTATTAGATATTGATGAAGATTTAGACATCAAAGTAGAATTTTCACGTAATAACATCCGTATAGTTATCGGATCACTGACGTTTTCTGCAAAATTAGTCGATTCAAAATACCCTGATTTTAGTAAAGTCTTCGATCAAGCTTTTAAGTCTCCAATCCAAGTGCAAAAACAATACCTTAAAGATGCCTTAACACGCGTTAGTATTCTCTCTAATGAAAAATTTAAAGGCGTAGAGTTCACTGTTAAAGGCGACAACCTAAAAATTAGTACTAATAATCCAGAGCATGAAGAAGCAGATGAAGAAGTACTTATTGAATATTTAGGTGACCCTTTATCCATTGCATTTAACTCACAATATATTTTAGATGCCGTTTCAAATTTAGACTCTGAATTAGCAGTGCTCACCATTGCTGAAAATGCAAGTAGTTGTTTTATAGAAGAATCCAGCGAGCAAAACTATAAATTTATTGTTATGCCAATGCGTTTATAAAACTCAGCGATGAGTTTACAAAAGCTGGATATTTATCATGTGCGTAACTTAGCGCAAGCCTCTTTACACCCAGCTAAAAAAATCAACTTAGTTTATGGCGCGAATGCGAGTGGAAAAAGTTCCTTATTAGAAGCGATTTATTTACTCGGTAGGGCGAATTCTTTTCGCGCGACTCAGATAAAAAATGTTATTCATTTTGCGTATGATGATTTAATTGTTTCAGGGCAAGTATTGTTCAATACAGGCCATGTTTCACATTTAGGCATACAACATAAGCAAGGTCAGCTACAAATCCGTATAGATCAAGAAACCAAGCATTCACGGTCAGATTTAGCGTATGCGTTACCTTTACAGCTAATTCATCCCAAAAGTTACCAATTACTCGATGCCGGCCCACAGCTGCGTCGAGAGTTTATGGATTGGGGGATTTTTAACCAACATCAAGATTTTTTAAAGCAATGGCGACAGTTTAAAAAGGCACTCAGTCAACGAAATGCACTTTTAAAAATAAAACGCACGAAAGAACTGAATGTTTGGAACCATGAATTACAGCAATACGGTACAATAGTCGCCGATTATAGAAAACAATATTTAGACGAATTAACGCCTTTTTTTTTAAAGATTGCCGCCCTGTTTTTACAAGTGGGTGAGATCCAATTGAGTTTAAATCAAGGTTGGGATTCTGAAGTGAGTTTATTAGATAAATTGCAGACGGATTTAGAAAAAGATTTACGTTATGGTTTTACGCACAGTGGCCCACATAGGGCAGATTTTCAACTGACAATAGAGGGGCGTAAGGCAAAGGATTTTGTTTCTAGAGGACAGTTAAAATTATTAATGCTGGCTTTAAAATTAGCGCAGGTACAGCATCTTTTAGAAACTGAATTTCAATCGGGTTGTATTTTGATTGATGATGCCGTTGCTGAATTAGACTTAGCTTCGCGAACAAAATTGCTAGAATTTTTAGCCACATTAAATATTCAAGTATTTATCACAGCAACAGAAAAAAATGAATTTGGTGATTTAAGCCAAATCGGTGATTACAAATTGTTCTTTGTTGAGCAAGGCGTAATAACAGAAATATAAATTAAGGTTAAACATGAGCGACAATCAAGATAACTACGATAGTTCCAATATTAAGGTTTTAAAAGGTCTCGATGCAGTACGTAAAAGACCCGGTATGTATATTGGAGATACGGATGATGGCACAGGTTTGCATCATATGGTTTTTGAGGTTGTGGATAACTCGATTGATGAAGCACTCGCTGGATTTTGTCATGAAGTGAATGTCACTATTAATGAAAATGGTTCTGTGACTGTTTCTGATGATGGTCGAGGTATTCCGGTTGATATACACCCAGAAGAAGGGCGTTCTTCAGCAGAGGTTATTCTTACTGTACTGCATGCAGGGGGTAAGTTTGATGATAATGCTTATAAAGTATCGGGTGGATTACACGGCGTAGGGATATCAGTCGTTAATGCCTTATCTGAGAAGTTAGAATTAGAAATTTATAAACATGGATTTGTACATCGCCAAAGTTATACACATGGTGAGCCTGACGCGCCATTAGAAAAAATGGAAGCAACGACTAAGCAAGGCACGCAAGTTACCTTTATGCCGAGTACGGATACTTTTACGGATGTTGAATTTCATTACGATATTTTAGTAAAGCGTTTACGTGAATTATCGTTCTTAAATTCAGGTGTCAGAATTCATGTTAAAGATGCACGTAGCGATAAAGAAGATATTTTTGAATTTGAAGGCGGTATTAAAGCCTTTGTAGAACATCTTAATAAAAATAAAACGCCCTTATTTCCGGAAGTATTCTACTTTACTCTCGAAAAAGAGGGGGTGACTGTTGAAGTGGCAATGCAATGGAATGATTCTTACCAAGAGAATATATTTTGTTTTACAAATAATATCCCACAACGTGATGGCGGATCGCATTTAGCGGGTTTCAGAGGTGGCTTAACACGTACCATGAACCAGTACATTGAAGCAGCCGGTTTAGCGAAAAAAGAAAAAGTATCCACCACAGGGGATGATGCGCGTGAAGGATTAACCGCCGTCTTATCGGTTAAAGTGCCGGACCCTAAATTTTCATCGCAAACAAAAGATAAATTAGTTTCTTCTGAAGTGAAACCTTTAGTTGAATCAGCCATGCATGAGCGTTTAAATGATTTCTTACAAGAAACGCCCGCTATCGCAAAAATAATCACTTCCAAAATTATAGATGCAGCACGCGCTAGAGATGCCGCACGTAAAGCACGTGAATTAACGCGCCGTAAAACCACATTAGATATTGCCGGTTTACCTGGAAAGCTTGCTGATTGTCAGGAAAAAGATCCTGCTTTATCCGAAATCTTTATTGTGGAAGGGGACTCAGCGGGTGGTTCTGCCAAACAAGGCAGAGACAGACGCACGCAAGCGATTTTACCGCTAAAAGGGAAAATTTTGAATGTAGAACGTGCGCGTTTTGATCGTATGATTGCCTCGGAAGAAGTAGGCACACTGATTACTGCGCTGGGCTGTGGAATTGGTAAAGATGAATATGATCCCGATAAATTAAGATATCACCGCATTATTATCATGACCGATGCCGATGTCGATGGATCACATATTCGTACCTTATTGCTAACCTTCTTTTACAGACAAATGCCTGAATTAGTTGAGCGCGGACATATTTATATTGCCCAGCCGCCTTTATACAAAATTAAAAAAGGTAAACAAGAACGCTATGTAAAAGATGATGCTGAACTCAATGAATACCTTATTCAATTGGCATTAGAAAAAACGCAATTAGTTAGCAACAGTGAAACCCCTGCGATTAAAGGCATAGGCTTAGAAAAATTAGCCAATGAATATCTTAAAGTAGATGAAGTGATTAATCGTATGGGACGCCGTTACGACCATGACTTTTTAGAAGAACTAACGCATATTTCAGCACTTACTCAAGATGATCAAGCACAAAGTGAAACGCTGAATGCTTGGTTAACAAAAGTAGAAATCGCTTTAAATACTCGTGTTAAAAAAGCAAAATTCAGCTTTGATCTTAGCTATACCGATGTGGATAACTATAGTTTAACCATTCAAAAAATTGAACATGGCGTTGAAAAGACTTTCATTGTGGATAGTGCTTTTTTCAAGAGCCAAGATTATAAAAAAATTGCTAGCTACGTAGAAGATACTCAAGATCTATTTAGTGATGAATCATTTATGCAGTTAGGAGAAAGAAAGCACCCTGTGGATAACTTTAAAGATGCATTTGCATGGATGATGCGCGAAGTAAAAAAAGGACAGCATATCCAACGTTACAAAGGTCTGGGGGAAATGAACCCAGAACAACTGTTTGAAACCACCCTAGACGTTAATAGCCGAGTTCTTTTACAAGTGACGATAGAAGATGCGATTGGCGCGGATGAAGTGTTTACAACCCTAATGGGTGATGTCGTAGAACCACGCCGTGACTTTATTGTGAAAAATGCGCTGGAAGTGTCTAATTTGGATGTTTAATTTATAAATATATCTAAGCTAAAGAAGTATTTATCAAGGTAGCTTTTCCCGACTAAAAAATAGTAGGGAAAAGTTACTTTAGAAGTAATAGTTATTGAGGAACTGCCGCTGCGCGGCAATTCCTCAATAACCACGCGTTCGACAGGCTAATTTTCCTTGGTAATAGTCCGCGTTCCCGCTACCATTACCAAGGAAAACCGCCAGTCACCGCGTGGTTAGCAGTCAATGAGGGTTTGATATGTCATCCATTCCTGAGAAAGATTGGAAGTTATTTCGTAAACTGCAATCAGAATTAACTGCCAAAGCTTGCGAGTTAGTTTTTAGGCAAGTTAATAATATTTCTAGTGTGCGTGCAGGTAAAGAACATCAATCATATTTAGATTTGTATCGCTTGATTGAAATTGAAGATGCCAAAATAGCTGAAATGTTTAATAACCCAACTCGTAATAATGTGAGATTAAAGATTGTCACATTGAAAAAGAATGAAATATTGAGTGACGAGCAGCTTCAAATGTTTAGTGACGAAACACAAGAGTTTGTTAATAGTATTCTTAATTTGAGTTGAACTGCTAACAAGTCTAAAGGGGAAGTCTAAGTCTAAAGGGGACGCTCCCCTTTAATTGTTAGCCATTTGGCAAGTTAACGTTCCAAGCCCAAACAAAGGGTAAAATATCAAGGGGTCAGCCAGCTTGATTTATAAGTCACCCCATTGTATTCTATGAGCCATGGCTAGATTACCAAGAAGAGTAGTTCCAATCAACCTCTACATATTACAGCGAAAAACGGAGTCAGACTCGATTGAAAATCACAAGAAATCAAAGGCAGCCATCAAGACAATAAGGTGTGTTGCGCAATACGCAAAAATGGTTATAATCAATATATGATTAAATCATTCAAGCACAAAGGGCTTCAACTATTCTTTGATAAAGAAAGTACAGTAGGGATTAATGCAGCTCATAAATCAAAATTGAAAATGAGATTAGTTGCATTAGATACCGCGACCTCTATTGAAGATATAAATTTACCAGGTTTTCGTTTGCATTCTTTAAAGGGAAATAAAGAGGGTCTTTGGGCTATTGATGTCAATAAAAATTGGCGTATCACTTTTGAGTTTAAAGAGGGCGATGCGTATATTTTAGATTACGAGGATTATCACTAATGAGTATGTATAACCCACCCCATCCTGGAGAGTTTATTCGTGAAGTTTATCTTGCTCCATTGAAGGTAAGCTATAGAGCTGTTGCTTTAAAATTACATGTTGCTCCATCAACATTTAACCGTTTAATCCAAGGGCAAAGCAATATTAGCTCTGAAATGGCATTAAGACTTTCAAAAACATTGGGGCGTAGCCCTGAAAGTTGGTTGGCAATGCAAAGTAATTATAATCTTTGGCAAGCTAAACAACACTTGAATTTAGATGAAGTAGAAAAGTTAGCAATAGCCTAAAGCCAATATTGTTTGGGTTAAGTTTGTTGGAACACATGCTCAAGCTTAACCGTTCGCTTTAAGTAAATTGTATTATGATAGCTGTCCTTTAAAACAGATAAGAGCAACTTATTTTGCATACTTTAGCGCAATTACAGTCAGGCGAGCTTCAAGGCATTAAACGCTTACAAATAGCCGAGCAGTTAACTGACTTTCCAGCAGAAATTTTTGCTTTAGCAGAAACACTGGAAATTTTAGATTTATCGAATAATCAGTTAAGTCATTTGCCTGATGAGTTTGATTGCTTGCATAAGTTAAAAATTGTTTTTTTATCAAATAACCAGTTTGAGCACGTACCTAAAGTGTTAGCTAACTGTACTGAATTAGAGATGATTGGTTTTAAGGCGAATAAAATCTCCAGTTTTTCTGAACATGCGTTGCCTATTAATACGCGTTGGTTAATTTTAACCGATAATAAAATTGAGAAATTGCCACACTCTATTGGGCAGTTAACCCGATTACAAAAACTCATGTTAGCAGGCAATCGATTGAAGTCTGTACCTGATAGCTTAGTGAATTGTAGCCAATTACAATTAATACGGCTTTCTGCTAATCAATTACAGGCTTTCCCTGAAAATTTATTGAACTTACCTCAGTTGGCTTGGTTTGCTTTTTCAGGCAACCCTTTTAGTCATCAACCGAGTATAACGGGCACCGGTGTTCCGCATATTAAATTAGCAGATGTTGAGTTGTTTGAGATATTGGGTGAAGGTGCTTCAGGTGTGATCTATAAGGCTAAATGGATTAATAAACCGACTGTTTTGCAAAATTCATCTGATACGGTAGCAATAAAATTATTTAAAGGTGAGGTGACCAGTGATGGTTATCCTGTTGATGAACTACAGGTAAGTTTAAGCGTTGGTCATCATAATAATTTAAGTCGTGTGATTGGGCGTATTGAGGAAGAAAATCAATTAGGGCTAGTGATGGATTTAATTCCTGCGTCGTATAATAATTTAGGTTTGCCGCCTAGTTTAGAATCTTGTACGCGGGATACTTTTGCTAAGGATGTGCAGTTTTCAACCGTTGAATTGATTAAAATCATGCTCGATATAGCGGATACGCTAACGCACTTACATAAGCAGGGTATTTGTCATGGTGATTTATACGCACATAATATTTTGTTTAATGCAGAATCGGATGTGTTATTAGGTGATTTTGGTGCAAGTTCAATTATTTCAGGATTGCCAGAACCGCAACAACAAGCTTTGCAAGCGATTGAATTAAGAGCGTATGGTCATTTATTGGATGATTTATTAAGGCTATGCAGTGATAATGTAGGAAAAACAGTATTATTTGAGGCGTTGCTTGATATTAAAAATAATATTCTTGGGCAATCTGTGAGTTTGGATTATATAAAAAATGCCTTGTTAAGCTTGAACGAAGGTATTGAAAATTAGTCGCTTATATACTTTTAGAGTTTGTATAATAACTGCCCCCGCCCTTTAAGTGTCATGATTTTTGTAAAAAGAGGAAAATTCTTTGTACCTAATTTTGTCGGTAGCTTGATAAAGCACAACTTTTTCGATAGATTTTGATAAAAATATCGCCTTAGAATGCTAAAAAGTTTGAACAAAAACGGTATGAAGGTTATAGTCATACATAAGTGTTAGGGTTTTTTCATAATTTGTTAAAAATCCCGATGTGAAGAGACTTAAAAAGAAGTGTTGATTCACATTGATGAATAAACAATTTTAGTTTTATATTCGAACTGGTGGATTCGGATGTAATTTTTATATTTCACCAATAATTAAAGAGTAAAGAATATGAGTAAAGGTACAGTTAAGTGGTTTAATGCAGATAAAGGTTTTGGTTTTATCACTCCTGAAGATGGTAGCAAAGATTTGTTTGTTCATCATTCAGAAATTCAAGCTGGCGGTGGATACGCAACATTGAATGAAGGCCAAACGGTTGAATTCGAAGTTGGCCAAGGCCAAAAAGGTCCTTGTGCAAATAAAGTTGTTGCAATTTAGTCTGCACTTGACTCGTAGTTAAGCTTATTAATTTTTTGTTTTTACAAAAAATACACAATCTTAACTACTGTGATCCCCTAGAAGTTATATATATTAATTTTTAGGGGAATTACACCCCTTCCTAAGTTACAGCGCTGTAAATCATTTACAGGATACTTGCTGTAAACCTATAGTATTCCAAACCCCTTCATTTTTTATCAATTTTGTAAACTTTTTAACGGCTTGTGTACGCGCGGCTGTCTTATTTTGTAAGCTAGCGCCTTTTAAGTTAATTTGTTTACCACCAATTAGGTTTTTCCCTTCATAGACTTTTAAGTCAATTAGGTAGCGGCCAATATAAAAACCATTTGTGTGGCTATAGTTAGCTGAGCTTGCGTTTTTTATGACTAAACTTTTCGATTTATTACCCCATAATTTAGATTTAGCAAGTACCGTAGATAACGGCTTAGAAAAGGCTTTGCTATCACTATTTTTAGATTGAATAGTAAAATTTAACTGCCTTTTAGCAATACGAAATTGTTGTGTCACTTTATTTTCATACGCTTGAAAGTCACGTAAGCCCATTTGCGGGTTTAAGGTTTTAGCGACAGATAATTTCCGGTTGAATGCGGCTAATTTTAGTTTTTCTTGGCAAGATTTTTGATAACGATCATATAAGCCCGAGCGGCTATAAGCCGGTTGAGCTGAGTTATGGTGAGCCAATGTTTGTTCTAATTCTATTTTGTAAGCATTATAGAGTAAGGTTTTATCTGTTTTTAATAAAACATAAAACTGCATAGGGGAAGCGGCATAGACTGCTTCTACTTGGTATTGGCTAATAGATAAACCTTGAACTTCAGTTTTAATATTACTTTCTGAATTTTTTTCTACCCATTCATAGCCATTTTCAGTGACTTTTGTATTAGTTTGAAATTGTGATTCAACATGAATGCCTAATTTGGAACTTAGATCGGCTAAGGCCTCTTTAATGGCTTCTTTTTTTGTCATAGCAACACCAGAACCAAATAAAAAGTTATCTGAATCACTGGGAGGGTTATTAACCCAATCAGGTGCTGCGATAGCAATAGGCTCAACGCTATGAGATCGTATGGGTTTGCTTGGCTGGCAGGCAATTAATAATAGGCTAATGCAGCTGAGTGGTACTAAAAAAAATTTAGAAGTCATATTTTCACAATAAAAAAGCGCTTAAAAGTGGAAGTGAGTGTTACTTACTTGGAAAGGTTTCGATCAACTTGACCTCGCGCTTGCTTATTTTTTACAAGAGAACTTTGAATTCTAAGTACGGCCTGATTGATTTCATCAACGGGTTCAATTTGTAACCTGTCAGCCAACTTATAATATTCAGCGGCTTTAGCTAAATCACCCTTTGCTTCATTGACAACACCTAAGTTATAAGCGGCAACATAGGATTTAAATTGTGTTGATGTTAATAAATTGGATAAAAGCTGCTCTGCTTTATCTAAACGTTTTTGGGTTAAATATTTTAAACCGTTTTTTAATAAGGACTCTTCACGGTTAGTGTAATCAAGGTCTGCACTATCTAATAAAGTGACCTGGATATTCACATAATTAGGTTTTAATTTGAATATAAATTGCTGCGCCATGCTTTGCGCTAATTGTTGGGCACCCTGTTCTTTAGAAGGTAGCATGACCCTATCATCTGAACAGTGTTTGGTAAGGAATGAGCGAGTAATTGAATCACTGTAAGGCACGGTACCTAAAGTGACGTTAGTAATACGTATATTAGCGGATAAACTGATGTTTCGAGTAGTACAGCTAACGGTATAGTCATAACATGATTTTTTCTCACATTTTCGGCGATCTTCTCTGTGACGTTGATCTTGTTTACCTATATTTAAAATAGCGCCAGAAATAAGTGCGCTTGCTCCCATTAAAGAACCAATTTCTACTTCTGAGTTTTCATTATATAAACCACCACTTTGCCGCTTTTGTTCTTTGATCGTGCTATTAATATTTCGTCTATCGACGACATTAAAATAAGGTTTACCATTAAATCGCACATTAGATAAAGTAGACTCTAATTTTCCCGTTAAACCGGTTTTTCGGTCATTTTTAAAGGGTAGAACAGCGATATTTTTTGCTTTTATGTCAATTTCAGCAGGTTGTAACATGGCAATCTTGGTTTTCTGAGCACAGCCTGTAAGTAGCATAAGAGAAATCAGAGGGAGAAGAACGTAAGCTTTAGATTTGGACATAAATTGGGTCTTAATTTTAGGTTCAGTAGGTAATATATAAAATTATATATTAATTGATTTGATGTAGACGACAGAAAGTTATTCTTATTTATGCTTTTGTTAATTTAATCACGCCTAATTTTAAAGTTTTAATTAAAATTTTGTGTAATATTTTAATTAAAGATCCGCAGTGTATTTTGGTATGATAATCGCACTTATCTACACACTTTAAATGAACTGATTATGCTAACTTACCCGATTATAGACCCTGTGGCATTAAGTCTTGGCCCCATTAAAATACATTGGTATGGACTTATGTATTTGATTGGTATTGGTGGCGCTTGGCTGTTATTAAGTACACGGGTTAAAAAAGAGAATTCACCCATCAAACCGGAAGCGTTAGAGGATTTAATTTTTTATGCGGCGATGGGCGTTATTTTAGGGGGGCGTATTGGCTATGTGTTGTTTTATAACTTCGGTCAATTGCTAGACGATCCTTTAATGCTTATCCGTATCTGGCAAGGGGGGATGTCATTTCATGGTGGATTTTTAGGCGTTATGGTGGCTTTATGGCTGTTTGCCAGAAAGCATAATTCTACCTTATTTACGATGGCTGATTTTTTAATGCCAGTGGTTCCTTTAGGTTTATTAGCTGGGCGTATTGGTAACTTTATAAATGCCGAACTTTGGGGAAAGCCGACAGATGTCGCTTGGGCATTTATTTTTCCAGGGGCAGGTTTTGAGCCTAGACACCCTTCACAATTATATGAAGCAGGCTTAGAAGGGATTGTTCTATTTTTTATTTTATGGATTTATTCAATGAAGCCGCGACCTTATCGTGCTGTTTCTGGTTTATTCGCACTTTTTTACGGAATTTTTAGATTTATTGTCGAGTTTTATCGTCTGCCTGATGAGCATTTAGGCTATTTAGCTTTAGATTGGCTAACGATGGGGCAAATTTTATCAGTGCCACTTATTTTATTAGGGTTAGGGTTGTTAACCTTAGCGTACCGCACTAAAAAAGAAAGTTAGATTTATGAAACAATATTTAGAATTATTAGAAGAAACTTTAACGCAAGGTTGCGAAAAAGGCGATCGCACCGGCACAGGAACGCGCTCTTTATTTGGTCGTCAATTACGTTTTAATTTACAAGAAGGACTGCCATTAGTCACCACTAAGCGTTTACATACTAAATCGATTATTCATGAGTTATTGTGGTTTTTAAAAGGTGACACCAATATAAAATATCTTAGCGATAACGGGGTGAAAATTTGGGATGAATGGGCAACAGAAGAAGGTGAGTTAGGTCCTGTTTATGGTGCGCAATGGCGTAACTGGAAAGGGGTTGAAGGCGAAAGCTACGACCAAGTCAGTGCCTTAATTGCAGGTATTAAAAATAACCCTAATAGCCGCAGACATATTATTAGTGGTTGGAATGTGGCTGATTTACCGGATGAAACTAAATCACCGCAAGAAAATGTAGCAAATGGAAAGATGGCATTACCGCCGTGCCATTTGCTTTATCAGTGGTATGTGGCAGATGGTAAATTAAGTGGCTCTTTATATTTAAGAAGTAATGATTTATTTTTAGGTAACCCTTACAACACGTGCAGCTTAGCGATATTTACACATATGATTGCACAGCAATGTGATTTAGAGGTCGGTGAAATTATTATGTCGATTGGCGATTGCCATTTATATAGTAATCATTATGAGCAGGCAAAGACACAGTTACAAAGAACCCCTAAAACTTTACCTAAATTAGTGATTAAGCGTAAACCAGCTAGTATTTTTGATTATCAGTTTGATGATTTTGAAATAGTTGGTTATGAGCCTCATGCACATATTGCAGCCGCAATTTCAGTTTAGAAATAGCCTAATGTCCTTGGACTATTAGGCTAAGCTCAGACTTGTTATGCTATTAATTCAAAGAACTCTTTAGGTGCGCCACAAATAGGACAAGCCCAATCATCAGGGATATCTTCCCAGCGTGTGCCGGGCTCTATGCCCGAATCAGGATCACCTTGCGCTTCATCATAGACATGCTCACATTCTTTACAGCGATATTTTTTAAAATCAGTCATTTTAATTCCTAGTGAAAGTTAAAAATTATATCGATTAAAAAAATCGATACCCACTCCGTAAAAGATAACAGTTCCGAGACTAGCAAAAAACAATTCAGGAACTGTTAAATGTTTTTCATTTTGTTCTGCAAAATAACGTGCCATTTTTAGCTGGTTAATTTTTCTATTATTTTGCCTTCAGGGTGTTCGGTCATTCTCGAATTTTTGTTATTGCACTTTACGCAACAGGTAATCTAAGTAACGCATAGGTAATACACGCTTTAAAAATCCAAATAAGTAAGTAGGAAAGGTCACATAGTAGCGCACTTTAGGGCGTGACGATTCCATTGCATGTATGACACGCTTAACAACCGCTTCTGCAGGGAGTGTAAAGGGTGCGGCAGGGCCTTCTTTTTGTAAGCGCTCTTCCATTACTTGGTAAGTCATTTGGTGATGGCTTACGCTAGGGTCTATATTTTTTTGGTATAGAGCAAAGGCATTTTTTCTAAAATTACTAGTGATAGGGCCTGGCTCGATTAGGGATAAGTGGATGCCTGTACCATGTAATTCTAAACGTAAGGTATCGACTAAGCCTTCTAAAGCATATTTACTGGCATTATAAGCACCCCGATAGGTCATTGCGACAAAGCCCAGAATGGAACTGTTATAAATAATGCGCCCTTTTCCTTGCTGGCGCATGAGTGGAATAATCAAGTTAGTTAACTCATGCGTACCAAATAGGTTGGTTTCAAATTGTTCGCGTAAAACCTGACGACTTAAATCTTCAACCGCACCCGGTTGACCAAAAGCAGCGTTATTGAATAAACCATCGATTTCCCCCCCCGTTATGTGGATAACTTTTGCGACTGCGGCATGAATGCTTTCACTATCCGCTAGATCAAGTTGTACCGTTTCAAAGCCTTCATCAATTAAACGAGTCACATCTTGCGGATTTCTCGCAGAGGCAATAACACGATAGCCGCGTTGTTTTAAGCTAATAGCTGTTTGATAGCCGATACCCGTTGAACAGCCGGTTATTAATATTGTTTGTGTATTTGTTGTCATCTTTAGGTATTTATTTCAGCTTAAATTCAGTATTTTATGCTATTATTTGAGGATTATTCAGCTGCGTTCTAGCGCCTGTTGTTGTCTTTTTAACCCTACTTGTGAACTGTTGAATGAGCTCTATTTGGAATTCCTGTCTTTCCCGTCTTGAGAATGAAATCTCTACTAATGATTTAAACACTTGGATTAGGCCATTACAAGCAGAAGAAGAAAATGATGTTATTAAGCTTTTAGCCCCCAATCAATTTATTATTGCCCATGTAAAAGAGCAATTTTTAAGTAAGATTGAAGATGCGGTTTATGAGTTTTCTAGCGGTCAGTATAGTGTACGCATGGAAATTGGAACGCGTAAAACAGAGTCAGCGGAAGCACCTAAAACATTTCAGCGCCCTAAAAGTAAAGAAAGTGAAATAAAACCTAAAAAGCAGCTTAACTTTATTAATACCGCCTTTACCTTTGATAATTTTGTAGAAGGAAAATCCAACCAATTAGCAAAAGCGGCTTCCTTACAGGTCTCTGAAAATGTAGGTAAAGCCTATAACCCATTATTGATTTATGGTGCATCGGGCTTAGGAAAAACGCATTTAATGCATGCTATCGGTAATGCTATTTTGGCTAAAAACCCGAATGCAAATATAGTCTATTTGCATTCTGAAAAGTTTGTTCAAGATATGGTAAAAGCGTTTCAGCAAAATAGTATTGACTCATTTAAAGAGTACTACCGTAATGTTGATGCCTTATTTGTTGATGATATTCAGTTTTTTGCGGGTAAAGAGCGCTCTCAAGAAGAGTTTTTTCATACTTTTAATACCTTATTAGAAAAGAAAAATCAGGTTGTTTTAACCTGCGATAAATATCCTAAAGAAATAGAAGGATTAGAAGATCGCTTAAAATCACGATTTGGTTGGGGTTTGCCGGTTGCTGTTGAGCCACCAGACTTAGAAACCAGAGCGGCTATTTTAATGAATAAAGCGGAGCAAAGTGGTGTCGAACTTGCTCAGGAAGTTGCATTTTTTATCGGTAAACGAATCCCTTCTAATGTAAGAGATTTAGAAGGTGCATTGCGCCGTGTCATTGCCAATGCGCAGTTTACGGGTGCAGAAATTACCATTGATTTTGCTAAAGAAGCGTTACACGATTTAATTTCACTACAAGATAAATTAGTCAGCATAGAAAACATTCAAAAGACCGTAGCTGAGTATTTTAAAATTAGAATTGCGGATTTATTATCTAAAAGCCGGAAGCAATCGGTGACACGACCGCGCCAAATTGCTATGACTTTAGCAAGAGAATTAACCAGCCATAGCTTGCCTGAAATTGGGGATGCTTTTAGCGGTCGTGACCATACAACCGTGATTAATGCTTGTAAACGTATTAAAGAATTACGTACGAGTGACTATAAAATTGATGAAGATTATGCGAGTTTATTACGTAGTTTATCGCACTAATTTGTACTTATTTTCAAAGACAACATATTAAGGAGATTATTTATGTTTTGTTATCATTGCCAGGAAGCTAAAAAAAATGTTGCCTGTGATACAGCGGGGATTTGCGGTAAAAAATCAGATATATCAAGTTTACATGATCTATTAACCTATACATTGAAAGGCCTTGCCTACTATGCTGATCAAGCGGTAGAGCATGAGATAGCAGAGAAAAATATTGATCAATTCACAGCGCGAGCACTGTACTCAATGGTGACCAACGTTAATTTTGATGCCAATATATTTGTACAGCTTATTGCTGAAACCATTCAGCGTCGTGAATATCTAAAAAGAAAACTGATTATAAAAGGTGCCAGCTTTAAACAGCTATTACCTGAAGAAACACTTTGGCACTACGAAAAAATTGATTTAGCTGAGTTTGTGAAAAAAGGCGAAACTGTTGGTGTAAAGCCCGTAGAAGAGTTAGCTGAGCAAGAGGCTGACCTGCATGCCGCGCGTGAAATGCTGATGTATGCTTGTAAAGGACTAGGGGCATTATTAGAGCATATTCAAGTACTCGATATTTATAAAGCGGAGCATTATGCTTTTATGCATAAAGCCTTAGCGTTTATTTTAGAGCAAGAAAGCGATCTCGATGCTGTGTTAGCGATGAATTACGCCTGTGGACAACAAGCGATGCAGTTGATGGCACTACTGGAAACGATTAATACCGAACGCTTTGGTGACCCAGAACCGACACAAGTGCATTTAGATACGTGGGATAAACCGGGCATTATTGTAACGGGGCATGATTTTCAAGACTTACAAGATTTATTAGAGCAAAGTGCGGGCTCAGGCGTTGATATTTATACACATGGTGAATTACTCTCTGCACATAGCTATCCTGCATTTAAAAAGTATTTCAATCTCGTGGCTAATTATGGCGGCGCTTGGCAAGATCAAAAAACTCAATTTGGTAAGTTTAAAGGCCCTGTTTTAGTCACCAGTAACAGTCTTCAACAGCCTAAAAAAGGCTATATAGATATGGCCTATACCTCAGGTATGGTGGGGTGGACTGGTCTTAAGCATATCGAGAATCGGCGAGCAGAAGAACCTAAAGATTTTTCTGCAATTATAGAGCAAGCAAAAAGCTGTCCTGCCCCCGATGCTTTAAATACCGGCAGTGTAACGACTGGGTATGGAAAAAAAGCACTACAAGCACTGATAGATCCAATTGCTGATTTAATTAAGTCTGAGGAAATCCAGCACATTCTAGTGTTAGCGGGTTGTGATGGGCGGCATAAAGAACGTAAGTATTACACTGAATTAGCTAAGGCCTTACCTAGCGATACCTTGATCATTGCTGCGGGCGATGCAAAATACCGTTTTTATAATTTAGACTTAGGTGAAGTAAAAGGTATTCCACGGTTTATAGATGCAGGGCAAGCGCATGACTTTCATGCGATTATCGAATTTCTAACGGCATTACAGAATAAAATGCAGCTAAGCCATATTAATGAGTTGCCTGTTTCGTTTAATATTGCGTGGTATGAACAGCAGACTATATTGATGATGCTAGCGTTATTTGATTTAGGCATTAAAAATGTCACCATAGGCCCAACATTACCGCCTTTTTTTAGTGCAGGTATTTTAGACAAATTAATTAATGAATTCGCTATTAAAGGCATTGAAAGCGTTGAAAAAGATATAGCATCAATGCTGGGAATAGAGCTACCACCTGAGCCTGTTGAGGAAGCTGAAGCATGATGGAGCGGTTTATTGAGCGTTTAATCTATAGTAGTCGTTGGTTACTTGCCCCTATTTATTTAGGGATGAGTATTGCTTTAATGGCTTTAGCGGTTAAATTTTTTCAAGAAATGTATCACTTTATTCCTGTGATTTTAGAGGTAGATGAATCACAGTTAATTTTAAAGTTATTAACATTTATTGATTTAACGCTAGTGGGCAGTTTAACTATTATTGTTATGTTTAGTGGCTACGATAATTTCGTTTCGCGTTTAGATATTGCCGAAGGAACAGAAAAGCTATCATGGCTAGGAACGCATGATTATGGCTCCTTAAAAATGAAAGTAGCCTCGTCTATTGTGGCTATTTCATCAATACATTTATTAAAAGTTTTTATGAATATAGAGAATTTAGAGAGCAATAAAATGCTTTGGTATGTTGTGATTCACATGACCTTTGTTGTCTCTGCTTTCCTTATGGGCTATTTAGAAAAAATAGGGCATCAAAAATGAGCTATTTATTGCTGAGTACAGAAGCTTGTCATTTATGTGAACAAGCGGAAGCGTTGTTAGCACCGCTAGCTATCAGTTACAGTAAAATTGATATCGCCGAACAAGAGCAATGGCAAGCACATTACGCAACGAAAATTCCGGTTTTACTGAATACAGAATCAAATCAAGAACTATGCTGGCCTTTTGATGAAGCAATGATTTTAGGTTTAGTTGTTAATAGTAATGCGTGAAGTTCACTTAAAAATTTTGGATAAAAGACAAGACAATGACTGACTATAGAATAGAAAAAGATAGCATGGGTGAACTACAAGTTCCTGTTAATGCTTTATATGGCGCGCAAACTCAAAGAGCAATCAATAACTTTTCTATTAGTGGCTTAGAAATGCCTGCGGCTTTTATTCAAACCGTTGCTTTAATTAAGCAAACCGCTGCAAAAGTAAATATAGATTTAGCATTGTTGGATAAAGAGCAAGGCAAAGCAATTATTCAAGTGGCAGAAGAAATTATCCAAGGAAACTATGCAGAGCAGTTTCCAATCGATATTTTCCAAACGGGATCAGGCACCAGTACCAATATGAATCTAAATGAGGTTATTGCTCATTTAGCATCGAAAATTAGTAGTAAATCAGTGGGCGCTAATGACCATGTCAACATGGGACAGAGTAGTAATGATGTGATTCCTACGGCAATTCATATTAGTGCCGCACTGGAATGTCATCGCCAATTATTACCCGCATTAACGCACTTGGCTGAAACGATAGAAACAAAAGCAGCAGCCTGTGCAGACTATACAAAGACAGGGCGTACGCATTTAATGGATGCGATGCCGATGACTTTAGAGCAAGAACTCGGCGCATGGGCATTACAAATTCGTAATGGCATTGCGCGTGTTGAATCTGCTTTACCCCGCGTGCAAAAAATAGCGCAAGGTGGAACTGCGGTGGGAACAGGCATTAATGCACACCCTGAATTTGCAGCTAAATTTGCAGCAAGTATGAGTGAAGTAAGCGGCGTGAATTTTGTTGCGAATGATTCTTTTTTTGAAAGTCTTAGCTGCCAAGATGCGATAGTTGAATTATCAGGACAACTGAAAACGATTGCAGTCAGTTTAATGAAAATCGCGAATGATTTACGTTGGATGAATAGTGGCCCATTAGCGGGATTGGGCGAAATTGAATTAACCGCTTTGCAGCCAGGCAGTAGCATTATGCCAGGTAAAGTAAATCCTGTTATTCCAGAAGCCACTGCGATGGTTGCAGCACAGGTGATAGGCAATGATGCAACGATTACGATTGCGGGCCAGTCCGGCTCATTTCAGCTAAATGTGATGTTACCGGTGATTGCTTATAATATTTTACAAAGTATTGAAATTATAAGCCAAGTGAGTAAAGCCTTAGCGGATACGGCGATTGCAGATTTCACGGTACGTGTAGAAAATTTAGAACAAGCCTTGGCGAAAAATCCTATTTTAGTGACTGCTTTGAACCCGATTATTGGTTATGCGAAAGCCGCTGAGATTGCTAAAGCAGCTTATAAGCAAGGCCGTCCCATTATTGATGTGGCGGATGAAATGACTGAGCTGTCTAAAGAAGAATTAGAGAAGATTCTTAATCCTAAGCATTTAGCTGAAGGTGGTGTTAACTAGCTATTTTTTTCAGGATGTTTTTAGAAATAGCTAAGAACATCCTGAAAGTGCAGCAACTTGATAGCTAGAAGCAATCAGTTACATAGTAATAAGTATAAATCAGCTTACTTTCTTTAAAAAGTCTGCAACCAGTACAATACGTACGCCATTTACACGCCCTTCAATATGCAGCGGATTATCGGTTAGTGTAATGTTTTTCACAACCGTACCGCGCTTAGCAGTAAAACCTGCACCTTTTACATCTAAATCTTTAATCAACGTCACCGTATCGCCTGCAAGCAATGCTGTGCCATTGTTATCAACCGTCTTTTCTGAATTATCATCACTCAATGCGGGAATTGAATCAGATTCTGCCCAGGTTTGCATTTCAGGGTCCAAATACAACATATCCAGTAAATCTTGCGCCCAAGAAGCACTCGATAAAGCTTTAAGTAGTCGCCATGCCATAACCTGAACAGCAGGAACAGTACTCCACATGCTATCATTCAGACAACGCCAGTGGTCTTCACTTAACGGGCTAACTTCCGTAATTTGAGCATGACAGGACTCACAAACTAAAATAGATTGATCGACTGTATCTTGGCTTTCAGGCGGTAAACTATAAACGCTTAAATTATCTTCAGCGCTGCATAATTCGCATTTTGCATTGCTACGTTCTAATAAAGATTGTTCCGTTGTCATGGTAATGAGTCCTGTGTGAAAAATAATATCTAATATCAGCTATATTATAATCTCTAATACAGGATTATAATTTTAATAACTTAAAAATAATGTGTAAAAGAATGAAATTATCCCTTATCGTTGCGATGGCCGAAAACCGTACCATTGGCATTAATAAAAAAATGCCGTGGCATTTATCGGCAGATTTAAAAAAATTTAAAAAAATCACCATGGGACACCCCATTATTATGGGGCGAAAAACTTTTGAATCTATTGGTAGGCCACTACCCGGGCGTAAAAATATTATTATTAGCCGTAATGCCGATTATCAGCAAGAAGGTTGCGAGGTATTTAATAATTTAGATAAGGCAATACGGAGCTGTGATACAGAAGAGGAAGTGTTCGTTATCGGTGGAGCAACTTTATATGAATCTATATTAGATAAATCTGATAGGTTGTATATCACTGAAATCAAAAAATCATTTGAAGGTGATACCTGGTTTCCAGAAATTAACCAACAAGAATGGTCTGAGTACGAAAGAGAAGATATAAACGATGATAGCAGTGTTGATTTTAGTTATAGTTTTGTGAGCTATAAGAGACGCTAGTAGCATTTCGTTTATACATAATAAACACTATGGATGGCGTATAAAAATAATTACATTGAGGGCGGTAGTATGACAAATAAGATCAATTATAAACGACGTAATTTTTTACAACATTCAGCTTTAGGTGTGACTGCCGCTGGACTTTTTCCTAAATTATTATTTGCAAAAAGTAGTTCATTAAAGAGTGAGCCTACAGCAAGTTTCAAAGCTGATGTGGAAATTGAATTTATATCGCGTGATGCCTATATGCCTATTAAAAGCGGGCGTAAAACTAAAGTACAAAAATATTACGCAAAATTATTAAAAGGCCCTAAAAATACCTTAGTCGAACTTGAAGATAATTACTTGGGACCTATATTAAATTATAAGCAAGGTCAGAAAGTTCGTGTTTATTATAAAAATAAGCTAACAGAACCGTCAGTGATCCATTGGCATGGATTGCATGTTCCACAGTCTAGTGACGGGCACCCAATGTATACGATAAATGCGGGTGAAACACTGATTTATGAATTTGAGGTATTAAATCGTGCAGGAACCAGCTTTTATCACTCACATTCACATGAGTTAACTGCCGAGCAAGTTTATCAAGGGTTGGCTGGGTTAATTACAGTGACTGATAAAGAAGAGCAAGCCTTAGATTTACCACGAGGTGAGTATGATTTACCGTTAGTTCTACAAGATAGAAATTTTGATGAACGTAATCAATTGCAATACTTGCATGGCATGCATGGAAGAATGATGGGCTTTCTTGGTGATACTATTTTAGTCAATGGTAAGCCGGATGTTGAGTTTTCTGTCAAAACACATGCTTATCGCTTTAGAGCGGTCAATGGTTCAAATTCACGTATCTATAAATTAGGCTGGGATGATGGAACACCACTAACAGCAATAGGAACAGATGGTAATTTACTAGAAAAACCAGAAACACGCCCTTATTTAATGTTAGCACCAGGAGAGCGTATAGATTTATGGCTAGATTTTAGTGGCCGTACTGTTGGTGATGAACTGACAATGAAAAGTTTAGCGTATGAAGGAGCAATGCCACCTAACGGTGGAATGGGCATGGGCATGTCTGGTGGTCGTTTAGGTCAAGGTGATGATTTTGCAATAGCCACTTTTAAGGTCACTAAAAAAGTAAGTAACTCACCGGTATTGCCGAAAAAATTAGTGGAAATAGATCGCTTAACTGAGCGGGATGTTGATAACAAAAATAACCCGATTCCCATTGCTATTTCTATGAAGCCTATGCGTCCGCAACTCAATGGGCACTCATATTCTATGAATAGAGTAGAAGATTTTGAGGAAGTACAGTTAGGGTCAATTAAAAAAATAAAAATCTTTCATGACCATGGAGGTATGAAGCAAGGTAAAGGTGGAATGGGTAAAGGAAGAGGTATGGGAATGATGGGCGGAGGAATGATGCTATCTATGGCGCACCCTATTCATTTACATGGCCAACAATTTCAAGTTTTATCAAGAAAAATAGAGGGAATGCGTCAAGAAGAATATAAAACAGTGAGTGAGGGTTTTATTAATTCAGGATGGAAAGATACAGTATTAGTAATGCCAGGTGAAGAGCTTGTTATTGCGAAGCCTTTTCAGGATTTTAAAGGGCTATTTCTATATCACTGTCATAATCTAGAACATGAAGACTTAGGAATGATGAGACAGTTTTACGTTAGTTAGTAAATAAAATCTCTTTTCATTAAAAAGGCCTCTTTTAGTTAACTAAAAGAGGCCTTTTTATTTGAGAATATAAGTTATTTTAGTGTTGATGTTGCTCTTCAATCATCTTATCAATTAAAAGCATAACCTCTGCACTGGCTCGTTCTGATTTTTCCATGTTGGTGACGATATTATTGAGGGCATCAGCATTGTCTTGCCAGTTTTGGCTAGAGCCTTCAAGGGCACGTGCAGTAAACTGGTGAACATCGTTGTGTGGCGATGCTAACTTAGAGTAGGCGGTTGTTGAACTAAAATGATCTTTACCTATACCTTCGTAATACCATTTTCCTAAGCGACAGTTATGTGAATCAACAGAGATTGCAGCGGCCTCAGTGGTACGTTCAGCATTTTCAATAGCAATATAACCATTTTGTTTATAAATAATGTGGTCTAATTTAGTCAGTACACCAAAGGTTTTGTCTTTTGCATAAGAGATATATTCAATGGAATCTTTTGCAGAGGAAGAAAGCCCAGAAAACTGACCTTTAAAGTCGGTTACTTTTTCCATAATTTGTTCAGATAAATCAGCTGAAGAGGTCGCTTTGTCATGCATTTGTGCTACACGAGTATTAAATGAATCCAGTGTTTTAGAAACTTCAAGTGCTGCATTTTTTGTATGCTCTGAAAGACTTTTAACTTCTTCTGCAACAACAGCAAAGCCACGACCATGCTCACCAGCGCGAGCAGCTTCAATAGAGGCATTTAATGCAAGCAAGTTAGTTTGGTCTGCGATACCGGTGATCATAGATAAAGAATCAGTTACTTTACGGCTATCATTTATTAATTCAGCGATAACATCAGCAACAGAATGAATGGTTGTATTAATATTAGTTAAAGAAAGACTGATATCGTCAACACTAGAGAGGCTTGAGTCAGCATTAGTGCCAGTATCTAGTGCAATATCTTCAACTTTTTGCATTTGTTCAGTAATGTTAATCAGGTCATTTTGATTAGACTTCAAGTTAGTCAATAAATTTAAAGTATTTAAGCTCTGGAGTTGTGCAGATAATTTATTTTTAGTTACTAAATTGTCGTTTTCGGCCATTAAATGCAACGCGCTATTAATATTAATCGCCGATTTTTTTAATACTCCAGGAAACCCATCAGCAAGCATGTAGCGATCATGGTTACCTTCAGAGGCATGAGAAAACGAAGTATTAACTTCTTTAAAGTAAGACTCCATGATATCTAATGTTTCATTGAGTTCCCAAGCGACTTTTCCAAGCTCACCTAAGCCTTTAGTGTTGGTGATGCGGTGGTATAGCTCACCTTGATTTGTTTTTAATAAAACACCTTGTATGCGATTAATAACGAGGAGATTTTTACTAGTTGTTTTAAACGCATAAATAGCAACACCTATAATTGCTAGGGACTGAATTAACATAAACCATGAAAACCCACTAAAATAAAGACTTGAAGCAAAAATGGAGCAAGCCAAAAGGATTAGGCTGCACAGAGTGTAGAGAGCCTTAGAATTCAAAAAAGGAATGTTTGCGCTTTGGTTAGCTTGTGTAGACATAAAATTAAAGACCGTTAGGTTTAAATAGGCTTAAAACAAGGCTGTTATAGTCAGCCGCCCCGGTTGATTTAACAACATCAACTAAATAAGCAATAGATTTATCAGGTGCTTCTTTGGTTGATGATCTTTTTTCAATTGCGAGCATTTCTTGGTATACAGGAATCAACACCTTTAGGGCTGACTCAGGGGGTTTGCGACGAACTGAATAATAACCTTTTAGATGGCCGTCTTTATCATAATCAGGGGTTATATTAGCAAAGACCCAATAAAAGCCACCGTCAGCACATAGGTTTTTTGCAAAACCAAAAAATTCATCACCGGATTTCAATGTGTTCCACATAAACCGGAATACACCTCTAGGCATATCTGGGTGACGAATAATACTATGTTGAACGCCTAATAAGCGAGATTCAGGCAAGCCACAAATATCCATAAAAATACGATTAGCATAAGTGATGCGTCCAGAGGTATCTGTTTTAGATACGATGAAATCATTTTCACTAAGTTTTCGCTCATGCAGAGTGGGGGTTACAGATAGTTTCATGATGAACTCATTGGGGTTTATTGCAAAAAATCATTATTACATAAAAGGTATTATGTAAGATAAAAAATATTTATACTATATAAGAAGGGCGTTAAATGGCGTTTAAATAATAGAGTAACAATAAAAGCTTGCTAAATTATATCTTCTGGTTATAATAGTCGGCTCCTTAAGAGATTAAGGTTTGATTCTTAGGAATCAGTTGAGGTTGGTTTTCTTGTTGGTTGAGTGTTGATTTTATCGTCTCTCAAATAACTTTGAAAATAAACGTTGACGACGAGTCTTTCCTCTGTATAATAGGTGGACTTGGTAGGGTTGAATGACTATTCATTCTGACTCTCAGCTCTTTAAAAACACAATCAAAATAATTTGTGTGGGTGCTTGTAGAGATTATTAATTTGTAATAAATAATCGATATAAGAATCTACATCGTTAATCTTCGGATTAACAAACGTAAATTCTGACAATCGAAACAAAGATTGGTGGCACATCTGATGATGTCACAAAATGATTTTAAACTGAAGAGTTTGATCATGGCTCAGATTGAACGCTGGCGGTATGCTTAACACATGCAAGTCGAACGGTAACAGGC
>CBDUDV010000018.1:0-55239 GCA_965366065.1 uncultured bacterium | reverse complement strand
TTTTAGAGGGACTCAATTAGGGGAGTTAGAAGTGCTTTATTTTATCATTTTTCGGATGAGGTTTTTCGAGGTTCCCTATAGTCTTTTGTCCGAAATATTTTTTCACATTTCATATCTTTAGGTGAAACCCAAGGTATTTTACCTACCCAAAACAAAATATTTGATTTACTCGGTGTTCCACCACCAGACCATTTACCAACTTGTCCAAGAGAACTAACTTCCCACCCTACAGGAATCCGACCCACAGCCGAATCCTTAAATTCTGTATGCCCAATGCCTTTGGTCAATAACTCATCCATCATGCCTTTTTTCAAATCTTTGAGTTTATTGATTTGAGTTTCAGTAGTTTCGATGACTTCATCAACTGATGTTAGGATTTTGGCTATTTTTTGTTGTTCTGGGAGTGGTGGTAAAGGAATTTCAAAATCTCGAACTTGTTTTAAACTTAAACTTGGTTGTGCTTGAATCGTAATTTCTATTGCAATTTGTTTTTGGATTGTATATTGAATCAAATATGCAAGAAATTTAGTTTTAATTTTGTCTGGTAAAGGTCGTATAAGTGCTACATTCTGATTTATATTTGCAGGTAGAATTGCCTTTTTTACAATGAATGATGCACCTATACTGCCGACTATTGAAATTATACAATCATCTGCTTTTAATATAGACCTAGAAAGATAGTTATGAGCGTCTAATGATATGTATTTAGTATCTTTATTTATGAAAATTCCATTTAAGGATGCATTATTCCCTCTGAGAAAAAACACCTTACTTTTATCTTCAGCGGATAAGTAAGGAAACCCATAGGTAGTAGGTGTTGCTCCTTTTGTTATCAAGCCTGAAACATTAGATAAAGTTACGACATCCCACCCATCAGGCAATCCATTATTCATACAGTCCCTCATTAATTAATCAATCTTTTTACAATTTTGGCGCAAACATTCCGCTAATTCATCACGTTGCATCGTGTTGATTGTCACTGCAATCACCCACTTATATAAATCTGCATTACTCATCATGGGCTTAATACCATTTTTAACTAAAAATACCAACATACACGCCGTTGCTGTGCGTTTATTGCCATCTAAGAATGGATGGTTATTCGCTATCGAATAACAGTATTGTGCCGCCGCTTGGTAAATATCCTGCGTATAGTCCCAAGTTTGTCTTGGTGCCCCTAATGCGGATTCCAATAACCCCTTATCTCGAATACCATTAATACCACCAAAACGTTGCACCTGTTGTTGGTGAATTTTTAATGCTAAAGGTGAAGAAATAAAAAAGTGCTGGTTCATTATTGTGCTAACTTTTCAAATGTTTCGGAATATTGTTCCATTAATTGCTCGTGAATCAATAAAGCATCGTCTTCATCGGTTTGTGGTTTCTTGCGATTTTGTAAGGCTTGTTTAACAACACCTTCAACAAAAACGTCGGGATCAGCTAAACTTTTAAGTTGCTGTATGGTTGTTTCGGATAAATTAAGACTGATTTGCATAATAATCTCCTCGTTTGCTTATGCTTGAATATAACCCAATTCCTGCAAATAGGCATTCATTTCAGATTCAGCGGTATTCACTTTTTGATTGATATTTATTGTTAAGAACCTCTATATACCTCATCATGAGTGCCTATATCAACTAAGGTTAATTTATCATCTTGAATTAACAGAATAAAGACCAATCTATATTCATAAGTTAGACTGCACGCATGAAATTCTTTTAAATGTCCTTTCAATTTATGTGTCTTTAAAGATGAGTCAAAAGGTTCAACTGCTAAAGCTTTTAGTGCTTGCGCATACTTACCAAGTAAGTCAGGGTGTTTTTTAAAAAATTTACGCTCTTTCTTGCCGTAAAAATCCGTTTTAACTAATTTCATGCTTTAACTGTTCTATATACTGGTCAATATCACCTATTTCAGTCATCCCTGTTTTATCACCCCGTTTCACTTGCGCTAAAGCATCTAAACAGGCTTGCTTATCAATTTTAAACAGCTTATCACTCTGTTTCTGTGGTGGGTAGCTTAATGCCTTTAACCTACTCTCAAACGCTTCAACCTGTTGTTCAATAATAGCCGCTGGTATATCATCAGGTGCATTAATAATAATTTGCATAATAATCTCCTCGTTTGCTTATGCTTGAATATAACCCAATTCCTGCAAATAGGCATTCATTTCAGATTCAGCGGTATCAATAAATTCTCTAATGGATTCTTTGCTTTCTATTTCAGGCTTAAATTCATAGTAATCTGAATCTTGTTTATTGAATACCTTGCTTACATCAAAGCCATTCAATAATTCTTGCATATAATCTTCTTCCACTTCTTTAATGGGTATGCCACCACGTAGAATCGCTTTAACGTCAAAGCTTTCAGCAGGTGGCGAGGTATCAGCGTAGCGTCTTATATTTAAGTTGTAATCGTTTTCTTGAATTTCAGCCAGTTCAACCACTTTAGAATAACGCTTAATGGTTTGGTATTGATTAAAGGTATCAACAATCGTAGCTATATCGCTATCACGTAGTTTATTCTGGTTTTTGCCTTCTTGGAATTCCAATTCAGCATTGATAAAGATGACGTTACCTTTTCTATCAGCGGCTTTCTGCTTATTAATAATCAACAAGCAAGCGGGAATACCTGTGCCATAAAATAAGCCAGACGGTAAGCCAATAACGGCTTCTAACAAGTCATCTTCTAATATGCCTTGTCTAATCGCTTTCTCACTACTGCCACGAAATAACACACCATGCGGCATAACCACGCCCATTTTACCTTCGGCATTGAGTGAAGCTATCATGTGCTGAACAAACGCCAAATCACCTGCATCTTTTGGCGGTGTGCCATAAGGAAAACGACCAAAGGCATCATTATCAGCAGATTCTTTACCCCATTTTTTCAATGAAAATGGCGGGTTGGCTATGACTCTATCAAATAGCATTAATTCGCCATCTTTTAGATGTTGTGGATTACCTAAGGTGTCGCCTTTTCTTATATCAGCATTGAATACGCCATGTAAAAACATATTCATCTTACAAATAGCCCACGTATTCAAGTTCATTTCCTGACCATACAAGGATAAATTTGCCGCGTTTTCATTCTGCTGGATTAAGTAATTACGCGTTTGAATCAACATACCACCCGAACCACTGGTGGGGTCATAAATTCGCATACCCGCATGAGGATTCAATAATGTCACTAAAAGTCTAACAACTTCGCTGGGGGTATAAAATTCACCCCCTTTTTTACCTGCGGAATCGGCAAACATTTTAATCAAGTATTCATAAGCAGAACCTAACAAATCAGGCTGTTCAAAATCTGAATTTCTTAATCGATATTTGCTGAAATGTGAGAGTAAATCACGTAACTTGGTATCTGATAATTTATTCTTGATATTGAAATCAATGGATACCAATACGCCTTCCAGCATGGCGTTATGTTCTTCTATGGATTCAGTGGCTTTATTGAGTTCTGAACCTATATCGTGTTTTAAGTCCTTTAACGTTCCCCAACGCGCCTTCTCAGGAACAAAGAAAGTTTTATCGTATTCATCCTCATCTTGAGCCAGTGATTCAGCTTGTTCAGGTGACTTCCCTTTACCAATATAATAGGCAATGACTTTTTCTTGTTCTTCTTCAAATGAGTCAGATAGACGCTTGAGGAACATCATGCCAAAGATGTAATCCTTAAATTCACTAGCATCCATATTGCCACGTAAAATGTCAGCGGTTTCCCATAAAAAAGATTCGAGTTGTTGCAGGGTTATTTTTTGTTCTTCTTCCATGTATATTTAAACCAATTAGGGGATTAGATACCGTCTATTTTAGTTGAATATGGGAGAGGTGGGGGGATTAGTTGATTGATAGAGAGCACAGAAATTTATTTGTATTCACTCAAAAAATAACCACATACAATTTAATACTTCGAAATTTTGTGACGATTTAAATGGTCAAGTGGATTTTTGGTTACAGCTTTGCTTCAAAATAATGTAGTAATGTTCGCACAATATTTATTACTAAGACTGCCTCTGCTGTGCCTAATAAATTCTCATTAGGATGCGCTACACTTTTATGGTTCCGAATAGGATTCAAAGAGTCCAGTATAGTTGCCATAGCTTTTGTCACTTTCGATATTTCAGTTCCCGATGATTCTATATTTTTGAGAGCTGGAACATTTTCACGCAATAATTTGTATAGTTGTGTTATCCCTGAGTCAGTTGGGAAACTAATTTGATGTTGCTCACACTGAGCCATCAAATAACCATGAAGAGCTGTATGTAGTCGGTCTACCGCACTAATAGGGGTGTTGGACTGAATCAGTGTTTCAGCGTCTTTTAATGCTGTTTCCACTACTTCTCTAGCAGAAACAGATATTGGTGTAAATTTTGGTATATAACTTGAGTCATTATAAAACTCCTTATATGCAACACTATCCTTGGATTTTATCCATTTTTTTATGTTCTCGTTTTTAAGGAGAACATCGTAATTCTCTGGGCTGGATTGAAATATAGACTCCAGCACATTAAACACGCAACCCTCATAATCATCATCGCCCCAGTTAAGACTACGAAGTAAACGAGTATGTTTATTTATTATATTTGGGTCATCTATTTCATAGGCTAATTCTTTCCAGTTACCTTCACTAAAAGTCGCAGAAATAGCTCTTTTTAAAATAGGGATAATTCTATTAATTTGTTCAAAATCTATTGGGTTATTAATATGCATTTCCTTCATAAACTGTGCCTAACTGCATTATTATCAAGCATATCTGCCTTGATACTATCTGTAATTTCCATCATAGCTCCCCCATCGCAGGTTGCGCAATTATCTTAGATTTTTTGCTCTGTTAATCGACATTGAGCCTAGATAATTAGACACCTTAGATTCAATCTCAGTGTATGGGATTTATTGGGGGGAGGCTTTTTTTTTGCTACAACTGCAAACAGAAAATTACTATTTACAGTTAGCAATGTGTTATTTCCATATCCTAAACTTATCGAATTCAATGAAATCAAGTTTCAATTTCTCAATCAATTCCTTTTTTTGTTTAATGGAGCTAGATTTACCATATCTGTCATAGGTGATTGAAGTCGTTGTAGACTTGTGGCCAACAATCTCAGCAACACGATATTCATCGATACTGCCCAATTGCTTGTAATAATTACTAAATGTATGTCTGAGTGAGTGAAAGGTCTTTTGCTCCGAATCTAATTGACCAACATTTACATTCTTCCTATATGTGCGATTAAACCATTTTGAAAATGCCCGACTATACCCATCCCTTGATTCTGTAAGTTCAGGAAATAATCTAACCTCTTTGCCTCGCAAAGTTTCAACAAAGTCTAATAGTTTTAATCGTTTAATGAGTATTGAATGAATGGGGACTTGTCTTTTCGAGTTAAGTGTTTTTAATTTCTTACTATCATTTTCATTAAAATCAATAACCCAAACACCATCAATCTCCTTAATGTCAGACACATATAATTGACAAAGTTCATTGATACGAGCACCGGTAAATAATCCCAACAATGGAATCCAATACTGACTTGCTGTTCGATGCATATTCCTAAAGTAATATTCATTATTGAACAATAACTTTAAGTCATCCTCCGTAAAAACATCTCTATCCTGTGAAACAGCTTTGGTTTTTTTGATGACACCATGAAGTGGTGTTTTTAATGATGAATCACAATATCCATTCTGTGCCATCCAATCCAAGAAAGTGCTAATCTTGGCGAAGTGATTTTGAATAGTAATATTGCTCAGTAAATCACTTTTCGGAATATCAGAATTAAGTAGTTCTACAATAGATTTATCTTTGTATTGTTTGACCTTACGTCTATTCGCAGGAATTCTAAATAACGACTCTTTATATTTTATTACATTCTGTTTTGTTAATTGGCTAACCTTTTTATCACCAACAAGTTCAATAAATAAAGAAATCTTAGGTCTATAATCTTTATGTTCAGTAGATTCCCTTTGTTTTTCTCCCCAATTGATTCTCTTCTCAACAATAAATTTATCGGTCAGTTCAGATAGAAGGGGAGAATAAACCTCTTCTGTTGTTTGAGTTTGGAGGGTGGCAGGTTGTGTTTGATGCTCCAGAGTTTCGTTATAGGCTCTCAGGGCACTTTCCTCAGAAAAATTTAATGATTCAATGAATTGTTGGATTTCAACGGCATCATCGCTATCAAGTTGATCTAATTTTTGATAGATTAATTTACCGCAGTGAAAGTCCTCATTGAGTATTTCTGCTTCATCTTCCCATTGAAAATCATTTTCTTCCATTTTAATCCACCATAACCTTGCTTTTTTTAATGCTATCACACGAGTGGTTGTTTTTAATGATTTTCTAAATAATTTTCTTTTTTGGCTCTGAGTGAATTTCTTTGGTATTTGAATTTGAAAATACCATATCCCATGTCGGGATTTGAGTAAATAAGATGGGTTTTGAACTGTCATTGTATCTCACTTGTGTATCTCACCAGTGAAAATCAATGAAAATTCATATAAAAAACCACTTATATATCAAGTGGTTATATTAGAATCCTGTGGACGGGGGCAATCGAATAGGTAATATAAGCATTTGATTTTAATCCTAAATGTTGTATGAGAATTATTGCGATACCGTAAGCGGTACCGTAATAGATTTACACTACTTTTTGGGTAATGGTTTTATGTATCTATTTATACTTCAATCGTAGCAGGTAATGGGTATAGATGGATAGTGTGTTTTATTTAGTCGAGCCGCTGAAGGCGAATGATGACTTTACAATATAGCAACAGAGTTATGATTAAATTCCTCGTTAAGGAACTTAACTGCCGTCTAGATTATTGACCGTCATCATTTGACTGAAGTGGCAATCTTTTAGATTTTGAATAATAAATGAATTCTTATAGTTACTCCTTTCTAGCTAATTGGTATTCACCGAATTTTTAACAGAATCGCAAATTTACGATTAGACGATGAAGATTGGTAACACACGCCGTTAGAACGAAGTTCTAACGGCACGGAGGATGATTTAAAACCCTGCCGCGACATACGTTGTGCTGTCATAAGTGAATTCTGCTACTTCTCCATTAATTTCCAAGTCACGCGCATAGGCTTCATGGTTGAAATAACATTGAAGTGTTTCAGGTAAGCTATCAATGACTCCAGAATCATTAACCGATTCATACGCATAGTCAGAAAGTGAGCACTGCTGAATATAGCCATCAGAGTTGAGATTATCTAAAGCCTCTTGAGTATTTTGGTTTAAATTATCACAGCGATAAAATAGTTCTGTTTGTTCGGCTTCTGGTAAGTCTTCAATCTCATCAAACCATTTTTTCAGTGTGCATTGCGTAATATCACACGCACTAAAGAGCTGACATAGATCCCCATCAATGAATTCAATCTCGAATTCTTCGACAGGATAACCGCAATCATTAATTAACTGAGATGATCTTGTTTCGTATTCTTCATAAGATGAGAAGTAAAAACCTTGAACGCTTGTATCGTATGGGTTAGCAAATAATTCAGACATGATTGTATTCCTTTTTGTTAAAGCAAAAAAAAGCCCTGACTCCCTCTAATAGGGAGACAAGGCTTAAAGTGGTCGGGCTAGATTGCCCTGAGTGGTTAAATGATTTTCAGATTCAGATAAGGATTGAGCTGTACTCAATCACTTATCGTTCTCTATACGAGGTTGATACTCTATTAATAATGGCTTGGCTCTGAACAGATTGCGCCAACTAATGAGTGACGTGATCTTAGAGAGTACAAACAGCACAATTTCTTTAGTGCTACCTAAAACGTGATGCCACACCTTTTGTATCGTTCCTCGCTGATAAATAACGGTGACAACTTTGTCATCATTTAATTGGATAATGATTTCAGCATCGGCAGTATTAATACGAATAGAGCCGCCTTCACTAGATAAAGCTTCTTCAATCATTAAATTTAATTGCTCATTAAGTTGAGTAAATGGGTTCATGGTAATTCTCCTAAAGGTATAAAAATAAAGCGCACCAGTTTCTTACATGCGCACGAAAGCTCACGGCATAAGACAATGCAGTGAATAAGTAGTACTAGATTTTGTTTAGAGTATTCCTAGAAGTAGGAATTGATGGCAGAGTAAGCCAATAACAGACAGGACATCTGTTAATAAATAAAAATAACTACAGCAAGCCTTTCTCGGCAAGCGAGGTAGTGTTAGATCCACCAACAATAATATGATCAAGGACACGAATATCTACTAGGGCTAACGATTGTTTAAGCTTGGCAGTAATAGACAAATCAGCCTGACTGGGATCAGCAATCCCAGACGGGTGATTATGAGCAAAGATAACCGCCGCTGAGTTGTGCTGAAGGCATGATTTAACAACGTCTCTAGGATAGACACTAGCGCCATCTATCGTGCCGTAAAACAGCTCCTCATAAGCAAGCACTTGATGCTGATTATCAAGATGAATACAGCTAAATACCTCGCTTTCATAGTTGGCTAACTTAGAGATAAGATAATTCTTAGTCATCTCAGGTGACGTTAAAACAGACTCACGTTTAAAGTGATTATCTAATAACAAACTCATGGCAGAACACAACTGCTCCAATGACATGGGCGCAGTGGTTTGGAACTGATTAAGGCCATATTGAACAAGCGGAATGTTTTCAGCAACAAAGTTAATAGAGTTTAGATTTGTATTAATAGATTTCATGATAGTAGTCCTGTAAATGAAATAAAGAATAAGCAGTCGAATGCAAGGAAACGACTAAGATTGAGGTGTACAGAAAAAGGGTGGGGGCAAGTTCAAGAGGCCACCCCCTTTATAGAGCAAGCTAATGCTCTCTATACACACTAGGTACAGGGGTGGGGGCAGTCATCTGAATATTAGGAATCAGCTAGTAACTTCAGTCTCAAAATATTTTATAAACAAAAAAACAAAATAAATGGGGAAACAAATGTTTGGCGCATTATTAAATGTGTCACTGTTTATGACAGGCACACGAAAGCACACCGCATAAATGCAGTGCAGTAAAAATAATTGTTAAGTTGTATAGAAACTTTTGGCTGCTGACGAGTTGCAAGTTTTCAATGCTGAATTGACATGGTTGCATTAGGCAACCATAATGCTATCTACTTATTTTCCTAGATTACTTTATTCTTATGCCTGCCTTAACGATAAAAAATATTCCAGTCGATTTATACGAAGAATTAAAATTAACGGCTGAACAGCACCATAGAAGCATTAATAGTGAAGTGATTATGTGCCTGAAGCAAAAACTATTTCCGAGTAAATCTTCTACACAAGATAAGCTTTCAAGTATTCAGGCTCTTCGCTCTCAAATTAAACCAGATATGATTACACCAGAAGAGATAGGGCAAGCGATTAATGAAGGCCGATCATGATTGTTGCAGATACAAATATCATTTCGTATCTGTTATTGCCTACCTCGTATTCAGACTCAGTAGATAAACTTTTTACACAAGATTCTAACTGGATTGCGCCAAGCTTATGGAAAAGTGAATTTCGTAATGTATTAGCCCTGTACCTTAGAAAAGAAATCATTACTTTTGATAAAGCCCTGCAACTTCAAGAAACAGCAGAGTCTATTATGAGTAATAATGAATTTGACGTGAGTTCCTCTCAAGTTTTAGCACTTGTTAATCAGAGTAACTGTTCAGCCTATGACTGTGAATTTATTGCCTTAGCAAAACACCAAAATATTCCTCTTGTGACACAAGATAAAAAAGTATTACGAGAGTTCCCAGATAGCACGCTATCCATAGCGTGTTTTATTGAGCAGACTAGCTAGCAGTCGTTTTAGTAATAACAAACAGAGTGCTGAAGATACTGCATTACACCAGTTGCGGTCTGCAAAATATAGGGTTAAAAAGTGGCTATACAGCCATTAATCTGATTATGGTGTGCTTCTCTACTAATGATATGGGAGGCTTATACGCGACCATAGGGCTGTGCAATATCAATAATAAGCCCATGCCATCGGGTGTAGAGGTGCGCTTTTTCAGAAAAGAGTTAGACTTATCTCACCTATTTAGGGGTAAGCGTTCTACTTTGCAAGAATGCAATATATCGTGCTGGTACTTATGACAAAAATTCCAATAGAAGCGAAGCCATTTTTTGTAAGCGGCTCTATGTTCGTCAAAGACTTTTTCAACAAAAGACTGTCAAATTTTTGTAGTAATTTTGTTGGCAGTTTTAGCATTGCAATTGCATGTTGTTCAGATCTTGTTACGGTGTAGATAATGTATGTTATCTAGTTTAGTACTACAAGGCTAATGGCCTTTCTCTTGTTAATTTTTATTGGGTAGCGTAAAGTTAACTGGATCGAGACAATAACTTGTTAGGTTTTAAGTGTCGTAATGGTCAGGTATTTTGTGTATATAACAATTGAGATAAGAAAGGGGGGTTAATATGAAAAAAATATTTACTGGAGTTGGAGTTTTGGTGGTTATATTATCAATATTCAATCCATCGTTTTTTTTTGGCGCAAGTTACGAGGTTGATGAGCAAGGTAATGTAATAAAAGTTGTCGAACATGATTTAATTAATAAAATAGAGTATTTCTTCACGGGTAGAGGTTCGGTTGTTAATAATGGCCAAATTCTTATAGAATCGCAAACAGGTATTTTTGACCGGCTGTTTCCTGAAACTGAAAATTTGCCAGATTAGTGGTTGAGATTTATGTTGAAAATTAAATTAATCCTAGTATTTTTGGTTATTAATTCTACGGCTGTTTATGCTATATCAGAAGTAAAAGATCCAGATATTTTTTTTCAGGTAGGGCGCATATACTGTCAGGTTACTCATCCTATTGAGTGGTGGGTAAAATCAGATTACATAAAAGAAAATCCTAGAGCAAGAAGAGTATCAACTTGTGAAAAACAGCATGTAATTCAACAACAATATGGTGGCTCAAATGAGCTAAATACTGTTTGGTGGCCTGCATCTCAGCATAATAGAACTGACAACTGGAAGGAAAGACCTTGGCAATCAAAGAAACCTTTTTGGTTGGATGCTGGGTTTACAGGTGACTCCTCAGACTCCCTGTATAGTGCATATATGATGGGAACATGGGGCATAACTTATTCTGCATTTATGTTCGATTATAACGGTAAAAATAGTGAACTTATCGCCTTTAAATTTGATGGAGTTTCTAATGCTTTGTATTATATTTCATGGGTAGTGAATATACCGCAAAAATTTATTCATCAACTGGCATATATTATAGATAAAGGCCACTATTTATTACTAGGCGACCTTTTTATTCAAGTATTTATTACATTAATTGAAGCAATTATAGGATTATGGCTTTCTTTATTTGGTGTTATTGTGGGAACAATTTTAAACCCTATAGATACGGTTGCAGCTATTCCAGGAGGAATATTTTTATTTTTTGATACGCTGTTTACAGCTATCTGGAATATAATTACAGGAATTTTAGCTATCATTACTTCACTGGCTTAATCGGAGCGAGAGCTAATATGAAGCAGTTCTTAAGGTATCAAATATCTGGAAGTGTATATATATTATGGGTTATTATATTTTATTATGGGCGGTTTGCTAATAATTTTGATGACCTTCTTTGTTACTTAAGTGTACTTTTTGTTAGTACAAAAATGATTGCAGGATTAATTGCTACCGCATTACCTTTAGGAGTCTTAATTCATCAATTTTCAGTTTGTATTAAAAATTGGATTGTTGGTTGTATATTCCCTGATTTTAAAGACAGACCTATTGAAAATATAATTAAGAGGCTTGATGCAAAAGAAGAATCTGTTACATATTGCTTAGAAAGAATAAGTAACTTAAACTCATTTTATTATGTGAGGTTTGATAATGGATTATTATCTCCTTTATTGGCTTGGTTAAGTATTCGCTGTTTTTTTGATGGTAGTATAAATTGGTTTTGGGAATTAATTTCTATAGGAGTAGGGTTTGTAACTATAGTTTATTTACCCTTCATTTATTTAGAAATTAAGGAGTATAGACAAATATTGGATAATACCTGTACTGAGACTAGAAAGCTATCTTTAGGAAGCATAAGGACTATACTAAAGAATCATCGTTTTATTGCTGCATTTAAGAAATTTTGGCTCTTCCATATTTCGCGGGGTAAAATCAACATGTAGTTTTGCATGCAATGCAACATGCATAAAAATTTCTTTAGTCAATTGATTTAATAAGGGATTTTATGGGTTACGATTTACCTAAAATACCTACTAATCCTAGATGTAGTGATCACCCCACGAAATCGGGAAGAGCCAAAATTTTTCGCCCTTTGTTACGTCAAGTTATTTGGTCGCTAGATTTTAGGGCATCTCCTTACACACATCTTTTTACTAATTAAATATCAACGACTTACAGGAATCACCTAAAAGTAGAGAAGTCAGTAAAATAAGGGGATACAGCCAATTGTATAAAAATCATACAATTACGTAAGTCATTGATTTTAGGTTATTATGATACTTGTGTGTAAGGAGATGATTTTAGGGGTAAAGAATGGCTTTAAATAAAATTGCAATCTTCCTTAGAAGAGACTGGAAAATAAACCGTTTTCGAGAAGTTATTATCTCTACATTCGACTCACCTGATGTTTCAGAAATGGTTTTATGCTCAGGTTTTTTCAAGAGAATAATTATTTCAGGGCTAGTAACAGCTTCTGTAACTTAAATGTAAGTAATGTTAAGGCAAGCTATTCATTATAGCAATGCTTAATTGCTGATTATACAACTATAAGGATATAGACGTTAGTCTGTATTCTTATAGTTTAGTGTTGAACACCAACCACTAAGTTACGTTAGACGTAAGTCTATAAGTAACGTTAATAGATTACTTCATATCAAATATACATAGTCATCTATTAGTGGTAATTGTTTATTACTTTCTATTAGATAGGTGTAGGTATACTAAGTAGTTATTGGGTTCTATTAGAGCAAATAGAGGTTTTATTGAATGGCCTACTCTGAGCGTAGCGAGGGTGTAGGCAAAGTTGTTAGCTTTTGTTTGATATGACGTATTGTGATTACTTAGATGCTATCACGTAATCACTGAAAGCTTTAAAGGGTAATAAATAGAGTTAGATCTTAATGAAGGATTGAATTAAGTTGTCAGTATTAGTAAAAAACAACTATAATATTGTAGCAGTTATTTTA
Source organism: uncultured bacterium (assembly GCA_965366065.1). Taxonomy (GTDB): domain Bacteria; phylum Pseudomonadota; class Gammaproteobacteria; order Methylococcales; family Methylomonadaceae; genus Methyloprofundus. The sequence goes on along the minus strand of CBDUDV010000018.1, from coordinate 42,092 downwards.
CGTAAAGTATATAGTAAGAGCTATAGCCTAATTTACAGTTCAGTACTCATGTGGTGTGCAGGAAATAAAACTTTTAAAAGGTACTCTTTAGACCGCAAGCAATGCCAGCCTAGCTGGTAGTGGTTGATTGTGCTATATACTTTGCATACAGAGACATTAAGAGTAATGATTACAAAGGCTAGCTGTCTGCTAGCTTATCAATCTGAAAACAAAAGGCTGGTCAATAAGCCAGCCTTATTAACAAAACCATAACCGCGCAAATAGCTCACCTTCTTTATTCCCTGTATCAGATAGGATGTACATTGATTAGTGAATAATAAGTGTCATCAGAATACTTAAAGACAATGAAATAACGTACTTATAATTTCTGGAAACAGAAACATCAATAGTTAGCATAGAAGACTGATATATAAGCTAATTAAGTAGCCTTAGCTACGTTTAATCATAACAGTTAAGCTTGATGCAGCCTGCTAGACTATGAGCACACAAGGCCACTGGTGCGCCTACATTAAGAGGAAGTTAGACTGCCTACATTTTGTTTGATAGCGTATTACGGTTACTGGTTAAGCTAATTGTCGTCTAACAAAAATTGATAGAAACACTTACTTTAAGCGTTACCGACTACTACCTTCATAAACGGCATAAAGCGCTCTATGTTGATCTGGTTGGTATACGAGGTGTATCACGGAAGTGATTAAGCCTGATAAGCTGATTGCCTGATACTAATAAAATTAACAATACAACTAGGGTAGATGTAAGTCATTGAATACAAATCAATAAGAAAAGACATTTCTCTTACTTATAGAGATAGACGTGTTTTTAATGGATATTGCCTTATTGACTGCGCATTACGTAAATGAATAAGAAACTAGAGAGAACTGAGATACCTAGGGGCTTGCCTGAAAGTCGCAGATAGGGTGCATTTTTTAAAGTAAAGGGACGCGATTATTGCAAGGTAGGTGTAATATTATCGTTTATGTCTTTAGTTTTGTAGCGGGGCTTAAATAGGGTGTAACATCCGTCACACCCGTAATAAAGTATTAAAATTAAGCTGATGTATTTTCAAGAAACATTGTAGAGTTAGTGCTTGTAGTACTTGTTGGGTCTGTTACACCTGTTACACTATTCTCAGGAACATATCGCTTAAAAGCATCAGAAAAGTCATTAAAATGATAACCTCTCATTTGCTTGCTTTCCTTACGGAATTGAACTGATTTTATATGGAATGGTTTAAGTATTTTACTAAGCTGAGCAGCAGTAATATTACGCCCCTTATCATAGTGTTGCCATAGCTTTTCATCATCTTTACTTAGCAGGGATATTAAGTCCATAGTTCCTATAGGTGTACTGGAAAAGCCAAGCAATACTTCGTGAATGTCAGTGAGTAATTGTTCGCCATTGGATAGTGTATCTTCTTGTGAGCTAGATAGCTTCAAGGCTGATTTTATTGCGTCTTCAGTCCAGTTACCCCCTAAGGTATCAGCAATTGCAAGTAGAGGCTCCCAATTATCATTAGCTCTATCATTAAGCTCTGCAATCTCATTGGGAATAAGTCCTTTAAAATTTTCGGTAATACTTAGTGACCAATGGGTCAACTGGTATTGTATAGCTTCAAATAATTTATTATCTGCACGCCGTATATTAACTATTTTCTGGCTAGGTAATTTGCGTTTCATTTCTATAATAATTGAACGATCCATTACTGTTTCAGGTAGATCCCCTATACCAGCAATAACTTTTGGGCACCAAGTTGAGAAATCAGCAGGGTCAAGGCTATCACCTACACAGCGCCGGACAAATGCTAAATCTGGAGAGTGGCCTGAATTGATTATGCCACGCAGCTCATGACTATTGGATGCAAAGGTATCAGCTTCATCAATCACAAGAGTAGGAGAATCTTGTTCAATGGTTCTATACATTGCTGCGGGCGATATATTGCTGGCAGGTATTGGGCTATAACACATTTTTTTTATAACCGTTAATACTGTGGTTTTCCCACAACGCTTTTCAGGGCTGCTAATATTAAGAATAGGAGATATGGTCGCATGCTCATGCAACCAAGTAAACATAATCCATAAAGTGATTGCTACGGATTCATCTTCCTCAAGAACCGTGTACTGATTTACTATCATCTTAATACACTGAGCAAGGTCATCAGGCTTCACCATAGCAGGCTCTTTATTGTCCTCATCCGCCTGTGCATCTGCGATCTCTTTGAATTTTATTAGAACCTGCTGATCCAGTTCAGCAGGTGAAATGTTTAATTTATCCGATTCAGGTACACGAAGTAGGTAGCTCTCTAATATAGGTAGATTTGATAATCGCTCTACTACTTGATCAAGAGTTTCGCTGTCATTTATATTTTCAGCTTCAGCTTCTTTACTTGGAGTACTCATAGTATTGATAGCGTTCATTAGTAGCTCCCTACAATGCTAGTAGATTGATTAATCAGGCTTTCACGCCATGCTGTAACTGCTTCAGCAGGCCAAGCGATACTATTTTCACCTAGTTTTATAGGTCTAGGAAATGAGCCTTTAGCAATCCAGCGGTTAATAGTCGAGCGACTTTTCCCTGTTATAGATTGTACTTCCTTCATATTTAGGAAGTTATGAATCATATTGTTGGAGATTACTTGATTACTTTCATTTATTATTTGTAGCATAAATTTCTCACACATTCAGTTAAATTAAATGCCGTTGGCCAACGATCGAGTAAAGTATGCCGAAAAAAGTCCATTCAGTAATCTGATTTAGTCAGTCAGTAATAACTGAATGACTAAAATATGTTATATTTCAAGTGAGTATATTGATCCCATCCACCTGACTGAATGGGTTAAAGTTTAAAGTCTGATAAGCAGAAGATTATTGTAAGTAATCAAGGGAGAGGTTTTCAGTCCAGGTTAGATTAATTCCATTAATTAGATTAAGGGATTTTAATAATTCAGCCTCTGAGAGTTTTCCTGTCACTTTGCCATCCGTGGGGGATAAAAGGGCAATAAAGGCTAGGCGTTCATTACTTTGATACTTAAGTTTTTTTAATAGCTCATCTCTGCTACCAGTCCTTCGCCACATTTTTACTAAATCTTCTGGGCTATCAAACTCCCATAATTCATTCTTTATCTTTATAAGATCATCTTTAAGGTATAAGTGTTTTGCTTGCTTTCGGGGCGTAATGACACGCCAAATATGCTCAATATGCGCATCTAGCATGCCAGTAAGCGTGCGTAATTCTTTTTTTATGTCTTTATTATCTGTAGACTTAAATGGGTGTTTTCCCATAGGGTGATGCTTAGCATTTAGGTATTTGATGATTTCAGGAGTAATTTTAAGTAAATAAAATTGATCCTCAGAGTCATATTTTCCTTCAAGGCTGAATTCACCAGGATCAGGGGGATTACTTACCGTCGGTTTGTGATGAGGTTGCAGGCTTATATTAGATGAGTCTATTTCTTCTACTACTTGTGGTTTGCTAACGTGGTGACTTTGAGTTTTTGATCTAGGGCTGTAGATATTTTCAGTAGGAGGCACTAATAAGGCGGAAGGTATTTCTATTCCATTATCCTTGGCCTTCAAAATTAGATCATCAAGATCTATAAAGCTATGCGTATACTTAGCATCACCTAGAATAGGGTGAAATATATTGAATTGCCTGTAGTAGTCACATTCGTCCTCGTAGATATCGGCGTCATTATAGTCGTAGAAATTAGTTATACAATTATGATGTGAATGGGTTATTCCTTCTAGTTTTGTAGGTCTATAATGTTTAAGACAAGTATCATCGCTGTCTCTATTAGTAGGTGGTTTTTTATTAGGGTATGTATCCCGAAATATAAACCTTATCCGACCTGGCGCGGCATCATAGGGTGCGTTATTCAATACTTCATAGTAATCTGAAAATGGAGTGATGTATTTTAATTTATCTCTGTACGCTACGAACCAATTAAGGCTGAATTTTTGGAAGTTATTGCCTGATTGGCCGCTTTCAATTATGGCCTTTTGATGGATTTCTTTCCATTCAGTTGGTGGGACCCATAAATACTCTAGGTCAGCTTCAGCTATGTCTAGTTTTTCTACGCCACAAGCTATCCCAAGCCATAGTTCGCGAGGGCTAATATGATGAATATTATTTATTCCTATTAGAGTGATAATTTGATCAAGCTGGGTATAAAGATGAAAGTTTTCATCTACTTTTTCCCATAACCAAAATATAGTAGCTAAGTCTAAATTTTTTCGATAACTCTCTGTGGATTTATGCCATAAATCTAAATTATTATTCTTAAGTTGAGTCATGTTAATTACATTAAAAGTTCTAAAAAATAGAATGCTGATAATCTATGTTGTCAGCCAGATAGAAAATATAATCGCTTAAATCGATGTATGTGTCTACAGCTTATAACTTAGCTTTTGTTATTTATTGAGTTTAATGCAAATCGCAGTGGCGACTTTCAGACTGTATCTATTAAGGCGAGTACAGATTTCTACGGTTGAGAGTTAAGCGAGGAGTGTGTAAATTATAAGAGCCCAGATTTTTATAGCTGAGCTCGTTAAGTAGGCTAAGAAGCTTTTTTTGCTACCCAATCTTGTAGTGATATAACTTCGGCACCATTTTTGAGTTTGTCTAAATAATCAGCCCAGCCTTGCATCATTTTTCGTCTTTCAGGTAGGTAATCCGCATAGTTATAAGCGGCTCTTATTTCATCACGTTCAGCATGAGCGAGTTGTCGCTCAATTGCATCACGGTTCCAGCCCATTTCATTAAGACGGGTTGAAGCAATGCTTCTAAATCCATGACCAGTCATTTCATCTTTAGTGTAGCCAAGTCGTCTTAATGCTCCGTTAACCGTATTTTCACTCATAGGTCGTGATGATGAGCGGATACCAGGGAATACATATTTTCCATTTCCAGTTAAGGGTTGAAGTTCAGCAAGAATGTGTAAAACTTGATCTGATAAGGGAACAATATGAACAGATTTCATTTTCATTTTTTCAGCAGGAATACGCCATTCTTTAGCATCATAATCAAATTCTGACCATTCAGCATGTCTTAGTTCACCGGGGCGAACAAAAACAAGAGGGGCAATTTGTAGAGCGCACCTAGTTATTAGAGAGCCACTATATCCATCAATCGCTCTGAGTAAGGCGGCAATTTTTGAAGGCTCAATAATGCTGGCATGATGTTTTTCTTTAGTAGGCTGTAGAGCTCCTTTTAGAGCGCTAGATGGGTCTTGTTCAGCTCGGTCAGTAGCAATGGCATACCTAAATATCTGACCACAGTTTTGCTGTATTCTATGTGCTGTTTCAATTGCTCCTCTACTCTCAATTCGCCTAAGGGTGGCCAGTAATGTGGATGCTTTGATCTCGTCTATTTGCATTGAGCCTAGCCAAGGAAAAACATCTTTTTCTAAGCGTCTATATATACGACTGCTATGGCTTGTAGACCAAGACTGAGATTGTTGAGAGAACCATTCATTTGCAACAGCTTCAAAGCTATTTTTTAAGGTGCTTTCTTTTTGAGTCTTACGGTGGGTGTTAGGGTCAATTCCATTTGCAATTAACTCTTTAGCATCCGCTAATAATTTTCTTGCATCTTTTAGTTTTATAGCTGGATATTTACCAATAGCGTGGGTATTGCGTTTCTTGTTGAGACTGAATTCTAGTCTCCATAATTTAGAGCCATTGGGTTTTACTAATAAGTACATACCCTGGCCGTCGGTAAGCTTGTATTGCTTCTCGCGGGGCTTGGCGTGCCTGATCTGCGTGTCTGTTAATTTCATTTTACGGTACCTAAAAAGTAGGTACTATAAAATACCGTAATATGTACCGTAAAGAGTACGGTATAGGATGATATAAGATGAAACAGGATGGGACAAAGATTACCCTTGAATGTACCGCACTGACTGCGGTGTGGTACATCATGGGATTTGTTGAAACAGAAATTTGGTGGAGACGGGGGGAATCGAACCCCCGTCCGTAAGCACTCCGCCTTTGGATCTACATGTTTATTCCGCGCTTTTGATTTAACTAACAGCTACCCGTCGGACCAAGATACTATTAGCGATTTCGATTGGGTTTAGCGTGTTTGAACTCCGAACTAAGTTCTTAACGCGATCTTATGTAAAGTGACTCCTGAATGTTCCGAGGAACTCTACCCGCATAAGCACAGATAGTCAGGAGAATGGTGCTGTGTTTAAGCAGCTAAAGCCATTGAGTAGTTTTCGTCATTTGCGAATACTTAATTGTCAGTAGATTTTACGAGGTGTACTGTCCTCGACATGCACCTAAGGTTTTGCTACCCACGTCGAAACCAGGTCGTCCCCTTTGGAATGGATCATTATAGAGGAATGTTAGCCAAGTTGACTATAAAAATAAAACTTTTTTACTAAACTGTGAACTATAATATTCTATTGAACTGTAATATTGTATTATTTGGGTTCTTGGATTAATTAAACGCACGGATATTATGAAAAACAAGATTGCACCGACTAACAATGAACGTGTCATGGCGGATGATGAATTTATTGTTTCAAAAACAGATGCGACAGGTAGGTTAACTTACGGTAATCGGATATTTATTGATTATTCTGGGTATTCTGAGCAGGAATTGTTGGGCCAGCAGCATAATATTATAAGGCATCCAGATATGCCGCGAGCGGTGTTTCATTTATTGTGGTCAACTTTAAAGTCAGGTAATGAGTTTTTTGGGTATGTGAAAAATATGTCTAAAGATGGATCTTTTTACTGGGTATTTGCCAATGTGACGCCGAGTTACTCTAACTCAGGCGCTAATGTAAAGGATATTAGTGGTTTTTTTTCGGTCAGGCGTAAACCCGATCCTGGGAAATTAAGAATTATTGATGCTTTATATAAGGAAATGCTTGTGGCAGAGCAAGCGGCAGGGACGAGTGCTGCCATTGCTGCGGGCACAAAAGTATTGATGGATGTGGTTAATAAAACAGGAAAAGACTATCGTGAATTCATTCTTTCTATTTAATGGTAAAAATAGCATTTTATTGCTTGTTGCGATCCAATGTTTTTTGACAGTTGAATCGTTTATTTTGAATGGTATTGAGTTAACTCATATTATTTCAAACTTGCTTGCTTTTTTTGTGGCTTATTTGTTTTTTAGACAATCAAATAGGGAGCAACATATTGTAAAGTCCATGTTTAAAATGGCGGACGGTATTTCTAATGGAAAATTAGAGTATCGAATTACAAAAATTGACCCGAAAGCTGAGTTAGGGCCTATTGCATGGAATTTTAATGAGGCTTTAGATCAGGTGGAAGCGTATATGCGTGAAGTGAATACCTGTTTCCAAGCGGCAGAAAACCATAACTTTTATCGTAAAGCGCAATTGGGAGGCATTAATGGCGATTTTTCTGCAGGCCTACAAAAAATTGATGCTTCTCTGGGAATGATGGAACAAAATTATTTCAATACGGTTCGTGGTGAGTTGTTTTCTCAATTAGGACAAATGAAAACGGAGAATTTATTAACTAGCTTGCACCGCACTCAGGTTGATTTAACGCGAATTGCTAATGAAATGGAGGTTGTTGAAGAGATTACTAAAAATTCATCTGAAATTTCATCAGCCAGTCAATCTTCTTTAGGAACGGTAATTGACCAGCTAACACAGATTATTACTAAGATTAGCTCAATGAAAGAGTCTTCATTAGAGTTAAACGAAAGTAGTAAGGAAATTACTGATGTCACTTCGTTAATTACAAAAATTGCCGATCAAACTAATTTGCTTGCTTTAAATGCGGCTATTGAGGCGGCGCGTGCTGGTGAGCATGGCCGTGGTTTTGCCGTGGTTGCAGATGAAGTACGTACCTTAGCTGAAAATACGAAAGCTGCGACAGCAAAAATTAATACCACGATTGAAAAATTTACGCATGCAACAAAGATTATTGTTGAAGATACTGAAGACATGGCGAGTATGACGGATGATTCTAAAGTTGCTATTAGTGAATTTGAGCTAAGTATTTCTAAAGTAGCGGAAATTTCTTTAGAGACTTACACAAAGGTCAATATCACGCAAATGATTAGTGAGATTTCATTGGCAAAAGTGCAGCAAATGATCTTTTTACAACAAGGGTATAGAGCGGTAGAGGTGGGTTTGGATTCTGATGCTGCACGTGCCATACAAGTGGATCATAGACATTGTGAGGTTGGGAAGTGGCTATTTTCAGGTAAAGGGGCTGAACATTATCAGCATTTACCCGCGTATTCGGAAATTGAATATCCACATGAAATTGTGCATAAATGTATGGATCTTGCGATGCATTATTTAGCTCAGCCGTGGCAGGCAGATAGAGCAATTCAAGCACAGATTATTGATAATTTTGAAGCGGTAGAGCTTAATAGTTCATTAATGAATGAAAAATTTGATTTACTTTTAGGTCAGAAGCAACAGTTTGAAGGTGGGGTTTCTGAAGAAGAAAGTGAAATTGACCTATTTTAAGGTGGGTGGTTGATAAGAGTATAAGCTGAATTTGCTTGAGTAAATTCAGCTTATTACTTAAAGGTATATAGCCCTGTTTAGGCTGTTTATTAAGTTATTTGAAATGATGCGTGGGGCATGTTTCATCACGTAAACTTATGATTGGCCAGTCTGAATTTTCTGCGTGCTGTTTTAAGGTATCATCAGGATTAACAGCAACGGGATGAGTCACTAGTTTAAGTAAGGGCAAATCATTATGCGAATCACTATAAAACCAACTATCGTCTAAAGATAGGCCGGTTTTTGTTAACCATTGCTCTAAACGGATGACTTTTCCGTCTTGGAAGCAGGGTGTTCCTGCTACTTTTCCTGTAAATTGGCCTTCAATTAATTCAGGAGTCGTCGCTAATAAATTAGGAATGCCATACAGTTTTACAATAGGGGCGGTCACAAAAGAATTAGTCGCAGTGATGACCAGTAAAGTATCGCCGCGTTCATAATGTTTTTTGATGAGTGCTTGCGCTGGCTTTAACAGAATAGGCTGTATGACATTAATCATGAATTGCGCCCGCCAATTCTGTAAATCTTCTAGGCTGTTATCTGCTAATGGCTTGAGTGAAAACTCAAGAAATTCATGAATATCTAAACAGCCGTCTTTGTATTCTTGATAAAACCGGTCATTTTCTTGTGCATAATAAGTTGCATCAACAATGCCTTGGTCAACCAAGAATTGTCCCCAGAGATAATCGCTATCATCTGCTAGTAAGGTATTGTCTAAATCAAAAATAGCTAAACTCATTATGGATTTTTCCGCTGATAGTTTTAATGAAGAGGGATAGCATCACTTAGTGATTTGTGGAACAATGGTATCAATTAAGTAACGCGTGCGAATAAAAGGCTTTGATGCTTTTATTCCTCATGTTCGAAAGCCAAGATTTTACCATAGGAGAGTCTTGGCGCGAACAGTAAAGAAATAGGTTTTAAAATGATAGACTCAAAAGGATACCGGTCGAATGTCGGCATCATCCTTTGTAATGCAAAAGGACATGTATTTTGGGCGAAGCGTGCGCGCGTAAATTCTTGGCAGTTTCCTCAGGGCGGGATAGAGTCCCAGGAAAATCCTGAGCAAGCGATGTATCGAGAGCTGTACGAAGAGACTGGGCTAGAAAGAAGTCATATCGAAATAGTGGGAAGAACGCGGTATTGGTTGAAGTATAAATTACCGGATAAATATATCCGACGTAATTCACATCCTTTATGCGTAGGACAAAAACAAATTTGGTATCTATTAAAATTAGTCGGCGAAGAAGCTAATGTTGTGTTGGATCGGCATAGTAAGCCTGAGTTTGATGACTGGCAGTGGGTTGAATTTTGGGAGCCTTTGAAATCTGTGGTGTATTTTAAGCGCAAGGTTTATCGCAAAGCCATGATGGAACTAGGCGCATTACTGATGTTAGAAACGATTGATATTAATGCGGCGAGCTATTTGTCGAATGATAATATGAGTGAACATCAATAATGAAATCCTTTTTATTTGTTTTAGAGGCACCTGCTTATAGTGGCAGTGATACTCAAGAAACATTAGATGTCATTTTAATTACGGCTGCATTTGATCAAGAGGTGAGTGTTTTGCTTTTAGGTGAGGCTATTTATCATTTAAAAAAACAGCAAAATACCAAGGATAAACATTGTAAAAATATTGGTTCGATTTATCGGTCATTAGATTTATATGATGTAGAAAATATTTTCATACAACAGTCTGCTTTATCAGACTTTGGTTTAACAACGGAAGACTTACTCTTGCCAGTTAGCGTATGCAATCAGCAAGAGATTGTGGCGCTAATGAGCCAGTTTGATTTTGTTGTTAATGGTTAACTGATACTTAGTCGATTGCTGTTTACATCTGCTAAAATATTCAAATTATAGATAGCGTGAATTGCACTGCATTACGCTCTTACAAAGGTACACTTAAAAATATACGATGGATTTAAAACATATACGAAATTTTTCGATTATTGCACATATCGATCATGGAAAATCTACTTTAGCAGATCGTATCATACAATTGTGTGGTGGCTTATCTGATAGAGAAATGGAATCACAAGTACTTGATTCTATGGATATTGAGCGTGAGCGTGGTATTACCATTAAAGCGCAAAGTGTGACCTTAGACTTTACTGCAAAAAATGGCGAAACCTATCAATTAAACTTTATTGATACACCGGGACATGTGGATTTTTCTTATGAAGTGTCGCGTTCATTAGCGGCGTGTGAAGGCGCGTTATTGGTTGTTGACGCGGCGCAAGGCGTAGAAGCACAAAGTGTTGCCAATTGTTATACTGCAATTGACCAAGGCTTAGAGGTCATGCCGGTACTGAATAAGATAGATTTACCTACAGCTGATCCTGATAAGGTGATTGCGGAAATTGAAAATATTATTGGTATCCCTGCTGAAGAAGCCGTTAGAATCAGTGCGAAAACGGGTTTGGGTGTTATCGATGTGTTGGAAGAATTGGTACATATAATTCCGCCACCAACGGGTGATGAAGAGGGGCCGCTACAAGCCTTAATTATTGACTCTTGGTTTGATAATTATTTAGGTGTGGTGTCATTAGTAAAAATTGTTAATGGGTGCTTACGTAAAAAACAACGCATTACCATTATGTCTACTGGTAATAGCTTTGTTGCGGAGCGTATCGGGGTATTTACACCTAAATTACAAGATGAGTTGGTTTTAAATACTGGGCAAGTTGGTTTTATTGTCGCTTCAATTAAAGATATTTTTGGTGCACCTGTTGGGGATACCATTACTTTAACGGATAATAAATGTGAACAGGCTTTAGAGGGATTTCAAAAATCTCAACCGCGTGTTTTTGCGGGATTATATTCAGTGAGCGCCGATGATTATGAAGCTTTGCGCGAGTCTTTAAATAAGTTAAGACTGAATGATGCGTCTTTACAGTTTGAGCCAGAAAGTTCTGAAGCACTAGGGTTTGGTTTCCGTTGTGGTTTCTTAGGCATGTTGCATATGGAAATCATACAAGAGCGTTTAGAGCGTGAGTATGATATCGATCTTATCGTCACGGCTCCTACTGTTATTTATGAAGTTGAAACCCATAATGGCGAAGTTTTAAAGATCGATAATCCTGCAAATCTACCGGATGTAGGCTCGGTTAAAATGATTCGTGAACCGATTATTCAAGCGAATATTCTGGTGCCGCAGGATTATTTAGGGGCAGTGATTACCTTATGTATCGAGAAACGTGGAATTCAGGTGGATATGCAGTATTTAGGCACGCAAGTATCACTGAAATATGATTTACCACTGAGTGAAGTTGTTTTGGACTTTTTTGATCGCCTTAAGTCAGTCAGTCGTGGTTATGCTTCGTTTGAATATGAATTTAAGCGTTTTGAAGAAGCGCCGCTGATTAAGTTAGATGTGCTTATTAATGGTGAAGCGGTGGATGCATTGTCTGTGATTGTGCATCGTGATGCCAGCCAAACACGCGGTCGTGATTTAGTCGAAGTGATGAAAGACCTTATTCCACGTCAGATGTACGATGTTGCGATTCAAGCAGCGATTGGTGCAAAAGTGATTGCTCGCTCTACGGTAAAAGCGATGCGTAAGAATGTGACTGCAAAGTGTTATGGCGGTGATATTTCACGTAAAAAGAAACTATTGTCTAAGCAAAAAGCGGGTAAAAAACGCATGAAGCAAGTGGGTAGTGTGGAAATTCCACAAGAAGCATTTTTAGCCGTTTTACAAGCAAAGAAAGAGTAATTAAGGATTTCAAAATGGATTATGATTTTTCGTTTTTTTTATTTGCAGCAACCATCGTTACCGGAATTACCTGGGGTGGATATTGTTATTATTTAAAAAAGAATAGCCAAGCGTATGATTTAGACAATGAGCCATTACTGGTTGAATATGCACGTTCTTTTTTTCCAGTGGTGTTGGTGGTATTTTTATTGCGCTCATTTATAGCCGAGCCGTTTAGAATTCCTTCTGCTTCAATGATGCCAACGTTATTGATTGGTGATTTTATTTTAGTAAATAAATTCACTTATGGTATTCGTCTGCCGGTTATCAATAAAAAAATTATTGATATTAGTCAGCCCGAAAGAGGTGATGCGGTTGTTTTTAGATACCCGAAAAATCCTGAAGTTGATTATATTAAGCGAATTATTGGCTTACCAGGTGATCAGATTCAGTATGTAAATAAGCAACTCACAATCAATGGTAAAGTGATGCAACAAACTTCTTTAGGGAGATATGTTGGTGTTGGGCAAGGAGCCCCCATGACAGGGACTGAGTTACGCAGTGAAAATTTACAAACAGTTGAGCATGAAATTTTAATTAATCACCGCGCAGCTAATTTAAAAGGTACTTTTATTGTTCCTAAAGGCCATTATTTTGTGATGGGAGATAATCGTGACAATAGTAATGATAGTCGCTATTGGGGAACAGTACCGGAAGAAAATTTGCTAGGCAAAGCATTTTTTATATGGATGAGTTGGGATTGGCAACATAAAGGAATCGGTTTTGATAGAATCGGCACTGTTATTCAATGATTATTCTTAAAGTAAGGGCGTTATAATGAAAAAGTTAGATAAAAATCAAAAAGGTATCACACTAATTTCGTTTATTGTTGTGATGGCAATTATTGCTTTTTTTACTTTAATCGTTTTAAAAGTGAGCCCTATTTACATGAACCACAGTAAAGTGGTTCATGCTTTAGAAACGCTAAAGAATAGACCTGATATTGAAAATTCGAGTAAACATGAGGTATGGGTTTCTTTAAATAAGCAATTCAATATGAATTATGTTGAACATGTGACTAAAAAAGAAGTGAAAATTACTTCACGCCCTGGCTACGTAAAAGTACAAATTGTTTATCATGTTAAACAGCCTTTTATTGACACGCTAAGTATTTGGGTTGATTTTGATAATATGATTGAAGCAGGTACTGAGTGATTAAATCTCCAGACGCGCTTTGTAAGAAATTAGGCTTAACTTTTAATGATCCGCAATGGTTTGTTTTGGCATTGACTCATCGAAGCATAGGCGCTAAAAATAATGAGCGTTTAGAGTTTTTAGGTGATTCAATTTTAGGTTTTGTCATTGCGGAAGCCTTATTTAATAAATTCCCCAAAGCAAGCGAAGGGGAGCTAAGTCGGTTGAGAGCTAACTTGGTCAATCAAGATTCTTTAGCTGACTTGGCGCGGAAACATAATTTTGGTGATTACCTTATTTTAGGCTCTGGTGAATTAAAAAGTGGGGGGTTTAGGCGGGCCTCTATTTTATCTGATGCATTAGAAGCTATTATGGGTGCTATCATTAAAGACCAAGGTATTGATGCAGCCAAAGCTTGGATTATAGAATTATTTACTGAGCGTTTAGCGGGCCTTAGTTTAGATAACTGGCAAAAAGATCCCAAAACACGCCTGCAAGAATATATGCAAGCCAAGCAATGTGATGTGCCTGTGTATACCTTGATTAGTGAGTCCGGCCTGCCGCATGAAAAAACCTTTAAGGTCGATTGTTCTATAGAATTATGGGATAAAAAAATAATAGGCACGGGTATTTCAAGAAAAAAAGCAGAGCAACAGTCGGCTGAATTTATGCTCGAAAAAATAGCGAAGGAATCAAAATGAATTGTGGATATGTTGCCTTTATCGGCCAACCTAATGTAGGTAAATCAACCCTAATGAATCATTTATTAGGGCAAAAAATTAGTATTACTTCACGTAAACCGCAAACAACACGGCATCAGATATTAGGGATTAAAACCAGCGAAAAGGGACAAGCCATTTTCATGGATACTCCTGGGATGCATGAAAGTAGCAAAAAAGCATTTAATCGATATCTTAATAGAACGGCAGATACCACTTTATTAGGTGTTGATGTAGTGGTGTGGGTAATCGACACATTAGCATGGCAGGATTATGATGAAGTTATTCTTGAGAAATTAAAAAATATTGATTTACCGGTTATTTTGGCAGTTAATAAAATTGATCGCGTTAAAAATAAAGAAGATATTTTTGCTTTCTTTAAAGAAGCGCATGAGCGTTTTCCATTTAAAGAAATCGTTCCTATCTCAGCACTAAAACAAACCAATATAGATGTGCTTGATGGTTTGATGATGGATTTATTGCCTGAAGGTAATATTATTTATCCTGAAGATCAAATTACAGATAGGCCAGAACGCTTTTTGGCTTCTGAGATTATTCGCGAGAAATTAACGCGTCGCTTAGGCGATGAGTTACCTTATTCCTTAACCGTTGAAATTGAGCGTTATGAGGAATTACCGCATATTACTAAAATATATGGTCTGATTTGGGTAGAGCGTGAGACCCAGAAAAATATTGTGATAGGTAAGCAAGGTGAATTACTGAAAAGTATTGGTATTGAAGCGCGTAAAGATATAGAAAGTTTGATTGACTCTAAAGTGTACTTACAGCTTTGGGTTAAGGTTAAGTCGGGCTGGTCAGATAATGAGCGTGCCTTGCAAAGCTTAGGGTTTAAAGATTAGTCTACAAGCGGGCTTTTTATTGCATCATCAAAACTATCAAGAAAGCAGTATTATTGTTGATGTATTTACGCAAGCTGAAGGGCGAGTATCACTGCTGGCTAAAGGTTTTAGGCAGCAAAAATCACATTACTTAGGTTTGTTACGGCCTTTTTTACCGCTTAAGCTGCATTACATTGGGTCGCAGTCTTTAAAAACGCTACAGCATGTAGAATCAGGGAGTCAGGCTTATGATTTCCCTGAACTCAATTTATACTGTGCATATTATATAAATGAATTGATTCGCTCATTCCTTCCCGAGTCTGAACCTTACCCCGATGTTTTCTTAGCTTATTTGAATTGCTTACAAGCACTGCAAAATAATGAGGCAACAGAGGCTGCGTTGCGTTGTTTTGAGATTCAACTAATGGATGCTTTGGGTTATGGTTTGCAATTAGAGTTTGATGTTAATAGTGGTGATGAAATACAGCCAGAATTACGTTATCACTTTGATATAGAGCAAGGCCCGAAGGCCGATAATAACGGCGAATTAAAAGGCAGTAGCTTAATTGCGATGCAGCAAGAAATTTTCACTAATCCAGAACAATTACAGCAAGCAAAGCAGCTGATGCGTTCCGTGATTGATTTTTATTTACAAGGCAAAACACTGCGTACACGTAGCATCATGTCTAAACTTATTTCACAAAAAACATGCAAGACTCATTAATTTTATTAGGCGTTAATATCGACCATATTGCAACACTACGACAAGCACGTGGTACGCAATACCCTGAACCATTACAAGCGGCATTTATTGCAGAACAAGCCGGCGCGGATGGTATCACAGCACATTTGCGTGAAGATAGACGGCATATGCAAGATAGAGATATGTTTTTATTAAAAGAAATGATCCATACGCGATTAAATTTTGAAATGGCGGTGACAGACGAAATGCTAGCTATCGCCTCAGAAGTAAAGCCTTATGCGTGTTGTTTAGTGCCTGAAAAAAGAGAGGAGCTAACCACGGAAGGTGGCTTAGATGTTGCTGCTAGCCCTGATAAAATGCAGCGTGCTTGTGATAAATTGGCAGAATCTGATATTGAAGTATCCTTATTTATCGACCCAGAAAAACAACAAATCGATGCAGCAGTAAAAGCCGGTGCGCCGGTTATAGAGTTGCATACGGGACGGTACGCGGATGCGACTAATAAGGCGGAACAATTATCCGAGCTACAGCGTATTGCTGAAGCGGCAAAATATGCGGATAGTGCGGGCTTACAAGTAAATGCAGGGCATGGACTCAACTTATTTAATGTGGAAGCAATTTGCAGGATACCGGAAATAGTTGAATTAAATATTGGTCATGCATTAATTGCACAAGCAGTTTTTAGTGGCTTAGAAACGGCAGTCAGAGATATGAAGCAGCTAATGAGAAGTGCTAGATAAAATTTTAGCGTAAGATTTTTATATCAGGTGTGATAATTATGAATAGAAATACGTGGGCGTTAATGACAGTGACTTTATTGCTAGTTTCTTGTTCTAATGAAGATAGCAAACCAGTAGCAAAACAAAAAAATGAATTAGTTATTTTTAATGAGCAAGTAAATGCATTGGAAAAAGCTAAAGGCGTCGAGGGTATGCTTCAAGCTGCAGGGGATGCAAGACGTAAAGAAGTAGAAAAAGCAACTCAATAAGTGAGTATGACTTTTCTTAAAAAGAAGAGTCGGTGATTAAATAGCTATGCGCACTAACTATATTAGACGCGCATTAGCTATTTTTATCGAGAATAAAGTTAAACAATCGCCTTTTTAATTCGCTCTAATGCTTTTTCTAGGTTTTCCATGCTGGTAGCAATAGAAATGCGCATATGTCCTGCGCAACCAAATGCAGATCCCGGAACAATAGCAACCTCAGCTTTTTCTATAAAGTACTCAGCTAAGTCGAGGTCATTTTCGATGCCAGGCAAAGTATTAATGAGCTCTGAAATATCAGGAAATACATAAAAAGTACCATCGGTTTTTAAACAGCTAATACCGGGTAATTTATTAAGTTCGTCTACAACAAAGTCATGGCGCTTTTTAAATTCCACCATCATTGTATCGATGCAATCATGGCTGCCTTTTAAAGCGGCTTCAGCTGCTACTTGAGAAATTGAACAAGGGTTAGAGGTACTTTGTGACTGTACCTTACGCATACCTGCAATAATTTTTTCAGGTCCAGCGGCATAACCTATGCGCCATCCCGTCATAGAGTAAGCTTTAGAAACACCATTTAAAACCAGTGTGCGGTCATAAAGTTTAGGGCAAGCATTGAGAATATTAACAAAACTGTCTTTGTTCCATAAAATATGCTCGTACATATCATCTGTTGCCACAATAATGTCAGGGTAATCCAATAACACATCAGCTAAAGCTTTTAATTCTTCTAAACTATAAGCTGAGCCCGTTGGATTGGATGGACTATTAATAACGAATAAGCGTGTTTTGTCTGTAATGGCAGCACGTAATTGCTTGGCAGAAATTTTAAAGTTTTGCGCTTGTGTTGCTTCAATAATAACTGGCGTTGCATCCGCTAATAACACCATATCAGGATAAGAGACCCAGTACGGTGCAGGAATAATAACCTCATCACCTTTGTTAAGTAGTGCTTGTGCCAAATTATAAAAACTTTGCTTTCCGCCCGATGAAACTAATATTTGCTTGGCTGTGTAATCAAACTGATTATCTTGTTTGAATTTATCGATAATGGCTTGTTTTAAACTTGGCGTACCATCAACAGCAGTATACTTAGTAAAACCTTGATTAATAGCCTCAATCGCTGCAGATTTTATATGCTCAGGGGTATCAAAATCTGGCTCTCCAGCACCTAAACCAATAATATCTTTACCGGCTGCACGAAGCTCTGCTGCACGAGCTGTTATAGCTAAAGTTGGGGACGGCTTAACTGCACTTAGGCGATCAGAAAGTGTAATACTCATAGCTACCTCATATTAATAAAATAGGGGACCTCTTTATAGAGGTAAACAAATAGTTTTTTTATCACGTTATGCACTAAAGTAATATGCATAAGCTATAAAAGTACCGACTTATGATTATACCTTATGAATTAGAGTTTGTTAGAATGATCTATCGACAGCAGGGGTGTGTAGCAAAGATTAACACCACTGTTTTGTACTTCATATTTACTTGAAAGCGCATGGCAAAAAAATTATTTAATATTCACAGTAAATTTAAACCTGCAGGCGACCAACCTACAGCAATTAAAGAATTGATCGAAGGCCTCGATGATGGTGAAGTACACCAGACTTTATTAGGGGTAACGGGATCGGGTAAAACCTTTACCATTGCTAATGTGATTAACCAGGTGCAGCGTCCTGCAATGATACTCGCGCCTAATAAAACCTTAGCCGCACAGTTGTATGGGGAAATGAAAGAATTTTTCCCTGAGAATAGTGTGGAATATTTTGTTTCATACTATGATTATTATCAGCCAGAAGCCTATGTTCCTGCATCTGATACTTTTATCGATAAAGATGCGTCGCGCAATGAGCATATTGAGCAGATGCGCTTATCAGCAACTAAAGCGTTATTAGAACGTAAAGATACCATTGTGGTGGCAACCGTCTCCGCTATATACGGTTTAGGCGAGCCAGAATCGTATTTTAAAATGGTGTTGCACCTTGTACGCGGTGATGTCATTAAGCAGCGCGATCTTTTGCGTCGTTTGGCCAGCATGCAATATACCCGGAACGATATAGAACTACGCCGAGCGACTTACCGTGTACGTGGCGATGTGATTGATATTTTCCCCGCCGAATCAGAAGAGGCGGCTTTACGTATCGAGTTATTTGATGACGAAATTGAGCGCCTGTCTTTATTTGACCCTTTAACCGGTGAGATTTTACGACGTATTGCGCGCTATACGGTTTATCCTAAAAGTCACTATGTGGCTCCACGGAATAAATTATTAGATGCGGTTGAAAAAATAAAAGTTGAACTAAAAGAACGTTTAGAGCAATTGCGCTCATTCAATAAATTAGTGGAAGCACAACGCTTAGAACAACGAACCTTGTTTGATATAGAAATGATTTATGAAGTCGGTTATTGCTCTGGTATAGAAAATTACTCGCGCTATCTGGCAGGGCGTGACGATGGCGAATCACCGCCGACCATGTTTGATTACTTACCCAAAGATGCTTTAGTCATTATTGATGAAAGCCATGTTACTATTCCGCAAATGGGTGCCATGTATAAAGGCGATAGATCGCGCAAAGAGACTTTGGTTGAATACGGTTTTCGCTTACCTTCCGCGCTGGATAATCGACCTTTAAAATTTGAAGAATTTGAAAGCCGCGTAGGGCAAAAAATATACGTTTCTGCGACACCCAGTAAGTACGAAAAAGAAAACTCAGGAAAGTTTGTAGAACAAGTTGTGCGGCCAACAGGGCTATTAGACCCTATAATTGAAGTGCGCCCAGCAACCACCCAAGTCGATGATTTATTATCTGAAATTAATATCAGAGTCGATAAAAAAGAACGCGTTTTAGTCACCACCTTAACAAAGCGCATGTCGGAAGATTTAACAGAGTATTTGATGGATCACGGTGTGAAAGTGCGTTATTTACATTCTGATGTTGATACCGTAGAACGTGTAGAAATTATTCGTGATTTACGTTTAGGTGTTTTTGATGTTCTGGTGGGGATCAACTTATTAAGAGAAGGTCTTGATATCCCCGAAGTTTCATTGGTAGCAATTTTAGATGCGGATAAAGAGGGTTTTTTACGCTCGGTTGTCTCTTTAGTGCAAACCATTGGGCGTGCTGCGAGAAACTCCAATGGAAGAGCTATTTTATATGGCGATAAAATCACTCGCTCCATGCAACAAGCGATAGATGAAACCCAGCGCAGGCGCGAGAAGCAAGAACAGTTCAATAAAGAAAATAATATTACGCCGACAACCATCGCCAAGTCTGTGACAGATATATTGGAAGCAACTATCCCGGGCGCAGGCTTGGGAGCGAAAACAAAACGTAACCAAGTCGCCGAACAGCAAGCGAGCTATAAAGTACTAACTCCCAAAGAAAAAGAGAAAAAACTCGCACAGTTAGAAGATGAAATGTACAAGCATGCAAAAAATCTAGAATTTGAAGCCGCAGCAAAAGTCAGGGACGACATCAAACAATTACAAGCGGAAATGTTGATTTAAGGCTTGCAAAATAAGTTATCAAAGCTATAATGCACAGCTCTTAACATTTCTTGTTAAGACTCTGTAGGCGCGTAGCTCAGTTGGTTAGAGCACTACCTTGACATGGTAGGGGTCGGTGATTCGAATTCACTCGTGCCTACCATCTAAACTCTTGTTTTAGATGGTAATTCTAAGTTTTAAAATAGCATACTCTAAAAAACGATTACAATTTTCTAGTTAAGAATTTAAGTATTTCTTTGGCTAAATAAATGCACTTGTTCAATTTTAGGGAATACCATTATGCACTACCACGGAAGTATCAAAAAAATAGTTGAGCGCCCTTTAATCGGGAGAGCGGCAGGTGTTACTGAGTCAGATCCGATACTTAAGCGCATCTATTTAGCGCGAGGCATAAAATCAGATGCGGAATTAGCGCGTGGATTGGCGCAACTACCTTCACCTTGGCTGTTAACGGGGATGGAGGAAATGGTGACTTATTTGATTGCCGCGATAGAGCAGCAGAAGAAAATTGTCATTGTGGCTGATTTTGATGCCGATGGTGCGACCAGTTGTACGGTCGCGATGAAAGGGCTGGCACTATTAGGTGCGGAAAATGTTGATTTTATTGTGCCAAATCGTTTTGAATATGGGTATGGATTAACGCCTGAGATTGTTGTTTTAGTCATCGAAAAACAAGCAGATGTTTTAATTACGGTTGATAACGGTATCTCTAGTATAGAGGGCGTGGCTGCTGCTAAAGCGGCGGGTATTCAGGTTTTAGTCACCGATCATCATTTGCCTGGCGAGCAATTACCCGATGCTGATGCGATTGTTAACCCTAATTTAATGGGCGATGATTTTCCTAGTCGTGCCTTAGCGGGTGTCGGCGTTATGTTTTACATTTTAATGGCGTTACGTAGTCGTTTACGTGAGCAAGGCTGGTTTTTAACGCGGCAAATACCGGAGCCTAATTTAGCGCAATTATTAGATTTAGTCGCTTTAGGGACGGTGGCTGATGTGGTGCCCTTAGATCAAGTGAATCGAATTTTAGTACACCAAGGTTTATTACGCATGCGTTCAGGAAAGGGTCATGTGGGCATACAGGCTTTAGTGGAAATTGCAGGGCGCAATTTATCGTCACTCAGTTCATCGGATTTAGGTTTTGCTATCGGGCCACGATTAAATGCAGCAGGGCGTTTGGATGATATGCGTTTGGGAATTCAGTGTTTAGCCACTTCCGATAGAGTCTTTGCTAAACAATTAGCGCAACAGCTGGATGAGCTGAATAGTGATCGCCGTGAGATTGAAGGGCAAATGAAGCAAGATGCGATGGCTTTGTTAAAAGAAATGGATGGCTTAAATCAACAGTATTTAAAAGCAGGCGTTTGTATTTATGACAAAGGCTGGCACCAGGGTGTGATTGGTATTTTAGCATCGCGCATTAAAGATAAGTTGAATCGACCGGTGATTGCATTTGCAAATGCGGATAATGGCGAGATTAAAGGCTCTGCGCGCTCCATTCCGGGGGTGCATATACGTGATGTACTCAGTGATATTGCCGTTGCACATCCGCAAGTGTTAAAGAAGTTTGGTGGCCATGCGATGGCTGCAGGCTTAAGCATACAGCTACATGATTATCCGGTTTTTTTATTAGCCTTTGATAAAGCCGTTGCACATCGTTTAAAAGAGCTAGATTTAGATGAAAAAGTGCATAGTGATGGCGAGTTAACTGAAGCCAATATGACCTTGGGATTTTGTGAGCATCTAAAAGCAGCGGGGCCTTGGGGACAAGAATTTCCTGAACCTTTGTTTCATGGTGTATTTGATGTGGTTCAGGCGCGTATCGTAGGGCAGCAGCATCTTAAATTAGTCTTACGCAAAGCCGGTAGTGACTTATTGGTTGATGCCATCGCTTTTTTTATGGAACGGCCGGAATATTGGTTAGGATTGAGGCAAGTCAATATTGCGTATAAATTAGATATTAATGAATACAACGGTCAGCGTAGTATTCAATTTATTATCGATTACATTGAAAAATTAGCTTAAGTAGCTGAGGAATTTTATGACAACTCAATTTAAGCACCTAAGCTTTGATAACCAATTTATAAGCTTACTGGCGGGTGATAAAGAAACCACTAATTATCGCCGCCAAGTAGCGCATGCCTGTTATTCATTAACCACACCGACCGTAGTAGCCGCGCCTAAGTTAGTTGCTTATTCTGCTGATATTGCAGCAACACTGGGAATAACTGAAACTGAATGTCAGAATGATTTTTTTACTCAGGTTTTTGCAGGTAATCAATTAGCGGAAGGCATGCAGCCTTATGCGATGTGTTATGGCGGGCATCAGTTCGGAAATTGGGCGGGACAGCTAGGTGACGGGCGTGCGATTAATTTAGGCGAAATTGTCAATCAACAGGATCAACGCTGGGCATTACAACTTAAAGGGGCGGGTGCGACACCTTATTCACGTTCGGCGGATGGCTTAGCTGTATTACGCTCATCTGTGCGCGAGTTTTTATGTAGTGAAGCGATGTTTGCTTTAGGGGTACCGACTACGCGTGCACTCAGCTTAGTCACTACTGGTGAAGAGGTGGTGCGTGATATGTTTTATGACGGCAATGCTAAGGCAGAAATGGGGGCGGTGGTTTGTCGTGTTGCGCCCAGTTTTTTACGCTTTGGTAGCTTTGAAATTCATGCAGCAAGAAATGATACTGAGCAATTAAAGTCCTTACTGGATTACACCATTCGTGTTGATTCTCCGCATTTAGGTGAACCGTCTGTGGAGGTTTATAAGCAATGGTTTGCTGAAGTGTGTAGTAAAACAGCTGACATGATAGTGCACTGGCAACGTGTCGGTTTTGTACATGGAGTCATGAATACCGATAATATGTCTATTTTAGGCTTAACCATTGATTACGGCCCTTATGGTTGGCTGGAAAATTTTGACCCAGATTGGACGCCGAATACCACCGATAGCGGGCAACGACGTTATCGCTTTGGTAATCAGCCGGAAATAGCCGGGTGGAATCTCAATCGATTAGCGAATGCTATCTATCCTTTAATTGAGCAGGCTGAACCATTGCAAGAAGCCTTAAGTTTATACAGCAAACAGTTTGTCACAGGCTATCAAGATATGATGGCTTATAAGTTAGGTTTCGTTGAGTTTACAGGACAAGAAGATCAAGCTTTAATTGATGATTTATTGGCGTTATTTAGGCTAACAGAAACAGATATGACGATTTTTTATCGCCTATTAGCGAATGTGCTTAGTGAAAAAGATATAACGGATGATCAGTTAATCGCAACATTAGAAAATGCGTATTATCAGCCTGATGCATTACACGGAGAGCTTAGGCAAAAAACGCTTGTGTGGTTGCATCGTTATATTGCACGCATTCAATTAGATGATAGGTCTGATGCACAGCGTAAAACAGCGATGAATACCGTGAACCCTAAGTATGTGTTACGTAATTACATGGCGCAATTAGCGATTGATAAAGCAGAGCAAGGTGATAATAGCTTGGTGCATACATTACAGGCGCTTTTATTACACCCTTATGATGAACAGCCCGAGCATGAGCAATGGGCTGAAAAAAGGCCTGACTGGGCGCAAACCAAAGCGGGTTGTTCGATGTTATCGTGTAGCTCTTAAGTAGATTAATTATGAAAACAGAAATGCAAGTTGCCTTAGGTAGTTTTAAACTTCAGCGTTTTCCTATCGAAGTCGGTGAGAAATTACAGGCCTGGGATGCGGCGGATGAATATTTATTAAATGATGTTAGCGATAAACTCGCTGAGATTGAGTCTCCGCGAGTTTTAATTTTGAATGATAGTTTTGGTGCTTTGGCAGTTGCACTGCATGCCTTTAATCCTGTTGTACTATCGGATTCCTATCTTTCACAAATCTCCACACTAGAAAATCTAAAATTAAATCAAATACAGCCAGAGCAAGTAAAGCTTTTAACAAGCCTAGAGTTGCCTGAAGGGCCATTTGATTTTATTCTAATAAAAGCACCTAAAACCATCGCGTATTTAGAAGATAGTTTGTCGCGCTTACAATCGGTAATGACTGAAAATACGCAGCTGATAACAGCGGGTATGGTAAAAAATATGCCTGCGTCTATTTGGAAAACCATTGATAAAGTGGTCGGCGAAACAGTGCCGTCTAAAGCCGTAAAAAAAGCGCGCTTAATCTATGCTAAGCCTGATTTAACTAAGCGGGTATCAAATGATTACCCAAGCTATTTTGCATTAGAAAATACGCCTTACCAAATCGCGAATCATGCCAATGTATTTTCACGGCAAAGTTTAGATATAGGGACGCGATTTTTCTTGAGCAAATTACCTCAGAATGAGAAATATCAACAAGTGGTTGATTTAGGTTGTGGTAATGGGCTGGTAGGTTTAATCTTTGCTGAAAAAAATCCGCAAGCAAGCCTGCATTTTGTTGATGAATCCTTTATGGCAGTGGCGTCTGCAGAGTTGAACTTTAAGCAACTTAAATCAAAAAAAGTCGCTACCTTTCAGGCAGGTGATGCATTAAGCAATTTTACCGAGAATTCGATGGATTTAATTTTATGTAATCCACCGTTTCATCAACAAACCACCATAGGCAGTCATATTGCTATGCGTATGTTTAAACAAGCAAGGCAAGTATTGCGTGCAGGTGGCGAGTTATGGGTGATTGGTAATCGACACTTGGGTTACCAAGTGAGCTTAAAGAAATACTTTTCTAAAGTGGAATTAGTTGCTTCTGATGCGAAGTTTATTATTCTTAAAGCCAGTTTTTAATTTGATAAGGATAAGCAGGGCTCAGCATAAAAAGTGCGGTTGTTGCCGATAGCATATAAAAAGACTCGAGTTTATAGCGCCAGCTAAATAATTTGAATGCTGTGCCAAAAGATCTCTTTAGTGTCACGCCTGCTAAATTTACGCTGTAGAGTTCATCTAATAATAAGTGTACGATAAAACCAAAGCTGATAAATAGCCCACTTAGCCATGAAAATTGGCTGTTATTATTAAAGGCATAAAAATTAATACAGACGGTTAATAAGCCAAAGAAAGCAACGGCAAACAGTGAGTGAAATGTTCCGCGATGAACGGTCAGCACTTTGAAAATAGCAAGTATGGGAACGCGTACAAATAAAAAAGCCAGCACTGCAATAATAAAGACATGCTGCATCAAATAGCTATCTTTATAGGCTAATATGACAAGAATGGCGATAAAGATAGCCAAAGAATTAAACAATAGATGTAAAGGTTTGGAACTATCAGAATCAATATCTGGGAGTAACCCTCCCATCGTACCTAAAAAAATAAACCATGGCATGTCTAATAAATCAAAAAACTCTTTGTTAGATGCGGTTAAAGCTACGACGCCACTGGCGCTTGCTGCAACAAAAAGGTGGGTATTAAAATTGGCCATAAAATGATTTATTAAGAGAGAAAAAGATTGAATATTACCAGTGCGCAGCAAAAATATGATACCTATGCTAAGTGTTAATAAAATCAATGAAATTGAAGAGCAGGTTAAAAAGTCTCGATTTATAGGCTTTCTTTACCCCTGTTTTAGTGAAACTGAGGTACAGAGCTATTTAGAGAGCTTACGAAATCAGCACCAAGCGGCGAATCATATCGTATTTGCGTACAAGATGAAAACAGAAAAAGGCATAGTCTGTCGATTTTATGATGCGGGTGAGCCATCGGGAACCGCAGGTAAACCGGTATTTAATCATTTAGAAGGTAATGACTTGATTAATGTTTTAGTGGTTGTGGTGCGTTATTTTGGTGGAATTAAATTAGGCGCAGGGGGCTTAACACGTGCGTATGGCAATACGGCTAAACAGGTAATAGAAACAGCGGAATTGAGTGAGTATATACAATATGCGCAAATCAAGTTTGTCTTAGATTACAATCAGTTTCAAATGTTCGAATATCAACTCGCTAAATTTTCTGGCACGATTGTAGAGAAAGAATTTGCAGGACAAATTCAGTGTATTGTGAAAATGCCAGAAGCTAAAACAGCCGAGTTTTTAACGCATTTTTCCGGGCAAATTATTTAAATAGCAATCTAGTCTATATAGCTTAATAGCATCCAAATATTATTGAAATACAGGTGATAAATGAATACATTTAAAAAACAGGATTATAAAATTAGTTGGGCTTCATTGGTATATATTGTTGCTTTGCCTCTGTTGTCTGGGTGTGCAGTTAATCAAAGCGAAGTGTCAATCGCCAAAGCAGTTATGCCAAATAGCCAAGATCAGGTTGAAGTGCAGCAGGCAATTCAGCTAGAAAAAATAAAAATACCTGAACAGGCGGATGCAATACGCAAAAAATTAGTCGCTCAAAGTCAGTTAAGAGTAATTTCAGATATTGCTATTGATGAAGGGAATAACCTAATTAGTATTAATGAGGGTAAGCCCATTAATATTTTAGGCACGCGCATTGATAAATCAAAAGGAAAGATTGTTGGTGATATAGGTGATAATTTAGGCAAAGTTTATGCAAGTGCACTTAGTAAAGATAAGCGATATTTAGCTATCGGTGGTTATATAGAAGATTTTTCAGGTGCAACAGAACAAGAAGCGAAGTGGATTAGAATATATCGCTACCCCAGTGGCAAATTAAGAGGGGTATTGAGGTTACATACAGGCGCAATACTGTCACTCGCTTTTAGTAGTGATAATCGTTATCTTATTTCTGCTTCAGTCGATAAAACTATACGACTTTGGGATACAAAATATTGGCAGATAGAAGGCGTTATTCATTACCCAAGTGATGATGTGTACGCTTTATTGATGTTAAAAAATAAGCGACAAAATAGTTATGATATTTACTCCGCAACGTCAGAAAATGAGGTTTCATTAGCGCGATTTAGGCCCTGATAAACCGATTACTCCAAAGCATATATTCCTTAGCCCAAGATCAAAATAGCTTGAGTAAATATATAGCCAACACCGCGTACAGATTTGAAGGGAATATTGTTATCATTATTGCTATGGCTAGAATCGGTGTTAAGTATTTTTTGGCGTAATCGACTCATACAAACTTCAAGGCGACGTGGATCAAAACTAAGCTCTCTGCGACCAGTAACCTGTTTAATAAGCTTAGCTTTGGTGATAGCAATACCTGCATTCTTGGCCAGTAATGTAAGAATTAGGCTTTCCATCCCCGTTAAACTAATACTCTCGCCCGAGGGTGTCATTAAAATGGTCGCAGCCTCAATAAGTTTCCATGTTGATTCTTCCTCCTCCTCAGTAGGCTGAATCCTGCGATGCAACGATTCAATCACCGCATCTAACTCACGCCAATCAACCGGTTTAACTAAATAAACATCGGCACCATTCTTAAATCCATGGAGTTTTGTATCTATTTCACCTCGGGCAGTGAGCATAATAATACCGAGTTTTGGCTGCTGCTTTCTAAGCCGCTTAGCAATTGAGAGACCATCTTCACCAGGCAAACCAATATCTAAGATAGCAATAGTGTAATCTTGATTCGCCACCTTTTTGTCTAAGGCGATCGCATCCCCAACAGCATCAACGTGATAGCCTTTTTGCTCAAGTTGAAAGCTTAGATCGTCACATAGGTCGACATTATCTTCAACAAGAATAATCCGTTTTTTATTATTTAACATAATGGTTTCAGTTGATTGGGGTAGATTATAAAGGGAGCCAGAAGCCGATTTGAGCTCCCTTATCGGGTAGGTTTTTAACCTTAATATGCCCCTGATGCTGTTCAATCACATTTTTAAACAAATAAAGCCCTAAGCCCAATCCATCTCGATTCGATGAATCATCGCCACGCTGATATTTATTAAATATTTTATCTATCATAATATCGGGGATTCCAGCCCCCAGATCATTAACGAGCCAGCAAATACCGTTATTCCCTTGATAGGCTTCAGGGTATATCTTGAGTAAAATAGTTGATTTTAACGGGGAATACTTTACCGCATTATCAATAATATTCAGCATAGCGATTCGTAACATACGCCTATCTGCTTTAACCACTATTTCTTTATCATCTACCTTCTCGATACGAATAGTATTCTCAGCTTGTAGCCCTAATAACTCAATAGCTTCTTTGCTTATACCGATTAAGTCTTCCGGTTGCAGTTCAAATGGCCAGGATTCATGCTTTGAATTGATTAATGCCATCTCCAATACAGTATTTAGTTTTTTCACAGCGTTACTGATTCGATGAAAACGACGCTGTGTTTGCTCTTCATTGGGTTTCTTTTGCGCAACCAATATTTTTAATGATTCATTTGCCGCATCAATAACAGCAATGGGCGTACGTATTTCATGCGTCATCATTTCCAGGAACTGACCTTGCTCTGCACTTAATTGCTTTTCTCGTCGGATAGTTTCTTGCGCTATTCCAGTATCAATTTTGGCTTGTTCGTATTTTTGTTCTTTCTCTTGCATCTGAAGTATCAGTGCAAAATGCAATATCAATATATGGCACAAGTTACTGAGCATGCCGAGATAGATTGTTAATTCATTAAAAGGGATGATTGATAACGTGGATAGGATATTGATACTAAGTAAAATCGAAAATACACCAAAAGCGATAACAATGAGTCGCTGCGACAGATTTTCTTTTTGCCATAATCGCACTAAAATCCAGGGTGTAATCAGAGTAGTCATTATTGCCCATAGCAATAGTATTGGTGTAAATTTTTGATAGTGGCCAAAAGGCACTGAAATAGCCGTTATGATGCCAACCACAGCTCCCAGCATAAACAAGAGATAGGTAGCTGGGTGATAGCGTTTTAATTCATAAATTTTTGTATAAAACAGATAAGCAAAGGCTGCAGCTAAAGCGAGTGACAAGCCTAAAGTAAGGTTTGCGTATAATGGTTGCTCAGGAAAAATAAATTCACTGACAAACCCATTAATAGCTAACCACTGAGTTGCATTAAGCAGTAAATACAGCGCATAGTAGAAAAAAATAGACTGACGTATTATTAGCCAATTAACGCTAGTAAATAAAAATACAGTCAATATAAGGCTAAAATATAAGCCAAAGACAAAATAGCTACTTCTTGTGTATTGGTTGAATTGATCGGGTTGCCACAATTTAACAATAGCTGATATTGTGCTGGAGCTTTTCAAGCGAATATAAAACTGATGCTGCCCTGCGAGTAAGTCTAGCTTAAAAATCGTACCGCGATAATTTTCTTGCTTCTGTGACATTAGGAGAAAATCACCCGATTTCTTCTGAGTTAGCTTCCCTGCGGGATCAATATGAAATAAACGAATATCATCGAGATAGGCGGGCAAGACCTCTAGCCACCAGATAGGTTGATCAGCTTCTTGCCTTTCGATACTAAATTTTAACCAAACGTTGTCAGGAATATAACCTAAGCCCAGGTTGCCTTTAAGTGGCTGAAAGGCATTTTGCAGTTTTTCAGATTGTATTTGTTTGAAGCTTAGATTTTGAGTTTTATCTTGATAAAATTGCAGTTGTCCATTATCAAGTGTGATGGCAGAACTATTACCAAGGTTTATGCTAGGGCTAAAAGTAGCGCTATTAATTTTTTCGGGGAGTGATGACCAGTAGAAAATTAGCAGTAGAGTAGCTAAGGTAAAAATTAAGTAAGGTCGAATTATTTTCATTTGAATCTATAATACCCTAATTATTTACCAGTTGCTTAGTGTCGATAATAACTAACTGACGACTTTGAGAAAATATATATGCTTGTTTTTCAGAAAAAGAAGCCGCTGCTTTTATTTGCGTTAACGATACTGAATACTTTCAGTATCGTTAACGCAGCGGTTCCTATTGATTTGCCCACGGTTGTCGTTAACCCCCGTTCGGCTAAAAAAATTAGCACAATTACCAATCAAACCCTGCTGGATCAAAAACAGTTGAAAGCCAGTAAAGCCACCGATATTGTTGCACCACTTTACGGCTCACCAAGCGTTAACGTAACGCAAAGTAAATCATCAGGTACAACCAGCCTTACAGTGCGGGGTGCTAGTGGAGGGCAAGGCCTCGTAACTTTTGATGGTGTGCCGTTATTTGCCAATTTAGCGGGTTTTTATTCCTTACGCCACTTTCCTATTGATGTGGTTGAAAGTGTTCAAATCAATCGTGGTTTTGATCAGGCGATGACTAGCAGTCGTACATTAGGGGGAAGCATTAACCTCCATAGCCGACAAATTCGTAATGATGTTAGCACTCTTCGGCTAGAAACAGGAAGTAATAAAACACTTAACACGAGCTTTTCCACGGGTTTAGGAGAAGAAGATAATATTTCTTTGGTCGGGGGGCATACTCAAGTATTTGAGGGAGATTCCCAGTCATCGACTTACAGCCCTGATGCAGATAACGACAACTATAGAATGAGTCGTGTGTTATTGCGGGGTAATAAAGAATTTAGCGGCGGTCAAATTGATGCCTCGTTTTACTATATCAATGTCAATGAAGACAGTGATGGCCCCGGCTTAACACCAGAATATACAGCCGCATGGCTGGATGATCCCAATGGCTGGTTTACCGACGAAGTGTTTATTACACAATTGAAAGCTGAATTAGATTTATTAGAGAATTGGCAAAGTAGCTTACAACTAGGATATACAAAAGATAAACAAAACGGTGAAGTGGGTACGTTTCGTCCAATTGTACCAATAGGTCCTTTTTCAATGAACCTGACCAGCCAATTAATATTAGCGGACTGGCAGAATCATCACCAATTTTCGTTAAATAATAAAATGAATATAGGTGTGCAATGGGGTGTTTCCACACAACATCAAGACGCAGAAACTAGCCAGAATAATGCGCACGAAAAGCACACGCTAATCAGCCCTAATATTGGCATGTCACTGGGCAGTAATCATTGGAAAATTAACGCATCTTTCCAACAAGACACTAACACCGTTTATGGTAGCCATAGCCTCTACAGTCTCGGTGCTGAATGGCAGTTTTTACCCGCATTTACAGCTTGGACAAATTATGGGAAAAAATTTAGAGCGCCTGGAGTTAATGAACGCTTACATCCCATTTATGGAAATACAGAATTAAAAGCAGAGCATAATTCAGGCGGCGAAATAGGCATACGCTGGCACTATGTAGATAGCTTACAAATATCAATGAGTACCTACCTACATAACACGCATGATTTAGTCGTCTTAGCACTCAACCCAAATACAGGTGCGACAAAAGCTAACAATGTTACAGAGGTTAAAACCCTCGGCGTCGAATTAGCCATACAACAAAAATGGAATGAATATTGGCAAACTAACCTGAACTACACCTATATGGATGCAAAAAATAGCCAAACCCAGTCAGTAGTAGCTGTACGCCCTAAACATCGAATTAACTTAACAAGTCTTTGGCAAATTACTAGCGGACTTAGCTGGTATATTGAACTTAATAGTCACACGGGTTTTTGGCACGACAGTAGCAATATACTGTGGACAGGTTCTGTTATTAAATTGAATTCAGCGCTAAGCTATCAATTTAATGAAAACAGTGAAATTCATTTTCGTGCTGACAACCTAACGGAAGATAAATCGATTGAGATTTATGGGTTTGATTATCCACGTCGTTCATTTTATGTTGGGGGGAGTATTGGGTTTTAGTTACACTTCAAACTTAATCGTTTCGCTACAATACACAAATGAGCGATAGTCCTATTTTAAGGGGCAATGTTAATTTAATCGTTAGGTATCTCTACCGGTTTTAGTTGCAGTATTAGTAGTTCGATGCGAACTGCTTCACATTATTTCACTTTGTTTTATGTCCACGATAAAACGTATTTTCCTAATATTTCACTAAAAATACTTATATTTAATAAAGTTACATCCTCAAATAAGTTTCTTCCCCTTTCTGGGTAGTCGCAATGCAAGCTTTTGTGAGTTTTCTAGCGTATGTCCTTTGATACAGTGAAACCCTAATCTAAAGCAGAGGATTGCCATTACTCAGGGTAGTGAGCGCATAAGTAACGTATGAAGAAAAATATAGCAATACATAAAATAGCATTCAAAATTACCTGTTTAGCCATTAGCTTAATGAGCAGTAATCTCTATGCTAATAAAGCGGGGCAACTGCTTCAGCAGATGGAGCAGCAACAGCAAAAAACTCAACTACCTAAAGTGAAAAAGCCGCTTATTCCAAAGACCGAACAAGCTAAGCCATCACAAAAAGGGGAAACCATTACTGTTAAATCCTTCAAATTTATAGGTAATAAACTGATCGACAGTACACAGCTGAACCTAGTCTTAGTTGATTATATTGATCGTCCTATTAGTTTTTCTGAGCTTCAACAAACTGCAAATAAAATTGCCGAACACTATCGGGAGTCAGGCTGGATTGTACGCGCTTACTTACCTAAGCAAGATATCACCGAAGGGATAGTTAGTATTCAGATTATTGAAGCCATCTTTGGTGGAGCTGAAATTAAAGGGGGGGACTCTGTACGGGTAGGCGAGCAGAAGTTACTTGATATGATTGCCGAATCACAAACGATTGGCGAAACGCTTAACATTCAAGAACTTGATAGAGCGTTATTACTGATGGATGATTTGCCGGGAGTAACGCTGACCGGAAGCCTTAAAAAAGGTAGTGGTGAAAATGAAACTAACATTAGCATAGAAACAGCAGCAGAACCGTTTGTTGCAGGAAATTTGGGTTTTAATAATTTTGGCGCGCGTTCCACTGGCTATGAGCAATTAGTCGGCAATCTATATTTCAATAGCCCCTTTAAACTAGGTGATCAAGGAACCGTTAACTATACCCACTCAAAAGGTAACGACTATATAAGATTGGCCTACTCAATCCCTGTTGCAAATGATGGCTGGCGAATCGGGACGAGCTTTTCTTATTTGCATTACGATTTAGTACAAGCGGCTTTTAAAGAGTTAGATGCTAACGGATCATCTTTCACGTTAGGCTTGGATGCCAAATACCCCATTATTCGGTCTCGAACTAAAAACCTCTATCTTAATCTCGATATAGATCACAAACAATTTGATAATGAAGCTAATGCAAGCACTACCACTGCCTATGGTATTACAAGTTTTAGTATGGGATTTAGTGGGAATATTTATGATTCTTTTATAGGCGGAGGGGCTAATTCAGCTGGGTTAAACCTTGTCTTGGGGGAAGTTCAGCTAGGCGAGATTAATCTCTCAGAGAATTCCGAGTTGGAAGGTAGTTTTACTAAATTTACATACTATATTAGTCGGCAACAAGCCATTACAGACTACATCTCTTTATATGGAAGCCTGTCTGGGCAGCAAAGCGCTGGTAACCTAGATTCCTCTGAAAAAATGTACTTAGGTGGCGCATATGCGGTTCGTGCTTACCCCGTTAATGAAGCGGGAGGAGATGATGGGCAATTAATCAATATCGAACTACGTAATCGCTTGCCGTACAACTTTAATCTAACTGGATTTTATGATTGGGGACATGTCACCGTTAATCATGACAAAGCTAATAATGCACCACTTAATGATATCTCACTTCAAGGTGCTGGAATATCACTGGGATGGCAATCAAATTTTGGCCTAAACCTAAACTTTACATGGGCACATCGTTTGGGCAGTAACCCTTTTCAAATTCTTAACGGCACAGATCTAGATGGCACGCTTAACCATAACCGGTATTGGCTACAAGCCTCAATGGCATTCTAAAGAAAAAGTGATAGGAAGATAATCATGAATAAAATATACAACCTTATTTGGAATGAAGCCAAAAATACTTGGATAGCCGTCGCAGAAAACACAAAAACACGCGGTAAACGTGCATCTGGAACACTATCAAGCTGCGCAGCAACATCTTTACTTATTCTATCAAGTACCGCTTGGGCAGCACCTCCCGTTACCGAACTACCGACAGGCGGTAATGTAGTCGCAGGGCAAGCCAGCATTAACCAGTCTGGTTCTGTTATGAACATTAACCAGACAACAAATAAATCGGCGGTTAACTGGAACACCTTCAGCGTCGGTGCCAATGCCACGGTAAACTTTAAGCAACCTTCAGCCAATAGCGTTACGCTTAACCGCGTTCAAAGCGGTAATGCCAGCCAAATATTCGGCAAAATCAACGCCAATGGCCAAGTCTTCTTAACTAACCCTAGTGGCGCTTACTTTGCCCCAGGTGCCAGTGTTAATGTCGGTGGCTTAGTGGCTACCACGCATAACATTAGTAATGATGATTTTATGGCGGGTAATTACACCTTTAACCGTAATGGAGCCGAAGGCAGTATTATTAACGAAGGCGATCTAAACGCAGACCTCGAAGGCTATATTGCCTTACTAGCCCCCGAAGTGCGCAATCAAGGCGTGATTATTGCTGATTTAGGCACTGTCGCACTCGCGGCAGGTGAAAGTTATCAGCTACAAATTGACAGCAACGGCAGCTTAACCAATCTACAAGTTGAGCCAGCCACTATTGATACTCTTGTTGAAAATGGCAATGCGGTACGCGCGCAAGGCGGCTTAATTATACTGTCTGTACAATCCATTAATACCTTGCAAGGCGGCGTAATTAACAGTACGGGGAATATTGAAGCCACCGGCATCGTATCGCGTAATGGCAAAATAATATTAGATAGCGGTGAAAATGGTACAAGCACTGTCTCGGGCGTAATCGATGTCTCCAACCAAAATGGAGCAGGTGGCGATATTACCATTACAGCTAAAGATATTTTAGTAAAAGGCACTACCCAGTTATTAGCAAGGGGTTCCACAGGGGGCGGTAAAATTGAAGTGGGTGGTAGCTGGCAAAATAGCGATCTTAGCGTTAAACAAGCAATTACGACAAGCATTGAAAGTGGTGCGCTTTTAGATGCTTCTGCTACGGAAAATGGCGATGGCGGGACAGTTGTTGCTTGGTCTGATATCACTAACCCAGATTCTGTTACTACTGTAGATGGAACTATCCTTGCCAAAGCAGGATTACAAAGTGGTGATGGTGGAAATATAGAAACATCGGGTTATAAAATTAATTATGCCAATGCCACTATTAATGCCAGTTCAGTAAATGGTAATGGCGGTTTGTGGTTGATCGACCCGAATACGGCATATAACGTGATTGATCAAACTAATGCGGATATAATTGCAAGTTCTTTAAATAATGGAACGAGTGTTACTAATTTAGTAACTGGTGGTGACATAGCATTTTACGATAATGTCAGTATTTCAAAAACAAGTGGCGGTAATGCAACGCTAATCTTAAAAACGCCCAATACCATATTTATGGGTAGGGGAAGTAGTATTAAATCTACATCTGGAGAGCTTAATATTGTTTTATGGTCTAACTTAAGTAACCTTGGTGGACGTATAGAGTTAGGTGATAGTGTAAATTTATTAAGTAATGGCGGTGATATTACTTTGGGAGGAGGTTCAAATCTCTCAACAGGTTATGCTGATGGATTAAGTGTAGCTCATGGAATATATACGGGACAAAGTTCGAATATTGTTGCTAATGGTGGGAATATCATAATGCGTGGTACAACATCTTGGGGTGCTGCTCCTCAAGCTATGGCGATCTCTAGTACCATCTCCACAAGTGGCAGTGGTTCAATTACGCTAAATGGTTCTGCTGGTTCAGGTGGTGCCGACTGGACCTACGGTATACTTTTAAGAAACAGTGCTGTAGTACAAGCAGAAAACGGCACTATTAATATCACTGGTACGGGCTTGGGGAATACCAGCAATGATAGAGGTGTTTCTCTTGAGAATAATGCTAGAATTTCTAGTACCTCAGGTGCTATTAATATTACGGGTTATGCGAGCTCAGCTGTAGGTCTTTCTATGGTTGATACTTCTAGTATTTATAATGCAAGTGGACATATTACAATTGCTACAGACCAGCTAGGGATGGATTCTACGACTCGTATTTCAAGTAATGGAGCTAGTCAAGCGCAACTAACGATTAAGCCTACCACTTCAAGTCGTAATATTGGGATAGGTAGTTATTCTATAGGGTTGGATATCCCATCTAGTTATCTTACTACTAACTTTGTAAATGGTTTTAATAAAATAACCATTGGTTCTACATCAAGTGCTAGTGCACAATTTGGTGGCATATCTATTGGAGGTGCTATTACATTTTACGATTCATTAGCACTTGTAACTGCAGGGGCATTTTACGGTGGGTCTACCGCTAATTTTAATGGTAACAATAATAACTTAACCCTAAGCCCTAATACAAGTAGTGGTGGATTTATACACAATGTTAATCTAGGGACCGGAACCCTCATTAAAGAAGGTTCAGGTACTTTAGAAGTTTATGGAGGTGCGACACACACTTACGATGGTTTAACAATTAATAATGGAGCATTTCAGCATGATAATGTTTCAGGTGGTGCAATTTTATTTGGTTCTATTCCCGATGTATATTTAGCTGCTGGTGCAACATGGGAAATACAATCTACGAGTTATACCATTGGAACCCTTAGTGGTGCTGGTAATGTCACGGGTATTAATTCACTTACTTTATCTTCTCCAAATGGTGAAGCATTTAGTGGGTCAATGTCATCAACTTTAATATCTTCAAATCTAGTCAAAAATGGTACTGGTACCTTTACTCTCTCTGGAAACAACTCTTCATTTATAGGTGAAATAATTGCAAATGCGGGGACATTGATTGCGAGTCATGCATCTGCATTAGGAGCTTCAGCAAAAGGAACTATCGTTGCATCTGGTGCAACTCTGGATGTTAGAGCCAATGTAGGTGCTGAACCTGTTACTTTAAATGGTGGTACGCTAAGTGTGCCAAGTGGCTCAATTAGTATGTCAGGAGCACTTACTTTAGGTGCAAATAGCACTATTAGTGTTGGTGGTACACAGTTGGCACTCTCGGGCGTTATTGATGATGGTGCAGGTCCTTATGGCTTTACTAAAATAGGTAGTGGTTCACTACTGCTCTCTGGTGCAAACACTTATGGTGGTGCGACTACTATAAGTGCAGGACCGCTAAATTTAGGTGCGAGTAATGTGATTCCAGATGCTTCAGCTGTATCACTAGCTTTGGGAACTACTTTTAACCTCAATAATTATAGCGATACTATTGGCTCACTTGCAGGGGAAGGAAATGTAAATCTTGGTAGCGGTACACTTACAACTGGAGGAAATAATAGCAGTACAACTTTAAGTGGTGTGATCTCTGGTACTTCTGGAAGTTTAGTGAAAAATGGTAGTGGTAAATTTACTCTTTCTGGAAACAATACCTATACTGGAACAACAACTATAAATGGTGGAGATTTACAAATCGGTGCAGGAAGTACGAGCGGAACGCTTGGTACTGGTAATGTGACACTCAACAATGGAAGTGATTTAATATTTAACCGTAGCGGAACTGTAAGCATCGCTAATACTATCAGTGGAAGCGGAAACTTAAATAAACAAGGTTCATCCACACTTACACTATCTGGAAATAATAGTTTTTCAGGTTATTTTAGCGTAGATAATGGAACACTTATCGCTACTGGCAATAGCTCATTAGGAAGTAGTGCAAATATAGGTCAAATAAAGGCTAATGCAACTCTTGATTTACAAAATGTGAATGTATCGTTGAATGTTCTTTATCTAGATAATAACTCTTTATTACGTGCGAGTACTGGAACTAGTTCATTGTCTGGTACAGTAAAGCTTAATGCGACAACTGGACGTAACAATATTATTGATGTTTCTAATAATGCACAGTTAACACTTACTGGAGCGATTAGTAAATATAATGTAGGTTCTGAAGGTGTAGGTATTGAGAAAACAGGTGCCGGAACTTTAGTCTTAACTTCTAATGCTAATGCATATGATACTGCTTTAATAACAGCAGGTACTTTACAAATAGGGAATGGTGGTACTACAGGTACTGCAGGAATTGCGGCAGGTTTTGGTGGTATAACAAATAATGGACATGTATTTATAAATCGTTCGAATTCTGTAGATACTAGCTCAACTATTGGTTCTTCTGGAATGACTGGTACGGGTGATTTTACTGCACAAATAGGTGGTGCTCTTAATATAAATAATTCTATCAATTTGTCAGGAGCTAACAGTAAAATTATTTTAGCCTCAGGATACAATACAGCAGCAGGTACAGAATCCGGTGGTGATGTAACTTTAACAAATACCATAACAACTTCAAATACAGGTACTGTTACTATTTTCTCAGGTAACACAAATACAAGTACTTTAAACTCAAAAATAGCAGGTGCTACAGGCGCCACAAAATATAAAACTTACAATGTAAATAACACGGCAATAGCAGGTGCTGTATCTGGCACACGAAATTATTATTATCGTCGTGATCCAAAATTAACTATTAGTGGATTGACAGCTAGTAAGACGTATGATGGAAACACTAATGCTGCTACTTCACTCTCCGGTGGAACAGTACTTGGAAATATTGATGGGGATACTTATTCTTTAGCAAATCTAACTCGACTCTCAGCAACTTATAATACTAAAGATGCAGGAAGCAGAACATTAAGTGCAAGCTACACCGCACCAGCTCGAACTGCTAGTGGTTATAGAGTAAGTGGATATGATGTCAATGCATTTTCTCAAGCAGGTGCTGGTACTATCAGTAAAAAAACCGTTTCTTTAAGTGGCGCTAAAACTTATGATGGAAATACAGCACTCACTATTGGTGAAGTTGCTATTGCTACAGGTGTTGGAACTGAAACACTCACTTTTAGTGGAGCAACAGCTAATGATTCACATGTATCAACAACTGGCAAATATATTGATGCCATTACTTTAGGAAATGGTAGCAATGGTGGACTTGCTAGTAACTATGCTTTACCAACACTAAATACGGCAAATGCAGCAGTTACAATCAGTGCTAAAACCTTGACGCCAACTCTAAGTAATACTGGAGTTACAAAAGTTTATGATGGTATAACAAGTTCACCTACGGGTTTTACCCCAACTTATACATACAGTGGATTTGTAGCAGGTGATACAGATGCAGCACTTAGTAATACCGCCATGGTTTATAATAGTAGTCATGTAGCAAGTGCAAATAAAATCACTGTTTCTGGCTTATCTATTGATAGTATTACAGGAAGTAATAGTTCTTTAGGAAGTGATTATGTGCTTAATGCTACAAGCAAAGATGTAACTGCGAATATTACTCCTGAAACTTTAACTACTACTATTAATAATATAGGAGTAACCAAAGTATACGATGGTACAACAGCTGCACCAACTGGATTTACACCTACTTATGATATTACTGGATTTGTAAGTGGCGATACAGTAGGAACTATCACAAATACTGGTTCTGTTTATGATGATGCACATGTTGTAAATGCTAGTAAAATTACTGTAAGTGGTTTAGCTGTTGGTAGCATTACTGGTAACAAAGGCTCACAAGCAAGTGATTATGCACTTGATGCAAGTTCTAAAGAGGTAACTGCTGCGATTACTCGAAAGGATCTTACTCCAGTAATAGGCTCAGTAAATGTATCTAAAACTTATGATGGTTCAGTTGATGGTACAAGTGCACTGAACTACAGTTATGATGGTATAAATTATAATGGACAAGCTGGAAGTGGACTAGTGAGTGGTGATACTTATGCTGGTTTAACACATACATCGTATATTTATGATTCTAAAGATGTAGGAGTTGCAAGTAAAGTAACTGTTTCAGGATTACAAATTGATTCTATAACTGGAGATAATAGTTCACTTGCAAGTGATTATGCCTTAACAACAAGCACCTTGGAGCAAGTTGGATCAATTGGACAAAAAGAAGTTACACTCGCAGCTAGTAAAATATATGATGGTACGACTAACTTAACCAATGCAGTAATAATCAACACAAATATTGCTGGCGAAGAACTTACCTATAGTAATGCAGCAGCAGGTTCAGAACATGTTTCTAACAATGCTTTTAATCAAATCCTTTCAATAACACTAGAGAATAACGGCGCAGTACTAGCGAGCAACTACATTTTACCAACGCTAAATTTTTCTAATGCTCCGGTTGAAATTACACCAGCGAGTTTAACAGCTACACTAAATAATACAGGTGTCACTAAAGTATACGATGGTACAACAGATACCCCAGCTGGATTTACACCAACATATACTGTTACTGGATTTGTGAGTGGAGATACTGCTACAACAATTAGTAATACTGCACAATATTATGATGATGCGCATGTATTAACTGCCACTAAAGTAGGTGTTTCAGGTATGGCTATAACAGGGATTACAGGAAGTAATAGTTCTCAAATAACAGATTATGTATTAACTGCAAATAGTTCTGAGACTGCTGCAACAATTACTCAAGCAACTTTAACACCTACCATAACTAATACCAGCGTAACAAAAGTATATGATGGTACAATTGATGCACCTGCTGGCTTTGCTCCTACCTATAGTTATGCTGGATTGGTGACTGGGGACACTGACGCAACGCTTAGTCACAGTACTGCTTTTTATGATGACAAAAATGTACTCGATGCTAGTCAAATCACGGTAGGTGGATTAAGTATTGGCGGGATTACGGGTAGCAGAAATTCTGTTGCAAGTGACTATATTCTTGATGCAACGAGTAAAACAAAAGTTGCGACCATCACGGAAAGAATAGTTGGTCTCGAGGCTAGTAAAATTTATGATGGAACTACCGTGCTAAATAGTAGTGCTGTCACTGTTCTTACGAATATTGGAGGAGAGACATTAACTTACAGTGGAGCAACAGCAAATGATTCACATGTTGCAACTGCTAATAAATTCATCAACAACATAACTCTACTTGATGGAGGAAATGGTGGTGTTGCTAGTAACTACATTTTACCAACGCTAAATCATGCAAATGCACCAGTTACTATTACTCCTGCAAGTTTAACAGCTACACTAAACAATACTGGTGTTACTAAAGTATACGATGGTACAACAGATACCCCAGCTGGATTTACTCCAACATATACTGTTACTGGATTTGTGAGTGGAGATACTGCATCAGCAATTAGTAATACTACACAATCTTATGATGATGCGCATGTATTAACGGCCACTAAAGTGGGTGTTTCAGGTATGGCTATAACAGGGATTACGGGAAGTAATAGTTCTGAAATAACAGATTATGTATTAACTGAAAATAGTTCTGAAACTGCTGCAACAATCACTCCTGCAACCTTAACACCTACCATAACTAATACCAGCGTAACTAAAATATATGATGGTACAACTGATGCACCTGCTGGCTTTGCTCCTACCTATAGTTATGCTGGATTGGTGACTGGAGACACTGACGCAACGCTTAGTCACAGTACTGCTTTTTATGATGACAAAAATGTACTCGATGCTAGTCAAATCACGGTAGGTGGATTAAGTATTGGCGGGATTACGGGTAGTTTAAGTTCAGTAGCTAGTGATTATGTTCTTGATGCAACGAGTAAAACAAAAGTTGCGACCATCACGGAAAGAACAGTTGGTCTCGAGGCTAGTAAAATTTATGATGGAACTATCGTACTAAATAGTAGTGCTGTCACTGTTCTTA
Organism: uncultured bacterium; assembly: GCA_965366065.1. Lineage (GTDB taxonomy): Bacteria > Pseudomonadota > Gammaproteobacteria > Methylococcales > Methylomonadaceae > Methyloprofundus. The sequence goes on along the minus strand of CBDUDV010000018.1, from coordinate 485 downwards.
CTGGCGTTGGAAATGAAACACTGACTTATAGTGGTGCTACCGCCAATAACGCCTATGTTGCAACTGCGGGTAAATATATTGATAACATCACTCTTGTTGATGGAAGTGGTCTTGCAAGCAACTATCAATTGCCGACTTTAGATGTGACTAATGCGCCAGTGAGTATCACCCCTGCAACTTTAATCATAACTGCTAATGATGACTCTAAAGTTTATGATGGCTCACCTTATAGTGGTGGTAATGGCGTGGTCTACGCAGGTTTTGTTGAAGGAGAAACTCCTGATGTATTATCAGGCACACTGACTTATTCTGGGTCTAGTCAAGGCGCGACTAATGCAGGTAATTATGTGCTTACTCCACAAGGGTTAAGTAGTGATAACTATGCAATCAGCTATACAAATAATCAATTGGATATTAGTTTAGCTACTCTCAATATCGCAGCGAATGCGGATAGTAAAGTCTATGATGGTTTAGCGTATAGAGGT
>CBDUDV010000017.1:0-55659 GCA_965366065.1 uncultured bacterium | reverse complement strand
CCATTGTAGCCCGCGATGGTTTCGACCCCTTTTTTAAGCAGCCGAGCCTCTTTGTCAACCGTAGAAATCTGCTTTTCACCACTGTCTTCCAGTGCTTTTTTCAAGGCTTGCTTTTCTGCCTGGCGGGCTTTAAGTTTTTCTAGTTTTTCAATGAACTTAGGGTCTTCTATTAAGCTACCAATACCGGCTTTATCGTCCATTGAATCTTGCTGTTCAAGTTGTTCTTGGTAGCCACTAATTTTCTTTTCGAGTGACTTAAGTTCTTTATTTAATCTTGCTTCGGTATAAATGCTTTCTTTTCGGGCATCTGCTTTAAAAAAGCTACCATCAACTGCTACGCTTTCTCCCCCTAATAAATCAAGCTCTTTACATAAGAGTACAAAATCTCGGTTAGTCGCTTTTAGTGCGCCACTGTTATTTTTGCGGAAATTAGCGATTGTTTTATAACTGGGCCGTAGCCCTTCTATAAGCCATATGACTTCTAGGTTACGATAGACTTCTCTTTCTAGTTTTCGACTACTACGGATACCTTGCATATAGCCGTATAAATATAACTTTAATAACCCGGCTGGGGCATACGCAGGCTGACCTGCCGCTGTGGTTTCTTCAGTATGCGTATATTCGAGTAACTGTAAGTTAAGCGTGTCAACATAAGCGTCTATCGCTCTAACCGTATTTTTATCACTGACATAATCTTCAACTCGTGAAGGCAGTAACATTTCTTGCTGACGATTTAAACTTTTTTGATATCGACGGAAGGACATTTTATTGAGAAAAACAAGGTTTAGTAGTGCTATTATTATACCTTAGTTAGGCTGGATACTTTCACAGCCTCTTCAGCCTGCATTTTTAAAAGGCAGACTAAAGTTCTGCGCCCCATTGTACTCAAGTTATTTAGTGTATATTCCTTAGTCGTGAGTAGTGGTATTAAAAATACAGCGAAAAGTACTACCTTTTCCTAGAGTGCTATTAATGACCAGTTGGGCATTGTGGCGAGCTAATACATGTTTTACTATCGACAACCCTAACCCTGTTCCGCGCTCTTCCTGGGTGCGTTTTACATTGACACGATAAAAGCGTTCCGTAATTTTAGGTAAATCAGCTTTAGCTATGCCTTCACCTTGGTCAATCACATCTAAAATTAATAGGTGATTATTTTTATGCCAATGGATTTTAACGCTCGACTCTTCAGGCGAATATTTTAGTGCATTGATAATTAAATTAGAAAAAGCACTGTGTAATTCTTTTTGATTACCGAATAAAGCTTGATTAGACTCAATATTAAGCTGTAAACGATTGCTACCTTTTCTTAATATGCTAGTTTCTTGGTAAATTTGTTCGAGTACGGCTGCGACATTGACGTGAGTTTGCTCGCTTTTTTCTGTTTCCAGATTGGCTAATAAAAGCAAATCATCAGTTAGGTGCTGCATACGGTCAGATTGATTTTTCATTTGCTGCAGAGAAAGTGTCAGCATAGGTGACGGGTCTTCTTCCATTTCAGCAAGCGTCTCTAAATAACCTTTTAACACGGTTAAGGGGGTACGTAGTTCATGCGATATATTATCAACAAAATTTTTACGCATGCGCTCTATATTTTTTAGGTAGCTGATATCATGTGCGACTAATAAATAGGTATTTTTTCCGTAAGCAGCAATTTTTATTTCTAGCGTAATATCAGCTTGTGTTGGTGAAGGGATATTGAGTACTGCATCGGATTTTTTTTCATGAATGAAATCAATAAAAGCGGGCGTGTGAATAAGGTTAAAAATATATTGGCCTTTATCTTTCTTATTGAAGCCGAGTACAGAGTGTGCAGCGTTATTGAACCAGTCGATTTGGTTATTTTTTCCTAAAACCACCACCGCATCAGGTAGCGCATCGGTAGATTTTCTGAATTTCTTAATAATCTGAATAAGTTTTTTTTGACGCTTGGTATTGGCTTTGTCGGCGTAAAAAATATGTTGTTGAATTTCATCCCAAACAGTATTTTTAGGGTCAATGATTCGCTTGTGTTCAGTGCGTAAAGAACGTTCTAATTGGGTGAGTTTAGTCACTAATATCAAGCTATAAATAATGCTGATAAAAAATAAAGATTCTAAAAGGTATTGTCCGCTAATAAAATGAGCAAATAAAGCACAGGCAATCGCACAACTTAAGCCTAATATATCTTTTGTCCAAAAACGCATTAAAGTTGTTTCTCCGTAAATCGGTAGCCAAAGCCTCGTACGGTTTGTAGCCAGCTTTCACGCTGATAGGTGGCGAGGATTTTTCTTAGGCGGCGTATGTGTACATCAACCGTGCGTTCCTCTATATAAGTGCTACGCCCCCAGACTTGGTCTAATAATTGGGTGCGGGTATAAACTTTGTTGGGGTGGGTCAGAAAGAATTTAAGTAAACGAAATTCGGTGGGGCTGATTTCAACTTCTTTATCTCCAATTTGAACGCTGTGTTGTTCGGTGTTGAGACTAATATCTTGAAATTTAATCTGTGTTAAATCATGAATTTTACCGCTGCGGCGTAATACCGCTTTTATTCGCGAGACGAGTTCTTTAGGTGAGAAGGGTTTGGTTACGTAATCGTCAGCACCTAAGTCTAGGCCACGTATTTTGTCAGCTTCTTCGCCTTTTGCAGTGAGTAAAATAATCGGTAAATCACTAAAAGAAGGATCTGATTTTAATTGTCGCGTCCACTCATCACCAGTGATGTTAGGCAACATCCAATCTAATAAAATAAGGTCGGGCAAAGACTCTTGTAAAATTACGCGAGCATCAGCGACATTAGCGGCTTCTAAAATGTTAAAATTTTGCTGCTGTAAAATCACAACGAGCATATTACGAATAGCATCTTCGTCTTCAACGATTAAAATAGTAAAAGGACTCATTTTATTAGTTACCTAGTTTTAAGTTTATTTAACTATTCTCAGTGGCATTATTATCTAAGGCTTCTAAGTGTTTCCAGCGATTGACAATTTTACAAAAAATTTCTGCCGTTTGCTTGGCATCGTAAAGTGCAGAATGTGCCTGCTCGTTATCCCATGGCATATCAGCCGCCATGCCAATTTTGGCTAAAACGGTTTGTTTATACATTAGGCCGCCGAGCGTTGCCGTATCAAAAGTGCTAAAGGGGTGAAAAGGGCTGCGTTTTACTTTAGAACGTTCTATTGCTGCATTAAGAAAGTTAATATCAAAATTAGGGTTATGCCCGACTAAAATAGCGCGCGTGCAATTATTACGCTTAACAGCAAGTTTAATTGGCTTAAATAATTTAGCTAAGGCTTCTTTTTCTGTTACTGACATGCGAAACGGGTGGTAAGGGTCAATGCCTGTAAATTTTAATGCAGCAGGGTCTAGGATAGAATTCTCAAAAGGAATAATATTAGCACTATAGTCTTCAGTGACAACTAAGTTTTCTTGCTCATCATATTCAACAATAACAGCGGCAATTTCAAGCACTGGATTCTTTTTGGCATCAAATCCTGCTGTTTCAATATCAACGATAACCGGTAAATAACCTCTAAATCGGTCGTTAATAGGATGTTTAATGTTTTCCATGGTGTGTAGATAGCGAGAGTGGCTAAAAGTATGCTATGTTACGCTAAGTTTTTGCTAGGATAAAATTTATTAGGTGAGGAACGGGTTGAAAGCGTTTGTAAATATCAAAAAATATCAGTTAACAGTATTATTAGTTGTAAGTTTGTTTTTTTTACAGGGATGCACGCATGTTGCTAAACCTGCAGAAGGCGACCCATGGGAAGGTATGAACCGAGACTTAATGGGTTTTAATGACATGTTGGATGATGCGCTCATGCAGCCTATTGCAAGAGGCTATCAGTACGTCATGCCTAAATTTTTGGATACGGGTATCACCAATGCTTTTTATAATTTGAATGACGTGGGCGTCACGGTTAATGATTTTTTGCAGGGGAAGCCTGAGCAGGGAATTCAAAATAGTTGGCGCTTTGTTATTAATAGTACTTTTGGTATTGCAGGTTTTATTGATGTAGCAGAGGAAATTGGTTTACCGCGACACGATGAAGATGTGAACCAAACTTTAGCAGTTTGGGGTGTCCCTCGAGGCCCTTTTATCATGATGCCGCTTTATGGTCCTGGTTATGTAAGAGGGGTCTTTGGCCGTGCGGGTGATATGGCCTTACATCCTTTAACCTATGTTGCTGCCTTTTTTGGAAGTGGTATAGGTTGGACGGTAACAGGGTTGAATGGACTTGATATTATTGATGCAAGAGCTGATATGCTGGGCTTGGAAAAAGTAGTCGAGGAAGCGGCGATTGATCGTTATACCTTTATTAAGTCAGGTTACACACAGCAAGAAGATTATTTGATTAATGATGGCGTTGTCGTCATACCTGAATTAGATGATGATATTGAAGATGAAAGTTTGTACGAGGGACTCGAGTAGAAATTCTAAGTGCTAGGCTAAGAGTAAACTACTTAGCCTAGCTTCAATGTTTTAATCGCGTAATTTCCAATGCAGTGTTTCGCCTGCTTTTAACGGGGTTAAGTGGTGTGCTTCGGTTACCTGATAATGGTTAGGTACTTGCCAGTCTGTTTTTTCTAAAGTGATTTTTCCTGAGTTTCTGGGCAGTTGATAAAAATCAGCGCCATAAAAACTTGCAAACCCTTCCAGTTTATCTAAAGCATTCGCGTTATCAAAGGCTTCGGTATACAGTTCAATCGCTGCGTAAGCGGAATAACACCCCGCACAACCGCAGTTATTCTCTTTTAGGTGGCTAAAATGAGGTGCGCTATCGGTACCTAAGAAAAATTTAGGGTTGCCACTTGTTGCGGCTTTGACTAAAGCAAGGCGATGACTTTCGCGCTTCAATATAGGTAAGCAATAGTAATGTGGCTTGATACCGCCGACTAAAATAGCATTACGATTATAAAGTAGATGTTGTGGGGTAATGGTGGCTGCGATATTCTCCGCTGCGGACTCAACAAACTCGACAGCTTCTTTGGTTGTTACATGCTCTAAAACGATGCGTATATTAGGGAAGTGTTTTTGAATGAGGGTGAGTTTTGTTTCTATAAATAAACGCTCCCTATCAAAAATATCAATATCAGCGTCAGTGACTTCCCCATGAATGAGTAAGGGCACGTCATGCTTTTCCATCGCTTCTAATATTGGAAATAGTGCCTGCAAGTCGGTAACGCCATGCTCCGAATTGGTTGTTGCGCCAGCGGGGTAGAGCTTAAAAGCTTTAACAAAACTAGATTCGGCCGCTTGTTTTACGTCTTCAATGCGGGTGTTGTTGGTTAGATATAACACCATCAATGGCGTAAAGTTATAAGCTTTATCGGTTGCCTGCTGAATTTCTTGTTGATAACTTAGTGCTTGTGCGACATTGGTCACGGGTGGTTGCAGGTTAGGCATAATGATCGCCCTTGCACATTGTTTGGCGGTGTGATTAATCACTGTTTTAAGTAGTTCGCCGGTACGCACATGTAAATGCCAATCATCGGGGCGTGTAATAGTTAGTGTTTGCATTGTTTTTACCTTTAAGTGGCTGCTCTTGCTTGTATGTTATCGCGCTTATTATTAAAATGGTCGGTTATCTTTAGATTAATAAGGGCGAGAGTTTATTTTATTCTCGTTATTTTCCTCTTTTGGAGTATTAAATGCCAATTTATGAATACCAATGCCAATCATGTGGTCATGAACATGAAGCTTTGCAAAAAATAAGTGCTGAGCCGTTGGTGACATGTCCTGTGTGCAGCGAAGAAGAATTACAGAAAAAGATTTCTGCGGCTGGATTTCGCTTAAAAGGCAGTGGCTGGTATGAAACGGATTTTAAATCAGGGCAAAAAAAGAATATAGCGAGTGATTCAAAAGCATCGCCAAGTAAAGGTGATGCTGGGTAGTCGTTAAGGCTTATCCAGTAAAATAGAAATGATGTGAGTTGTTTCTGTCACAAATAACAATCATTAAGATGCAAATCATCTTAATAAAATTAACTTAATAAAAGAGATAGTAATATGCGTACCCATCAGTGCGGAGAATTAAAGAAAGAACATGTAGGCGAGACTGTTGAGTTGTGCGGTTGGGTACATAAAAGACGTGATCATGGCGGTGTGATTTTTCTTGATCTAAGAGATCGTAAAGGTTTGGTTCAGGTAGTTTTTAATCCTGAAACAGCAGCAACATTTGCAATTGCTGAAGGTGTGCGTAGTGAATATGTATTGCGTATTGAAGGTGTAGTTAGGGATCGCTTAGAAGGCACGATTAACCCTAATATGGCAACCGGTGAAGTGGAGATTTTAGCCGGTCACATTGAAGTGTTAAATGAATCTGAAACACCGCCATTTCCGATTGAAAGTGATATAGAAGTTAATGAAGAAATGCGTTTACGCTATCGTTATATCGATTTACGTAAAAAAGAGATGTTAGCGAAGATGACCATGCGTCGTGACGTCACACGTAATCTGCGTAACTTCTTAGATGACCAAGACTTTTTTGAAATGGAAACGCCTATCTTAACCAAGGCTACTCCAGAAGGCGCACGTGATTACATCGTGCCGAGTCGTACCCATGCGAATTCATTTTTTGCATTACCGCAATCACCACAGCTGTATAAACAGTTGTTAATGATGGCGGGTATGGATAAATACTATCAAGTTGTACGTTGTTTTCGTGATGAAGATTTACGTGCCGATAGACAGCCTGAATTTACACAGTTAGATATAGAAACTTCATTTATGAATGAAGATGAAATTATGCAAGTTATGGAAGACATGATGCGTAATTTATTCAAAAAAGTGATTGATGTTGATTTAGGTGAAAGCTTTCCGTGTATGACACATGCTGAAGCGATGTCGCGTTTTGGTTCAGATAAACCTGATATGCGTATTCCATTAGAATTAGTGGATATTGCTGATGAAATGAAAGAAGTTGATTTCAAGGTGTTCTCAGGCCCAGCAAATGACCCTAAAGGGCGTGTTGCAGCCTTGCGTATTCCTAATGGAGCGACTTTAAGCCGTAAAGATATTGATATTTATACCAAATATGTAAGCATTTATGGTGCGCGTGGGTTGGCTTACATCAAAGTAAATGATCGTGATGGTGGTCTAGAAGGCTTACAATCTCCTATTGTGAAATTTGCACCTGCTGAAGTTTGGGAAGCGGTATTGCAAAAAACCGGTGCGCAAACAGGTGATTTAGTTTTCTTTGGTGCAGATAAAGAAAATATTGTGAATGAGGCCTTAGGTGCGCTACGTGTGAAAGTAGGTTTAGATTTAAACTTATTAGAAGGTGACTGGAAGCCGTTGTGGGTTGTTGATTTTCCAATGTTTGAGTGGGATGAGAAAAGTGATCGCTGGAATGCTATTCATCACCCATTCACCGCGCCAAGATGTAGTGCTGAGGAATTAAAAGCCAACCCGGGTACTGCTTTATCACGCGCTTACGATTTAGTTTTAAATGGTATGGAAGTGGGCGGTGGCTCTATTCGTATTAATAAAACAGAAATGCAAGCAATCGTACTTAATATTTTAGGTATTGGTGAGCAAGAAGCGAATGATAAATTTGGCTTTTTGTTAGAAGCATTAAAATACGGTTGTCCTCCGCATGGTGGAATGGCGTATGGTTTAGATCGTTTAGTCATGTTAATGACGGGTTCTAGCTCAATTCGAGAAGTGATTGCCTTCCCTAAAACACAAACAGCGGCGTGTCCTTTAGTAGATGCACCTGCTGCGGTGAGTGACGCGCAATTAAAAGAACTGCATATTAAACTTAATAAAGTAGTCAAAGAAGAATCTTCAGAAAAAGCTGAGTAATTTTTATTGATAGCTTTAGAGTGGGTACATGCCCGCTCTAAAGTTTTATCGTTTCGCAGTACAAGCATTTTTTCCGCATTACCTGAATAATTAACAATATGACCACAGCATTTCCCATTCAAGATTACGCACTCCTTTCTGACGAAGAATGTGGTGTAAAAATTAAACAAGCAAAAGCAATATTAGGTGATAAATGTATTGTTTTAGGACATCATTATCAACGAGATGAGGTGTTCCAATATGCTGATATTTCTGGCGATTCTTTGAAGTTATCGAAAGAAGCTTCAGAATCTGATGCAGAATACATCGTATTTTGTGGTGTGCATTTTATGGCGGAAGTGGCCGATATCTTGTCACGACCAGAGCAAATTGCAATTTTGCCTGATTTAGCAGCGGGTTGCTCTATGGCGGATATGGCCAATAAAGTGAATGTGCAGCGTTGTTGGGATGAGTTGGCATCAGTGATTGATGTTGAAAGTGAAGTGACGCCGGTGACTTATATTAATTCGGCTGCGGATTTAAAGGCTTTTTGTGGGCAACATGAGGGAATTGTTTGTACTTCGTCTAACGCGCAAAAAATTCTAGAGTGGAGCTTTGCTAAACGCGAAAAGATTTTATTTTTCCCCGATCAGCATCTAGGTAGAAATACTGCTTTTCAAATGGGTATTTCATTGGATGAAATGGTTGTTTGGGATTTTAATAAGCCGATGGGGGGATTAACTGAAGGAGCGATTCGCAAAGCAAAAATGATTTTATGGGGTGGGTATTGCTCCGTGCATCAGTTTTTTCAGCCTGATCAAATCGATGATTTTTTACAGCGTTACCCAGAAACTAAAGTGATCGCGCATCCTGAAGCGTGTTTTGAAGTGTGCCAAAAAGCGGATTTTATTGGCTCTACGGAAATGATTTTAAAAACAGTGCGTGAAGCAGAAGAAAATTCTCGTTGGTTAGTAGCAACCGAGTTAAATTTAGTGAATCGTTTGCATGAAGAATGCAAGTCGCAAGGCAAAAATGTACATTTTATGTCGCCCTCATTGAGTATGTGTTCCACCATGTTCCGTACGGATCCACAGCATTTAGCGTGGGTATTAGAAAATTTAGCGGCAGGAAATGTCGTTAACCAGATTAAAGTTGCCGCTGATGAGGCAATTTTAGCTAAAAAAGCATTAAATAATATGCTATCTCTTTAGGTTTTATTTTTAACTTATTGATATTGTTTTGTTATTCTTATTTGGACTGGATTGTGCATGATTTAGTGTATTAGAGAACCTTCACGCTAAATGAATGAGATATTCAGGCTGGGGGTTTTGCGTAATATAGCTAAAGAATTATTCTACAGCGACGCTAACACTCTTAACTTCTTTTCAAAGAGTGTGTCTTTAAATGTAAAAGGCGTGCCAAAGCTGAGAATAGACAGGAGAGACCGATGAGAATATCCACTGCATGGGGGCAACAAACCTCCTTGACCTCAATGTTAGATCAGCAAGCTCGATTAAACAGAACTCAGCAGCAACTAGCGTCTGGACTTAAAAATTTAGCACCTTCAGATGATCCCGTTGTGGCGAAGAAAGTTTTAGACTTGACGCAAGGTATTGATCGCACAGAGCAATATGTGCGAAATATAGGCACGGCAGATGCGCGCAATAGTTTGGAAGAAACGGTTTTGGATGGTGTGCAAGATCTCTATTATAGGGCACAAGAAATTACCATAACAGCCAGAAATGCCCCCTTATCAGTAGACGATAAGCAATCCTTAAAACAAGAAATTGACCTAATTATAGATAACTTGGTGGGCCTATCGAATACGCGTGGGCCAAATAGTGAGTTTATTTTTTCGGGAGACTTATCTAAACAGCAGGCGGTTTCTTATAACGCTGTCACTGAATCGTATGGTTATGAAGGTGGGTTAAACCAACGAAAAATTGCCATAGATATTACTAATCAAGTTGCGGATGGTGAGTTAGCGGACAACGTTTTTTTTGGTATAGATTCGGTTAGTGATGCTGTTATTACAACAGAGGATGGGATACGGAGTGTTTTTGATACCTTGAAATCTATGTCGTTGGCGTTATCCGGTGAATATGAAGTGCCGCAAGCGACTATAACAGGTGACACTTTTTTGAAGTATGGGGTTGATTATTCTGCAGGTGCGAAGACCTTTGGTTTGGAGGTGGATACTACAGGGACAGAGACTGTTACTATTCCTGCAGGAAATTATACTAATATCGCAGACTTAGTTGATGCGGTTAACTTAGGAATCATTAATCAGGCAGCTTTAAATGGAAAAGTGGAAGCCTATGCTGATGGCAATAATATTCAATTTCAATCTTTGACAGAAGGCGCGGCATCGACAATTACTATTTCTGATGCAGCTTCCCCAGCTGGTGATGGTGTCCTGGCTGATTTTGGCTTTACGAATGGTGATGCAGGAACTAGTATTGATATCGGTGCCAGTATGACAAGTCAAAATGCTTTGAAGGTTGATTATAGTAATAGTCCAGAGCAATTCCAGTTAATAGGAACTAATGGAGAGACTGTTGATATCGAGTTGAGTGTTGACTTTACTATTGCATCACCCCCAGCAGCGGCAGATGCGTCGGCAAAAGCTGTGGTTGCTGCAATCAATGCGCAAATAGCCTTGCCAGTGGATCAAAGTGGCATTATGGGTGCAAAGCTCGCTGATAATGGTGTTTCATTAGAATTACATTCAATTAGTGCAGGGAGTTCTTCCTCTATACAAATTAAATCAACGTATGGCAGTTTCTTGCGTGATACGGGCTTTGAGGAAGGGCAGACAGCACGATTATTTGATTCCACTTCTGCCGATGTATTAGACGATTTAGATGGAGCGCTGAATAAATTAATTAGCGCTAAGTCGGATACGGGAGGGCGGATGAAGATTTTAGAAAACCAAACCTCTCAGCATGAAGACTTTATTTTAAATATGCAAACTGTGTTGTCTGATATTCAAGATTTAGATTATGCGGAAGCGATTAGTCGTTTTGAAACACAGCTGCTTTCCTTACAGGCTGCTCAGCAATCGTTTTCTAAAGTCCAGGGTTTGTCATTATTTAATTACTTATAAGGTCGTCACTGATGCCTTAAGGGGCTTATTCGCTAATTCTAAGGGTTAGTGAATAAGCCTTTCTATTTTTAGTCGTGCTGTTTTTTGTTAGCGACTGGAATTTCCAGTAAAGGGACATGGTAACTTTCTAAAATAGCGCTTATTTTATCCTTGTTGTCGCTAATCAATTTATTTAGCTGTGTTTTTCGTTGTTTATCCCCATAACGTACGCCCATCGCCATGGAATAATCAAACTTCATGTTTAATGAAGATTTCATCGGCAGTACTTTGTAGTCATTAGGTTGTTGCGAGATGATATGTCCCGCCATAGGCCCCCAGAGAATCACCATATCGATATTACCCGCTTGTAATTCTTTGGCAATCATCATCGCAGTATTATTTTCATGATCGCCTGTCATAGTCTGATAAGGAACCCCTTGATCTAAAAGCCCACTATGTTGCAGCCAAGCAGTGCCTGGACCACGATCAAACATGGCGATTTTTAAGCTAGCTTGTTTGTTAAGTGGTAATGATCTTAATTGCTCAGGAATACTTATATCATCCCAGCCTCGCCCTTTAGCGATTAAAAGTACATAGCTAGAGTGGTAATAGGCATCTGTTGTTGCTGTAAAGTCAAAGCCAGCGGGCACTCCCATAATGACGTCACATTTATATAATTCACTATCATCTAGTTTTGCTTTTAAAGTATTGCGTACAAAGCCAATGCGCTGAGGAAACCAGTAATACTCTACTTCTTGATTAAGTTGCTTGGCAAAAAGATCGGCAATTTTATTTTCATAGCCATCTTGCTGCTTAGAAGAATAAGGGGGATTTAATGGGTCAGCGCACACTCTGAATTTTTCAGCAGCATAGCTATTGAGTGCTAAGGTGCTTAATAGCAGAGTGGTTAGCAGTGGTTTTTTACTTTGTAAAACAGCAAGCATAATAGGAATCCTTTTAGCGGCTACACATATAAGGCGGGACAGGTCTTCATGCGAAAAGTAGGATGGGTTTTGCAAAAAGACGCTCTACCCATCCTACATTTTATAAGATGTCCCGTTTTAAAATGGTATCCCTTTTGACGTGAAAAAGTTATTCGTGAGGCTGAAGTCATGCTCCAGGCCTCTTAAAACAAAAAAGCCCCGACCAAATAAATTTGGCCGAGGCTCTTTTTAATAAATTAATCTACGAATAGATCGATTTATTTTCCAGGTAGTGCGAATACAGTGAATACACCACCTAGTTTAGTGAAAGAGCTTAAACTTCTGTATGCTCCAACCGCTCCAAGACCTTCAGAGTTTGAATCAGCTTCACCTGAATCAAGTCCAGCAGCGATACCAATACCAGCCCATCCGCCGATACCAGAAAGTACACCAACGTACTGTTTACCTTGGAAAGACCAAGTGTTTACGTTACCGATGATACCTGAAGGAGTTTTGAATTTGTATAATTCTTTACCCGTTTTAGCATCAACAGCTTTTAAGTAACCTTCTAATGTACCGTAGAAAACTACGCCACCAGCTGTTGCAACAGAACCAGACCAAACAGAGAAAGTTTCTTTGTTAGACCAAGCAATTTTACCTGTTTTAGCATCGAAAGCAGTGAACTGACCTAAGTTAGTAGAACCATCTGATTTACCAGTTAGAACATCACCACCTGCAGGCATCATGCTTAAAGTAGCACCAACGTATGGTTGACCAGCAGTATAAGATACTTCAAATGGTTCGTAGTCCATACATAGGTGATTAGCCGAGATGTAGAATAAACCCGTTTGAGGAGAGTAAGAAACAGGCTGTTGGTTTTTAGAACCTAATGCAGCAGGACAAACGCCTTCTGTATTAACATCTTCACCATTTTGCTCTGTACTCATTTCTGAAACAACTTGAGGACGACCAGACTTCATATCAACATGAGTAGCCCAGTTAACTGTCTTATCAAATTTTTCAGCAACTAATAATTCACCAGTAACACGGTCTAAAGTGTAACCAAAACCATTACGGTCAAAATGAACAAGTGTTTTTGTCATTTTGCCTTTAACTTTTTGATCAACTAAAACAGTTTCATTGATACCATCAAAATCCCACTCATCATGTGGAGTCATTTGGTAAACCCATTTAACTGCACCAGTGTCAGCATCACGAGCCCATAAAGACATAGACCACTTGTTGTCACCTGGACGTTGTACAGGGTTCCAAGTAGATGGGTTACCTGATCCGTAGTAAATTAGGTTTAATTCAGAATCGTAAGAATACCAACCCCAAGTTGTTCCGCCACCAATTTTCCATTGGTCGCCTTCCCAAGTAGAAGTTCCTGAGTTTTTACCCAGTTTAGTAACTTTACCATTTTCCCAAGTAGTCGATTTTCCTGGATTGATTAGCGTGTCGCCGTCTGGCCCCATGCTGTAACCTTTCCATGCTAATTGACCTGATTTGATGTCATAAGCAGCTAAGAAACCACGAACACCAAACTCACCACCGGCAATACCAGTGATTACTTTGTCTTTAACAACTAAAGGCGCTTGAGTGTTAGTCATTCCTAATTTAGGATCACCGTTTTGAACACTCCATACACGTTTACCTGTTTTTGCATCAAGTGCAGTTAAAACAGTATCAGATTGTTGTAAGAAGATTTTTCCGTCGCCGTAAGCTAAACCACGGTTAACCGTATCACAACACATTACAGGGATCGTAACATCAGCATCCATTGTAGGAGTGTATTCCCAAATAACAGACTGAGTTTTTTGATCTAACGCATAAACCGTATTAGGGAAAGGCGTGTGAATGTAGATAGTATCATCAACAACTAATGGTCCACCTTCGTGTCCACGAAGTACACCCGTTGAAAAAGACCATGCAGGTTGCAGGTTTTTAACGTTTTTAGTGTTGATTTGATTTAACTTACTGTAACGAGTACCGGCATAGTTACCTAATGCAGTTGCCCAGTTAGCAGGGTTTTTAGTTAGACTTTCTACACCGCTATTTGCCGAAGCAATAGAAGGTGTAGCAAGAACAGCCGCTACTGATGACGCAAGTAATAGGCTTTTTAATGATTTCTTCATATAAATCCTCCATAGATTCTATTCGTTATGAACAGACCCGTGTTTATTGTTGTTAAGACTAATATTAGTTTTAAGCTTTGTGAAATAAACTAGTATTTATACCCCGAGCTACGGGATAGACTAATTCATTCCAACTTGATAAATTTAATGATTTTGAGGTGAAAGTCAACAGCTAGACATGGATAAATTTTAATCATCAGTTTAAAAAAGTCATGCTAGAGTAAGCTAAATGATTGGTAATACATAATTTTTTACAAATCTCTCGGAAAATATTTTTAATATGGGGTTACGCACATTATGTTGATTGCAGACATTTTATTAGTCATCGCTGTTTTATTGATTTTAGCCATGATGGCGGCGAGTCTTTGTCGCTTGATAGCCATACCCTATACGGTATTGTTAGTGATCTTTGGGGCGTTGGTGGCCTTGCTGGCAGATACCGTCGATAGTCCGATACTTTATTATTTTAATCAATTTCACTTAACACCAGATTTGGTGCTTTTTGTGTTTCTTCCTGCGTTAATTTTTGAATCTGCTGTACCCCTCGATGCACGCGCCTTATTAAAAAACATTGTGCCTATTTTAGGCATGGCTATTTTTGGTATGTTGATTTCAGTCGCCTTGGTTGCCATTGGTATATGGTGGTCTTTAGACTTGAATATCGCTGTTGCTTTATTATTTGCAAGTTTAATTTCTGCTACCGATCCTGTGGCAGTTATTGCTTTATTTAATAAATTAGGGGTATCGAAGCGCTTAACCATCTTAATTGAAGGTGAGTCATTGATGAATGATGCGATGGCTATCGTATTATTTAGTATTGTTTTGCTCACATTAGGCGAGCAAAGCTTTGAGTTTTCAAGTGGAGTACATGCAGTAAAATATTTTTTATGGGTGTTTTTGGGTGGGGTGCTAGTGGGAGTATTAGCGGGGTTAGTGATTAGTGAATTACTAGTACGTTTATTTCATGGTAATCAAAGTATCCCGGTTATCTTGTCGTTATCCTTGGCTTATATGAGTTTTATTATTGCCGAACATTTACTCCATGTTTCAGGTGTGATGGCGGTATTGTCGGCGGCGATTTGTTTCAATCTATCTGGTTTAAGTCGTTTGGCAAATGATACTCGAGATATTATTCATACTACCTGGAGTGTGCTAGAGCTGGCTTTTAATTCCTTGTTGTTTTTTCTAGTGGGTTTATCTGTTAACTTAATGACATTAGCTGATTTTTGGCAACCCATTGCTTGGGCCGTATTAGCGGTTTATTTAGCGCGGGCGGTTAGTGTCTATCTCTTATTGCCAGTAATGACTGGGCATTTAACGCCCTTTAGTTGGGCTGAAAAGCATCTTGCGTGGTGGGGAGGGCTAAAGGGAGGCTTAGCCATTGCGATAGTCTTATCGATTCCGGATAGTTTGGCGGAAAAAGAATTACTGAAAATTTTAACGGCAGGTGTTGTTTTAACATCGTTATTACTAAATGCCACAACATTGCAATGGTTGATGCGGTTATTGAAAATGGATGTTCTGTCTAATAGTGAACAGGCTGAGCTAAAATTAATTACACAACGCGTTAATGAGTCAGCGAATCATGTTTTATCTCACTTTTCTAATTTGCGGCTTTTGGATGGGAAAATAGCGATTTATGTGGAATCAAAATTAAAAGATGCTTTAGATATGTCGGGTTTGGACTTATCCGACCAACAGCAAATTAAACAAGTGCATTTAAATGCCTTGAGAGCAGAAAAAAAAGAAATTGAATATTTATATGAGTTAGGTGCAGTCAACTATACAACGTTAATGTCGTTTAAAAGTCTGCTGCGGGTGGATCAAAAACACAGCATCGATTATTTACAGAGGATGGGTGTAGGCTGGTTACAGCATAGTTTTTTATTAGATTTTGAAAAGTTAGTGATCCATAGTTTAGCGGAGCATGATTGGGCTCAAGCGATACTATCGAAATATCAAGCGCAACGTTTTTCTAATAAAATTCAGCATGATATTGCAGGTGTATTAATGGCAAATCAAGCGCTTAAGGTGATTAAAAATCAAGTGGACGAGGGTGTCAGTGAAGCCTTGATTACGCCTATTCGTGAGATATATCAAACCCGCTTATTAAGACGTCAGAATCGATTGCAGTATTTTAGCCGCCACTATCCGGATTTTTATAAGCAATATGAAGCGTATTTATTTCAAAAAGTTTCGTTACGCTACTCACTTAAAGTAGCGGAAGAATCGCATGAAAGTGGTGTTATTAGTACCAAGGTATGGCGAATTTTATATAAAAAATTAAGTGCTTCTTTTTCACATGCACCCAGTTTAAAAATGTCACTTCGGATTGTTGAGGCGGAGGGGTGGATTGAAAAAGTTCCTTTATTTAACAACTTGCCAAACAATCTATTGCAAAAAATCGCTAAAATAGCAAAGTATGTTAACTTTTTACCTGAAGATACGCTTTTTTACCAAGGTGAACCTGGCGATTCTTTGTATATTATTTTAAGTGGCGAAGTTAGTATTTTGCTATTGGATAATCAAGGAAAGTCAGAGTGCATAAAGCTTAAAACGGTGGGTGATATAACCGGTGATTTTATGCGAAAAGATTATAAGGTAAGATTAAACACGGCTGTCGCAAAAACTTATGTCACCTGCTTACGGATACATAGCACACAGCTTAAAAAACTTTCCATTCACAGTTTAGAATTAAGAAAACGCTTAGAAATGATAGAGAACACTGATGCTGAGTAGTAACCAAGCAGTACAAGATTTTTTTAATGGCGATGAAGGCTTGGCTAAAGTCATTCCCGGCTATTTACCACGAGAAGCGCAAACAGAGATGGCGTTGGCTGTCGCGCAAGGAATAGACGCAGAGGAACATGTGATTGTTGAAGCAGGGACAGGAACAGGAAAAACCTTTGCTTACCTTGTGCCAGCTATTTTATCGGGTAAAAAAGTCATCGTATCGACAGGAACAAAAAATCTACAGGATCAATTGTTTAACAAGGATGTTCCCTTATTAAGAAAAGCCATGAGCAAACCTTTTGCGGCAGCTCTATTAAAAGGACGCGCTAATTACTTATGTACCTATCGATTAGAATTGGCGATACATTCTAATCTAGGTTTTAGTCGTGAAGATGCTGCGGCTTTAGCCAAAATAAAAAAATGGTCTAAAAGTACGCGCAGTGGTGATGTTGCTGATATGCATGAAGTGATGGAATCGAACCCTGTTTGGGCTCAAGCAACGTCCACGCGTGAAAATTGTTTAGGCCAAGAATGCCCCGAATACGATAAATGTTTTTTAATGAAGGCGCGAAAAAAAGCGCAAGAAGCGAATTTGATTGTTGTTAATCATCATTTACTGTGTGCGGATTGGTCGATACGTGAAACGGGCTTTGGTGAATTACTACCCGATGCCGACGTAGTGATTATTGATGAAGCGCATCAACTTGCCGATGTGGCTTCTAATTTCTTAGGTATCTCACTGGGTAGTAAACCCTTATCGGATTTAGCCAAAGATAGCCTGCAAGAATATTTCAAAGATGCTGCCGATATGCCAGACTTACGTGCTGCGTGTGAAAACTTAGAGCATGAAATAAAAGATATGCGTCTTGCCTTTGGGCTGGATATGACGCGCGGTGAATGGAAGGGTATAGAAAATAACCCGAAATTAATGGATGGTTTGGCGCGCTTGCAAGAACATTTAGATGATGTTGCTGACCAGCTGGAAATTGCCTCTGTACGTAGCAAGGGCTTAGAAAGTTGTTTTAAGCGAGCAGAAGCCTTAGAGGAGCAGTTTAAGCTGATTATGCAAGATAAGAGTGGTAAATGGGTGCGTTGGTATGAAACACATCGTAAATCCTTTACGTTTAGCTTAACGCCACTTGATATTGCCTCTGAATTTCGTAGCTTTATGGCGCAGCATAGTGCCTCTTGGGTGTTTACTTCGGCAACACTCAGTGTCGATAAAAAGTTTGATCACTTTTCCAGAAACTTAGGCATTAGCAAAGCCAAAAGTTACACCTGGGAGAGCCCGTTTGATTTTCCTAATCAATCTTTGTTTTACCATCCTAAAGGTTTACCGCAACCGAACTCACCTGATTTTGTTGAGGAAATTGTTAAAGTAGCAATTCCAGTGATTAATGCTAGCAAAGGACGCACATTCTTTTTATTTACCAGTCATCGCGCATTACAGCAAGCGGCAAAGATTTTGGATAAGCAAATTAAATATCCTATTTTAGTGCAAGGCGATAAGCCCAAAGCGATTTTGCTGGATGATTTTAAACAAAAAGGCAATGCGGTATTATTAGGTACCTCCAGTTTTTGGGAAGGAATTGATGTGCGCGGTGAAGCTTTATCGACAGTGATCATTGATAAGCTACCATTCTCATCACCCGGGGACCCGGTTTTAAAAGCGCGGTTAGATGCGATGGAAAAACAGGGGCGCAAGCCATTTATGGAATATCAGTTACCCACTGCAGTCATTGCTTTAAGGCAGGGAATAGGGCGTTTAATTCGTGATGTGAATGATCGCGGTGTATTGTTGCTTTGTGACCCGCGATTGTTAAAAAAATCGTATGGGCATATGTTTTTAAACAGCGTGCCGGATATGCGTAGAACAAGAGACATTGTTGATGTAGAAGCATTTTTTAGTGGAAGTGAGGAGTAGTGTGAAATTGTGGTTAATTTATTTTTGTAATATAAAAATCTCATGACTAAAGTATCAATAAGAGCTAGTGTCTTAACCGTCATACTTACCTTAGTCGGTGTTATTTCATCATCCCTGCTTATTTCTCAATATTATTTTAGTCAGCAGTTAGCTATTGAATCAACGCATAATACCTTTAAATTAATTAGTAGAAATATAACTAAAGATTTAAAATCGCAAGGGCACTCAGTACGAAAAATACTGATTAGAAAAAAAGAGAACACAGCCTTTCTTGAGCCGATTAGCCTCGTTAAAGAACATTCTGTATTAGCTGAACTCATTCAGGTTTTACAAGCAGCACCAGGTATCTACGCGATTTATTTTGCTCAAGTAGATGGACATTTTTATGAAGTTATTAATAAACATAATAAACGTCAGGTATTGCAAGCTTACAACGCCCCGTCAGAAACATCTTGGGTAGTTATTAAAAGTTTTAATAATCAGCAAAAAAGAGTTTTTTTAAATGATGAGTTGCAGGTAATTGATACAAAAAAAATTACTAAAAATTATGATCCACGCAGAAGGCCTTGGTACTTAAAAGCAATAGAAAGTGAGAGTGTTATTAGAACTAAGCCCTATTTATTTTCTAATTTAAATGAATTTGGGTTTACTTTTGCGACTAGGCTTAAAAATAAATCAGGTGTTTTAGCGATTGATTACACCATGACGCAACTCAATCAAACTTTAGCGTTACAAAAGATCAATAAAAATTCAGAGGTCTTTGTCGTTAATGCGGCAGGGGAAAAACTGGCTTCTTCTAACTTTATAAAAAATGAAGCAAATAATCTCGAAATAAATTCAGAAAAAATTCAAGCTATTAATTCGGCGTTATTACAGAATGTTTTAGATGAAAAAATAGAACATATTGTGCAATATTCAGAAGAAGGTAAAAACTATTTTTCAATGGTGCTGCCTCTATTTGGTGAAAATACTTATTTAGGTGTAAAGCTCGATGCAGATAAATTATTTGAACCGTATATAGAAAAAATCACACATTCCTTTTTAATTGCTTTTGCTCTTTTGTTGCTTGCATTACCGTTTATTTTTTTAAGCACAAACCTTATTATTAAACCCATAAAAGCATTATTGATCGAAAATGAAAAGATTAAGAATAGAAAGTTTACTGAAGTAAAGCATATAAAAACTCGAATTACTGAATTTGATGATTTATCAGAATCTTTACTTTCTATGTCGCAAAGTATTCAAGCTTACGAGATAAAACAGGAAGAGCTATTAAACTCGATTATTAAATTGATTGCAGAAGCAATCGATGCAAAATCAGCTTATACCGGTGGGCATTGTGAAAGAGTTCCTGCGATTGCTCAATTACTGTTAGATGAAGCGAATAAAAGTGATCAAGGAGTGTTTAAAGATTTTACTTTTAACTCAAAAGAAGAACTCAGAGAGTTTGAAATTGGCGCTTGGTTACATGATTGTGGAAAAGTTGCGACGCCTGAGTATGTTGTTGATAAATCAACTAAATTGGAAACAATCTATAACAGGATTCATGAAGTCCGTATGCGTTTTGAAGTGTTGTGGCGTGATGCTGAAATTAGTTATTTAAAACAAACGATTTCAGAACAAGAATTAAAAAATCATCAGGATAGCTTACGCGATGATTTTGAATTTTTAGCCAGTACAAATATGGGCGGCGAATTTATGGATGCTGACAAACAACAGCGTGTGCAAAGTATTGCCAATAAAGAATGGCAACGGCATTTTGATGACCGTTTAGGTTTGGGTGAAGTAGAAGCTTTGCGTTATGAGAAGCAAGAAAATACAGACCTTCCAGTAACAGAAAAGTTATTAAGTAACAAAATAGAACATATCGTTAAGCGCGAAAATTTTGATCCTACGGTGTATGAAAAAGAAGGCTTTAAATTAGACGTTCCTAAACATCTATATAACTATGGAGAAATTCATAATCTATGTATAGAAAAGGGCACGCTAAGCGATGAGGAGCGTTATAAAATTAACGAACACGTTATTTTAAGTATCAAAATGCTAGAGAAAATTCCTTTTCCTGAACATTTACAAAGCATTCCTGAATATGCTGGAACACATCATGAAACCTTAATTGGAACAGGCTATCCAAGAAAGCTAACAAAAGAAGAATTGTCTATACCTGCCAGAATTATGGCCATTGCCGATATTTTTGAGGCTCTCACTGCTTCTGATCGTCCTTATAAAAAAGCAAAAACATTATCGACATCTATAAAAATTATGAGTTTCATGGTTAAAGATCAACATATCGATGCTGATTTATTCAAGCTTTTCTTAACAAGTGGCGTGTATAAAGACTATGCCCAAAAATTTCTAAAACCAGAGCAAATTGATGAGGTTGATATTGAGAGCTATTTTAATTCGTAATAGGTGACAGAAAAATTCATCAATTAAGGTGAAAAGTTGGGATGAATAGAAAAGAAAAATAGCCTTCACTTTAGGAGGTAATAATATTTTGGGAAGACTTGGCGTCTACCTAGAGACTTTTTAAGGCTGATTAATTAGGCGGTAAAGAAATGATAGTTTTATGGACAGATGGACTGATTTTTACCCTAATAATAGCCGCAATTTTGTTATTAGCTCATTTACGCAAACAAGCGCACTTTACACGGCCTTGGCAAAAAGTAACGCATAGTCGCACAGGCATGGCCTCTTTTGTTTTTCTTGGTTTTTTTCTGGTTATTGGTGTATTAGATTCTATCCACTTCACACCAACGAAAAGCCAAAGTAATGAAATTATTAGTGCTTTAGATTATTGGGCGACCCCTTTACGAGAGCATCAAGAAAAAAGTTATTCAGCGCCTTTTTCTGCGTATTTATTTAGTAAAGAATTGATTAATACAGAGCAGCAAGGCAATATTTGGGGTTATCAGCGTTTAAAATATGCAGGTAGTCATTTAAAGTCGGTAGAAGATGACAAAAGCGCTGACATTATCAAAAAATCAGCTCAGGGCCTTATTAAAGGTATCGGCGTGATTATTATTTTATTTTATAGTTATCATCTCATTGCGCGGATTAAGTATTTTACTAGCAAGCCTGCGAATACAGTATTTACTAGCTTAATGGTTTTAATCCCGCTGGCTTTTATGTTGTTGGAGCTGTCGTCTCATTATCATGTTTTAGGCACAGATAAAGTGGGCGAGGATGTTTTTTATCAAGCCATAAAAAGTATCCGTACAGGGTTAGTGATTGGGTCATTAACCACCTTAATTATGTTGCCGCTGGCGTTAATTTTTGGTATTTTGGCGGGTTTTTTTAGAGGCTGGGTGGATGATGTCATTCAATACATATATACCACCTTAAACTCTATCCCCGGCGTTTTATTAATTGCGGCTTCTATATTGATGGTGCAAGTGTATATGGCGAACCATCAGGAAGCTTTTACCAGTCTTGTTGCGCGGGCTGATATGCGTTTATTGTTTTTATGTTTAATTTTAGGCGTGACTAGCTGGACAGGGCTCTGCCGACTATTACGTGCAGAAACCTTAAAACTTAGGGAAATGGAGTATGTGCAAGCTGCTCAAGCTCTCGGTGTGCCGCGTTATCGTATTTTATATCGGCATATATTACCCAATGTGATGCATATCGTATTGATCTCTGTGGTACTGGATTTTAGTTCTTTGGTGTTAGCGGAAGCGGTGCTTTCTTATGTCAATATCGGCGTTGATCCGACGACCTACAGTTGGGGAAATATGATTAATGGCGCGCGATTGGAAATGGCGCGAGAACCAGTGGTATGGTGGTCTTTAAGCGCCTCTTTTGTATTTATGTTTAGCTTGGTGTTGGCGGCTAATTTATTTGCCGATAGTGTGCGTGATGCATTTGACCCTAGACGAGTAGAAAGCTAATGCAGCCTTTATTACAAGTAGAAAACTTACAATTGAGTTTCGCGAAACAAGAAATTATTAAAGGCATTAATTTTACGATTAACAAAGGTGAAACTTTTGCTTTAGTGGGTGAGTCGGGATCAGGCAAGTCCTTAGCCGCTTTGTCAGTCTTACGCTTACACCCTGCGCAAGCAAACTTAAAAGCGGATAGTGTTCAGCTTAGTGAAATCGATATTTTACGCACGCCAGAAAGGGACTTATGCAAAGTACGCGGTCGTCGCATTGCGATGATTTTTCAAGATCCTATGAGCTCCTTAAATCCGGTGATGACGATTGCGCAGCAAATATCGGAAACGCTAGAAATACACTTTGCGCTTAATAAAAGGCAGTGTCAGTTAAGAGTCGTTGAGCTATTACAGCAGGTGGGAATTCCTGAGCCTAGTCGGCGTTTAAATGATTATCCGCACCAATTATCCGGAGGGCAGCGGCAGCGAGTGATGATTGCGATTGCTTTAGCCGCTGAGCCTGATTTATTAATTGCAGATGAACCCACGACTGCCTTAGATGTCACCATTCAAGCGCAAATTTTAGAGTTACTTAAAAAAATTCAGCAAGAAAATGGCATGGCACTTTGGCTGATCAGTCATGATCTTGCGCTAGTTTCTAATATGGCAGATCGTGTTGCGGTGATGCAAGCGGGTGAAATTGTAGAAACAGCGAATAATACGCAGTTATTTAACCAGCCACAGCATGAATATACCAAGAAACTATTGGCCGCTTTGCCTGATATTAATGCCGTATTAGCACAAAAAAACGCGCAAGAATCGCCGCTATTACAAGTGCAATCATTCAAAGTACATTACCCTATAAAAAAAGGCTTATTTAAACGGACCGTAGGGCAGGTTAAAGCAGTCGATGGGGTCGATTTTCAGTTAGCAACAGGGAAAACCTTGGCGCTGGTTGGTGAATCAGGCTGTGGTAAGACAACTTTAGGAAAAGCCTTATTAAATCTTATTCCAAAAACATCCGGCTTAGTTATTTTTGATGGGCTAGATTTGGCGAAGATTTCTTATACGCAGTTACGCGAACAGCGTTCGGCGATGCAAATTATCTTTCAAGACCCGATTGCCGCAATGAATCCCCGCATGCTAATAATTGATATTATTAGTGAAGGGATTCACGCATTAAATAAGGCGATAACAGTAGAGCAAAAAGTACAGTTGGTGAGTGAGTTATTAGAACAAGTCGGTTTAGATAAAAACGCGCTATATCGTTATCCGCATGAATTTTCTGGTGGGCAACGTCAGCGTATTTGTATTGCGCGTGCCTTAGCCGTTAAACCTAAGTTGATTATTTGTGATGAACCCACCTCAGCACTGGATGTCTCCGTACAAAAAACAATTATTGAACTTTTAAAGCAGCTACAAAAAACGCAGGGGATTAGTTATTTATTTATTACCCATGATCTTGCGGTTGTGGCGGAAATAGCGGATGAAGTGGCTGTGATGTACGCCGGAAAGATAATAGAACAGGGTGCGACACAGCAAATTTTAAAACAACCTCAGCAGGCTTATACAAAAAAACTGTTAAGTGCAGTGCCTGTATTAATCAGTGCAGAGAGTTAGGAGTTATTGAATATGGAAAAAACACATCGCCAGGTCGTTTTAGATACAGAAACCACCGGATTAAACCCTAAAGAAGGGCATCGAATTATTGAGATTGGGTGTGTTGAGCTGATTAATCGACGCCTGACTGACCGCCAATTTCACATGTATATCAACCCTGAAAGAATGATTGATCAAGGGGCGATAGAGGTACATGGAATTACCAATGAATCTTTAGTTGATAAACCTTTATTTAAAGATGTGGTGGATGATTTTATTGAATTTGTGCGAGGGGCTGAATTAGTTATTCATAATGCGCCGTTTGATGTCGGATTTTTGAATAATGAGTTAGCCTTATTAAATAGAAATTTAGCGCCAGTTGATGAAATTTGTACGATTTTTGACAGTCTAGTTTATGCGCGTAAAAAACATCCTGGACAACGTAATAGCTTAGATGCGCTATGTAAGCGTTACGGGATTGATAATAGTCATCGTGACTTACATGGTGCCCTCTTAGATTCGGAAATTCTTTCGGATGTTTACTTGTTAATGACAGGTGGGCAAGATTCATTATTAGATGATGAGGACGACGGTAGTAGTCAGGATCAAGGTTCAGTAATACAACGATTAAGCGCTGATAGACCCGCATTAAAAATTATTGGATGTTCTGCAGAAGAACTGCAAGAGCATGAACTGACCTTAGATACGCTTGATAAATCCAGTGGAGCAAGTGTATGGCGGCAATAAAAAAACAAGATTTATGGCGTACTCATTTTCCTGAGTTTATGGCGGAAGGTGGGTTAGGAGCGTTAATGGAATCTGCCACCTTGGTTAAGCTGAATGCGGGGCAGCATGTTTTTTATCCTGGAGATACTTGTGAGCAATATTTATTAGTATTACAAGGCAGTGTTAAAGCCCAGATTATTTCTAAATCAGGTCGGGAAATGTTGTTGTATCGAGTGTGTTCTGGTGATTCGTGTGTACTAACAACTTCGTGTTTAATGAGTGGTGATGCTTATCCCGCAGAAGGTATTGCTGAAAGTGAAGTGTTGGCTTTTGTTATTTCGGCGCCCGCTTTTTATCGATGTATGGAAAAATCTAGTTTTTTTCGTGAATTTGTCTTTAAGAAATTTTCAGCGCGTTTATCGGAAGTCATCGGATTGTTAGAGGATGTTAATTTTACGGGGATTGATTCTCGGTTATGTAAAGCCCTGTTAAATGAAAAGAAAGAGATTGTTGCCTTAACTCACCAAGAGCTGGCCGTTATTTTAGGCTCAGCTCGCGAAGTTATATCCAGACATTTGAAGCGTTTTGAAACTTTGGGGTGGGTTAGTTTGGGGAGAGGAACGGTTACGCTATTAAATAAAGACGCGTTAGATGAACTCGCTAATCATTAATAATGTAGTTCAGCGCTTTCTTCGGCTGAAGGTTCTTTAACTAAAAATCTTACAATAAGGTAGCCGATGAAGCCGCCGACAATAATAGCGAGCATTAATGGCATAGCAAAGGGCATGTCGTGATGGTCACGCATGTTTATTTGAAACATTGTAGAAAAAATATCAAGGAAAAAATCAATCATAAATCACCAAGTTTGCGTATAGTTTAAAAAAAGGGGGAAGGAGAGGTAAGGTAAGTGCATCTCAATAAACCTCGGTATCTATATTAGTTTATTAGCGGTTGATTATAAGTGACTATGTCACATACCTGACTTTTTTACTTGGTTATTGAAATTATCAAACTGTTTGGGAGAAGACGATGTCAGAAACACCATCAAATATGATGCCTTTAGCAACAAAAGCCCCTGATTTTAAATTATTTGACAGTATGTCGGGTGAGCATAAAAGCTTGACTGATCTACAGGGTATGCAGGGTACAGTTATTATTTTTATGTGTAACCATTGCCCATATGTGATTTACATTAAAGAGCAGTTAATTGCCATTGCAAATGAATACGCAAAATTAGGTATTCAAACTATTGCGATTAGTGCCAATGATATTAATAACTATCCACAAGATGCACCGGATAAAATGCAAGATTTAATGAATGAGTGGGGGAATCCTTTTGCCGCTTATCTATATGATGAAACCCAAGAGACCGCTAAAGCTTATTTCGCAGCCTGTACACCGGATTTTTATGTGTTTGATAAGCAATTGAGTTGTGTCTATCGGGGGCGATTAGATGCTGCAACCCCTAAAAATAATCAGCCTTTAACTGGAGCCGATTTACGGAATGCACTCGATGCCTTACTCGCAGAAAAAAGCATTAATCCACAACAATTTCCTAGTGTGGGCTGTAATATTAAATGGAAAGCTTGAATTTATTGTCAGAAATGAATCAAATAGCGCAAGTTATACTTCATAAATGAGTGGAAAATTTTAAAAGGAAAGAAAATGTCCCTAACAGCTGTCAATATCATCAAAGTAGGTTTACTTATACTGATTACCTCGCTGCATTCTAACGTTGCTAATGCTACAGAAAAGTCTGATGAAGTATTTGGATATGGAAAGCAATATGTCTTTGTACAGTCTGGCTACGGCTTTGGTTTTGCGTTTAATTTTGTTGGTTCAGGAGATGGGAGTGAGGTAAAAACTTTTAATACCTTTTCTGGGTATGGCGTGGGTATTTCTGATATTTATGCTGATGATAGCTTTTTTCGCGGAAATTTTGATCTCATCTGGCAAGGCGAATTTACCCAAAATTTTCAGCCAGCCGGTGGATATTCAGTCGGTAGTGGTTTGCTATTGCGCTATAATTTTTTAGCAAATAAGAAGTTTGTACCGTATATTGAGTTTGGACTGGGCTTTGGTTATTTGGACTACAATTTAAAAGACCAGAGTGATGGCTTTGTTTTTTCTCCACAGGGCAGTTTAGGTGGGCATTATTTTATAACCGATAAGGTATCGCTTAATGGCTCGTGGCGAGTGCATCATATGTCTAATGCAGGTAGTCAGCAGCCAAATAATAGTATTAATACGAGTGTTTTTTCTCTGGGTGCGACGTATTTTTTTGATTGAAACACTGACGGCTTTTAAAAGGGTGTTGCTTTAGAAAAATGCTAGAAACTTAAGCTAAATAATGTACCTGATTTTTACCTGAGTTTTTAGCTTTATAAAGTGCATTATCTGATTTAGTTAAGGTACTTTGTATTGAGTGTTCCTGTCCTAGGAATAAAGAAGCTCCAATACTGACTGTTGATTCCCATTCAATAGTGCTGTCATTATTGATGATGATGTAAGGGGCGTTAAGTGCTAGACGAATTTTTTCTGCTAGTGCGATAGCTGATAGCTTCGCTTTATTTGTATCAGCTTCTAAATTTTCTAATAGAATAACAAATTCATCGCCACCAAATCGTGCGACGGTATCTTCTTCTCGCATTACAAATAGCAAGCGACTAGCGATAAGTTCTAATAGTTTATCCCCAGTGGGGTGGCCAAACTGGTCATTTACTTGTTTGAAGTTGTCCAAATCAATAAATACTAGCGCGCCATGACTTCCACTGCGAGCGCTTTTTGTGAAGGCGGTTTCTAGTCGATCTGATAGTAAGCGGCGGTTTGCTAATCTTGTTAAGGGGTCATAAAAAGCTAAATCACGTAATTTACTTTCTTCTGCAATGCGTTGAGATAAGTCAGAAAAACTCCCTATATAGTGCGTTGTTATTCCATTGCTATCCTTAACTGCGGTAATAGTTAAAAGGACGGGGAATAAGTCTCCGTCTTTGCCTCTATTCCATATTTCGCCATGCCAAAAACCATTTAATGTAATTTCTTTCCAGAGTTCGGCATAAAAGTCAGCATTGTGTCTACCCGAACTTAGCATACTCGGTGATGAGTTTATTGTTTCTTCGTTAGTGTAGCCCGTTAAAATGGCAAAGGCTTTGTTAGCGCGAATAATGACTTTATTCGCATCGGTTACAATCATGGCATGTTGCGTTTCAAAAGCAACAGCGGCAATACGTGTATTGCTTTCTTCATCTTTTCGTTGAGTAATATCAAAGCAAACACCTTTATAGCCCAGAAAATTATCTTCGTCATCATAATAAGGCGTTCCTGAATCAAGGATCCAGCGATATTGCCCGTCGTGCCTGCGTAAGCGGTATTCGATTAAAAACTGCTCGCGTGCATTGAAATGCTGTAAGTATTGTTCAATACAGGCTTTACTATCGTCAGGATGAAGTCCTTCTACCCAACCATTTCCTTGTTCTTGTGCTAAAGATCTTCCAGTAAATTCTAGCCAGCCTTTATTAAACCATATGCACAGACCATCTAGCCCGGCTAGCCAAATGAGTGCAGGTGATTCATCGGCAGCAGATTTGAACTCAATAGGTGATTGAGGTTCTGGGGGAAATAGTGAATTCAGAGTGCTCATTAGTCACCGCTTAGGATTTTATAGATGAATGTGAAAAAGAGTAAAAACAATTATTTATTCAATAATTGAATATTAGGAACTGTTTATTCTCTAAACACAATATTCTTAATTTGTGTAACTATCAAGCACAAGTTTTTTTATTAACTATATTAGCAATTCTAAAACTTTACCTATGGTTTTTTCATTTATAATATAAAGATGTGTCATATAATCGCGGTAGTTAGGGTATCAGGCAGTTCAACCTTTATCTTTAACCTGATTCTATGGGTTGAAATTATCATGCTAATCAATAATTTATGAAAATACTGAGTGTCTATTTTAAAAATATTAATTCTTTAGAAGGCGAAAGCCGAATTGATTTTAATAAAGCACCTATCTCAGATGCCGGTGTCTTTGCAATTACAGGGCCAAATGGGTCGGGTAAATCAAGTATTTTAGATGCCATCACTTTGGCGTTATATGGGCAAACATTTCGTTTCAATAAGCCTGCTGCCAATGTAATGACAAAAAATACCACAGGCTGTTTTGCTCAAGTGGAATTTTTGCTTGATGGCTTAAGCTATCGCTCTAGCTGGCAAGCTAAGTTGTCTGAAGAAGGGGATTTGCTGCCGGTTGCTATGCAGCTGAAGTTATTAGGCGATGATGAGCAAGTTTTAGCTGAAGATTCGCATAATGTATTAATGAAAGTTGCTGAATTATCCGGGATGGATTTTCGACGGTTTACGCGTTCTATTATTTTAGAGCAAGGTGATTTTTCAGCTTTTTTAACCGCTTTAGATGCAGAGCGCTTGGATATTTTAGAGCGAATTATTAGTCATGATATTTATGCGGATTATAAGCAAGCTATTTTAGCGGCTAAACAGCAAGCTGAGCAGCAGTTGGCTGAGTTACAGTTGAAAATTGCAGAGTCTGATTTAATGTCAGATGAGAAGCGTGCTGTTTTAGCGTTGGATTTGGCGGATCAAAAAGCACGGTTTGCAGAATTAAAACAAGAAAATACGGATTTATTGCAGTTACAAGCCGGCTTAAAAAATTTAGAGGTACTTAAATCTAAAATAGCTCAATTAGAGCAAGAGCAAGCTAAAAATCAGCAAGCATTGGGCGTAGTGCAAGCTGAGTTATTAACAATTGAAAAAGCTGAGCCGGCTGTCGCATTTAGTGATGAGATACAAGTACTTGATGCAAAGACGCTTGAAATTGAAACTGAGCAGCAATATTCTCTGACTTATCAGCAAGAAGTACAAGCGATAACAGATAAATTACATGCTGAAAATTTAGATGAAAATTATTTAGCGAGCTTAAAGCCTTCGGAAGCGGGGGTTCGTCAGCAGAAAATTGCGCAGTTAAGTCAACAGTTAAGCCAAGCTAAAGCAGGCTTGGATGCTGAGTTTTCTGTTAGTAATCAAATGGAGATTCAGTTACCTGAAAAAGAGGAGTTACTGAGGCAAGTTGAGTCATGGCTTAAGAATCATGAGGCGGATCATTTTCTTGTTGATAATATGCCTGATGTTGGAAGCTTAAAAAATAAGCGCCAACGCATAGTTGAAATTCAAAAACGTTTAAAAACCTTTAATAAAGAACATAAAAGTACATCATCAGCTTCAGATAAAAATATAGCGACTATAAATGGCCTGCAAAAAACCATTGATAATGAGAAAAAATCATTAATTACTCTTAATAATGAGTTAAAAAATATTGCTGATGGACATAGTTTAGAAGACGTTATTAATTTAGAAATAGAGCAGCGGCAGAGGTTGGCTGATTTTGTTGAGCTGCGTAATTTAGCTAAAGTTTATAAGCGCTTTGTGAGTAAAGGCTTCTCTAAGCGGTTTGATAGTCTTGATCAAAAACACCTTGATGATAAGTTAGATAGTAAGTACAGCGAAATTGAGTCTGCAAAAAACATTCAAAATATTTTAGAAAAAGCGGTCTATAGAGAAGCGCTTAAACTGAAGTTGGCTGAAGATCGAGAGCGCTTAGAAGATGGCGTGGAATGCTCTTTATGTGGTGCTAAAGATCATCCTTTCGCACATAGCGCTCCGGTGCAAAATGACTCTAAGCAGGCTTTGCTAGATCAGAAAAGAATCATGAAAGTGTTGCAGGCGGAAGCTAAAAGAATATCACAGGATCTTGCTGCTTATACAAAATACATTAATACTAATAAGAAACATGCAGAGCAGATCAATCGTGTTCAGTCAGAATGGGTTACTTTAGCATCTCGTTTGAATACATTGAGTTCTGACTTGGAAATAGGTCGGTTCAGAGTGATGCGAGCGTATATTAAAAGGGAAAAAGTTGCGCTTGATGAAATTAATGGATTACTCAAACGGTATCGCGCAAAAAATAAAGCCATTGCTAAAGCAGAGGTACTTATTCTTAAGAAAGAAGCCGCTTTAGCAAAACGACAAGCGAAGCAAAAACTGTTAGATGATAAAGGCGAAGGGCGTCCGCAGGAAATTGTACTATTAGAAGAAGATTTGGCTGCACTTGTGCAAGACGAAAATGTATTATCGCAGCTGATTATGCAGCAATTGTCTGTGCTAGGAGAGAAGCTACCTGATCCTGGTAAAGAAGATGTAGTTTATGATGTCTTAAGTCAGCGCCGCCAAGATTATCAAGGATATAGCTTAAGAAAAGACTCGTTAACACTTGAATTACAAAAACTGCATGAAGCAATGGCAACCGTTAAAGAGAGATTGGCGGGGATGGATGCGGAAGTTAATGGATTATCTACTGCCTTGCGAGATGAAGAGAATGCGCAGCTTTATTTTACGAGCTTGGCGAAACAAGATTTATTAGCTAAGCAAGAGGCAAAACTAGCACAATTAGTTGCGAATTTGGAATTAGCAAGTCGTGAGTTGTTGGGGAAAATACAAGCGGCAGCTTTTGATAGCATAGAGCAAATTAGAGAGTTATTAGCATTGTTTGCGACTCGGGATCAAAAATCATCGCTATCGGCACAATTACAACAAAGTTTAGCGAAACTTCCACTGGACATTGAGGGCTTGCAGAAACAGTTACTGGCTGAAGAGTCTCATGTCGCTAGCCAAGAAACCTTGGAAACCGTTGTCATTCAGCTGCGAGAAAAAGTGGTGCAAATGGATATTGTTGCTGAAGAGGTAGTTGCTCTAGAGAAAACTAGCGCAGAGCAGCAGCTTTTATTGGTAAATAATGCCGAGGTATTAAAAACTATAGACGCTCAGGAGTTGGCTTTGAATGATGCCAATGCTGAGCAGAAACTTACTGCATCGGAATCTGATAGTGATTTTAGAGCCCGCGTACAGCTGAAAATAATTGCTAAGTTGCTAGCAGCTGCAAATGGCTTTTTAGAAAAAATGAATGGCCGTTACCAATTAATTAATGTCGCGAGTGAATTAGGAATGGCGATGGAGATTGTTGATGTGAAACAACAAAACAGCCAAAGAGCGATTAAATCATTATCGGGTGGTGAGCTATTTGTTGTGAGCTTAGCGATGGCTTTAGGCTTGTCAGAAATTGCTAATAATGGCCGTGCGGTGGATTCTTTATTTATTGATGAAGGCTTTGGTAACTTAGATGCAGAAGCGCTTTATATTGTGATTAGCACCTTGGAGAATTTAAAATCGCAAGGCAAAATCATTGGGATTATTTCGCATGTTGATGGTATTAAACAGCGTATAAGAACACAGATTGAGTTGGTCAAGCAAACTAACGGAATGAGTCGAATTGTATTGCAGGCAGCTGAAGCATCACCTTGGGGAGATTAGACGGGGAGAAGGAAGAACCTTAGTGATTCTTCCTTGTTTAACGCTTTTAATAAAGTAAGTCTAGATCAAAAATAGCATCATAGCTTGTTGGTAAGGTTAAATAGCTCTGCCAAGGATGAACCGGCTGTATAACCGGTTTTGTGGGTAAAGGGAAGGTGATAAGATCCAATACGCCGACGCTTGTTCTTCCTAGCGTATTAATTAAACCTAAAAATGTCCCCGCAGTTAAACCATAAATTGCATTTGTGTCATTGGTTGTTTTAATAATTCCTTTAGGAACTTCTAAAATACCTAAGGTAGCATTAGATAAGCCGCGTAATGTTTTTTGTCCTATTTTTGCACCGTAAGAGCTTTCCTCAGCAATACTGACTGATGAAAAAATAAGGAAAAGGCTAGCAAACAAGGGGAGAAATATTTGTTTATGGCGCATCATTAGGATAAACCTCAATAGTAAGTAGTAGTGATTTTTTAAGAGTATATCAGGCTATAAGATATTCCTGTAGTAGAGTATGAGTCTAATCCTAGTTAATAGTGATAGAATAACCACTTTTATTGAAAATTAATGCAGTTAATTCGCGGAATCAAACAGTTACAGACATTTCCTCAGGGCTGTGTATTAACCATTGGTAATTTTGATGGGGTACATACGGGGCATAATGTCGTTATTAATAAATTAGCTGAAAAGGGTGAGCTATTGGGCTTACCTGTGGTTGTTATGGTGTTCGAGCCACAACCTTTAGAGTTTTTTTTAAAAGATAATGCGCCTGCACGCTTAACGCGCCTGAGAGAGAAAATCGGTCATATTCAAACAGAGCCGGTTAATACCTTATTAGTCGCAAATTTTAATCAGCAATTTGCTGATTTAGATCCAGAATACTTTATTAAAGATATTTTAGTAAAACGCTTAAATGTAAAATATTTAGTGATTGGCGATGACTTTCATTTTGGAAAATCACGGCGTGGGAATTTTGCGTTATTGCAGGAAGCAGGGAAACAGTTCAATTTTCAAGTAACCGATATGGCCTCTTATTTGGTAAAAGGGCACCGAGTTAGTAGTACACAAATTAGAGATGCCTTGAGTAATGGTGATTTAGCGACGGCTAAAGATATGTTAGGGCGTGATTATTCTGTTTGTGGCAAAGTAATTCACGGTAATAAGCTGGGTAGAGAAATAGGATTTCCCACGGCAAATATTCAAATGTTGCGTAAAAATACCGCGATTGAAGGCGTATTTGCAGTAACAATGACAGGTTTAAACGATTCAGCTGTTTATGGTGTGGCAAATGTGGGAACACGTCCCACCGTTAATGGCGGAACAAAAGTGGTCTTAGAAACCCACTTGTTTGATTTTAATCAAGATATATATGGAAAGCAGGTAGAAGTACATTTCAAACATAAAATTAGAAGTGAAATGTGCTTTGAATCATTGGATGATTTAAAACGGCAGATTCAATTGGATACTGCTCAAGCAAAGACTTATATGCAATATACAAACTCATGACCATCGACTATAAAAAAACTCTTAACCTTCCTAAAACAGCTTTCCCTATGAAAGGGAATTTGGCTCAGCGCGAGCCTGAACGTTTAAAAAAATGGAAAGAAGCTGATCTTTACCAGAAAATTCGTACTGAATTTGCAGGTAAACCGCAGTTTATTTTGCATGATGGCCCACCGTATGCGAATGGCGCGATTCATATTGGTCATGCGGTTAATAAAGTATTAAAAGATATTATTCTTAAATCAAAAACATTAGCGGGTTTTGATACCCCTTATGTACCGGGTTGGGATTGTCATGGTTTGCCTATTGAGTTAATGGTTGAGAAAAAAATAGGTAAAGCGGGCGTTAAAGTGTCTGCGGAAGTCTTTCGTAAAGCTTGTAGGGAATATGCAACTAAGCAAGTTGCCATGCAAAAAGAAGAATTTGTACGCTTAGGTGTCTTAGCTGAGTGGGGTAATCCTTATTTAACAATGGATTATAAGTATGAAGCCAATACCATTCGTGCCTTAGGAAAAATCAATGCGAAAGGGCATTTAAACAAAGGTTTTAAGCCAGTGCATTGGTGTACTGATTGTGGCTCGGCACTTGCTGAGGCCGAAGTGGAGCATGAAGATAAGCACTCGCCAGCGATTGATGTGCGTTTTGAAGTATTGGATGTGGTTAAGTTTTTTGATAGCTGTCATTCTGTACCGGGACATAAAGGAGAAGGTGCATTGTCTGTAGTTATTTGGACGACAACACCTTGGACATTACCTGCTAACCAAGCGGTGAGTTTAAACCCTAAATATGAGTATGTGATTGTTCAGTGTGAGAAAGACGGCGTAAAAGAACGTTTAGTTTTAGTGAGCCAATTATGGAAAGACGCAGTTGATCGTTACGGTATGGAAAACTGCCATGTGCTGGCTTATTGCAATGGTGACGCACTAGAAAATCAATTATTAATGCATCCTTTTTATAATCGTAAGGTGCCTATTGTTTTAGGTGATCATGTGACTGCTGAAGCGGGAACAGGGGCTGTACATACGGCACCTGGCCATGGTCAGGACGATTATGTAGTGGGTATGCGTTACAATTTACCGGTTGATAACCCAGTAGGAGATAACGGTGTTTTCTTGCCAAATACTGAGTTTTTTGCTGGCGAGCATGTGTTTTCTGCAAACGATCATGTGATCGAAGTATTAACTAAGCATCACAAATTAGTTCATCACGAAGCACTATTACATAGTTATCCACATTGCTGGCGTCATAAAACACCGATTATTTTCCGTGCGACACCGCAGTGGTTTATTTCTATGGAGCAAGGTGGATTACGCCCTGTTGCAGTTGAAGAAATCAAAAAAGTGCAATGGCTGCCTGAATGGGGGCAAGCACGCATTGAAGGTATGATTGAAAGTCGCCCAGATTGGTGTATTTCTCGCCAACGTACTTGGGGTGTGCCTATTCCTTTCTTTGTACATAAAGAAACAGGGGAATTACATCCGGAGAGTGATAGATTTGTTGAGCAGATCGCACAAAAAGTCGAGCAAGAAGGGATTGAGGCATGGTTTGCTTTAGATAAAGCGGACATATTAGGTGCTGAAGCTGATAATTATGATAAAACGCAGGACACACTGGATGTTTGGTTTGACTCAGGTGTTTCTCATGAGGCGGTTTTAAATCAACGTGAGCAATTACAATTTCCTGCAGATTTATATTTAGAAGGTTCGGACCAGCATCGTGGCTGGTTTCAATCCTCTTTATTAACATCGGTCGCTATTAATGATATTGCGCCTTACAAATCAGTATTAACTCATGGATTTACCGTGGATGCTGATGGCAAAAAGATGTCTAAATCAAAAGGTAATGTGGTTGCACCGCAGTCGGTAATGAAGTCATTAGGTGCTGATGTTCTGCGTCTTTGGGTGTCAGGGACTGATTATCGTGGAGAAATGACCGTTTCCGATGAGATTTTAAAGCGTACGTCAGATGTGTATCGTCGTTTACGTAATACATCACGATTTTTATTATCTAATTTAGATGGGTTTAACCCAGCAACGGATAGTGTAGAGCCTAAAGATATGCTGGCCTTGGATCGTTGGATTGTTGATAGAGCGTTGCTTATTCAAAAAGAAGTGATGCAAGCTTATGATGAATATCAATTTCATGTAATTAATCAAAAAGTACATCATTTTTGTGCGATGGATTTAGGTGGGTTTTATTTAGATATTATTAAAGACCGCCAATATACGATCAAAGCTGATAGTGTTGCACGCCGTTCTGCACAAACTGCGATGTATCATGTGATGGAAGCAATGGTGCGTTGGTTGGCGCCAATTACCTGCTATACCGCGGATGAAATTTGGCAATATATGCCCGGTGAGCGGAGTGAGTCGGTTTTATTAGAAACAGAATATACTGGATTGTTTGCTTTAGCTGACGACGCCATCTTATCGCGTGACGAATGGAATGCGGTGATGAGCGTACGTGAAGCGGTCAGTAAAGAATTAGAGCAAATGCGTAAGTCAGGTGTGATTGGTGCCTCATTAAATGCAGAAGTTGCGTTGTACTGTAATGAAGCGCAGTTCTCAATACTCAATAAAATTTCGGATGAATTACATTTTATTTTTATTGCTTCCGCTGTCACTTTACATTCATTAAGTGATGATGCAGTGAGTACTGAGCTAGAAGGATTGAAGATCAAGGTGCTTGCTTCAGAGCATGATAAATGTGTTCGCTGTTGGCATTATAAAGAGGATGTTGGTGCGCATGCGGAACATACTGAGTTATGCGGGCGCTGTGTTGAGAATATTGATGGCGAAGGTGAAATAA
Source organism: uncultured bacterium (assembly GCA_965366065.1). Lineage (GTDB taxonomy): Bacteria > Pseudomonadota > Gammaproteobacteria > Methylococcales > Methylomonadaceae > Methyloprofundus. The sequence continues at coordinate 19,199 of CBDUDV010000017.1, read as the reverse complement.
GACATTTCGCTTAGATTTTTTGCATAAATAATGTAGGGGAAGTGTTGGTAGTTGCTAAAGCTATTTGAGCACTTCCCCTTATTTGTATTAAAGGGAAAGAATATGTTGAAGTGGGTATGGTTATCTGGCATCGTGCTTGTGCTAGATCAAATTAGTAAAATTTGGGTAGATTTAACACTAGAGTTGCATCAATCTATTCCTGTAATACCGAGTTTTAGTATTACTTATGCACATAATTATGGTGCAGCGTTTAGTTTTTTAAGTGATGCAGGTGGCTGGCAGCGCTGGTTTTTTGCTGTACTGGCGATAGCAGTGAGTATAGGTATTGTTATTTACCTAAGCAAACTAAAGAACGAAGAAAAGCTACTTGCGGTCTCGTTAAGTTTGATTTTAGGTGGCGCGATAGGTAATATTATTGACCGAGTTTTATATGGCTATGTCATTGATTTTTTAGATGTCTATTACCAGGTTTATCACTGGCCTATTTTTAATATTGCTGATTCAGCGATTACCATTGGTGTTGGGCTGATGCTGATTGAATCTTTCATGGAAAAAGAAGGGCAAGAAGAAAAGTAAATTTTCTAGTTTGCTAGACACAAAAAAGCCGGGTTGAATACTATTCAATCCGGCTTTTTTGGTTTTATACTGAAATAGTCGTGGTAGAAGCGTTTCCGCTGTTGGTGTGACCATTTTTTCCGTAAGTCGTTATAGAAAGGTCTTTTCCTTTTAAAACATCTAATACGCGTAAGCTATGTTTATTTAGAATATGTAAACAAGCGCCATTTTGTTCATTAATATCGCGGCATTGCTGCGATGTTATGAGTAGCTGATTCCAGTTATTGTGAGAGATAGAAGTATCAATGCCTGCTTTTTTTGCAATGGCAAAATAGGCATCCATACCTTCTTCTTTACTCAGTTTTTCAGAGGCAAGAATCTGATCAACTTGTTTAGTAAATGTAGTTAATAAGGCAATAACTTCATTTTTTTGTGCGGTTAGTGCATCGAATTTATGTGCCGCCGCTTTACCTGATAATAAAGTAGCTTCTTTAGTGAGTAGCTGAAAGAGTAACTTTGTATTGTCTAATGCTGTTTCAACTAGCTGTAAAGTAATGGCGTGAGTTTTATCTATCATGGTCGTTTGCTTTATTCAAAAGCGGCTAAGTCTGTTTCGCTTTGTATAATGTTTCCCGCTAACTTGTGGCTATCAACGGTATATGAACCATCAGCAATAGCATTTTTAAGCTCGTTAACTCGTGTGCTATTAACTTCAGGTGTTGATTCTAATTTAGAAAATACAGCTTCTGTTGATAAGCTAACTGAATCTGATGCAAGGTCAGTTGTCGCGGTGTTTTTATCTTGTGCACTAGCGGTAGGCTTATTTGCTGATCTATTTACTTCAGCGAGTGGTAGTCTTTGATTGATTTCGATGCCCATGACAGCCTCCTTTAAATTATCTCAATTTGTTTAGCGGCAATGAAATAGATAACTTTAGTAAAAAATAGGCTTTTATTTCGCTTAGTTGACTGAAATAACACCGGTTCCAATAACAGTGCCTTCAACAATTTTTTTAGTCTTACTATTTTTAACACGAATTTGCTCGCCAAGCTTACCATTGCTTAATGCGTGGCCAGACATTTGTATTGTAAATGATTTAGATTTGGCTCGAATTGTTACTTTATCACCTTTTTTAATTAATTTTTGAGAGATAAACTGAGCAGGGCGTAAAACGGTACCTGCTTGGAGATGGCGCACGCTAGTTGCTCCTTGTAGTGGGGAGAAATTAGTAAAATAACCACGTGATAATTTAATGTTAGCTTTTCTTTCAAAGGTAACAAGCTCAGGAGTGATTAAGGTATTGCGGCCAATATTTTCCTTAAGTACCAAGACGGATTTATAAATATTGAGCTTCGCTGAATTGTAAAGTGACCACGGTTGCTTACCTCTACAGCGCACGCCAATAGATAATGTGCCGGCTTTGAGTGTTGAGTAGCGACTGTAGGTTTCTAGTGGAAGGGTACATTTAGGTAGTTTTAAACGATCATCTAGGTTATTAACTGTAATTTCAAAGTCTTGTTGCGTATCAATATTATTTAGAATGTATTGTGTGATTGCTTCTTTTATTGATGACATTTGCTGATATTCTTTCGCAAACGCAGGGGTTAATACTATGGATAGTGTTAACAACAGATTAAATGAAAATTTTAGCGTTTTTTTATACAGCATAGACCACTCAAATTGGTGTAAATTTATTATAAATTTATAAACAAAGGTATTTCTAGTGAGATTAAATAATTGCGTATAAATATAAGTATTAATCGTTATAATACCAAAAGTTAGCTTGATATTTTGTTATAGTTGCGATATTCAGCTGTGTCATTATATTAATCGACGGATGTTGTAGAGACAATAAGCTGCGCACATATATTTTTGTATTGAATCATTAGGAGCTATTAATGGCTGGAATTTTAGATGGGGTTGACCAAAGAACCCAATTAGCAGGACATAACCGCTTTGAACTATTACTATTTAAACTGGCAGGGAAGCAACGTTTTGGTATTAATGTATTTAAGGTTCAAGAGGTTATTCAGTGCCCTAAATTGACCCAGATTCCCAATGCAAACCCAGTTATTTGTGGTGTTGCACACTTACGTGGGAAAACCATTCCGGTTATGGATTTATCGATGGCGATAGGTATGGCTCCAGTGAGTGAAAACAAAAACACCTATGTAATCGTGACTGAATATAACCGGAGTACTCAAGGCTTCATGGTAGGTACGGTTGATAGAATTATTAATATCGGCTGGAGTGAAGTAAATGCACCACCTAAAGGTGTTGGGCGCGAAAATTATTTAACAGCAGTGACTCGCTTTGAAGATGAAATGATCGAAGTGATTGATGTGGAAAAAATCATGAGTGAAGTCATGGGGGTTTCTGAGCAAGCATCAGAAGATGCATTAAAGATGAATAACATGGAAGAAAATGTCGATGATCATGTGCTTATTGTTGATGATTCTACTGTTGCAAGAAATCAAGTAAAACGTGTTTTAGACCAAATGGGTGTACGTAGTACTTTGATGGAGGATGGTTCAGAAGCATGGGATCACTTACAAGCATTACAAGTTGATGGTATTGATATTCCGACTCATTATTCAATGATCATCTCAGATGTTGAGATGCCGCAAATGGATGGTTATACACTCGCATCTAAAATTAAGGCTGATCCAGCTATGAAAGGCGTCTACTTAATACTACATACCTCATTAAGTGGTGTATTTAATACCTCAATGGTTGAAAAAGTAGGTGCGGATGAATTTATTGCTAAGTTTAAGCCGGACGCTTTGGCCGCTGCTATTCATAAACGATTAACAACAGTGCACGAAAAGAATAGTTAACTTTTTCTAAGATAAATTCAAATAAAGCCTCTTTAGAATCTATTAGATTTTTAAAGGGGCTTTTTTATGGCTTGTTGTTATGCATGGCAAGTTATCAAAAAGCGGTGAAATTTAGCCGCCCCCCTGTCATGTAATGACACTTCAGTTTTCTAAAGTGTATTTCTACATAAGCTATAGCAGTCAATATGATTGGGGTTTTATTTAGGGATATTTTTATAAGATACTGAAATATAAGTTTATATTATCTTTTTTTATCGTGGTGATAAGTGTGATGATGAATGGACGAGTATAAAAAAATGAATACTCATTATTGGCATGAAGTCTGCTTTTGTTAATGTAAGCAATCATTAAAAGAGGCAAACAAAATGGCAATTAGTTTTGATAATGCATTAGGCATACATCCACAAGCGTTAGCTTTGCGTGAAAAACGTAATGAGATCCTTGCGGCAAATCTTGCCAATGCTGAAACCCCTTTTTATAAAGCACGTGATTTAGATTTTAAAAGCATTTTAAATAAAGAAATGGGTGCAAGTGGTAGTAATTTAAAAACAACCCATCAAGGACATATGGCTGGAAGTCACTCCGTTATAGGAGGGCAGTTAATGTATCGTAACCCTCAACAAGCTTCTTTAGATGGCAATACGGTTGAAGCGCATATCGAACAAGGTAAGTTTGCTGAAAATTCGGTGCAGTATCAAGCCAGTTTAACGTTTTTAAACGGTAAATTTACAGGCTTAAGATCAGCGATTAGAGGAGAATAAAAATGTCGACTTTCAGTGTATTTGATATTTCTTCTAGTGGCATGAATGCGCAATCGTTACGGCTTAATTTGGTCGCAAGTAATATTTCTAATGCGAATAGCATTAGTAGCAGCATTGATGAAGTGTATAAATCAAGGCAGCCTGTTTTTGCCACGGAACTAAAAAATACCCTAGATAAAAACTCCGCAGCAGTTGGGGTTGAGATAAAGGGCGTAGTAGAAAGCGATGCTGAACCGATTATGGAATATTTACCCCATCATCCGATGGCGAATGACGAAGGCTATATTTTTAAGCCTAACGTTAATATGGTTGAAGAGATGGCAAATATGATGTCTGCATCCCGTTCATATCAAAATAATGTTGAGGTATTTAATACCTCTAAGCAACTTATTTTACAGACCCTAAAGATGGGGCAATAGGAGAGAGTCATGGCGATTAGTTTAGATACGATTCAGGAATTAGGTTTAGGCTCTACTGCGGTTGACGAAGCAAAAAAGAAATCATTAGGACAGGATGAGTTTTTAAAGTTGATGACCACACAAATGACCCATCAAGACCCAACAAAGCCAATGGAAAATGGTGATTTTCTAGCGCAAATGGCGCAGTTTGGTACCGTTGAAGGAATTAATGAATTAAAAACCTCATTTGCAGACTTCGCTAGTTCAATGACTGCAAATCAAGCTTTGGATGCCGCTTCATTATTAGGCCGTTCAGTTGAATTTGCAGGTGATTCGGCTTCATTAGAGCTTGATAGACCCTTATCAGGCAGTGTTGATTTAGATACCGCTGCGACAGATGTAAATATTAATATGATTGGTCCAAATGGTGCAGTGGTCAAAACACTAAATCTGGGCTCACAATTAGAAGGTAATGTTAAATTTAATTGGGATGGTGAACTCGATGATGGCAGTTATGCATCACCTGGGATGTATAAAATAGAAGCGCAAGGTTTAGTAGGCGGGTTGAATACCGCTTTGAAAACCTCGGTTAGCGCAAAAGTAGATAGTGTAGATTTAGGTGGCGCTCAAAGTGGTATTTTGCTTAATTTAGGGCAAGCTGGGAACGTGAGTTTTAACAAAGTTAAAGAAATATTTTAAAGGGAGAGGGTCATGGGATTTTCAGTCGCATTAAGCGGATTAAATGCAGCCGCTAAAGATTTACAAGTTACCGGAAATAATATTGCTAACTCAAATACAACGGGTTTTAAAGAGTCGAGAGCTGAATTTGTTGATGTATATTCAGCAAGCGTATTTGGAACAAGTAAAACACAAGCCGGTTCTGGGGTGCGAGTAGCCAACGTGGCTCAGCAATTTAATCAAGGCTCATCAAATTTCACTAATAATAACTTAGATATGGCCATTGCAGGCGAAGGTTTTTTCTCTATGTCTGCCGACCCCGCCGCTACAAAGCCAACGACTTATACACGTTCAGGTGAATTTAAAGTCAATAATGAAGGCTTTGTGGTGAATAATCAAGACGATTATTTAATGTCGTTTGCACCGAATGGCACAACGTTAGCGGAAGGCTTCACCGAGGGTGTTTTTTCACCCTTACAAATTAGCTCAACACAAGGTGCGCCAGCGGGTACGGAAAATATAACCACGGAAGTTAATTTAAATGCCCAAGAATTAAAGCCGGCAGTGTTTACTAGTGTTGATCCTACGGATGCAACGACCTATAACCATACTTCATCCATTACAATTTACGATTCACAAGGAAATGCACATATTGCTAGTATGTATTATGTGACTCAGACTGTAGGAGATATACCTGAAACGGGAGCAACTAATCAATGGGATGCTTATTTTTTTATTGATGGAGAAGCATTTGATAGTGATGGACAGCATCACTCTGATGATACAGCTACTTTTCCTGCCGCCTTACCAATGTCTAGCCATGCTCCAACGACTCTTGACTTTAATACCAATGGTACATTAAATACTATTACCACTTCCGCTCCCGTTACCGTTCCTCCTACCATTCCTACTCCCGCGGGAGTAGCAATTCCTTCTCCACAAACCTTTGATATTGGTCCTATTACATCGTCAGATATTTCTGATTCATTAGATGTTGATCCACTGCAGTTTAGTTATGGCTTCGGGGAATCAACGCAATTTAGCTCCGCTTTTGCTGTAAGAGATCTAGCACAAGATGGTTTATCGGTGGGAACCTTAACCGGTATAGATATTGATGATAGTGGCGCTGTTTTAGCTCGGTTTAGTAATGGTGGAATCGATGTTTTAGGAAAAGTGGCATTAACTCGGTTTGCTAATTCGCAAGGTTTAGCGAAAGTGGGAGATACTTCTTGGGAAGAAACGGTTGATTCAGGAGAGGCCATTGCTGGTCAGGCAGGGACAGGTAATTTTGGTTTAATTCAATCCGGTGCCTTAGAAGGATCTACGGTCGATTTATCGGAACAATTAGTGCATTTGATTATTGCTCAGCAAGCCTATCAGGCCAATGCGCAAACGATTACCACCGAAAAAACCATTGTACAAACTATATTAAACGCATAATTAGGTAACACCGAGGGGCTATCATGGATCGTAGTTTATATATCGCAATGAGCGGAGCTAAGCAAACAATGTTAGCTCAAACGTCTAATACTAATAATTTGGCTAACACGCAAACAACTGGCTTTAAAGCGGACTTGGAACAGTTTCGCAGTATGCCAGTTTTTGGGCCTGGCCATCCGACACGTGTTTATGCGATGACGGAACGCCCAGGCACGGACCTCTCTACAGGGCCGGTGCAAACAACGGGCCGTTCTTTAGATGTAGTTGTGGATGAGGCCGGTTGGATAGCCGTACAAGATAAAGACGGCGAGGAAGCTTATACCAAAGCAGGTGAATTACGAGTCACACCGCAAGGTTTTTTACAAACGGGAACAGGCCAGTCTGTTTTAGGGGCTGATGGCCCTATTACTATTCCTGATGCAGATAAAATTGAAGTCGGTACTGATGGAACAATTAGTATTATCCCTGCCGGTGAAAATGCATTAACTATGGTCAGCGTTGATCGTATTAAACTGGTCAAACCTAACCCTAAAGATTTAGAAAAGTTAAATGATGGCCTGATGCATTTAAAAGAGGGCAGTGAGCCAGCACTTGCTGATGCAAGTATTGGGCTTATTTCTGGCGCATTAGAGGGCAGTAATGTAAGTGCGGTTGAAGCCTTAGTGAAAATGATTGAATTGTCTAAGCATTACGAGCTGCAAGTTAAAGTTATGAAAACAGCGGATGAAAATAGCGCTGTTTCCACAAAATTATTACAGATGAATTAATAGTTTATATTAGTTTAGCTATCAGCTTGATTAATTAAACTTAAACCGGGCGGCAATGCTTCACCAAACATTTGCTTTTCTTCAGCAGCATCCAATTCCTTAACGGATTCCACCATCGCCAGCCATGACTCAGGGGCTTTAGATGATTTTAATTTATCTAAGACCTGGTTTTGTATGTCGGCGTTGATATCATTGGCGCGATCACCAGTCATACGCGCAATTAGCGTTGCTGCAAAGGCCGCTTGCGGTATTTTTTTCCAATCTACTTTTAGTATGTCTACTAACCAATTTTGTGCTGTTTCTGCAGGTACAACAAAATGGCTACTGGCATGAAAAGGGCTGCGCGCGCCAATTCGTCCTACGGCCCACCATGATTGTGCAGGTTCACTCGATTTTTGTAAGCGTTTTAATAGCCACTCGCCTAGTTGTATTTTTTTTGCGATAGGTAATCGCTCTAAAACAGCCGCAAGTCTGACCATATCATCATAGCCTCTTTGTTTTCCTTGCTTGGCGACCGTACCCTGTCGAGCTGATGCCGGATTAATATATTTAGCCATATCGGCAAAGATAAGTTCTTGTGATTCAGTATCAAGACCGCCTGAAATACGCCGCCATAAAGTCCACCATTCACTCCAGTTTTGCGTCTCATTAACAAATTGGATGTTATTACTGTAACTTTTCCATAGTTGCTCCACGCGCCAATTATCTAATTGATAACCAAAGCCAGGGCGTAAACAATAACCGACTAAGCTGAGCCATACGCGTTCATGATTAGGCGATCTACGGTGATTTTTACGTACCTCGAGTAAGGTAGAGAATAGTTCACGCAAAATCAGGCTAGACCAGGTACTGCGTAAACCTAGTATTTTTTCTAAATCAGCACGTAAAGCTTTGACGGCTTTAGGGTTGATATCTTTTGATTTAGAGCCAAAAATAGCTTCTATTTTTTCTAAAGCAGTCAAAAAATTATCAGGTAATGTTGCACGCAGTGTCGCTTTATTCGGCTTTCTGATTTGAAATTTCACATCCCAGCGCTGTTGCGAGTCTTGGGTGGAAATACACTGGATATGCAAGGTCCCCACTTCCGATAAAGTGGCAGATAACTGTACCTCAACCTCTGTATTATTAAGTGAGTCTTCCTGGTCAAATGCGACGGCTAAAGGCGGTAAAGGATGAAAGTCATCGGTAATACTGACAATTTCTCCTGCTTGATAATCTTTTCCGCCAGTTAAAGACACTAAATGAAAACTGACCGGTTGACCTAAGCGTAGTGAAAACTGCTTGTCTTTAAGAATGATTTCATTATTTTCTTCACTGCCACGCGGCAAAATACAGATACTTTGTTGCTCTGCTTCTGCGCCAAATAATAGAAAATAACTGCGCGAAGCACCGCCGCCAATATTGATATTTTTATGTTCGCGGGCAAGTCCATAACTAACCGCACCGTAAGCAACGGAAAGTTCAGGGTGTTGATTTTTTAATAAGATCGGTGATTTATTTTGCCACGAGGCTAATAGATCAACAGCGCGCTGGGAAATTTTGGGGCTACGAAAGACGCCACCATTCAGTAGTAAAGCATCAGGGATAAGTGATTGATCACCTAGTGCAGAATTTAGCGTTTGTTGGTGGTTTTTTAAGAAGGCGGCTATATGTTTGCTTACTGCGGCTTCTGCTGCATAAGGTAAACCAAATTCAACAACACCACTACGTTTTTTATTGGGTAAATCTGTAATGTCAGAAAGTGGGAAAAAACCATCGAGTGCAATAGCTTGTACTTCATCACGGCTAAATTTAGCCGAACGTGCGCCACCAATTAATTTTGAGCCGCTCCCTAATAAAGTAACATTTAAGGATTCAGGTGCGTTATCGGCGAGTAGTTGTTCTTTAATTAACCGACATTGTTCTAATAAATAAGATAAATCAGCACTAGAAAGCTTTTTATTGGAGGTACTGATGCGCGATTCAGCTAGGTGAGCTAAGGCTAAATCAATGTTGTCCCCACCCAGCATTAAGTGTTCACCCACCGCAATACGCGATAGTTTAGGTTCCTGTTGGCTATGATCTATTTTTATTAAAGTTAAATCGGTGGTGCCACCCCCCACATCACAAACCAATAATAATTTAATATCTTCTAAGGTTGTTTTGAGTGTATCGGTATGGCGGTGCAACCAGTCATAACAGACAGCTTGCGGCTCTTCTAATAATCGTGCTTGCTGAATTCCAGCAATGCGTGCGGCTTCAATGGTTAAAGAGCGGGCAGATTCATCAAATGAAGCAGGGACAGTGATAACAATATTTTGCTCTTCAAATAAAGCATCGGGATTTTTATGATTCCAAACTTGGCGCACATGCTGTAAATAACTTGCGCTAGCCTCCAAGGGCGATATTTTAGCAATTTCTTCTTGGCTACCCCAGGGCAAAATAGCCGCAGTATGATCAATAGAGGGGTGAGACAACCAGCTTTTAGCGCTACTAACAAAGCGTCCTTGCGTTTTAGAGCTTAATACGCGAGCCGCTTGCCCTATAACCGCTTGTTCTCCGCTAGGGGAGAATGTTATATCTGCTTCTGATAGTTCGCCAGGTGCAGGGTGGTACCGCACTGAAGGCAATAAAGCTAGTGCGGCCACTTCGCCAGGTGCAACTAATTGTTCAATATCAAAAATACGAATCGCTGCATTTTTTTGCTGCGTTTGCGCATAAGCGACCACGGTATGGGTAGTACCTAAATCGATACCAATATGATATTTTGCTGATTTTTTATTCATAGCTAAGGCAAATGCGCAGTTTATGTTCTAAGTGGTATTTTAATAAGGGATTTATTCGTCACCAGCACGAACATCAAACTCTATTTTCCAGTGCTTATCATTTTGTTGGGAGATTGCTTGTAGTTCTAAAGTACCCATTTCAGTGATAACTGAACTCAGGTGGACAGAAATAACTTCACCCACGTTATAGCCCTCATCAGATAAGGTAAGCTCAATTTCATTTAGTTCTTCTAGCTCATCGTCATCCCAGTACTCCAAACGCGTACCCACTGAATCTTCATGGCGTGTTTTAGAGCTAAAAAAGCGGAAGCGTACAGGTTCACCGACCACTAAACCAAATTCATCATTGGCTAAGTTTTCACTGCTACCTTCTTCCATACCAAACGGTGCGATACATAAGGCCTGAATTTCTGCTGGCATCCCTGGTACAGCGGGCATTGCACTTTCTACGCCGACATAATAAGAAGCTGCGGTGCCGCCTTTAATACGCACACCTTTACCTTTGCGTACATAACCATAATAAGCCGCGCCACGAGCAACTGCTAAATCTAAATCAAGACCAGATAATAGACGTGCTTCAGGTGCTTGCTCTGCAGTTAACCAGCTATTTAAAACCGACATTAGGCGATTGCTAATACGTGGCGACTTTAATACGCCACCATTAAATAACACCGCAGAGGGGTGAATAAAACTGGCATTTTCCGCTAATTCTACACCGTCTATAGAGTTTAAGGCATCCACTTGACGACTTAAAAAGGCAGCTAAATGACGCGTAATTCCTGCATCTTGTGCATAAGGTAGGCCTTTGCTTCTTAATCCAGAGCGAGGATTAACTGTTGGGTGATCGTGACTGCTAACTTCAGGTAGAAAACCTTCTAAAAGAACAGAATTCACTTCGTCGCGGGTTAATTCGGTGCGTAATGTACCACCAATTAAAGAAGAGCCACGGTTAGGCACGACAATCGCAATATTATCCGCATCATCACTGCTTAAAATGGACTCTTTAGCAGAGCGACAGGCATGGGTTAATGCTTGTACTTGCCACGCTGCCAAACGTTGATTGCCTTCTTTTTCTAATTTAGCTTTTAGCGTATAAGCCAAGGCTAAATCCATATTATCGCCACCGAGTAAGATATGATCGCCGACAGCAATACGCGTTAAGCTCAGATTTCCTGCTTGCTCAGTAACGGCGATTAATGATAAATCAGTGGTACCACCACCGACATCAATGACCAAAATAATATCACCGACGTTGACATGCTTACGCCAATCACCTTCACTTTTTTCAATCCAGCTATATAAGGCGGCTTGTGGTTCTTCTAATAACACCGCATTGCCTAAGCCAACTTGATGAGCGGCTTCAACGGTTAAGTCGCGTGCGGCAGGGTCAAAAGAGGCGGGAACGGTGAGAGTAATATCTTGTTCTGCAATAGGGTACTCGGGATATTGTTTATTCCATGCGGCACATAAGTGTTCTAAATACGCCATGCTGGCTTGAAACGGGGATACCTTTTCAACGTCGTCGGGCGCTTCACTCGGTAAAATCGGGGATTTACAATCGACACCGGCATGGCATAACCAACTTTTAGCACTAGAAACCAGGCGTATAGGTGTTTTAGAGCCTAAATGACGGGCAATTTCACCGACTAAATGTTTAGGTTGATTAGTCCAAGGCAAAACGTTTTCGCCTTCCGCAAGTTCCGCATCATGGGCTTGGTATAAAAAAGAAGGCAGCTGTGCTTTATCCTCAATCACTCCAGGTGTTGTTAATTGAGGGATTTGTAAGACTTTCTGAATGACCTCATTATTTTCAAGATCAGAAATATCCACATAGGATAAAACACTGTGTGTGGTCCCTAAATCAATACCAATTGAAAATTTTGCTTTCGCGGCTTGTATTGGTGCCTTAGGAAAAAAATCTTGGCTCATAGTTCCACCTGCGCAGCAGCGATAATTTCAGCTTTGTGATCTTTAGTCAGTTTAGGAAGTTTAATATCGGTCACTTTCCAGCCTTTGTGGACTAAAGTGCCGGTAAAAGGCGCTTCGCCAGTTATGTTTCCTGTTAAGCGAACTTCAGCGGCATCAAACCCTGCATTTAAAGTCACTTGATTACCTTCTTCTTCATTGCGTACTGCTGCGATAGTGAAGTGTTGTTTGATTGTTTTATTACAACCGGTCAACATAACGCGTGCGGCAGCACCAATATCAGCATCACTATGCGCACTCATATCTTCTTGAATAAAATCAATAAAACGTGCCTCTGTTTGTAATAGGCTGAGCAATTGTAGTGCCGCATCAGGGGTCGCTTCTTTTAATATGACAGGTTCAGGCGCGGGTAATTGCACGATTTTTTCAACTTCAACGAGCTTTTCGACTTCGACAATTTTTTCTACGATTTTAACTTCAGGCTCACGCTTAGGGATGGTTGCTGAAATAGCTTGCTCTTTGTTGTCTGGTGTTTTGTTTTGTTTGTTTTCTTTGGATTTGCGTAACATGCCTAATAACAGAGCAAATAATAGGATGATAACCGTGAGTGCAAGCCCAAAAACTGTGGCTGCTAAATACGCATGAATCGCATCGAAAGTAGTTGGGATAAGTGTTAAATCAATATTGAATTGTGTGTTCATAAGTTTTTAATAGGGGTCGTGTTATTAAGCGCCAGCTTTACGAGCAGCTTCAGCGAACATAAGTGATTTAAGAATACTTCTGGTTAGATCTACACGTGTTTTTTTAAGGAACCGGTCTGTAGAAATTGCAGGAACACCTGCCTTAATGAAGATAGCGCGTACTTTTCCTAAGCTAGGCTCACATTGTTTCATAATGGCATCGGTGGCAACGCGTGAATCAATTTTTATGTAACCTGTTTTTTGTGCCTCTGTATAAACGCACTGTTTATAGCTGAACTTTGCTTGTTGTACTTGTTTGATCACATCGTCTGATAGCGTAGAGCCATTCCATGTACTGCCTTTATCAGCAGGCGCGGCATTAACTGGCGTTACAGCAAGAGAAAGAGCGTAAATTAGGCTGAAAATTAATTTTTTCATAATAGTGAGATAAGTAATATAAAACTGAACGTGTGATTTTACGCGAATGCGAGGCAATGAACAATTTTTGCGTGGGGGAGCTGGCTTAGAAGGAGAAAGGAAAGGAGTGTGACAATCAAAAGGTTTGTCTATATTGGAATAGACAAACCTTCAAAGGGAGAGCTTTAGTCTAAATACCCGTGTTCTTTAAACCACGTGATTGAATCACGGTAGGCTTCTTTAACGGGAGTCGGTTTTAGTCCTAATTCTTTGACTGCTTTAGCGTTTGAACCAAATTTTCCGCAGTTTAATAAGCGGATAGAGTGGTAGTTAAAGCGTGGGTACACATGGGGGAAAAATTTGCGTTCAATCGCATCTTTAACGATAGCAATATTTTGCATGATAAAGGTAGGAATCACTAACCAAGGTTTTTTAACGCCGGTAAATTCTTCTAACCACTCTAGAGTTTCATTGATGGTATGTTGCTCGCCAGTTAATAAATAGCGTTCGCCAATCACACCCTTTTCCATCGCTAAAAGATGTCCTTGAACAACATCTTGAACGGGTACAAAATCAAACCCACCAGAGACTGAACCGCGCATTTTTCCTTGAGCAAACTCAATAATGGTTTTACCTAATAAAGATGGCATAAAATCCCAAGGTCCAACAATACCCGATGGATTAACAATTACCGCAGGCAGTCCACGAGAAATTTCTTTATAAACCTCTAATTCAGCAAAGGTCTTAGAGATTTCATAGTCGGTAGTCATTTCATAGGGGCTAACAGCCCATTGCTCATTTGATGCGCCGTCAGGATTATTGCCGACAGCACCAAAAGAACTGCAATGCACGACTTTTTTAACACCTTCGGCTAAGCAAGCTTGCATTAAATAGCGTGTGCCGAGTACGTTAACATCATAAAGCTCTTTACGATCACCATCACGAATACTGACAAAGGCTGCGCAGTGATAAACATAATTACAGCCTTTTACAGCAGCAATAATAGACGCTTTATCGCGCAGGTCACCAAAGGCTTGTTCTACATCCAAACCTTTTATTGCAAGATTTTCGCTTTCAGAGCGTATAAAAACGCGGACTTTTTCACCGCGTTCTAATAAGGCACGAATTAAATTAGCACCTAAATGACCTGATGCACCAGTTACTAATGTGGTCATAGCCCAGCGTCTTCTTTTTCTTCTAGCATTTTGTTGTAATCACGCAATTCTTTTTTAGTTAAACCAGCGCCAGTAAAGACATAACGTTCTTTAGCTTCTTTTTGTTGCTTTTTACGCAAGGCTTCGCTGTGTACGTACTGTTCCCATTTCTCAATACTCATCTTTTGGAATTCAGCCACAATGGGGTTAAATTCTAAATGTTGAATATCGGGATGGCGTTCTTGCCCCAGCATTTCTTCCGCTAAGATATAAGTATCTTCACCTAATAAAGGAATGATATAAAATTTATTAGCTAAAGCAATCACGGTTTTACGTAAAAATTTAGGAACAGGTTTGTTGATAAAAGGAATTTCTAAAGGACCTAATAAAAACACGAAAAAACAACGGGTATGGTTTTCGTCAATTGGCGTCATAAATAGCCAATGTAAGTATTTATCAGCAGTATTCGAGCCTTGATAAGGGTATTGGTACCATAGAGTCATATCCTCTAAGCCTTCGCCTTTCTTTTCACCTGCCGTTTTCACAGCACTACTTTGGCTCATATCTGTTTCGTAATCGATCCAAATAGTGTCACCTTCGCGGCGTGAACCTAATAAATGAGGGTTAGTGAACGGTTTGAATTTACGATGTAAAAATGCATGGTTAAAATCACAAACGTTTTCTAACATCATGCTGTAATGCGCATCCAGTTTCACATCAATAGGAATAAATTCCCACGGTTCAGCTTGATCTAATTGAGGGATAGCCGGAATTTTTACTTCTTCTGATAATGCCGGGTCGCCAGGGAATACCCAGATTAGGCCGTATTTTTCTTGTACGGGGTAAGCGTTAACTTTGATATTAGGCAGTTCGCTTTTGCCTTTGCCCTTGCCTAGTTCATGAGAAATACCTGTGCACTTACCGCAGCCATCGAAGTTCCACCCATGGTATTGGCAAATAATTTCTTCACCTTCAACAATACCTGATGAAAGGCGTAATTGGCGATGTGGGCAACGATTTTCAATTGCATGAACTTTGCCACTGTCGCCACGATAAAGCGCAATAGGGCTTTTCCAAAAAATGACCTCAAGAGATTTGCCTTTTTTAAGGTTTTTGCTTTCTTCCATTGCATACCAATAGTTGCCGCTTTGCCCCATTGTGCGCACAAGTTCCCTGCGACTCTTAGGTTGTTTTTTCTCTTCTTCAGTGCTCATGAAAAACCTCTTGAATATAAGTTGTTTTATTAGGGTTATTATATCAGAATAACTCTTTTTTATTTATTGAACAGTGCAATGCGCACCATAGCCAGGAAACCTTTAAGTTTAGTTGATAAACTGGCTTCTTCACGAATTTTTTGGTGCCCAGGTAGTGGATGACCTTTTGCTAGTTTGCCTATTTTTTCTTTGACGGCCGAGTCTAGCTTTCCAGCAGCGGCTAGTTCAAAAAACAGCGCTTTAGTGTTGCCTAGGTCAAAGAAGTCGCGTTGCCATTCCCACTTGTAATTACCTCCATAGCGAAACCATGAGCCGCCAATCCCTTCAACCATGTAATCGGTGCCATCTTCACGTTTAGCAGGCGCAACTTGATCCCATAAGCCAATTACTTCACCTTGCTTTTCATCAATTAAAATGCGGTGATAAGGGTATTTCCATTTTTCAAAGCCTTCCATTTGTTCGCCGAGTGCCCATTTTTCAATTTCCTTGCGGTCGTGCGCAACGAACTCTTCATTCGGGCCAATATTCCAGCGATACTGTGCATCATCAGTGTACATCGCACCTAAATGTTTAGGCCAATCGCCATCTTTTTCTGCTTGACGGTTAGCTTCTAACCAGCGTTCTACCATTTCTTCTAATTCAGCTCTTGGGTATGCTGCCATTTTGGAATTCCTTATTTTTGAATAATTTTAATTGCGCTTGTAGGGCAATATTTTGCTGCTTTTTGTGCTTTGGTTAACAAGGCGTTGTCTGGCGACTCTTGTAAAACAGTTAGCTTACCTTTGTCATCTACCTGAAAAATTTCAGCGGCTTCAGCCATGCAGTTTGCATGCCCTTGACAGAAATCCATATCGACTTTTATTTCAAAAGAGTTAGTCGGCGCTGCTGTTTTTTCTGCGCTTGTGTTTGTGCTCTCGGTTTTTTTATCATCTACATCGGTACGCTTGATGTAGCGGACTAAGCAAGGGGACTCAGGCTGTACAACCATTTCTTTGTAGTTATCAATATAACTATCAGCCGGGTTAACTAATTCGAATTTATAGCGACGCAATAAAATGGCATGAATGGCTTTTAATTGCAGCATAGCGAAGGCATTACCGCTACATTTGTGTCGCCCCCCCCCAAAGGCAACCCAACTAAAAGGCGTTGCATCTTCTTGGCGCTCTTCTGTGAAACGATCAGGGTCAAATTTTTCTGGATCAGGAAAAATCTCAGCAATACGGTGTGATACACGCGGTGATACACAAACATATTTCCCGGCTTTAACGAGGAAATCCTTAAAATGGAAGTCTTGTGCGACTTTACGAATAAGAAAAATAAGCGGTGGGTGTAAGCGTAAGACTTCTTTAATAACGCGCTCAAACACAGGAATGGTGCGTAAAGATTCAAAGGTAACGTCGCCATTTTCGCCGTATAGCGTATCAAATTCTTTTAAGACTTGTTCGTAGCTTTCAGGGTTGCGTGCGAGCTCTAATGCAATCCATGTGGCTGTGCCAGCGGTAGTATGGTGACCAGCAAATAAAGTTCCAATTAACATGCCGGTGATTTCATTCGGTGACAGTGAGCTGCCATCTTCGTAACGCGTATCGATTAACATTTGAAATGCATCGTCACTTTTTTCTGTTTTTTGTGCGCGTTTTTCAATAATGCCGGTTACCAATTCTTGTAAGCGTACGCGTGCTTTATCGCGACGACGTAAGACAGGAATAGGGAAGTTAGGAAAGATAAATGCAATTGGCGCCATACCTTTTTCTAAATCATGATACAGCTTGGCAAATTCTTCATTCAGCTCATAACGAAACTCATCGCCTAATAAGCAATGGCTCGATGTATAAATAGTGAGCTGCTTCATAAACTCTAGTAAATCCACTTCGCCGGAATCACCCCAGTCTTTTACGGCTTCTTCAACTTCTTGTACGATCACCTTAGAGTAAGTACGCATAGGTTTATCGCGTAACACCGGCATGAGCATTTTTAACTGTTGGTCTTTGATATGCGGTGGGGCGTCAAAAATCACGCCTTTACCAAAAATAGGTGTCATTACTTTATAAGCTTCGTTTTGATCAAGTTGCGCATCGGTCGCACGAAAAAAAGCTTCATTACCTTCAGGGCCAGTTAACAAAACCATTTCTTGATGAAACATGCGGAATTCACCGATTTCGCCTAATGTCCCACGCAACTTAACCATGTAGTCAAATGGGTTTTTAGCAAAGTCAATCATATGGCCAATAACAGGTAAAGCACCGGGCATTTTAGGTGGGGTTTTGTGTGGCGTATTTGATTTAGATGTCATAACTGAAAGGGTCTCTCGTGGCTTGAAGTTTATTGCAGGTGATGGTTGCGATAAACTGTTAGTGAGGTGATTATTCGGCTAATTTTACGCGTTGTAGTAATAATGTACAAAAAAATCATGCAATAGGGGTGTTGTTAGCTTAGACGGCATAGTTATTTGTCAGTAGAATAGAGTAATTAAATTGTGAGAATAATTGGGGGTATAGGCGATGGATCAAGAGTATTTTAAAAAGAGAAAAAAGAAATTTTTCATACAATCATGTGTTTGGTTTACATTTTTAGCGCTATTAACTTATTTTCTGCCTGAAGTGATGATTTTTTATGCGCTATGCGGTATCTACGATGTCAGTCGAAATAGTAATATAGATAAGCGTATGTTGTACCGCTATTTCTTTGGTAATGGCGTACCTACGTGGGCATTATCGCCGTTTAATATTTCGATGGATTTATTAACACTGCCATTTATTAATAAAAAAGTGTATCAGTTGGATGAGTTACCGGAAGAGTGTCAAGCTGAAGTTAAGCAAGTGATTGAAACGGTACAGGCGAGAAATGTAGTTGATGAGTTAGCTAGCCGTGCGGAAAAAGAAAAGCGTAGTATGATTTTCTTTAAATGGTATGGCAATAATATAGATAATTTTTATAACGTTGCTGATTTTCATAAAGACTATAAATATATCAAAACGATTGGTATTTCTATTTTTAATAAAAGTGAGTCAACTGACGAACACTTTGGACCGTTACGTACTACATTAAGAGTGCTTTACAATGTTAATGATATTAAAAGTAGAGACTCCTATATAAAAGTACGAGCAACTGAAAATCGCTGGTGTGAGAAAAAGATGTTTATTTTTGATGACACCTTGTCGCACCAGTCATTTAATGAGACTGATGAGCCGCGGTATGTGTTGTTTGTCGATATAGTGCGTCCTAGTAAATGCCATTTTGTAATGGAAACTTGGGTGAAATTAGTGGCAGTTATTATGCAGAAAATGAACCATATTTTTTACAGTAGCTGGGTGCCATTAAAGTAGGTTTTTTTGAGGCTAGGTTGCGACAAATTGTCACGTGACAATTTGCCACATTTTCAAATACTTAGAAGGGCTATAAAATGCTTGCAACTCCTAAATAAACATCCTGCCTCCAAAACAGACTGTTCCGAGTTTTTATAATACGTTTTGCTATCACCAAACTAGCAACGCGTATTTTTTTTGCCTGCAATATTGTGTTTGATGGCTTAGGTTGCGACAAATTGTCACGTGACAATTTGCCACATTTTCAAATACTTAGAAGGGCTATAAAATGCTTGCAACTC
>CBDUDV010000016.1:0-64286 GCA_965366065.1 uncultured bacterium | reverse complement strand
TCTGTTGATTCTGTTGATTCTGTTGATTCTGTTGATTCTGTTGATTCTGTTGATTCTGTTGATTCTGTTGATTCTGTAATAATGGTAGCGGTATTTTCACTCGATACTTCAACTGAATCTTGACTAATCTCTTCTTGAGAAGCATTGGCAGCAATCGCTTCAGTAGGACTTTCTTCACTATTATCTAGCGAAGGTTCAACAATAAGCTGTAAATCATTTTCTTCACTACTTTCTATCGGCATAACCGCTGCATCACTAGCTGCGTCGGCTAAAATAATTTCTTCTTGGCTACCTTCTGTTAAAGAGGACTTATTATTTTCAACTTCAGCCATTGAAGCGACTTCAATTTTAGAATAATTTAATTCATCATCTAAGAAAATAACTTGTTCTGCCTCACTCTCTAAGGCAATCACTTGATGCTGTTCAGTATAAATATCCGGCGCACCTTTTCTCATTTCCCATAAAAAGAAAACTGTATTAAATATTAAAATACTAAAAAATATTATTTTCACGCTGCCTCCAAGGCAATTCCTTTCATCACTAAATTTGCATCTAATATCACATCAAGCTGTAGAGTATCATATAAAAATGTAGCATCTCCGCCTGTGAGTATTAATTGGTAGTTATTTGGCATAGCACTCAACCCCGCGCCAATAAACCCTTTAATCGCATTAAGCCGGCCATTAAAAACAGCGGCTTGCGTATTATCAGCTAAGCCTAGGGGATATGAATCAGTATTAGCTTCAATATTTGCGGTTCCTTGAAAAAGCGATTGCTGCATCAAAGTCCAGCCAGGCATAATCATGCCACCTAAATGCATTCCATTTTCATCGATACAATCCAGCGTAATAGCTGTTCCGCAATCAACAATACATAGTGCGCCATTATATTGGTTTTTGGCTGCCGTCATCACTAACCATCGATCTACACCTAAGCTTTTTTCTTTTGGATAAGCATTTGTCACCCCATGCTTTTCACTCGGAGACTGAATAAACACTAAAGGCGTTGTTGGCCATAGCTTTGCTAATAAGTTTTTTAGTTGTAATTGAATTGCAGCAACACAGGCAATATAAACGGCTTCAGGCTGAGATAATTGACTCCATTGCTCTTGCAATCGACGCAAATAATCAGTGTCATTGTAGGCAATAGTCTGAGTATTTCCCAATACCCCGAATTTAAACTCGGCCCACTTTAAACAACTATTGCCACTATCGATCAGGAGTTTCATGATTTGCTAAAACTGACTTCACCCGAAGCGTAATGGCTAACTTTTCCTGATGAATCTTGCAATAATAACAAGCCCTCATCATCAATCCCTTTAACCACACCTGAAATCGTTTGCCTTCCAATAAACACATCGACTTGCTTACCTTGCATGCAGTCATATGCTCGCCATTGTTTACTATAGGCAGAAAATGTTTGTGTCGTAAAATCTTTACTTACTTGCAGCATTTCAGTCATCAAACAGGCAAGTAATTGATTACGTGAAATTTGTGGTTTATCTACCTGAATACGTTTCAAATCAGTCCAATCTTGCTCTATGGGCTCTGCCGACTCATCTGATAAAAACATATTTAAGCCTAAGCCTATCACAGCACTACACGGACCATTACTTTCACCAGACACTTCTAATAGAATGCCACCTAATTTCTTTTGTTGGCTATAAATATCATTCGGCCACTTTAAACCAACATCGTCTACACCTAATTCATTCAATGCATTGATAACAGCTACGCCAATCGCTAAACTTAAGCCCGAAAGGCTTGCGGGTCCTTCATCAAAGCGCCATAACAAAGAAAAGTAAAGGTTACTCCCAAAAGGTGAAACCCATTCTCTACCACGCCGCCCTTTTCCTGCTGTTTGTTGTTCAGCAACACAAAAAATACCCGTCAAGTCTGAATTGCTATGCGCTAAATCATTAAGGTGTTTATTGGTTGAATCAATTTGGTCGTAGATTTCAATGGTTGAAATTAAAGCTTTAGACTCATCACTTAAATAAGACTCGATGATCTCTATATCAAATAACTCTAAACTTTGCTTTAAGCAATAACCTTTCCCTGTGACTGCCATAATTTCAACGCCACTTTCTTCTAAACTATTAATAATTTTCCAAATAGCTGAACGACTTATATTTAGGGTTTCTGCCAACTCAGTTCCTGAGTGGAATTTACCATCTGCTAATAATTGAATTAGCTTTTTTTTATTTTCTGGAAATTGCACTTAAAAAATTACTCTTCTTTATTTTCTCTAATTTGTTGCATTTGACGCTTAACAACATGCTTAATAATAATTTCCCGATCTTTTTCTCTAATATGGCTAAACTCCATACCAATAATGAATGGATGTTTTTTATCCTCTAAAGTGTTTTCACGATAATATACAATATGCGCATAACAGACGATAGCGGCTAAAGAAGAAGGCAAAAGAAGTTCAATTTTTAATAGCTCCCCTTTATTATGTGCAACTTCACTTTCACATTCAAGACCTGAAGCACTCAGACTTACATGTCTTAATGGAGCTTTTGCTAGTGCATTGTTTTCCCTAATAATACTCTGCGCAACGAGATTAATTTTATTCTCAACAATTTTTAAATATTCAGCAAGGTCTGAGGACGCCCTCTCAATTCGCCCTAAAATCAATAAGCTTTCTTGATTAAGAACCTCTAATGCGGCACCTAATGAACCATCGTCTAAATGCTCAGCTACTTCACTAAAATTTTTCTGGATATATTCGGCATCAACTTGAGTAAAAACCAAGCTAATCTCATCCTGCACTCTAAAAAAACGTCTATTTTCTACAAATTCGCCATCGTTCTCAGCCATGTATCTCAACCCTATCTATTGTATGTAACGCTATTCAGCAACCGAAGTTTCTGGGTTAGCTATTACATCTTGATTTTCAGTATTTATTAAACCACTAGCACCCATTGAGGTATTAACATCATTTCTTGTCTCGTTCTCGATAATGTTTGGGCGAGCGGGGACAATTGCATCACGAGGAATAATCGGCTTAGCAGGCACTAAATTATCCACCTCTATTAATTTATTTTTTTTATATTCATCCAGTTCACCTTCAAATTTTGCTACTTCTGATTTATATAAGGTTTCTGGAGTCTGCTCTAAAATGACTTCAACACGTCGATTTTTTGATCGATTAGCACGTGAATTATTCGGCACTAAAGGATGAGTATCGGCATACCCTTGCACCACAACACGCTCAGAATTTAACTTCCTATCTAACATAAACTGGGCAACACTTACCGCACGACTAGATGATAATTCCCAGTTCGACCTAAACCAATCGGTAGAAATCGGAATATCATCCGTATGCCCAGAGACCATCACTGTGCCCTTCGATTCAAGAACCGCACGGGTAATTTTTTGCATCACAGGTTTAAATCCAACCATTAGTTCTGCTGTGCCTGATTTAAATGAGCCCTTATCATTAATACGTATAGTTATTTTTAATTCATCCGTACCAACAGTGACCAAACCTTCGCTAATTTCCCCTTTTAAGGCTTGCTTAATGGCATCAGCTTGTTTTTTTGTTTGATTGACAGCTTGTTCTATAATTTGTTTTTTAATTTTTTCAATTAAATTCTTTTCCGTTGTATCACTGGTATTGTTAATCGTTTGCTTAACTTCTTCCAATAAAGTAGGCGTGGTGACAGCGGGTGAAAAGTGCTGCGCAATAATGCTTGTACCTAGTGGAATTTCTGCAGCGGGAATGTCACGCTGAACACCAAACGCTGCTTCCAAAGATTCACTCACTTTTTTAAGTTTATTTGCATCCATAGTTGCAAACGACAATAAAAGTACGAAGAAACACATCAGTAGCGACATTAAATCAGCAAATGTCGCTAACCATAAGGGAGCGCCTGCAGGGGGGCATTTGGGGCAATCATCAGCCATGATTAATCCTCTCTGCCTTTTCTTTTCTTCTCAGCTAAATAAGATTCCAATAAAGATTCAAGTACTTTAGGGTTCATACCTTCTTGTATGCCAGAAATAGTTTCTAAAATTAATTCTTTATTGGTACGCTCATCCATCAAAACATACGCTAATTTATCTACCATAGGCAGTGCAAAGCAGTTTGCAACCATTGCTCCGTATAAGGTAGTTAACAAGGCAACAGCCATTGCAGGACCGATACTTGCAGGATCCGACATATTTGCCAGCATTTGCACTAAACCGACTAAAGTTCCAATCATTCCCATCGCAGGCGCCAAATCACCGACCCCTTTCCACATATCTTGTCCTGCTTCGTTACGTTGCACCATTTGGTCAATATCTTGGCGTAACATTTTTCCAACAAAGGCAGGTTCATGGCCATCCACACAAAGGCCGATGCCTTTTTTCATAAATTCATTATTGATTTCTTCTCCTTCCAGCGCCAATAAGCCATTTTTTCTAGCCACATCAGCTAAACGTACCGCATCTTCAATTAAAACAGCCGGGTCATCTGCTTTATTCATAAATGTTTTAATTAAAATACTAAATGAGCGCAAAAAGGCACTCAAAGGAATTCGCATTAAACTAACCCCAAATGTCCCGCCTATTACAATTAAAAGAGAGGGAACATTCACAAACAGCATTACATCACCACCGGTTGCAATAGCGGCAATAATAATTCCTATCCCCAAAAGAAATCCAACTAATGATGCTATATCCACTGCTTATCCTCGTAAAGCTAATTAAAAAAGAAACCTATTCGGGTAACACGAAAGAGCTTAACTCACTCCTTCGTAATACTCTGTGTTATTTAAGTTCAGTCTTTATTGTAAAAGTAATTTTTTACCTACTGCACCAATTGTTTGTGCAAATGAAGCCCCCATTTTTCCAGCTAAACGATCCATTAAATTTTCTTGCACAGTAAAATTGACACGTTTTTTACTGCCTATTACTTCAGTAGCAACCGAATCATCATTACCAAAATCATCAACCAACCCAAATTCCTTACCTTGCGCTCCCGTCCAAACTAAGCCAGAAAAAGTATCCTTATCTGCCTTTAAGCGGCTACCTCGTCCTGT
Organism: uncultured bacterium; assembly: GCA_965366065.1. Classification (GTDB taxonomy): domain Bacteria; phylum Pseudomonadota; class Gammaproteobacteria; order Methylococcales; family Methylomonadaceae; genus Methyloprofundus. Next base: position 59,257 of record CBDUDV010000016.1, on the reverse strand, counting down.
TTTAACGGCATCAATAAATTGCTGATGCACTTGCGCCAACAACTCATCCATATATTTTTTCTCGTCTGGATTAGCTGGCGAAAAAGGATCAAGCAATGCTTTATGAGCGCCTGCTGTAACCAAACGACGCTCTACTCCTAACATTTTCATGGTGTCCACAAAACCAAAGCCATTCATAATGACACCAATCGAGCCAACAAGGCTAGAAGGATTAACAAAAATCTTATCGGCAGCTGCTGCAATAAAATAACAACCCGACGCACAAATATCAGCAGCCACGGCATGAATAGGTAACTCTGGTTTCTCTGCTTTAATTTTTCTTATTTCATTGTAAATATATGAAGACTGTACTGGACTGCCACCCGGACTATTCAAATGTAAGATAATGCCTTTAGTATCTTCATGCTTAGCCGCATTACGTAAGGCTTTAATAATAGAATCCGCATTCGCTGGAGAGCCTTCGGCAATAACGCCAGTAATATTAACAATAGCCGTATGTCCTTGACCGTCATCATTCACTATATTTTGTTTAAAGCTGGGATACATGGTTATACCTAAAATAACCACGAGATATAAACTCATTAATGATTTAAAAAATATTCCCCAACGGCGCGCACGCCTTTGTTCGGTGACTGCGGCAAATGCTAATTTTTCAATTGCTTCACGCTCCCAATTTTCTGCCATTTTTTGCTCTCCATTTTTAGCTTCATTCCACTGATTTTCAGACACTCAAGATTCCTCTTAGTTATTTTATTTCGTTATTAAGTAATGTTTGTAATTCTATCGGTAGCGGTGCAATTAAATTTAATACTTCACCACTCACTGGGTGTGCAAATTGTAATTTTTCTGCATGTAAAAACATGCGCTTATAGCCTTTTTTGCGAAACTGCTGATTAGTTAGCTCTACGCCATAGCGCGCATCGCCAACCAAAGGGTGCCCTAACCAAGCTGCATGTACTCTAATCTGGTGAGTACGGCCCGTTAATGGTCTCGCTTCAACCAAGGTTGCATTTGCATATAATTCTAAAGTTCTAAAAAGTGTTTGCGAAGGCTTGCCTGTTGCATGAACTTTGACATTAGCCCCGCCACCTTGATTGGTTTTTTTCAATAAAGGCTGATCCACCAAACTCTTTTTTTGTTCCCACCGACCGACTAATAATGCCAAATAACTCTTTTTTACACCATCACCTCTAAAATATTCATGCAAAGTACGTAGTGCGCTTCTCTTTTTAGCGATAATCAAACAGCCTGACGTTTCTTTGTCTATCCGATGCACCAGTTCTAAAAATCGACTATCGGGGCGTATCTCACGTAATGTTTCAATAATTCCAGAGCTAATGCCAGACCCACCATGCACAGCATAACCTGCCGGCTTATTGATCACTAAAATAACATTATCTTCAAATAAGATATTGTTTTCCAAATTATTTTTTAAATACGCTGGAGCAGGAATATTCTCAGCTTTTTCAGCCACTCTAATCGGCGGAATTCTAACTATATCGCCGAGTAGTAGTTTGCGCTTCACATCACATCGCCCTTTATTGATCCTGACTTCACCTTTACGGATGATTCGATAAATGCGACTTTTAGGTACCCCTTTAAGCGTTTTTATTAAAAAATTATCTAAACGCTGTCCTTCATGCGCATCAGTAATTTCAACCAACTGTACTTTTAAGAAATTTTCATTTGATTCTGTATTCATTTTTATATGATAGTAGAATTCAAGAGCTCAGACCATAAGTTAATTACATTCATAGCTAGAACAGGTTATAATTCACAAGTTCTAGATAATAAAAATAACATTTTAGTGTGCGACTTATTTTATCAGTAGTCGCCAATATCAGCCGTAACTTACAAACTAAACTATTTAAGTGTACTGCAAAACTTTAATGTTATCACTGGAACCAAATTTCGGGTTTTTATCGCTCGGCCCATGACAAGCGATGTGATCGCCCTGTATTAAAGGCGAAAAATACGATTAGACACGCTGTTAGCTATACACCAGTAGAGCAAAATGCTCCTGAACATGTGTTCAATAACAGTCTATATCGACTTAATTTACTTATAACAAGATTTTAATGTCACCGTATTTTTTGCACGGAAATACTGCAGCAATTTAAATAGTTGATTTATTACAGCGACTTAATGCCACTATTCAGCATTTTGCTTACTCGCTCTCAGTCTATATAAGCACTGAACACTTCATATTTAAACTGTCAGTATTAAAACAGGGTTTATTAAGGATTTACAAATGAAAAGAATGCTGATCAACGCAACGCAGGCTGAAGAACTGCGTGTTGCATTAGTAGATGGTCAAAAGCTATATGATTTTGACATTGAACACCCTTCACAAGAACAAAAAAAGTCTAATATCTATAAAGGTATTATTACTCGCATTGAACCTAGCCTAGAAGCTGCCTTCGTTAATTACGGCGCTGATAAACACGGATTTTTACCTCTCAAAGAAGTCTCTCCTACCTCTGTCGGTTCTGATGATTTAACCTTAAGTCGCGCAAAAATTAAAGAACGACTAAAGGAAGGACAGGAAGTTATTGTCCAAATCGAAAAAGAAGAGCGCGGCAACAAAGGAGCTGCGCTAACTACCTACATCAGTTTAGCGGGTACTTATTTGGTTCTAATGCCTAATAACCCTAAGGCTGGTGGTATTTCACGTCGTATTGAAGGTGAAACTCGCAACGAATTACGCGATGCAATGGATGGCCTAACGGTTCCAGATGATATGGGATTAATCGTTCGTACAGCCGGCTGCGGAAAAAGCACTGAAGAATTACAGTGGGATCTAAACTACCTATTACAATTATGGGAAGCCATTGATCGCTCTTCTAAAGAACAGTCAAAACCTTTCTTAATTTTTCAAGAAAGCAATGTCATCATTCGCGCACTACGTGATCACTTACGCGCAGATATTGATGAAATTTTGATTGATAAAGAATCATCATTTAAATTAGTGAGCAGCTTCTTAAAACAAGTAATGCCTCACTATTTAAGTAAAGCAAAACTCTACACCGATAGTGTTCCGCTATTTAATCGTTATCAAATTGAATCTCAAATTGAAACTGCTTATAGCCGTAGCGTTGAACTTCCTTCTGGTGGTGAATTGGTTATTGATCACACTGAAGCCCTGACCTCAATAGATATTAACTCTGCTCGTGCTACGAAAGGTCACGACATTGAAGAAACTGCGCTAAACACCAACCTTGAAGCAGCCGATGAAATCGCACGTCAATTACGCTTGCGTGATTTAGGCGGCCTGTTTGTTATCGATTTCATTGATATGCTGTCCAATAAAAACCAACGCGCCGTTGAAAATAGAGTTCGTGACGCATTAAAAATTGACCGCGCACGCGTGCAAACTAGTCGTATTTCACGTTTTGGTTTACTTGAAATGTCACGCCAACGCTTACGCCCTTCTTTAGGTGATACAACACAATTAACCTGCCCTCGTTGTAACGGCCAAGGTGAAATTCGTAATGTAGAATCAGTTGCCTTATCTGTATTGCGCATACTAGAAGAAGAAGCAATGAAATCGGGTACCGATAAAGTCATCGCTCATTTACCGATAGAATGTGCTACTTTCTTATTAAACGAAAAACGTCCTTCTATAGACCAAATTGAGTCACGTCTAAAAGTACACATTATTGTATTACCTTCAAAACATCTTGAAACACCCGCTTATACAATTGAGCGGATAAAATCAAAAGATGAAGACGGCACAGTAGAAAATTCAAGTTACGCGCAAATTCAAAAAGAAGAAATAAGCACACCTTCTTTTGTAACTAAAACAGAAAAGAAAGTTGATACGGCCGTTATCAAAGAGTTCTTACCTGATGCGCCTCCTGCTCCTATACAAAATAAAAAGACATCTACAAGTTTAATCAGTCGCTTTTGGAGCAAATTAGTTAGCGCCACTGAAGTAACACCTGAACCAGAAAAAAAGGAGCCTTCTTCAACGACTGAAAGACCTAAGAATACACGCAAAGGTCCAAACAATCGCAATAGAAATAGAAACTCACAAAATAGAAATAAAAAACCTGCGAATACGCACAATAAAAAAGAAAATGAAAACACAGCTGCTAGCGATGCGCAGCCAAATCAGTCAACTGCAAATGCACCTACAAATGCAAGCGCAAATGATAGTAACTCAGGTGAAAGAAAACCTAGAAATCAACAAAAACGTAATAACCGCAATAACCGCACTAGGAAGCCTAGGGAAGCAAAAGGTCCTGTAAATAACAGTCAAACAGCTGAAAATACTGATATAGCCGCTAGCAAGCCAGCTGAGCCTAAGGCTGATAAAACTAATAACACCAAAAAGACACTCCCCCCGTCAACCGTCACAACGGAAAAAGTGTCTTATGCGGCTAATTATGAAAAAACTATCGCAGAAAAAAAAGCAAAAGAAACTGTAAAACCTGAAGTAGCACCCAGTCAATCGGATAGCTAATTGAGTAAGGCGTATAAGCTAGTAACTTCATAGCTTATACGCCATTTTTTAATTTATATCTATAAAATATATAATTAAAAAAGAAAATAATTTAAATCAATACCGTGACTTTTTCTGTATTTAGAAGCAGTTAGCTGGTATCATTGAAAAAATAAATATCTTTTAGAGAAAAATAGATGGCAAAAGAAGATCAAATTGAAATGGACGGTACAATTACCGAAACCCTTCCAAATACAATGTTTAGAGTTGAACTAGAAAATGGACATGTTATTACTGCCCATATTTCCGGAAAAATGCGTAAACATTACATCCGTATTTTAACGGGTGATAAAGTTAAAGTTGAAATGACGCCTTATGATTTATCAAAAGGTCGCATTACTTTCCGTATGCGTTAAAACAACGTTTCACACGCTGTTTTATAAGTAAAGCCGCTAATTATCGAGCGGCTTTTACTTAAGCTTAGATTTACTCAACCTCCTCCGTTTCGTCAATTGCTTTACTTGTTATTGCAAATGACAACTCCTTATCTTGAACAGTCACCGTTACGTGCCCACCCTCTGCTAACTCACCAAACAGCAGGTCATTCGCTAGTGGTTTTTTGATTTTATCTTGAATCAATCTAGCCATAGGTCTTGCCCCCATCTTAGGGTCACAGCCTCGCTCAGCTAACCAAAGCCTCGCTTCAGCATCTAAAGTCAAACTGACATCTTTTGCTAATAACAAGGTTTCCAGCTCAAAAATAAACTTATCGACTACACTTCCCACCACAGAAATATCTAGCGATTTGAACTGAATTAACGAATCTAAGCGATTTCTAAATTCAGGGGAAAAGGTCTTTTCAACTGCCCTTAAGCTATCTGTTGAATGAATTTGCTTTGTATAGCCAATAGACGCTCGACTTCCCTCTAAAGCACCGGCATTCGTCGTCATGACTAAAATAATATTCCTAAAGTCCGCTTTCCTACCATTATTATCCGTCAATGTGCCGTGATCCATGACTTGTAATAATAAATTAAATACATCAGGGTGCGCCTTTTCTAACTCATCCAGCAATAATACTGCATAAGGATGTTTATTTACCTGCTCAGTCAACAATCCACCTTGATCATACCCAACATACCCAGGCGGAGCACCAATCAACCTAGAAACAGTATGTGACTCCATATACTCAGACATATCAAAACGAATCAATTCCACACCCAACTGCTTAGCTAACTGCCGAGTAACTTCCGTTTTACCAACACCTGTTGGCCCTGAGAATAAAAAGGAGCCTATCGGTTTTGCAGCATCCCTTAAGCCTGCTCGCGCTAATTTAATCGCTGTTGTTAAGGCTGAAATAGCATCATCCTGACCAAAAACCAGCATTTTCAAATTTTTCTCAAGATTTTTTAACTTATCTTGATCTTTAGTGGACACTGATTTTTCCGGAATTCGAGCAATCTGTGCAATCACTTCTTCAATTGCAGCGACATCAACCAACTTTCTTCTATCTGCTTCCGGCATTAAGCGCTGCTTAGCGCCCGCCTCATCAATCACATCAATCGCTTTGTCAGGTAAAAATCGATCATTGATATGTCTTGCGGCCAATTCTGCAGCGACACGTAAACTTTCCACAGTATATTTAAGTTCATGATGCTCTTCAAAACGACTTTTTAAGCCTTTCAAAATCTGAAAAGTTTCATCTATTGATGGCTCTAGCACATCGACTTTTTGAAAGCGCCTCGCTAAAGCATGATCTTTTTCAAATATCCCTCTATATTCCTGGTAGGTTGTTGAACCTATGCAGCGCAAACTACCCGAAGCCAATGCTGGTTTAATTAAATTAGACGCATCCATCACCCCACCTGAAGTAGAACCTGCACCAATGATGGTATGAATTTCATCGATAAATAGAATCGCTTTTTCATCTTTTTTAAGTTGATTCATTAACGCCTTAAGACGTTTTTCAAAATCACCTCGATATTTTGTACCCGCAACAAGTGCACCTAAATCTAATGCATAGATTACACAATCGCTTAAAATTTCAGGCACATTCTCTTCAATTATTTTTTGCGCCAATCCTTCAGCAATCGCCGTTTTACCAACACCAGCCTCACCAACCAATAACGGATTATTTTTGCGTCGCCGACACAAAATTTGTAACGTACGCTCAAGCTCTTTTCCACGACCAATTAACGGATCAATACGCCCCGCCAATGCCTCTTGATTAAGGTTCGTAGTATATTTTTCTAAAGGCGATTCAACTTCCTGTTGTTCCGATGAATTAGCATCAGTAATTTGGCCTACCACCTCATCACCTTCCGTACCATGCGATAAGTAATTAACAATATCTAAACGCGTAACGCCTTGCTTACTTAACAAATAGACCGCATGTGAATCTTGCTCACTAAATAACGCGACTAATAAATTAGCACCATTAACCTCTTGCTTATCAGACGATTGCGCATGAAAGACTGCGCGTTGCAAAACACGCTGAAAACCTAATGTTGGCTGGGTTTCTCTATGCCCATCCACGCTCATCAAACTAATCGTCTCATCTATAAATTGCGTCAATTCAGCACGTAACTGCCTTAAATCACACGAACAAATCGTTAGGACTTGCGCAGCACTCTCATTCTCTAATAAGGCTACCAATAAATGCTCAACCGTAATAAATTCGTGCCGCTTCTCATGCGCATCAACAAAAGCCAAATTTAACGTTGCCTCAAGGTCTTTACTTAACATTCTAAACTCCTAAGCCTCTTCCATTGCACACATCAAGGGATGCTGATTTTCGCGTGCATAATTATTAACTATCTCTACTTTCGTCTCAGCAACATCTTTAGAAAAAACACCACAAATACCGACGCCTTGCGTATGTACATGCAACATTACTTGCGTTGCCTGCTCTTCTGACATTGCGAAAAAATCCATTAAAACTTCAATCACAAAATCCATCGGCGTGAAATCATCATTTAATAGCACCACCTTATAAAGTGGCGGTCTTTTTAATTTAGGCGCAGCTTCTTGCACAGCCACATCATCATCGTATAGGCTGGATTGGTCCAAATCACTCATTTCTTAGTACACTTATAAAATCAACAAAGATAAAAATTAATACATTCTAGTATAATAGATTTAATCATTTATATAACAGCCATTTTTAAAACTAAATTAGGGTCAGTATGGTTTGGAAACCTCATGTTACCGTTGCCGCTATTATAGAGCGCGATCAACGATTCCTTCTTGTCGAAGAAGAAACCTCAAACGGACTTGCTTTTAACCAACCCGCTGGACACTTAGAACCGAACGAAAGCCTGATTGATGCCGTTAAGCGTGAAGTCAACGAAGAAACAGCTTGGCAATTCACCCCCGAATACATCACTTCAATTCAATTATGGCGCAAGAACCCCGATGCATCTAGCTTCTTACGCGTTTGTTTTGTTGGCCAATGCTCCAACCATCAAAAAGATCAAAAGCTTGATGAGGGTATTATTGCAACACATTGGCTCACGCGTGATGAAATTGCTAATAAAAAATCACAATTACGTAGCCCTCTGGTATTAACCACGATAGACCAATACCTAAGTGGTGAACGCCATCCACTTTCTTTATTAAAAACCTTTTTAGACGAAGAATAATGAGTAAAAATATTATTGTTGGCATGTCAGGCGGTGTCGATTCATCCGTCACAGCCGCCCTATTGTTAGAACAAGGTCATCAAGTCACCGGTGTTTTCATGAAAAACTGGGATGAAGATGATGGCACAGATGAATGCACGGCTATTACTGACCTTGCTGATGCACAACAAGTCTGCGACACCCTAGGCATAGAATTAAAAACCGTTAATTTTGCCAACGAATATTGGGATGATGTATTTGAAGTCTTTTTATCCGAATTTAAAGCAGGTCGCACACCCAACCCTGATATTTTATGCAATAAACACGTCAAATTTAAAGCTTTTTTAGATTATGCCGTTGATGATTTAGGTGCTGAATACATTGCAACAGGTCATTACGCTCGCATCGACAAAGTTGACAATGAATATCGCTTATTAAAAGGCCTAGATCCTAGCAAGGAACAAAGCTATTTTTTATACACCTTAGGACAAAAAGCACTCTCGAAAACTTTATTTCCTATTGGTGATTTACATAAAACAGAAATCAGAAAGATTGCTGAAAAATGCGGCTTTGCCAATCACCAAAAAAAAGACAGCACCGGGATTTGTTTTATTGGTGAGCGTAAATTTAAAGAATTTTTACAGCGTTATCTACCCCACCAACCCGGCGACATGATAACACCCGAAGGGCAATATATCGCCAAGCATTCTGGCTTAATGTACTACACCTTAGGACAACGCCAAGGCTTAGGCATTGGCGGCGTAAAAGACGCACCAGATGAGCCATGGTATGTTCTGGATAAAGATTTAGACAACAACCGACTTATTGTCGGCCAAGGACACTACCACCCACTTATGTTGCATCATACACTTGAAGCAGGTCAATTAGACTGGTGTAACAACAAGCCTTTACGTACAAATATACAATGCGCCGCAAAAACTCGTTATCGCCAAGCAGACCAAGCCTGTGAAATTACTCCCATTTCTGATGATAAAGTAAAAGTCGTCTTTACTGACGCACAACGCGCAATAACACCCGGTCAATCTGTCGTTTTTTATGATGGCGAGGTTTGTCTTGGTGGTGGAATTATTGAAAGCAAATATTAACCCTAATCACTCAAAAATAAACCAAGCAACCCTAATAATATGGCAATTAATACTCAAAACTCTTTAAGTGCAGCTGAACGCTTAGTTGCTGATGCTCGCAAACACCAGTCTGATCGTGAAAAAACTTACCGCGGCCAAGCCTTGAAGATGTACCCTTGGGTTTGCGGACGGTGTGCACGTGAATTTGATAATAAAAATTTACAAGAATTGACGGTACATCATAAAAATCATGACCATGATGATAATCCTGCAGATGGCAGTAATTGGGAGTTATTATGTTTATATTGTCATGATAATGAGCATTCTAAATACGAAGAAATGCGCTTTGAAAATTTAAAAAGTGACAGCCAGTCAAATTCAGGTGGTGCTCATAACCCTTTTGCAGGATTAAAAAACTTATTAGATAAATAGCTCTTTTAACTAAGGAGCGAGGGTTTAATAATACCCGAAAGTATGACGCAGGATTTTAGCTTCACAGGCGTGTTAGGAAAACAGACGCATAGCTAGCTACGCAACTGTTTTTTCTAGCGCGACTGCGGGGGAAAAAGACAAGTCAGACTCGGGTATTATTGAATTCTTGTTCCTAAGTAGTAAACAAAAAAATGCCCCGATAAATCGAGGCATTTTTCGTAAACTTAGTATTACTTAATGCGATGCAAGCATCGCAGTTAAATTATACGTTGTTTGTAGCGAACGGATGTTGAGCAGTAGCTTTTTGAGCAACAACTTCAGCAGCAGTTGGCGTACCAGCTACAGCATGTTTGATAGATGCTTTAACAGCATCGTAGTTGTTTTTCTCGATAGCTGCATCATCTTCTGCCATCCAGTGAATGAAAACACCAACAGAGATGAATAAATCATCAGCTTCGTCTGCAGGAATAGTTCCATCTTCAACACAATCAGCAACAGCCATTGCAACACCACGTTGTGCAGGGCCAAACATTTGAACTGCTTGCTTAGAACCTTTGATTGTAACTTTGTTGAACATTACAGTTGCAGGCTTAACCATTAGGTTAGGAGCAACAACAGCAAGAAGGCTAGAAAAACCATCTTTGTTGTTTGTTAAACAGTTAGCAAATGCAGATTCAGCAGCAGAACCACGAGGTCCCATCATTAAGTCAATGTGAGCAACTTCGTTACCGTCACCGTTTAAAGATTCACCTACGCGTAAGTTATTGATTTTAGCCATGTTACTTTTATCCTCAGAAAAAAATGAAAAAACTTTATCTAAAATTGACATTGGAAATGTCCCCTAATACTTCAATTTAGTTTGGATGACAACGACTCATAAACCAAACAGCTCAATTCCTAAAATAACTGTTTAATGTTGCTAGTAAAACAGTTATTACGGTTAAATCAGCTGTTGTCCCTGGATTAATACCAGCAGACTTGAACTCGGCATCTACATTACGTAGATAATCCTCTAATTGCTCAGGCCTCTCTGTTGCAGATAGCTTATCGTCAACCAAAGCCATCGTATCCATCACCATCCTAGTGTGAAGTTTGTCGTATTTTCGTTCGATATGACTGTCAGGATATTTAGCCAACATTGCCGCAAATACAGCAGCAGCAGACCATCCTGTATCACCCCATCGATTGAAAGCCGTATTATACCTTAAAATTAGGAAATCAAAAATATCTTTATAATTTGTTATATACTGCAGCGCAATTCGATCTCGTTCAGCCGCGATACACATCGCCTCCGTTAAGGTAACACTCGGAAAACTAGCAACATCTTGCTGATCTGACTCACCCAACCCTCCAGGCGATGCCAATGAAATAGCTTTAAATACCCAGTCAGCATCCGCCTTACTTGTACACTCTAAAATATCAGCCAACTGCACTCTTAAATCTTGCTGTGTTTTTGCTTTTTCTGCGGCCATAATTAGAGGCACAGCGAGTAAAATAATCCCTAAATTAGTATTACAACCAACGGCATCACGTGTTGCTTTTACAGCAGTATAAATACGCTCCCCTAAAGAAAGCTCATTATCTGTAATGGGGCCCGCACTTTTTCTGGCACTAACACGAAAGTCCTCTACCGTCATATCATGCCCATCCGCATACACACTGACATTCCCCGGCTTAAAGGCTTGCAACTCTACTTCACAGGCATGCTGATATGCATCGCTTAATTGTTGTTGATTTAACATACACACTCTATATTTTCGTTCATATTAATTGCCTCAATAAATCATCAACCAAGATTTCAGCAACATTGATTTCGCAAACGCTTTCCAAGCCCTTCCAGGCGGGAATACTATTCACTTCTATAATTTGATAACCGCCTTCTTTGGTACAAATAATATCCACTCCGGCATAACTCATTTGTAATGCCGCCACGGCTTTAATGGCAATATCAGCCATGACGATACTAGCTTGCTGCGACTCACAGCTCGCCCCTCGCGCAACATTATTTAACCAGTGCATCCCGCGGCGACGCATGCTTGCTATTACTTTTCCACCAACAACAAAAACACGCCAATCAGAATACCCTTCGCCTTCGCAATCAACAAACCGCTGTAAGTAATACACGCCACGACTATGACTTAACCAAAGTAAATCCGTCTTTTTTTCAATTTTGCGTATTCCCTCGCCTTGAGATCCAAAAATAGGTTTGCTAATTAAATGCCGCCCTTCCTCTAATTCTTGCTCAGCAATCTTTAATATAGCGTCTCTATCACGCATTACCCAAGTAGTTGGCGTCGGTAACTGAGCTTGATGCAATAAAAAGCTAGTCATACCTTTATCTACACTGCGCTCTACAGCATGACCATCATTATATACAGGAACCCCTAATATTTTTAAAGCGTGCAATATATCCAAATACAGCACAACCTCTTCCAAGGATCCACCCGGCACACCGCGCACAAAAACCGCATCGGGTAATGCCTCTTCAAACTCGGGAATATAAAGCGGTAGCTCCCCCTCTTCTACTTGTATTCTACATTCCGTTAAAGAAACATAACTCGCGCTATACCCTCTTGCAGAAAAAGCGCGACATAATTGCTTGCCGTGCCAACCTGGATCATCCGTAAAAATAGCTATTCGTCCCACAATTCTCTAAAACCTGTAAAATAAGAAACCAATCATTATATACCCTCAATAAATGATTCGATTCATTGGGCGTATAAAACAGAGTAAATTTTAATAACCTAGTATTTTAGTATAGAATAGCTAAAATCAATACAGCATTTAATTATTATGACGACAGATAACGTACATCTACACGAAATCAATAAATTTGGTTCTCAAGCTGAGCGCTGGTGGGATAAAAATGGCGAGTTCAAAACACTACACGACGTCAACCCGTTACGCATTAGCTTTATTCAGCAATTCATTAACCCACAAGATCAACGCATGGTTGATGTTGGTTGCGGTGGTGGAATTTTAACTGAAGGTCTGGCGAATAAGGGGGCAAATATCACCGGTATCGATCTAAGCCAAGAATTACTTGATGTGGCTGATTTACATAGCCTCGAATCTGGCGCGAATGCTAAATACCAAAAAATCAGTGCAGAAGCCTTAGCCGAAGCTGAACCCGCAAGTTTTGATCATATTGTTTGTATGGAAATGCTAGAGCACGTCCCTGAACCTGGTTCGGTTATTGCTGCTTGTGCAACCCTAGTTAAACCGGGTGGTTATGTATTTTTCTCAACACTCAACCGTAAGCCTAAAGCTTATTTAATGGCAATTGTTGCTGCAGAACATATTTTAAAAATGTTACCCGCAGGGACTCATGATTACAAAACTTTCATAAAGCCTTCAGAACTGAGTCAATCTGCACGTAATGCCGGCTTAGAACTGGTTGAAATGATTGGTATTCAATACAACCCACTGACTAAAAACTTCAGTTTAGGTAAAGATATTGATATCAATTACATTGCTGCGTTCAAACGCCCTGAATAATTAACATGCCAATCATGTTTGACTTAGAAGCGGTATTACTTGATTTGGATGGCACATTACTTAATACTGCGCCCGATTTAACCACTGCGTTAAACAAATCATTAGTGAATTTTGGCTTTGCGCCAGTCATAGTAAATGAAATTACACCCTTCATTTCTTATGGTGCTTTGGCAATGATTGAGAAATCAGTCCCTGAAGCAACTGATACGGCGACTAAGTCTAAAATTTTAGGCTGGTTACTTGATTATTATGAATCACATATTGCTGACTTCACTGTGCCGTACGAAGGTATGCTTCAAGTCATCGACTCATTAGAACAACATAATACTCCTTGGGGTATTGTAACGAATAAACGTGAACGACTTGCTATACCCTTGATGAAAACATTAAATTTATCTGAACGTGCCGCTTGCTTGATTTGTGGAGATACCACAGCACACAGCAAACCGCACCCAGAGCCTATGTTAGCTGCCTGCAAACAGCTGGCGGTTAGCGCCAATAAATGTATTTATATTGGTGATGCGCAGCATGATATAACGGCAGGAAATCACGTTAATATGAAAACACTGGCAGCGACTTATGGGTTTTTAAAGCCCGATGATCAGCCAGAAAACTGGGGAGCCGATGCTTTAATCGACCACCCTTTAGCTATTTTAGACTGGATTACAGCGAATACTCATGCCTTTAAGTAAGCAAACAATTCTAATTACAGGTGCTGGCGGTGGACTCGGTAGTGCTGCAGCGCTCGCTTTAGCCAAGCAAGGTGCAACAATTATCTTACTGGACAAAAGCATTCCTAAATTAGAAAAAATTTATGATGCGATTATTGCTCACAACGCGCCTACACCAACCCTATATCCATTTGATTTAGCGGGTGCAACGGAAGTTCAATACCATGAAATGGCCGCCGCTATTGAAGAAAACTTCGGCCAGCTCAATGGCTTATTACATTCAGCCTGCGAATTTGATAGTTTTACGCCGCTTGCCATACACAAAACAATGGCTTGGGGGCATACAATGAATGTTAACCTCAACGCGCCTTTTTTATTGACCCAAGTATTACTCCCTTTGCTCAATAAAGCAGAGCATAGCTCAATTGTTTTCACTAGCGATTCTTCAGCGCGCCAAGCAAAAGCCTACTCGGGTGCCTATGGCGTATCCCTAATAGCGCTAGAAGCTTATGCTAAGATTTTGGCGGATGAATTAGAATCAGCACAAAAAATCAGAGTGAATACTTTAATTCCAGGTCCTGTTGACTCGCCTTTGCGGAAAAAAGCATTTCCAGCAGAGGATAAACATAAACTTCCAACCGTAGAAGAAATAGCTCCCGCTTATCTCTATTTATTCAGCGATAAAAGCATTGGCATTACTGGCCAATTGATTGACGCTAGAACCTTTAATTTATAAAAAATTATGTCTGAAAGAGAAATTATTACCTTAACTCGTGATGTTAATGTTGTACTCATTCCTGATGGGAATCATGGCACATTGAGCAAAGGCAAAGAAGTTACCATTCATCAAGCATTGGGTAATAACTATACCGTTGTGACTGACCACGGCCATATGGTTAGAATTTCCAGCACCGATGCAGATGCATTGGGTAAAGAAGTTCATGAGCTTAAAACACTGGTTTCTGAAACCGATGCCATCGCTGTAGAAAAAAACTGCTGGGAAGTGATGAAAACTGTTTATGACCCTGAAATTCCGGTTAATATTGTAGACTTAGGCTTAGTGTATAACTGTAATGTTGAAAATTTAGGCGACGCTAAAAACTCCGTACATATCATGATGACATTAACCGCTCCTGGTTGCGGCATGGGGCCTGTCATTCAGGGCGACGTGGAAAAAGCCGTTCGCGGGCTAGAAGGCGTAGAATCAGTCAATGTAGAAATTGTGCTTGATCCACCTTGGTCACGTGACATGATGTCAGAAGTCGCTCAAGTACAGCTCGGTTTATTTTAATTTTTATCGACTAGGTAAGAAAGATGCATGCATTAAAAAAGATACCTTTATTGCTTTCGCTCAGCTTATTAAGCCCAGTTTATGCTGCGGATTTAAATCGTGAGCAAGTTATTGAATTGCTTAATAAAGCCAGCACTGAAAAGCCTGCAAATTTACGCCGCAAAGATTTAAAAGGTATTAATTTATCGCGTTTAGATTTTCGTAAAGCCGATTTGTGGGGCGCTGATTTACGTGGTACCGATTTGAGTTACAGCAACTTATCTGGCTTAGTATTAGATCTTACTGTGATGGTTAGAGTTAATTTATCGCATGCAAACTTATCTAAAGTCAGCATTTTTGGTGTCAGTATGATGCACTCAAATTTGAGCCATACTAATTTTAGCCAAAGTCGTGTGATTGCTAATTTAGATCACTCAAATATGACCTCTGCCAACTTATCAAACGTACGCTGGGGGGCTGATATGAAAAATCAGCCGATGGGTTTAATGCGTGTCAGCTTAAATAAAGTAAACTTAAGTAAAGCAAACTTAGAAAATGCCGATTTAAGCCGTAGTACCCTGCGCTTTGCCAACTTAACAGCAGCAAATTTATCGCATGCAAATTTAAGTTCTTCAGATTTAACTGCCGCAAATTTTACAAAAGCAAACTTAAGCCATGCAAAGTTGAACTCCAGTCAAATTTCTGAGGCTCAATTTTCGGGTGCTACTTTAAAAAACGCGAGCTTTGAAAAAGTACAAGGTTTAGAAAGTGCGCGTAATTTAAACATAAATTAACAAAAACTTACTTCAATAAAGCCAACGCCTCAGCTGTTTTAGCTTTGCTTAAAGGAATATATCCGTTTTTAATCACCGACTTTCTACCCGTATTCGATAACACCATTTTTATAAATTCTGTTTCATTTTTACCCAATGATTGAGCTATCGGCTTATTAACATAAATATATAAAAAACGCGCTAAAGGGTATTCACCCGACATAGCGGTTTTTGCTTCCGCTAAAACAAAGGGCTTATTAGCTGAAGTAGATAAGGCAATCCGCTTAACAGCTTGTGTACTGTAGCCCATCCCAGAATAACCAATACTATTAACATCAGAAGCCACGTCATTAATAAGCGCTCTGGAGTCTTCGTGCTCTTGAACAGTTTGTTTATAAAGCCCTTTGCACATGGCTTTTTTTCTAAAATAACTGTGCGTACCTGAAAGACTATTGCGTCCGTAAATAGTGATCGCTTTGCTTGCCCACTCCCCCGTTAGGCCCACTTGATCCCAACTTGTAATATCGGTTTCAAAACCACACTGACGAGTCGACGACATAATCGCATCCACTTGAGCCAGTGTTAAACCGGCAATAGGGTTATCTTTATGTACATAAACAGCCAAAGCATCCATCGCCACAGGAATAGCAATCGCCTCATAAGCAAATTTTTGTTTAAATGCAGCTTTCTCTCTTGAGTTCATTTTTCGACTCATGGGCGCTAAGCTTGCAGTTTGCTTAATTAACGCACGTGGAGCTGTTGATGAGCCGCGAGATTGAATCTGCAAATTAACGGCTGGGTACATTTTTACAAATGATTTTCCCCATGCTTTCATTAATACGCCTAAGGTATCCGAGCCTACGCTATGTAGTTCACCAGAAACACCTTTAAGCTTTGTATATTCAGAGGCTGAATGCGCTAACGGTGTGATGATAAAAAATACAGCAACCACTCGACAGCTGAACTGCGTTAATTTTGCTTTCAACTTCATGATTTTTCATCCCAATAGGCTTTAATTTGTAACACTTCCTCTTTAATTGAAATAAATAAATCAACCAGACGTTTATCAAAATGCGTGCCTGAATCTTGCTGCAAAATATCAAACGCTTTATCGCTATGCCACTCATCTTTATAAGGACGAGACATCGTTAGAGCATCAAATACATCAGCAATCATTACAATTCTTGCCGCTTCAGAGATAGCCTCACCTTTTAAACCTTGCGGATAACCACTACCATCCCATTTTTCATGATGTGCATAAGCGACTTCAGCCGCTAATTGAAATAAGGGCGTATCACTCACTGCCAAAATACCAAAACCAATATCGGCATGAGTTTTCATAATATCCCACTCTTCAGCAGTCAATTTTCTGGGGGCCTTTAAGATAGCGTCAGGGATACCTATCTTTCCTGTATCATGCATCGGGGCGGCTAACTCTAATAGTTTAGAGCGCTCAACAGACCATTGTGCGGCTCTTGCCAATGCTGAAGCATATTCAGCCATGCGCCAAATATGTACTCCGGTATCTTTATCATTATAATGCCCCGCTTTACCTAACATGGTAATCGCATCTTTTTGGCTTTTTGCTAGCTCTTCAGTTCTACGTTGCACCATTAGTTCACAGGCATGATGTTGGTCAGCTAAGGCTAATTGCGCTTTAACACGCGCCATCACTATCGCTGGGTTGATCGGCTTAGTAATGTAATCAACCGCGCCTAAATCAAATCCTACTTGTTCATCATGGATTTCTGCCATCGCCGTCACAAAAATAACAGGAATATTCACCGTTGTAATATTAGATTTTAAATACTTGCATACCTCATGCCCATCCATTCCCGGCATCATGACATCCAATAAAATAATATCGGGGGGCTGCTTGGCAATAATTTTTAAAGCTAATTCTCCACTGGTTGCAATTTTAATCGCATAAGTGGGTGTTAATACTTCCTTTAGAATATCAATATTAGCTAAAGTATCATCTACGACTAATACGGTTTGTAAACTATTATTAACTACTGAATCACTCATAATTATTATATTAGCTAAGCTCTAATAAGGTCATATCATCAAAATCACCGGGCGACTTAGCAAATAAAGTAATACTATTTACTAGGTCATCTAAAGACTTTCCTTGCGCTTTATTCTCAATTAAAGCTGATTTTAAGCGCTCTACACCAAACATATCCGCACTATTTTCTACATCAAACGCTTCTGTTATACCATCGGTTAACAAATAAATAAATTGCTTATCCTGAAAAGCAATTTCGTAGTGCGCGGCTTTATCTATTTCAGGCAAAATACCCAAGGCTATATTTTTTGAAGCCAATTCAGTCCAGGTATTATCTGCGTTATGAATTAATATATCTTCCATCCCATAATTCCACAATTGCACTTGCCTTCTATCAGAAGAAAGCGATACGCCAATCAAGCCCATAAAAATATGTGTGGGTAATAAGCCTTTTAATATCGAATTAATTTCAGTAATAATATTAGCGAGGGGGATATTTTCTTTACTACGTGCATAAAAAATATAAGTCACTAATGGGCTACCTATCGCCGCCGGCAGACCGTGACCTGTAAAATCTGTAACCAGAACATATTGCTCTCCTTTAGGTGTAAAAGCAGATAAGACTAGGTCACCACTATTAATTTCTGCAGACTTGCTTGAATAGCGTACTTTCCTATTATCAAACTCACTATTAGAGCGCATTTTATAAACAATCTGCTCTAAACCAACGCGCTCTTCAGAAATTTTATTATGTGCTTTTTCTAGTTCGCGCCTTGTAAAAATCAATGATATTTGATTTCTTACGCGTGCCTCTAAAATAGACGTAGAAATAGGCTTGGTAATATAGTCAATTGCGCCGGCCTCTAATCCTAGCAATTCGTCATTCATTTGCGAACCCGCAGAGACCATAATCACTGGAATATGTGCCGTTGCAGGATTTTTCTTAAGCTCACGACACGTCTCATAGCCGTCAATACCCGGCATCATCACATCTAATAAAATTAAATCCGGCTGCTGTTTTTCTGCAATTTTCAATGCCACTTCACCGCGCGTGGCTAATTTAATATCGTACTCATCAGCTAAGGTTGCTTTGATAATATCTAAAATTTCAGGCGCATCATCGACAGCTAAAATAACTGCACGTTCCTTATTACTCATCCTTGCTCCGGATAATAACTATTCAATTCAACAAGTGCTTGCTCAAAGTCATAATTTTCAATGGCACTTACTACTGTGTTTAACTGCTGCTTTTCTTCTGTACTCATAGCCTTTAATAGTTCTAAAAATGCACTTTCAGAGTTAGAGTCATAATTCTCTAAATTATCTCTTAACACTTGTAATCGCTGCTTAAATTCCTCTTCAGAAACTTCATTATTTTGATTGTCACTAGATTTCACTTCAACTTGATTCATAGCTAAAAAACTATCTATATCAGCAATAACCTGCGTTAAAGAATCCTGTAATTCATCTAACAAGCCAGTCGCAGCTTCAAGTTCATTTGCATGGCAGTGTTTTTCTATTTTTGCAGCAATACCCTGTAACAAAAGCGTACCAATATTAGCAGACGTCCCTTTAATCGTGTGTGCTAAGCGCGTCGCATCCTCAATAGATTGGTTCTCAAGTAAGCCACGTAACTCATTCGCAGAGTTTGTGAAATTTTCTTTAAAACGACTTAACAAACGCATATATAAGGCTTTATTGCCACTTAACATATGTAAGCCGGTTTCCGTATTAAGCTGCTCACTAACTAGCATCTCATCATTCACTTGAGCTTCATTATTTTCGATGCTAGCCTCAGCTGCTAACGGCATAGAAGACTCTTTTTCTTTAATATTTAAAGCCCACTTAGCAATGGTTGACATCATTTTATCAACGTTGATAGGTTTAGCAATGTAGTCATTCATCCCTGCTTCTTCAGCCCGCACAATATCTTCAGCCATAACATTGGCCGTCATGGCTATAATAGGTAAATGCTCGCCCCACGCAGATCTAATCTGCTGGGTTGCTGTATAACCATCCATAACAGGCATTTGGCAATCCATTAATACAATATCAAAACCTTGAGCCTGAGTTTTAGCAATACGCTCAACCGCTTCAAGACCATTTTCGACTAACTCAGCGACCATACCTTGCATTTCTAATAGTTCTAATGCCAGCTCTTGGTTAAATTGATTATCTTCAACCAGTAAAACGCGTGTGCCTTGTAGTATTGAAAAATCAACAACCGCTTCCGTGCTTACTTGCTTATCCTCGGACACCTCTTCCGTACCTAAACAACTATTTAATACATCCCATAAACTAGAGGCACTAAATGGCTTAGTCAAAATATTAGCCGCGACTAAATGCTGTGTATTTAACTCTTCTTCAAGTTCGTGGCTATCATACGCTGTCGCCATAATCACAAACGGAGCTTCGGCCAAATGTAATGCATTAATGGCTTGCAAGGTTTCTATGCCATCCATACCAGGCATTTTCCAGTCCATAATAATGGCATCAAAATGCTCATTATTTGTTAGGCAGGCTAATGCGGCCTTACCATTACTAACAATCTTAGCCTCAAACCCTTGCGCAATCACTTGCTTTTCAATGATTTCACGACTGGCATCATTATCATCAACCACTAAAATTCGGCCGCCCTGCGTATTCATTATTTTTTTTATTTTTTGCTGCTTACTGACATCAAATGTCAAGGTAAAACCAAAAACACTGCCCACGCCGACTTCACTCTTAACACTAACAGTACCCCCCATTAGCTCAACGAGCTGGCCTGTAATTGCAAGTCCTAAGCCCGTCCCTCCATATTTCCGGGTGGTTGAGACATCCGCTTGAGCAAATGCCTTAAATAATCCGTTTCTCTGCTCTTCAGTCATCCCAATACCAGAATCTTTAACTGAAAATTCAAGGGTAACTTGTTGATCTTTTTTCTCTTTTAAATGAACCCCTATAAGCACTTCACCTGTTTCGGTAAATTTAACCGCATTATTCGCAAAATTCACTACCGATTGACGCAAGCGTAATGCATCGCCCATTAACGCAGCCGGGATTTCTGGATCAACATCAACTAATAATTCCAAGCCTTTTTTGCTAGCAGGTAGTGAGAGTAAATCAGTGACACCTGTTAAGACTTCATCTAAAAGAAAGTGTTCATGTTCAATATCTAGTTTATTCGCTTCAATCTTAGAAAAATCTAAAATGTCATTAATTAAATTTAATAAAGCTTCCGCACTACTATTCACTTTATCAATATAATTTCTTTGCTTATCGTTCAGCTCAGTTTGCAAAGCAAGATAACTCATACCAATAATCGCATTCATTGGGGTGCGAATTTCATGGCTCATATTTGCCAAAAACAAACTTTTTGAAGTATTCGCCTGCTCTGCCGTAATCACCGCAGTTTCAGCTGTCTTTAACGCATCATCTAAAGCTGCTTGTTGTACTTTATGCTCGGTAATATCCTGAAAAGCAATGACCCCGCCTTGTAAAACATCGTTGTCATAAAGTGGAACAGCCGATAAATAAACCGGAATTTCACTGCCGTCTTTACGAAAAAATACTTCACTATCCGTATGAAATGCGGCTTTATCAAATAACGATTGAGAAATAAGACAATCTTCTACTGCAAGAGGCCGTCCCTCTTTATCTTGATAATGTAGTAGTGTATGTACTTTTTTACCTTTTATTTCTTCTAAGCTGTAACCTAATAATCTTTCAGCGGTTGGATTAAGGTAAGTACAGCGCCCTTCTGCATCTTGTGCATACACCCCTTCAGCCAAAGCTTCAGTAATGGTGGTATAAAATGCTCTATCCTCTTTTATCTCATCTTCAGCAGCTTTTCTAGCGGTAATATCAGTCCGAATTGAGATATATTGAAACGGCTTACCATCCTCACCTAAAAAAGGAACAATGGTTGAACTCGTCCAATAATCCCCCCCCTGTTTATCATTATTTTTAATTTCGCCATGCCACACTTCCCCATTTGCTATGGTTTTCCACATGGCTTTGAAAAATTCAACATCATGCTCACCTGACTTAACAATGCGATGATTTTTGCCAATTAACTCCTCTAGCGAGTAATGCGTAATTTCGCAAAACTTATCATTCGCGTAAGTAATATTCCCCTGTACATCTGCAATTGAAACAATCGCATGTTGATCTAAAGCATACTTCTGGAAATCTAACGAACGCAAAGAATTTTGTAGATCAGAGGTAATGCGTGACATGCGAAATAAGTTATAAGCAATAAACAACGCCATCAATAAAGTCAGAGAAAACCAGCCCATTTGATAATACCGCGCTTGAATCAATTTTTGCGTATAAAAAACCTGATAATTATTCTTTAATTGTTCAATACTTTGCTTTACCTCATCAGAGAGACTCTGCTCTAAGCGCATATTTATTTCAGCACGCATTTCTAATAAAACATGCCCATGAGTAATTAGCATATCGAATTTATCAACTAACTCTTCCGGAACACTGCCTCTAACAGCCTCTAGCGTTCTCATTGCATCTTGCGCTGAATTTCGCATCAACAAACTACTATCTAATAAGGTTAATAACACTTTATTAACCTTATCCACTATAAAATCTGCATCGTCAGTATACATATAGAGTTGCGATTTAAATTCTTGCGATAGAAGAGGTAAGTAGCGCTCTGAATTCTGCAAAATAGCTAAGTGCGATTTATAATGCTCAATTATGCTCTCTCGTGCATTAATAGCGTTTGCTAGCACGGTTCTTGGTGCTGTTAGAACACCGATCGCTTCTTCATCTAAGCCATCAAAATAATGCATTTCAATATCAAATAGCCTTGTTGTATTGGCAACTAAACTATCATAATTTAACTGCAGCCCTATACGTAATTTTAATACATCTTCATTAATTAAATTATTCGCATCATTTAAAGCAGAATGCCTATAAATAATTTTTTCATGCAAATCATTAGAAATACCCTGACCTTTTATATATAAAAATATTGCCAATATAGAGGCACATAGAATAAAAACAACATTACGTCCTTTAACGAATACAGCTGAAGCACTATCGAACATTAAGCTCTCCATTTAAACTCTGTAAAAATTTTACAATATCACTCACTTCAGTTTCATTAAGCTCACGTCCTAACTGATGTTTAGCCATTATCGTGACCACTTCTTCCAGTGTTGCTATCGACCCATCATGCAAATAGGGTGCAGTTCTAGCCACATTTCTTAAACCAGGTACTTTAAATTCAAATTTATCCTCATCGATAGAGGTTAATTGATATCGCCCTAAATCAGGCTCCTCACCAAGCTCATAAGTATAAGGAATAATAACGCCTATTTTTTCATAGAAATTTCCACCAACGGCAACTCCTTGGTGGCAGGCAATACAGCCGAATGATTGAAATAATTGATATCCACGTTTTGTTGCTTGATCAATAGCACTTTCATCACCTTTCAAATAACGATCAAAATTACCATTAGGCGTGACTAAGCTGCGCTCAAATTCGGCGATTGCATGAGCAACATTAGTTTGCGTTGCTTGACCGCCATAACTATCCATAAACGCTTGTTTATATTTATCATGAGATCGAATATAGCGTAAGGCATCATCCCAATTACCTGCCATTTCCATAGGGTTAGTTAAAGGGCCTGACACTTGCTCTTCTAAGGTTCTTGCTCTTCCATCCCAGAATTGACGAAAGTTTAAGCTGCTATTAAACACAGTCGGCGCATTGCGTGTGCCAATCTGCCCTTTAATTCCCGCACTTAACTTTAAACCATCTATTCCACCATTCGCGATTGAATGACAAGAGGCGCAAGACACAGTGCCATCAGCTGATAAATTGACATCATGAAATAAACGTTTACCTAGTTGAACTTTAGCTTCATCAAGTTCAGTTGCAGGTAAAATAGGTGTAATCGGTTCATTTTTCAACCATGTTGACTGGTCTTCAGCATAGGCAGCTGAAATAATCAAAAAAGTAAGTAAACCACTCATTAAGCGACGATGTGAAAGATTCTTCAATATTTGTTCCTATCTACTAAACAATGGTTATATCAGTATAAAAAATTCTGAACGAACGTAATTCAAGCTAAATTTAATTGTTCCAATAATTATTGCATTCCATTTTTCCAGCTTTCCTATAGTGAAGAAGACTGGGTGCAAAAAACCAATAGAAACTTTACAAAATATTTTAACTTAAATCATAAAAAAGGCCATAAATATATGGCCTTATAGATATAATTTACACAATGTATGTAAGGTGTCCTCTAGAAGGGAATGTCATCATCAAAATCTTCATAAGCCGCAGGCGGTGGAGAGCTCGGCATAGCAGGCGATACCGTCGGTTTTGCTGGGCTAGGACTAGCTGAAGGAGTATTATTGCTATAAGAAGGGGTTTCAGTTGCTGTATTTCCTAAAGGAGCCGTTCCCCCACTACGACTACCCAGCATTTGCATTTCTGTCGCAACAATTTCTGTTGAGTAACGATCGACTCCGTCTTTATCTTTCCACTTCCGTGTTTGTAGGCGGCCTTCTACATAAACTTGGCTACCTTTTCTTAAATATTCACCAACTACTTCAGCTAGACGATTAAAAAATACCACACGATGCCATTCAGTATTGTCTTTACGCTCACCAGATTGTTTATCTTTCCAGCGAAACGTTGTTGCTAAACTGATATTGGTAACGGCTCCACCCGTGGGCATATAGCGCACTTCCGGGTCCGCGCCTAAATTCCCTATTAATGTAACTTTATTTAGCATGCTGCAACTCCCTATTAATCGAATTTATGCTGAATATTTTAGCATCTTTTATTCTAATTTTTAGCACACAATTATATTCAAATATTTTTTCCTGAATTGTCTATATAATGTAAAAAATCACCTGTTAACAAAGGATAGCGCCCAATGATTTTCAAACAATTATTTGATACAGATACCTATACTTATACCTATCTTCTCGCCTGTGAAAAAACCAAAAAAGCGATACTGATTGATACGGTTGCTAGTCAGCTTGAAAATTATATTCAATTACTTGATAACCTAGAACTAACACTCACTTTCACTTTAGAAACTCACGTACATGCTGATCACGTGACCGCAGCGAGCTTATTACGCGACAAACTAAATAGTAAAAGTGTGGTTCATAGAGATGCAGGTGCACTATGTGCAGATTTATTAGTGACTGATAATATTGAATTACAAGTCGGTTCTCTTTTGATAAAAGTATTGCATACGCCCGGACATACCAGTGGCTGCGTTAGTTATGTGGTGGGTGATCGCGTTTTTACCGGTGATAGTTTATTAATCAATGGCTGTGGCCGCACCGATTTCCAGCAAGGTGACTCAAGCACTTTATATAACAGTGTCCACAATAAGTTATTTACACTGGCTGATGACACCTTAGTTTATCCTGGACATGATTATACTGGCCATCGTGTTTCATCTATCGCTCAAGAAAAATCACTCAATTCACGCTTAGGTTCAAATAAATCCGAACAGGATTTTATTGGCATTATGCAAAACCTTGATTTACCTTACCCCAAATATATAGACGAAGCCTTACCCGCCAACCAAGCTTGTGGCAACTTAACAAGACAAGGGTAAATCGATGTTATTAGTCAGCTTTTTAGCGATTATTATTGGCGTATTACTCGGTCTATTAGGCGGTGGCGGCTCTATCTTAACCGTACCCGTCTTGGTTTATTTAGCGGACATTCCTACTAAAAGTGCCATTATCACCTCATTATTTGTTGTTGGCTCCACTAGTTTAATTGCCACGATCACTCACGCATCAAAAAAACATGTTTGCTGGAAAACTGGGGCTATTTTTGGCTCTGCGGGTATGCTGGGCGCTTTTTCAGGCGGACGCCTAAGCGCTTATATCCCAGATGCCTTATTACTTATTTTATTAGCATTAGTTATGCTCGCCGCTTCTTTATCCATGCTTTTTAAGAAAGCACCGATTAGCACAGAGGCTGAAATAGAGAATCACTCTTTTTGCCCTAAAGAATTACCTGTACTTGCTGTTCTGCTAGATGGTTTCTTTTTAGGTATCATCACAGGGCTTGTTGGAGTCGGTGGTGGATTTCTACTCGTTCCCGCACTCATGCACTTAGCAAGGCTACCTGTACATGCAGCTATCGGGACATCACTGTTTATTATTTTCCTGCAAAGTTCTGCTGCTTTAGCGGGGCATTATGGTCATATTGCGATTAATATCGAGCTGACTATAATCATCAGTTGCTTAGCCATTCTAGGCAGTTTTGCAGGTGCAAAATTAGCGACTATCGTTCCCTCCAATGCATTAAAACGTAGTTTTGGTTATTTTGTTTTAATTTTAGGCAGTGGCTTACTTTATAAAGAAGCTGATCAATCAATCATTAATCAGCTACAACTCTTAATAAAACAAAACCAAGCCTTTATTTCCGGTGCATCTAGTGCTGTGATATTAGCACTGCTTTATCGCCTATGGATTTGGCTGCATACAAAAACCAGCAAAATATAAATTTATTTTTTCTCTGCTTTTTTGCAGGTATTTCTTGCTGTTTTCCAAATATAATCACACATTCTATCCGTGCGTTTTAATGCCTTACATTTTTTATTTTTCCAAGCTTGAAAGTGAAATAAATTAATTACTTTAGGAATACCGTCACACAATGTTGATGAAGGTCTAGCATTTGCCATGCAACTTTGATAAAAAAACCGATTATTTAAAAAACACGAGAATTCAGTACATACTCGGTTTCCTGTGGTTACTTTTCTAACACAAGCTAACTGATTATGAGTTTTAGCATATGCTTTTCCATCAGATTGCCCTTGTAATATATCGACTACCACCATAACACTCACTGTTCCAATAAGCCCTACAATAATAACCAACATCCCTATCATAAAATAACGTTTCATAACCTTGCCCCAAAAATCGAATTGATTAACTCACTCACTGTATTACAAGCATAGCGGCCGTTCATCGTAATTGTTTAATTTAAGTATAACCCTCATTCCCTGCAACAGACACTTGACGCATTAAAAATCACGTTTATTATACTTAGTTCTTATTACAGGAAATACATATGAAGATATATCTCATCATCTTTACATTATTAAGCACTAGCACGCTAAAGCTAGCCAATGCCGATAGCTCAGACTTTACATTAGAGCAACTACCTTCCTCACCCAGCTTTTACAAAATAAAAAAAACTGCAAATACCAATATTCGATCATGCCAATCGGAGATTTACTCCTACGATGCAGCCATAGCTGAAGCTAATTTGAGTAAATCACAAAATAAAGTCTCTTTAAAATACTTGAACAACCTAGTGCAATCAGACTTAAAAAAAATGAGTAGCGGCGTCTTTCAGCACGTCACAATGTCCGTCGCTTCTTCGCTACTCAGTTTTAATAGCGACTCTCTATCGCCTGAAAGTATCGCTCACTATATCGCTGATGGTACACAGCCTTTTTTACCCTTTATTTACGCCAATGGCGTCATGATTACCGAAGTCAGCTCTAAAGACAGAACCATCATTTACAGAACCGAAATGCCGGTAACTAAAAATAACGATCAAGCTGCAGCACTTGCTGCCGCGGGAAGGGAAACAGCCATCACCTCCATCTGTGATGATATGGATAAAATCAATGATTTATTAGAGCAAGAGATCATCATTCAATATGATTATTACGATTCTACGGGTGCATTTTATAGCTCTTTTACTATTAACGGTGCAACAGAAAAAATCTAACCTTTTATACTGACTTACAATCTAATACATATTTCCCCATTGCGTGCCCTGCTTCAATTAATTGGTGCGCGATAGCCGCTTGCTCTAACGGTAAAACTTTAGCCACTTCAATGCTCAATTTTTTATCGTCAATATACTTTGCACAGGCATTCAATATCTCAATATGCTTTTCTCTTGCACCTTCTACTTGGCGCAACATAGGCAATAGCATCAATTCAAAACTAATGCTTAAATTACGCAATCGAGCTTCTGATAAATCCACCCCATCAAGTGCCAATAAAGTAACCATACGACCAAAACAGGCAGTTATCGGGATACTTTGTGCAAACACATCTGCACCGACCGTATCAAAACTTAAATCTACACCACGACCTTTAGTTATTTGATTCACGCGCGCTTGCACATTTTCTTCAGTGTATAAAATGACTTCATCAGCGCCTAAAGATTTAACCCAGGCTGCTTTTTCAGCGCTACTGACCGTTGTGATGACTCGCGCGCCTTTTATTTTAGCCAATTGAATCGCTACATGACCAACACCACCCGCGCCCGCATGAATTAAAACAGTTTCACCGGCTTGTAAACGCCCACGCTCAAATAATGCACCCCACGCAGTAATTAACACTAATGGCCCAGCTGCCGCAACACTATAATCAACTGACCTAGGCATTGCCGATAAAAATCGTGAATCACTCACTGTTGTCTGTGCATAATTTCCTTGATCTGCACCCAAACCGCCATGACAAGCCCAAACTTTATCGCCTACTTTGAAGTTAGTTACCTCACCCCCTAGTTCAATGACTTCGCCTGCCAAATCACAACCTAAAACCGCAGGTAAATTATCTGGGTAAAACATCGCCATGCTACGTACTTTGGTATCAATCGGATTTACGCCTGCTGCATGGATTTTTATTTTAACTTGCTGAGCTTCGGTTATCTGCGGCTCTGAAATATCTGTATATTTCAAAACCTCAGAAGAGCCTGCCTTTGTCATAACGATTGCTTTCATTTATCCATCCCATTGTTGTCGGTAATTATCATAATCATAATGCTTTAAGCATTCTAATACACCCTTATCAGCACTATAAATATCAGGGAAATTATAGCCATTAAAGCGATTTGCTTTAACTAGCGTATAAGCACCTACTTGAGTAAAGGTAATTTTATCGCCAATTTCTAACGACTTATTAAATTTATATTCGCCAAAAATATCACCCGCTAAACACGTAGATCCGGCCAAAATAGCCAAATACTCGCCTTGTTTATCTGCTTGCAATACAGCAGGCGCGCGTTGAAACTCAAACACTTCCGGATTATGGTTAATTGAGCTATCTAACACAGCGACCGTTTTTCCATCACTTTCAAAGCAATCAATCACTGTAGTCACTAAGCTCAATGCATTATTAACGATATCTTTTCCAGGTTCTATATAGACCTCTAATTGATATTTTTGCTTAAATCGCACAATCAGCTCAATGAGTGGCTTTAAGTCTGCTGCTTGTTGCAATAAATACCCACCGCCTAAATTAATCCATTTAAGTTGCGGCAAAATATCAGCTAAGTATTGCTCAATTCTATCTAACGTATTAAGTAAGGAGATAAAGTCTAGTTGAGAAAATACCGTATGAAACTGTATACCTTCTAACTCGTTAAAATCATCCTTTGTGAGCGCCGTTATATCTACCCCTAATTTAGAATATAATCGACAAGGATCAAATCGTACATCCGTAGAAAACGATAACTTAGGATTAATCCGTAAGCCTTTAGAGCTAGGTGAACACGCTAAAAAATTACTTTTTTGCGTTAATGAATTAAAGCTTATATGACTACAAATTTGGCTTAATTCGGCCTGTTCATCACTTCTGATACCCGGCGTAGCTAAATGAATGGACTGCTCACTATTTAATACTGAATGTGCGAGTTTAGCTTCAAACAAAGAGCTCACAGAAAAACCATCTACCGTAGGTTGCAGCCACCTTAATAGCGGTAAAAATGGCAGTGCCTTTATCGAATATAAAACACGACACCCCGACTGCTGTCGCAAATAAGTTAAATTATCTGCCGCTTTTGAAATAAGGCATTTATCTATAATAAAAGCGGGAGAACTTGCAGGAATAAGCTGTTTTTTATGCATTTTATAAGCGCCCTTGGCCTAGATAAATTTTATCTTCAGTAACGACACTATCCATATAAATATCATATTGCTGCATTGTCACTTGCGCTAGTAATTGGCTTGCAAAACAAATAGCCATTAGCTGCGTATCTGCTCTAAGCTGAGTAAACAAGCGATCATAATAACCCGCTCCATTTCCCAAGCGGCCGCCATTTTCATCAAATGCGACGCCTGGAGTAATTACCAAGTCCAAGTCATTGGGAGCAACTTCCTTACCTATTTCTCCCCAACGTTCGCGTGGTGGCTCTAAAATATCCCATGTACCATTGACCAGTTCATCTAAGTGCTGCAAGTGCCAAAGTCCTAATCGAGGGTTACCGTCAGCATCTTTTGTACAATAAGGTATCACTATTTTTTTATCTTGCTGCAATAAAGCTTCCTGCACAGCTTGCAGGGTTTGCACTTCCGAGCGGCAGTGCAAATACCATAAAACAGTCGTTGCTTTTTGGTAACAACGACTTCGGTAAACATGCGCTAATATCTTAGCACTTACTTCAGCTTTATTTGGCTGAGCATTACGTGCGTCATAGGCAAGACGTCGCTGTTGAGATTTAGAAAATTGCAGCACAATATATTAAAACGGACTTAATATTTTGTAATGAGTTGCTTAACCCAATCACTACGTTTTTCACGCTCTAATAATTCCACCCGCGCACGCCCCATTAATATCACCGCAAAAAAACAATAGAACCCCAGCACCATAATTAACAAAGGTATCCACATTTCAGGGGGCATTGCTGGTTTTTCTGTGACTGTAAAGGTCGCGGGTTGATGCAAAGTATTCCACCATTCCACCGAATATTTAATAATCGGGATATTAACTAAGCCGACTAAAGACAAAATAGCAGCAGCTTTATCAGCACTCGCTTTATTTTCAAACGCAGCCTGCAAGGCAATCACGCCGATATACAAAAATAACAACACTAACATCGCTGTTAATCGTGCATCCCAAACCCACCATGCCCCCCAAGTCGGTTTCCCCCAGATTGCTCCGGTTGCTAAAGACATGACCACAATTGATGCTCCGATAGGCGCACAAGCTTGCGCAACAATATGCGCCATTTTCATTTTCCAGATTAAACCTATCGCACCCGCAATCGCCATCAACATATAACACGACTGCGCTAAAATAGAGGATGGCACATGCACATAAATAATGCGGAAGCTATTGCCTTGCTGGTAATCTGCCGGTGCAAACACTAAACCCCATATTGTACCAAGCGTTATTAATACCAGTGTCGCAATACCAAACCACGGTAATAGTTTACCTGTAAATTCATAAAACCATCGTGGAGAGGCGAGCTGATAAAACCAGCGAGGCATAGAAATTTTCATCATAACTCCTTAAGGAACGAGGGTTTAATAATACCCAAAAGTATGGCGCAGGATTTTGGCTTCACAGACGTGTAGGGTCAAAAGGCAAGACAGACTCGGGCATTATTGAATTTGCGTTCCTAACTACGAACACTAATTTTTAATGCCGCTACAATTGCAATGGGAGCGAGCATTAAACTAAAAACTAAAATAGCAGCCAATAAAGCTAAATAGCCTTGAATGGGCAAGCTCATAACACCGGCTTGTACTGTGCCTGCGCCAAAGATAAGTACGGGGATATACAGCGGTAATACCAACAAAGAAATTAACACGCCGCCTTTACGTAATCCTACTGTTAATGCAGAGCCAATCGCTCCCATTAAACTCAAAGTAGGTGTGCCTAATAAAAGACTAACAATCAGTGAGAAATAGCCCTGCTCTGGCAAAAAGAACATCATCGCAACTAAAGGAGAAATTAACGCAAGGAAAAAACCACTCACTAACCAATGCGTAAGCACTTTAGCGACCACAATAAGCCATAAGGATTCCGCACTAATCAGCATTTGTTCTAAAGAACCATCTTCAAAATCACTACGAAAAATACTATCGACCGATAATAAGCAGGCTAATAAAGCAGCCACCCAAATAACACCGGAAGCAACTTCAGAAAGAAAACTAGGATCTGGGCTAACTCCTAAAGGAAAAAGCACGGCAACCATTAAGAAAAAAGCTAATGGGTTGATGATATCGCTACGATGGCGAAAAACTAATAATAACTCACGTTTTAAAGCAGCAAAGAAAAAATTCATGATCGCGCCAACTCATCTAAATTAATAGGACGTATATTTTTACCTGGAATCGCTAAGTCATGATGCGTGGTTAAAATAACCGCGCCACCCGCCGATACATGTTGCGCAATTAACGCTTCTTTTTCGGCAACGCCTTGTTTATCTAAAGCAGTAAACGGTTCATCTAAAATCCACAAAGGGGCACTACTTAAATATAATCGCGCTAAACCGACACGCCGTTGCTGTCCTGCAGACAAGCTATGACATGGTACATCTTCAAAACCATACAGTCCCACTTGCTTTAACGCATGTGCAATAGAACATTTATTTAAACTATTATCCAACTGCACCATCCATTGCAAGTTCTCTTCTGCCGTTAAAATCCCTTTTACCCCAGATAAATGCCCAACGTATAACATAGACTGATAATAGGTATTTCTTACCTCATTAATCAGCTCACCCTGCCAGAACAACTCGCCTTCATAAGCATCAGACAGTCCACACAAAATACGCAATAAACTGGTTTTACCACTACCATTTTGCCCAATAATTTGTACTACTTCTCCCGCATTAATTTGCATAGAGAAATTATCAAACAAGATACGCTCATCTCTTTCGCAAAATAAATCCTTTACTTCCAACAACACAGAGTCCATTAAATTCCTTTTAATCCTTAAGAGCGACCGTATTTATCATCAAAACGTACGATATCATCTTCACCTAAATAACTACCTGATTGAACCTCAACCATCTCCAAAGGAATAACGCCTGGGTTTTCCAAGCGATGTATCACACCTAAAGGAATATAAGTCGATTGATTTTCCGTGAGTAAAAGCGTTTCGCCATCTTTAGTCACTAAAGCCGTCCCTTTAACAACAATCCAATGCTCCGCGCGATGGTGATGTTTTTGCTCTGACAATTTAGCACCCGGTGAAACCACGATGCGTTTAGTTTTATGACGATCACCTAAATCAACGGTGTCGTAATGCCCCCAAGGACGATAGCCCTTGCGATGCACTTCTGCCTCACAACGTTTATTCGCTTTTAACTCGGCAACCACCGCTTTGACATCTTGCACTCTATCTTTCGGTGCAACCATCACGGCATCATCGGTCTCCACAACAACATAATCCTTTAGACCTATTGTTGCGACTAATTTATTGGCTGAATAAATAAAAGAACCTTGCGTATCAATAGCAATGACATCACCTGTCGTCGCATTATTGGTCGCATCTTTATCTGCTACTTCCCATAGTGCCGACCAAGAACCGACATCATTCCAATTAGCATCTAAAGGAATAACCACCGCCGCATCGGTATTTTCCATCACTGCATAATCAATAGAATCTGAAGGACATTGTAAAAATGCACATTCATTAATGCGTACAAAGTCATCATCGATCTCAGCCTGTTCAAATGCAATTTTGCTGCTTTTATAAATGTTAGGCGCGAACTTTTCTAATTCTTCAAGATAGCGGCTTGCTTTAAAAGCAAACATACCACTATTCCAATAATAATCACCACTATCAACGTACTGTTGCGCTATTTCCGTATTCGGTTTCTCAACAAATTCAGCGACTTTATAGGCATCCCCTGTTGTTTCTGCAGCACGCTTGATATAACCATAGCCGGTTTGTGCTTCAGTCGGCACAATGCCAAAAGTCACTAAAAACCCCTGTTCTGCTAAGGCTTCTGCTTTAGTAACAGACGCTTGAAACGCATCTACATCAGTAATCACATGATCAGCAGGCAATACCAATAAAATATCATCAGGATTTTTTGCAGCAAATGCAGCTATTGCAACGGCAGGTGCCGTATTTCTGCCAACGGGTTCTAAGATAATGGATTGTGGCATAGAACAGACTTCGCGTAATTGTTCCGCCATTAAAAAGCGATGCTCTTTATTACACACCGCAATCGGCGCCTGCAATGAACCTAAGCCTCTCAAACGTAAAACAGTCTCTTGTACCATGGTGCGCTCTGAAACCAAGGGCAAAAACTGCTTAGGATAGGTACTACGTGACATCGGCCATAAACGTGTACCAGAGCCACCTGAGAGGATAACGGGAATCATTTTATTTTTCATCCTTTGCTTGTATTTTTACTTTTAGTAAATGAATGCGACGGCCATCGGCTTGCAGCACTTCAAAGCGGAATTTTTTCTCGATCACTTTTTCACCTTTTTTAGGCATGTGCTCTAAACGACCAACAATAAATCCACCCACGGTATCAAACTCATCCGTATCAAAATTAACCGAAAAATACTCATTAAAATACTCAATCGGTGTCAGCGCCTGCACAATAAATTCATTCTTTTTGCGCTTTACAATATATTCTTCTTCTTCATAATCGTGTTCATCTTCAATCTCACCCACGATCTGCTCTAATACATCTTCAATCGTAACCACACCGGCTACAGCGGCATACTCATCGACTACGATAGCCATATGATTACGCTTAGCGCGAAATTCTTTTAAGAGTACATTTAAGCGCTTACTTTCAGGTACCACGGTTGCAGGACGCATAATAGATTCAACCGTAATATCTTTTTTATCTAGGGCATGGGCCAATAAATCTTTCGCCATCAAAATACCCACAACAGCGCTTTTATCTTCTGTAATCACTGGATAACGAGAATGCCCAAACTCAATAACAATGGGAAAAACCTCTTCTAATGAAGCATCTTTGTTTAACACAATCATCTTTTTACGTGGCACCATAACATCTTTTGCACGCTGTTCAGATACTTGTAAAACACCCTCCAGCATACTGAGCGCATACTTATCAAGCAGATGATTTTCTTCAGCTTCTCTAAAAATATCCAGCAAATCCTCACGATCTTGAGGCTCACCACCAATCATTTGACCTAGACGCTCAATCCAACTCTTATTGGTTGCTTTATTGCCGTCCATCACTGCATCAGACATTTACTTCTTGCTCCTGATAAGGATTATTAATCTTTAGTTGTTTTAATATTAAAATTTCTTTGTTTTCCATTTCATTAGCATCCATTTCTTCAATATGGTTATACCCCAATAAATGCAATATGCCATGAATAATAATATGTGCCCAATGATTTTTTAATTCTTTTCCTTGCTCACGTGCTTCTTGCTCTAAAACACTCGCACAAACCACTAAATCACCTAATAAGTCCAAGCCCTCAACGCCCTCAGGCACCTCAAATGGAAAGCTAAGAATATTAGTTGCCCCTTGTTTGTGTCGATACTGCTCATTCAACGCGGAAATTTCTTGCGTATCAACAATACGAATCACCACTTCAGCATCGGCTGAATAATCCTGCAATGCCGCTTCGACCCATTGTTGTAATTCGATATCACTGGGGACCCGTTCAGAATCAATAATATGCTGAATATCTAATTCTCGATTAGCCATGTTCACGCTCATAGTTCTCATACGCAATAACAATTCGCTGTACTAATGGATGCCGTACAACATCTTTAGCATCAAAAAAAGTAAAGCTAATACCATTTACTTTATCCAATACTTTTAACACATGTTTTAAGCCCGACATTTTTTCGCTCGGCAAATCAATCTGAGTAATATCACCGGTAATAACTGCAGTAGAGCCAAAACCAACCCGTGTTAAAAACATCTTTATTTGTTCTGTCGTGGTATTTTGCGCTTCATCTAAAATAATAAACGAATCATTCAGCGTCCGTCCACGCATAAAAGCCAAAGGCGCAACCTCGATAACTTTACGTTCCATCAGCTTTTCTACACGCTCAAAGCCTAACATTTCATATAAAGCATCATAAAGTGGGCGTAAATAAGGATCAACTTTTTGAGCCATGTCTCCCGGTAAAAAACCTAATTTTTCACCTGCCTCAACAGCAGGACGCACTAAGATAATACGTCGCACTTTTTCAGACTGTAAGGCTTCAACCGCACAAGCCACCGCTAAATAGGTTTTTCCTGTCCCAGCTGGGCCGATACCAAAATTAATATCATTTTCAATAACTCGCTGAAGATAGGCTTTTTGATTAGCGCCGCGACCTTTTAACTCACCACGCTTAGTTCTAATAACAACTTCAGCCGGCCCTGCATCTTCCTTTACTTCCGCAATCTCTTCTATATTCGCTTGTTGCAAAAATAAATGGATATGCTCAGGCGTAATGGTTTCTTTCTCTGCTTCAATAAATAACTGTTTCAGCACAACTTCCGTTGCTTGAATTGATTCATCAGATCCCACTATTTTGAACTGACTACCGCGATTAGCAATATCAACATTTAAGCGCTTTTCTATTTGCTGTAAATGACTATTAAATTGACCACATAAATTCGCTAAGCGTGCATTATCTTCAGGCTCTAACACCAATTCTGCTGTTTCAGTATTCACTATTATGCCTGTGCAATGATTTTATCTACAGATGACTCAACGACACGTCCTCGCAATGAGTTCGGTAATGCTTCTGTAATTAACACATCAACAAGCTGCCCGGCCAAACGTGGGTGACCAATAAAATTAACCACACGATTATTTTCTGTACGTCCAGTGACTTGTAGTTGATTCTTTTTAGAAACCCCTTCAACCAATACCGTTTGTACGCTATCTACCATGCCATTTGAAATAGCCATGGTCATTTCATCTAAACGGGTTTGCAGACGTTTTAAGCGCAGTTTTTTAACTTCTACCGAGGTATCATCGGGTAAATCAGATGCGGGGGTGCCAGGCCTTGGGCTATAAATAAAACTATATGAAAAATCAAAACCAATTTCTTCAATCAAGTCCATAGTGTCTTCAAAATCGGCATCTGTTTCACCGGGAAAACCGATAATAAAGTCAGAGGATAAGCTAATCCCCGGGCGCGCAGCCTTTACTTTATTCATCGTCTCTATATAATCATCGCGTGTATGCCCACGCTTCATCATCGCTAAGACACTATCACTACCACTTTGTACAGGTAGATGTAGGTGACTTACTAACTCAGGAATCGCGTCAAAAGCATCAACTAATTCATCAGTAAATTCAATAGGGTGTGATGTTGTAAAACGAATGCGATCTATGCCCTCAATAGCAGCAACAAAATGTAGCAATAAAGCAAAATCAGCAATTTCGCCATCGTCCATTTCACCACGAAAAGCATTAACATTTTGACCTAGTAGATTAATTTCACGCACACCTTGCTCTGCTAAGGAAGTGATTTCATCTAAAATGCCTTGCACAGGGCGGCTAATTTCTTCACCACGCGTATAAGGCACAACACAAAACGTACAATACTTACTACACCCTTCCATAACAGAAACAAAGGCTTTAGGCCCTTCTGCTCGAGGTTCAGGTAAGGCATCAAATTTTTCAATTTCAGGAAAAGAAATATCAACGATACGTTTTTCACCTTTTTTTGCTTTTTCTAAAAGCTCAGGTAATCGGTGTAAAGTTTGCGGACCAAAAACGATATCAACATACGGCGCACGCTTTTGAATTGCCGCGCCTTCTTGGCTGGCCACACATCCGCCCACGCCTATAATGAGTTCAGGGCGTTTTTCCTTCATTTTGCGCCAGCGACCCAGTAATGAAAAAACTTTTTCTTGGGCTTTTTCTCTGATAGAACAGGTATTTAGTAATAAAATATCTGCTTCTTCTGGAACTTCGGTAAGTTCTAACTCATGTGAGGCATTTAAAACATCTGCCATTTTTTCTGAGTCGTACTCGTTCATTTGACAACCGGTTGTCAAAATAAATAATTTCTGCGTCATAAACTACGTGGGCTCAAGCTGTGTATTACAAACATCTATCTTATTCTTGATAGTAAAGGTTGTCTATTATACCTTGCCATTTATTATTGGTGAAGTTTTGCACTTTTTAAGCCCCTAAAAACTGGGTTTAAAAAGCCTTCAAAATAGCAATTAAATAAAGTAATCTCTAACTCTAGCAAAGAGGGTTTTATTATTAATGCGAATAAAAATGAGCCTTTCATAAGCTTGAAATAAAAACTACAAGTTTTTCCATCTAACAAAATCGGCACTTAGTAAACTTGTAATTTCATTTGCAGTGACGGGCTTACTAAATAGATAACCCTGTGCGATCTCACAGTCCAGTTTTTTAAGCATATTAAGCTGTTCTGAGGTTTCAATGCCTTCGGCAATGATCTTATATCCTAGATTGTGCCCAATCTCTATCATTGATTTAACTAGATGCAGTGTCTTTTTATCCTCAAGCATATCAGAAATAAAGTATTTATCGATTTTCAAGTAATCAACCTTAAGATGCTTAAGTGATGAAAAAGAGGAATAGCCTGTGCCAAAATCATCTATTGCTAGCAAAATGCCCAGGTTTTTTAGGTTCTGAAAAACCGAAAGATTTTGAGGGTCAGTTTGTACCGTCCCTTCGGTAACTTCTAGCTCCAATTCAGATGGCACCATACCTGTTGTATCAATGATACGCTGTATCATTGATACAATATCTTTATCTAAAAAATGACTGGGTGAGGTATTAACCGCCATCTGCAGTACTGGGAGACCGGCTTTTTTCCAAGCCATTGCCTGGTTACAGGCTGTATTCAAAACCCATTCAGTGAGTGGCTTTATCATGCCAATTTTTTCTGCAGTAGTAATAAAATCAATAGGCGAAACATACCCTAACTGAGGATGATTCCAACGGGACAGTGCTTCGACTCCAATAATTTCACCATTGCTTATATTAATCTGAGGTTGATAAACGAGAGATAATTGTTGCTTTTCTATTGCCTCTCTTAGATCATTCTCAATTTGAAAACGATATTCAGCTTTCTGGGTAAACTCAGGTTTATAAAAAGTAAAACAGTTTCTGCCTGCCCCCTTTGCCGCATACAGTGAGGTATCTGCAACTTTCAACAAAGTGGACAGATTATCGCCATCATCAGGATAATGTGCAATGCCAATACTACAAGCCGGCGTTATTTTTCTATTAGAAAGTTCGATTGGCTGAGATACTATATCGAGACAGCGTTGTGCAACATTGGCAGCATTAGAATCATCGACTACATCTTCAACCAGAATGCAAAATTCATCGCCACTGAGACGAGCGATAAAATCTACATCACGACTTGCAGTGGTCAAACGCTTGGCAATTTCTTTGAGCAGCAAATCTCCCGCATCATGCCCCAAACTGTCGTTAATATTTTTAAAGTTATCCAGATCTATATATAAGAGGCTAAAGCGGCGATTATATCGGTCAGAGGTTTTTATTAATTTTTTAAGGGTTTGATAAAAGAGCGCACGACTTGCTAGGCCAGTCAGTTCATCGGTATAAGCAAGTTGGCGTATGCGTTTTTGGTCTTGCTCTCGCCCCATGATAATGCCTGCAAGCCAAGCCGCAGATTTTAGATCATTAGATTCTTCCTCATTAGGTAGTGCGGGATGATTGTAATACATACCAAAAGCGCCTAATACTTTACCTGAAGAATTTTTAATAGGTTCAGACCAACAAGAACGCATGCCATGAGGAAGCGCTACCTGTTTAATTTTTGCCCATTTAGGGTCAGTTTCAATGTTTTCCACAAGCACACGCTTTCCAATGTAAGTGGATGTGCCACACGAGCCAACACAAGGACCATTTTCTAATCCATTAACGGCATCACAATATTCTTTAGGTAAGCTAGGTGCACCGCCATGCATGAGTTTGTTACCATGTAATTCAAGTAGTGAACAGCGCATGCCCGGGTGACGCTCTTCATACATTAAAGCGATCGCATCATAAATGCTTGACGCGGGCTCTCCTATGGCAATCATCTCAAGAATTTTTGCATTTTTTTCTCTGAATGATTCTGCTTTTTTACGTTCTGATATATCGACATGCGTGCCAACCAGACGAATCGGCTTACCATCTAGCTCCCGATTGACAAGAAATCCACGAGATAACACAAAAACGTCATGCCCATCCTTATGCTGCATGCGCATTTCCACTTCAAATGAATTTGCTCGACCCGTTACATAATCATTCACCTTTTCTAACACCATGACTTTGTCATTAGAATTAACCAAACTTCCCCAAGTGCTTAATATATTTTCAAGCTCACTCTCTTCATAACCTAGCATGCTTTTCCAGCGAGGCGAGTAATAGGTCTCATCTGTCTCCAGATTCCAGTCCCACAGGC
Organism: uncultured bacterium; assembly: GCA_965366065.1. GTDB lineage: Bacteria > Pseudomonadota > Gammaproteobacteria > Methylococcales > Methylomonadaceae > Methyloprofundus. Next base: position 19,364 of record CBDUDV010000016.1, on the reverse strand, counting down.
CGTCGTTGGCACCACGCATAGCCAGAGAAAAGCGCTCTTCATTTTTATATAGTTGAGCACTGCGTTTTTCAGATGCCTGATAAGAATTAGCCAATTCCATGCGTAACTGTTGGTTTTCTTTGAGCAATTCAGCTTTAGATTTCTTTATATCATTCATAAAATAGCTCAACTATTCTAACGTTTAGTGTGATTAACAAGCGATGGTTTTATTATATACTTTAGAATTACAATAACCTAGCGGCTAAAGACTAGGATAAGGGAAGGCGTTGGTTATTAAAAAATGAAACGAAGCATTCACTTAACTAACCTTATTTCAAAGAGATAATTAAGGCCATTAAATGCCTAAATCTAAACCTCTAACAATGAGTAAAAAACGGTCAACCTAAGTCCAGACTTTCACACAGAAAACTAAGCAAACGCTTATTATTAAATTCCCAGCTGTGCTGGAATTTACCATCAAACACTTCAAGTTAAGCCAAACTAAATGTAAAACATCAATTCAGCTTAGCCGGGTCAAACAACAAGGCGGATTTTCCTAATAAATACCCCCTGCTCCAAAAGGTATCGCCATAGTTAATCATCATTAATATCGTGTCAACGATTAAGCTAATTTTTAATGAATAGAAAAATATAAGCCAACCGAAACCATAGATTCATGATCACACCTCTTATTTAGCTTAATAGCCTTCTTCACACCCTTGGTATATTAACCACGTTTCCAAGTATGAAATTTTTCCACCCATGCTAATAACTTTTTTGGTTGATGATTCTTTTTCCATACACCCGCGACATATTTATTGGCTTCTGCCATGGTTGGGTAAATATGAATGGTGCCTAAAACTTTATTCAAGCCTAAGTTATATTTCATCGCTAAAACAAATTCCGCGATTAAATCTCCCGAATGCTCACCAACAATAGTCACACCTAAAATTTTATCTTTACCCGGTACGGTTAAGACTTTAACAAAACCATGCGCTTCACCATCAGCAATCGCTCTATCCAAATCATCAATACCATAAACACTGATTTCATAAGCAATATCTTGGGCTTTCGCTTCTTGCTCATTCAAACCGACTCGTGCGACTTCAGGATCAGTAAAGGTTGCCCAAGGGATGATTGAATAATCTGTTTTAAACTTTTTAAATGATCCAAACAGTGCATTGACAGAAGCATACCAAGCCTGATGTGCCGCCGTATGGGTAAATTGGTACGGGCCAGATACATCACCACAGGCATAAATATTGGGGAAATTAGTTTCTTGAAAGGCATTAATCGCTACCGTACGGCGGTCGGATAATTCCACACCTAGTTCTTCTAAACCATAGCCACTGGTATTAGCAACACGACCGATAGCTAATAATACCTCATCAAAAGGAATACGCACTTGCTCGCCTTGATGCTCTGCCAATAAGATTTTTTCACCATTTTCAATGATAAATTCTTTTGCCGTATGCTCCAATTTGACGTCTATTCCTTCTTTAATGAAATTAGTCGTCACCACTTCCGATACGTCTACATCTTCACGAATCATCAAGCGAGGCGCCATTTCTACTTGCGTGACTTCAATGCCTAAGCGATTAAACGACTGCGCCAATTCACAACCAATCGGTCCGCCACCTAATACCGCCATGCGTTTAGGTTTATCGCGTAAATCCCACACGTTATCCGACGTTAGATAATCAATCTTATCTAGGCCTGGAATCGGTGGCACAAAAGGTCGCGCTCCCGCTGCGATAACGATAGAACGCGCACTAACGACTTGCACCCCATCCGCCGTTTTCACCTCAACTTCCCAGGGTGAAATGATTTTTGCTGCTCCTGTAACAACATTCACCCCCAACTCGGTATAACGTTCAATGGAATCATGCGGCTCAACAGCAGCAACCACTCTCTGAATACGCTCCATCACTTCGCTAAATTCAAAATCCGCGTGCATTTGCTTAATGCCAAACTCTTTCGAGCGTTTAGTCATCGAAATTAATTTGCTGGATTTAATTAACGCTTTAGAAGGAACACAACCGGTATTTAAACAATCACCTCCCATTTTATGTTTTTCTATTAAGGTGACTTTCGCTTTTACCGCCGCCGCAATATAGGAAGTAACGAGTCCTGCTGACCCACCACCAATCACAACAATATTGTTGTCAAATTTCTTAGGTTTTTTCCATTTTTTAACCATTTTTCTTCGCTCCTATCGCTGTAACAATTTTCTTTGCTAACAAAGGAAAAAGTCCGAGTAACACAAATGAACCCAATAATGCAGGTGATAAAATTCCAGCTAAGGAATCAATTTTTGCTAACTGAGTTCCTGCATTCACATACACCGCGGTTCCCGCTAACATGCCTATTTGGCTGACTAAATAAAACACACCCACGCGCATATTTGTTAAGCCCATCAATAAGTTAATCATAAAGAAGGGGAAAATCGGCACTAAACGTAAGGTAAATAAATAAAATCCTCCCTCTTTTTCGACCCCTTCATCAATCGCTTTAAGCCGCTCAGAAAATTTAGCGTGTACGGTGTCTCTAAATAAAAATCGCGCGGCTAAAAAAGCCAAAGTAGCGCCTATTGTTGATGCAAAAGAGACGATAAGCGTCCCCCAAAAAACACCAAAAACAGCGCCGCCGGCTAAAGTCAAAATGACAGCGCCAGGTAAAGATAACCCCGTTACTGCAATATAAATCAGCATATAAACAGCAACGGCAAGTTTATGATTATTTAACCGATAATTTTCTATCATCTCCTGCTGAGCTTTCAAAGTTTCTAAGCTTAAATAATGCCCTAGGTCAAAATAAAAGAAAGTACCTACTAACGCAGCAATCAAAAGTAATACAATAAGTCGAGACGATTTCATGTGTTCCCCCTATACCGAAAAGTTATTAAAGTGTGTGTGTGTGTAATGTTCAAACTTATTTTTCTAGCGCATTAACTGTCCAATCATAATCTAAATAATCGTCTATTTTTACACTACCCGCTAAGTCGGTTCGATAATTTCTAATAAAACTTTCCACGCCACCAGCCTTATCAAAATCTTGTTTAAACCATTTAAAGATTTTAGAGACTTTTAATTCACCCTGTTGAATCACCAAGCCTTTTTTATTATTCGCTAAAAAGGTCTTTGCTTGATCATTAAGCTGTTGATTTAACTTAGCTGCGGTATATGGTTCAGCTCTTAAGTCAGGACAACTCACAGAAGCACAAACAATCGCTAAATGAATTCTTGGCTCTCCCATAGGGCGAATGATTTTATTTTCCACATCATCTAAAGAAACCGTTTTACCAGCAATTATTCCTGCTTCTTTTTTCCAAACAGGACTAAAAAAGCTACCTATATCCTTAATACTTTTTTGTGGCCAGTGATCTAGCACCATTTTCAATGCCAAAATATTATAGCTATTAATATAAAACGCTAATTTTTCATCATGCCCTTGTAGCTGAGTCACATCAAATTGACTAATTTTCTGATATGCTTTTTCAATCTGTCCATTTTGTTTGAGTGCGGCATAATCAACGACAACTAAGGGCGTGCCATGCTTTTTACCCTGCTGAACAAATTCCAACGCTTTTGCATAATCACTCCAGTCAGCGTCCTTAGCCATTACATGATTTGTGAATAGTAAGCCGATAAAAACTGCTGCTATTAAATGCTTCATAAATACCCGTTTAAATTAAATAATGATTAACAGTCAGTCGCCACGATATGGCATTCCTTACATTTTTATCATTAAAAATGGCTATGTCACCGTTAAGTGTGGAAAAACAACAACTCTTAAAGCCCTCCCTTGCTGGGGAGGGTTGGGTGGGGAGAAGTTAAAATAAGATATTGCAAGTTTCTCTTAATTACTGACAAAGACATGAAAGAAATATTGATAACATACTTTCTATTTCCCCTCACCCAACCCAATCATGTTGGGCTATCCCTGCCCAACACCCTGCGGGTAAATGCAAATACGGCCCTGTCGTATTTGTCCCTTTGGAGAGGGCTTTTAAGAACAAATGTAATTAAAAAAATCCACACTTAACGGTGACATAGCTTTAAAAATAGTCAACAGGGTTTTCTTAGGGCACAAAAATAAAGCCATTTAAGCTAACAATTTCACACACAGTTATTCACAGGAGGGCTTCATTCTCAGTACTCGCATTTAGCTAAGTAATTCATCAATAGGAAAAGGCTTGCTAATGCCATAGCCTTGAGCGAAATTTACGCCTATTTCCTCTAATTGTTGTCGTATTTCCTGGTTCTCAACAAATTCAGCAATCGTTTTAATCCCCATAACATGACCAATATCATTAATAGATCGCACCATTGCCGCATCAATTGGGTCATCAAGAATATCCTTTACGAACATGCCATCAATTTTAAGATAATCAACACGCAAGTTTTTAAGATAAGCAAACGATGATAAACCTGAGCCAAAATCATCTAATGAAAACTTACATCCATGACTTTTTAATATGCTAATGAAATTGGTAGCCTCACGTAAATTATTAATCGCAGCTGTTTCTGTTATTTCAAAAACTATTTTAGATGCAGGCAGTGTACGCTCATTAAGGCGAGTAATAATATGGCCTAATAAGGCTTCATCCCCTAATGATTGTCCTGATAAATTGATTGAAAAATGGTCAACATTTTCCAATTCATGCTCGTGTTTAACTAGCCATGAAAATGTATTATCAATGACCCATTTATCAACTTTTTTAGCTAAGTTATAGCGTTCAACCGCAGGTAAAAAAGCGCCCGGAGGAATTATATCGCCATTAAGCTCTTTAAGACGCAGTAGAACCTCATAATTCATACTTGAATCAGAGGGTAACAATGGCTTAATCGGCTGCACGTATAAAGTAAAATTATTTGCATTCAGCGCGTCACTGATACGCGACGCCCAATTAATATCACCTTCTTTTTGAGCTAACTCTTCATCCGTAGAATGGTATATATGTACACAATTTCTACCTTTATCTTTAGCCGCATAACACGCTAAATCAGCTTGTTTTAATATTTCAGTGCTATTAAGGCTGGTTTGACTTATCAGTGATACGCCAATACTCACCCCAATACGGTAACTACGATCTTCCCAATTAAATTGAAAACCTTCGATGAGCAACCTGACTTCTTCGGCAGTACGGGCTGCTTGCTCTAGCCCACAATGCTCCATTAGTATGGCAAATTCATCACCCCCAATTCGAGCTAAAGTATCACGCTGCCTTACATGAGAATGAAGCATCGCTCCAAGCTGACGAAGCAGTTCATCACCCGCAACATGCCCGCTCGAATCATTCACCACTTTAAATTGATCAAGATCTAAGAAACATAACGCATGCGTGGAGTTATCTTCATGGGCCGTTTGAACTACGCGCTCTAAACGACGTTCAAATTCAGCACGATTAATTAAGCCAGTAAGTACATCATGACTCGCTTGATGAGTAATTTCTGCATTAATACGTTTAGATTCAGTGATGTCCTCTTGCATAGCAACAAAATGAGTAATTTTCCCCTGCTCATCAAAAATGGGAGAAATAGATTCCCTAGCCCAATATAATTCACCATTTTTCTTAGCATTAAGAAGCTCACCACGCCACTCCTTACCGGAATTAATATCCGTCCATAATTCTTTATAAATAGCAGGATCTGACTTTCCTGATTTAAATAAACTTGTTTTTTCCCCTAAAGCCTCTTGCTCACTATATCCTGTTATTTCACTAAGTTTTGGGTTGATGTATTCAATCATTCCATCTAGATTAGTAATCATCACTGCATTAGGGCTATACTCAACAGCAAGCGAAAGTTTACTCAATTGAGACTGAGTCAACTTACGTTCAATTTCAATACCACCCCTAGCAGCCAGGCTATGGATTAAATTCATCGTATCAGGCTCAATTTCCATTGGTTTATCATCTAAAATAGCCAACAAACCAATAGTCTTTCCTTTGCTATTATTGAGAGGCATACCAAGATAACTTTTTGCTCCCATATTAATCAATAGGTGATCTTCAGGAAACATTTCTTGAATGTGATCGGGGTAAAAACAAGTCCCTTCATTCACAACATTTTGACAGGGCGTCCCTTTTAGAAAATATGAAATATTATCTAATTTTGTATCCGAATTAAAGATAGAAAGTGTATCCATTCGCATTGCATCATATTGATTAGACATACAAATCAAACCATAGCGCATGTTAGTCACCTTAGTCAGTTGATGAACAATCAAATCGAACATCTCATATTCTTCCGTTTTACTTTCTGCCAATACACGCAAAACTTCATCACGAGACTTATTAGCTGTAATATCCTCAAATAAGCATAAATGTATTGGGTTAGCCCCTTTCTCACCTGCTAATCGAGTCACCGTCATATTCAGCCAAATAATACTACTATCCGGTTTGTAAAAACGCGCGCTAATATTAAACTTGCTTACCTTAGCTTTATCAAGCTTCCTAACATTAGAAAATACTTCTTGTAAATCATCAGGGTAAATGAACGTTTGGTAAGAAGTAGATAGTAATTCAGACTTTTCTTTAGCTAATATTCTACTTAGTTGAGCATTTGCATCTAAAGTTTCTCCCGTAACTGCATCAATAATGGCAACCCCCAAAGGTGCATTATCAAAAAAAGAATGAAAGCGTTGCTCACTTAAAGATAACGCATACTCAGCTTTTTTTCGTGAACCAATTTCATGCCGTAAGGTTCGATTCCAATAAAGGATAATGCACGTAATACTTAAAAAAACAGCGGTAATTTTAAATATCAATTGATAATTAACTGCGTCAGAAAATTGTGCAGCACTCCACTTATCAAATATCTGCTGTTTCTCTTGTTCCGTTATACTGTCTAATGCACGATCTAAGATTGGAACCAAGGGGGCAAGTTCTTTTTGAACACCTAAAGCAAGCGCATTAACAAACTCTGTTTTACCTACAATGCGCACATTTTGGATAGACGATTAGATATCTGATATGAGGTGTGAGCTAAGGTAGAGAGCAATGCATCAGTTTGACCAGAGGCAACCGCTTCTAACCCTTGCTCAAGATTATCAACCCACATATAGTTAAGCTCAGGGTATTTATTGGTAATACTATGAATATAGCCATACTCTTTAATAATCGCGATTTTCTTATCGACTATACTGTGAATACTGTCCACATAGCCTTGATCTTCTTTCATCACAATGATGATTGGGCTACTTAAGTAAGGTTTAGTAAAGAGCAATTCATCTAACAATACTGAATCAACCGTTTCTGAAATAATATCTACTTCTCCACGCTGCATTTTATCAACTGATTCTTGCCAAGTCTTTGAGGGCGAAATATCAAAGTTAATACCTGAATGTTGCTCTATTATTTTAAGGTGTTCTGCAATAATCCCAATATATTCCCCTTCCTCGTTAAATGCTTCATAGGGTAACCATGAAGGATCTCCTGTAAAGCTTAGGTTTGGATGCTCATTAAGCCATTTTTGTACTTGTTTTGTAAGCTTTATTGTATGAACATTAATAACTGGCTGATAAATGAGATTTTCTACATAAGCAAGGTCGACAGCTTTCATTTTGTTTAAACGAGTATAAGCTTCGGCGGTACGCAATAATTGAACAGCTTCTATTGTCCCAATGGGAATCGTATCTGCCGATATAAGCTTTACAGTTTCTTTAGCTTCTTGCCGTAAAATATCAATACTCAATGTGCTTTTATATTTCTGACTGATGAGTTGTACGAGCTCTTCTTGGTGACTTATCGCATAATCCCAACCTTTTAACGTAGCGTTGATAAATCGTTGTACACGTTCAGGGTTTTGTTGTAATTCTTGTTCGCTAGTAAATAAAATATCACCGTAAGGGTCTACCCCAAAATCACGCGGATTAATGATATTAATATCTATATTTTTTTCTTTGTAATAGTAAGGCGCATTCGTTAAATAAGCGGAAATAACATCAACCTCTTGCTTAAGCAAATCATCAAGGTTATGTGTATGTTTATAGGATGTGAAATCAGTTTCTTTAATACCTGAATTAAGCAGTGAACTGAGTAATGGTGACTCCTCAGTAGCAAGCGTATCTAGCATGACGCCTTTACCTTTTATTTCATAAGGCTGAGTAATACCCGATTCTTGTTGGCTGATAAAGACAATAGGGTGATGTTGAAATATTGCTTTTAATAGCTTGATAGGTGCGCCATTCACATGATCCAGAACGAGTCCAGAAGATCCAACGCCATATTGTGCAATACCCGATGTCACTTGCTCGACAGGATTGATATCAGAAAATCGCTCTAAAAACTCAACATCCAGACCTTCGTCTGCATAATACCCTTGTTCTTGTGCCGCATAATAGCCCGCAAACTGAAATTGATGTGTCCACTTTAGCTGCAAACGGACAGTCTCTAGATTACGGTTATTTAATTTAGAGTCAGCAAGAACAAATCCAGAAAAAGCGAAAGTTACTGCAATAAATAAGAGAGCTATACGTGATTTCAACTGAGTGTCTCTGCTAATTAAGTTTTATCCATTAGAATATAAATAAAATCATTTAGCAAAATTACTTTTTACCCACTGCGCGCCCTCTAAATTTACTATAGAAGACTAAGCAAATATTGCCAGACTAAAAAAATAGCTTGTATAGTGAAATACTAGAAAAAACAAATAGACTACATACCTCGAAGACGTTACCTAGTGTAGGGTACAAGCTGCATTTAAGGAGCGGTAATTTAAAACAAACAGCGTGATAAACTATATGCTTAATTAAAAAAATAAAGAGGCATTTATGAGTTATTTTTTAAGATTACTCCAGGTTTTTAGTTTATTCATACTAATATTAGGTCCGCCTAGCCTCTCTACTGTTTATGCGACTTCCAATCAATCTTACTCTCAAAATTCTACCTCGCTTATTTCTTCTGATGTATTAACCTTACCTGAAGAGTTAAAGGATTGGTCAAGCTGGGTGCAATACGATCCAAAGAATAATCCCTGCCCGTTTATCTATAATCAATCCAGCCAAACCGTGTGCCAATGGATATCGCCCTTATCACTGACCTTAGTTGATGATCTTATCGCTAAGAAAACTGTCGGTCGCTTTATAGGAAGCTGGCAGTTTGCTCGCGCCTCATTAGCACAGCCTGTTTTTTTACTATTACCGGGAGATACGGATAACTGGCCACAATCGGTCATGCTGAATAATGAGCCTGCGATTGTGATTCAGCGTAAAGGCCACCCGGTGATTGAAATACAAAAGCCGGGCGATTATTTTGTTAGCGGTGAGTTTCGATGGCGCCATGCGCCTGATCGATTAAAGATGCCGCGTAATTTAAGTCTAGTTTCCTTAATTCGCACTAACGCACAAGGTGTCCTGAAAAAGCCTGCCCTTTTCTCACTTTCAGGTGATTACTTATTATTGGATAATCGCATCCAAAAAGCAGAGACGAAAGCTGCCGCCCCGATTCAAAATACATTGGATATTCAAGTGTATCGAAAGCTAACAGATAGTATTCCGTTTACCGTTGAAACAAAATTAGTTTTAAACGTTTCCGGTTATCCGCGTGAAGTAAAAATTACGAACCCGGTGTTAACGGATTTTTTAGTCAACGATATATCAGCGAATGTCCCTGTACGCATTGATGCACAAAATAATGTTTTCGCGCAAGTGAAAGCGGGAACCACGATCATTAATTTGCCTTCGTATCATTCAAAACGCGTAGAAACCTTGTATTTGAGAGAGATGGAAGCGCCTTTGCCCAAAGAAGAGACCTGGGTAATCGAAAAACAACCGAATCTGCGTATTATTGATATTAAGAATATTGATCCGGTTGATTTATCGCAAACCAATACCCCTTCTCAATGGAAACAATTTTCTGGGTATTTAATGCAGGCGGATAGCACGATGTTATTTGATGTATTACAAGAAGGGAATCAATCACGGGAGCAAGATCAGCTTTCTTTAAAGAGAACGGTTTGGTTAGATTTTGATGGTCAAGGCATGAGTATTCAGGATGAAATTAGTGGCAAGATGACCCAATCATGGCGCTTAAATGCTGACAATAATTTAAAACTTAGCCAGGCGATATTAAATAATAAGCCCCATTTGATTACAGAGAAAAATAACCAGCAAGGTATTCAGCTGAATAAAGGCAATCTTAATTTAGTGGTAAATAGCCGATACCAACATACCGCGAATAACGAAAGTTTGAATCTTGGGTGGCAGCATGATTTTAATAAAGTCACCTTGAATTTAAATGTGCCGCCCGGCTGGACATTAGCAGCGGTTACAGGGGTCGACAGTTCGAATAGCTGGCTCTCGAAATGGAATTTATGGGATATTTTCTTTGTGCTGATCCTATCTGTTTCCGTTGGTCGATTAGCGGGCATTCAATGGGGGGTTATTGCTTGCTTAACGTTTTTCCTAACGTGGTATCACGTTGAATCACCGAAAGCGTTATGGGTGTTTTTAATTGTGAATGGCGCGTTATTAACCGTGTTACCGGTAAACCGTTTTCAGCGCATTATTCGAAATACACAAAATATGAGTCTTGCCATCTTAGCGTTGATGTTAATCCAGTTTTCTTTTCATCAAGTGCGCACAGGGCTTTATCCGCAATTGGATACCTCCCATCGGTTTTCAATGGCTAACAATAAACAGGATACCGCTATGTTAATGGGGGCAAGTCATCAGATAGCCAAAAGCAGTATGGAATCGGTGGATACGCTCCGTGACTCTGGAATGAGAAGCCCGGTTGCGGAGTATAAGCAATATAAGCAACTCGCTAAGAAAGCCCAGTCCAATAGAGTACGAAAAAAAGAAAACTTAAAACAAACTGATCCGAATGCGGCGGTACAAACGGGCTTTGGTCTCCCTCAATGGTCACATAAGCACTATCGCTTAAGTTGGAATGGTGAGGTCGGAACCGACGTTAATAGCCACTTTTACTTTATTACGCCTTTGATGCAATTTATGATTAATCTACTGGGAATCTTTCTGATGTTTGCATTAGCGTTTTGTTTGGCGCGCTTAAAGAAAGGCCCATTTTCAGGACAACCAACACCGAATAGTAACGCCCTTTCCGCTTTAATGGTATCTGCAGTTTTTGTTGGCTTATTGCTGATACAGAGTTTTTCACCTGTGATGGCTGCGACGTCTACTGTCCCTGATGCAGTCACCTTGAGTACTTTAAATGAAAAGTTGTCCTTACAAAAACGCCATCAATTAATGCCGGCGTGTTTACCGTTATGTGGTCAGGTATCGAAAGGCGTGCTTAATCTAAGCAAGGATCAACTGACTTTATCGCTTGAATTGCATGTGAGCGCACCAGTCGCTATTCCATTACCGCAATCGAGTGATTGGGTTCCAGCGGACGTGCGATTAAATAAAACCCCCGTCCGCTTTTTTTACCGTGATGCACAGCAGCAATTATGGATTCACGTTGAGCCGGGCAAACATCGTTTATCACTCTCTGGTAATGTCAGCGATAAGGAACGCATTGCCGTCTCCTTGCCGATTAAGCCACATCAGTTAATCACACAGCTTGATAAGGCGCATTGGTCACTCAGCGGCATGGTGAATGATAAACCTAATCGTACACTGACCTTAAAGCGCATACAAAAAGTAATTTCTCCGTTATCCAGCGATAAAAACCCACAGTTCTCTCAAAAGAGTGCTTTACAGGGAACGGCGATTATTGAACGTCGTTTATCACTGGGGATCGATTGGCGCATTACGACAACCGTGCGTAAGACATCGAAAGCCGGGCAATCTAGTTTCACGAAATCGATTCCTTTATTAGAGGGTGAGCAGGTTTTGACAACGGGGGTGCAAATAGAGAAAAAAGATAAAGTCACCTATGCGCAAATTAATTTAGATGCGAAACAGTCTTCAGTTACATGGCAGTCCCAGATTAAACCCGTGAGTGCATTAAGCTTAATCGCGGGCCAGCATAAAGACTATCATGAAGTCTGGTATTTAGATTTTAGCCCTATCTGGTCAGTGGACATGAACGGTATTCCCACTTCGAACAGTCAATCGGGGCAATGGTCACCTGAATGGCATCCTTATCCAGGCGAACGCATTGATTTAAGTATTTCCAGACCCAAGGCCATTGAAGGTAAAACCTTTACTATTATACAAAGTCATCTGGATGTTTTAGCCAGTCAGTATGCGAATACTTATACTTTAACGCTTTCTGCACGCAGTTCGAAAGGCGGGAGGTATACGATTGATTTACCGGCGAGCGTGGATATTCAAAGTATCCAGCACAACAATCGAAATCAAATGACTAAAAAAACCAAGAGCGAAACCAAAACCGAAGTCACCTTGCCTGTGAATCCCTCCAGTAATCGCTATGAAATAAAGTGGATTGAAAAAACCAATATATTTAATGAAGGATTTGCATGGCAACCGTCCCCACTCAATTTACATACCGAGAGTGCAAATCATTCCGTAAGCGTTAAATTAAACACCAAAGAACGGTGGCTATTATGGGCAAAAGGCCCGGTGATGGGGCCTGCGGTACTTTTTTGGGGCAACTTCCTGGCGTTCATGCTGTTTGCATTGGCTTTAGGACGCTATCAATCAATCACCACCTTAAGTACAACGCAATGGTTAATCTTGTTGGCAGGCCTGTCTCAAATTCATGCCGCCGGATTATTTATCTTAGTGGCTTGGTTTGTGTGTTTTAATCGCAGAAAGCCCTTCAGTGATCGCTTAATGCAACGCCCGATACTATTTAATATGACGCAAATTGGTTTAGCTGGATTGACATTAATTGCGCTTTCAGTCTTGTTATATAGTATGCACCAAGGCTTATTAGGGTCTCCTGAGATGCAGATAGCGGGTAATCATTCTTATGGTGGGCATCTTAAATGGTATCAAGATCGGGTAGGCGAGCAGTTATCGGATATTACCTTATACACGGTTCCGTTATATGTGTATCGGGTAGTTATGATGCTATGGGCGATGTGGCTTGCGCGGTCATTAATTGATTGGTTAAAAATCAATTGGATTTTGTATGCGTACAATGGCTTATGGAAGACTGTGAAAAAGTCTAAATCCACACTAGAATCGACGGAAAAATAAACATACTAAAGATTAGGGGCAGCCATTTGGTGCGCCCTCTTGGGTTTCAATACCTATGTTAGATAGCAATTGAACCCAATTTAAGGCTATCTCTGCATTAGCTGTTGGTAATCATAATTAGCCCCAACAACTTCTCGTAGGAATTGCTGTGGATTCAATGCTTTTGCGTGAGAATCCAGGCATCTTTGCCAACCAAGGTAATGATCCAAATACTTGGTTGCAACCCTATGGAACTGGGAAAAGTATGGTTTTGAGCGGCTCAAGAATGTTATCTCGCCAGCATATTCAGGCGTTATCAACTCGTTTTTATATAAGTCCTGCTATATTTTTTGAAAACGTATAGCAATCAAATCACTTAACGTAAAAAGCTAAAAAGCTAAAAAGCTAAAAAGCTAAAAAGTAAAATCCCCCTTTAGCAAAGTACAAAAATTCATTTTTTGTGTGCATAATTTGCGTTAAATGCTCTGCTCCATCTGATTACCATTAATCGTAAATGAACTTACAAACTCACCATTTGCATCATAATAATCATACTGAATAACAATATGGCGCTCTAATAAATCATCTACCATGGCTGCATCATTACACACAGAAGCCACTGTAGAGACGCGACCTGCTAAGGCTAATGATTCTGCTTGCTGATGTGTTTTGCTAATCGGCATTTTGGTTTTATAAATAATCTTATTGCCTTGTGAATTTGCATCGGTAATTTCAACACCATTCGCAAAACTAAAAGGCAAATATGGCTTTGTTCCCATCGAAATATGCGCGGCTATATTTTCAGCAGATAAGCTTTTAGCATTAAAGCTAAACAAGGACATCGCCACATTAACGGCAACATGCTGAGTCACGGCATCCGTCATTTTTGCATAACGCCCTTGAACTTCTGTATTCAAGTAATTTAACGATATTACACTGCTACCTTCTAACGGTGACATTGGTAATTTTCTGGATATGCTTTTCATATACCTTACTGCATCCACTTTACATATGTGTAAATCAGTATTTGTGGCACTATCTACTGGCTCTGCCATAACGGATTTTATCGCAATTACCGCCAACAATGCCACTATATACGTTAATAATTTACTCATGATCTAAATTTCCTAATAAAATCTTTGCACTTGTTTTCATCTTGCTAATCAGTCGACTGGGCAGGCCTATCCTTACAGCTAGTCACATTATTTTGTGCACGGGCGCATACGAACACTTTAATGTTTATATAAAGGCTATGCCACAAAATAACAGGCTTTTAAAGCCCTCCCTTGCTGGCAATGCTGTTGACTTAAGCCCTCTCTTGCTGGAGAGGGTTGGGTTAGGCGCGCCACCACGTGGCTCGCCTAAAGATTTTGGGACTCCTATCGCAAAAATCGATTCGCCACGCGGCGAATCAATAATGCCCCAGTCCGCCCTGCGTCCGGATCAACTACGCACAAAAGCTGCTTCGTTAACCCTACCTCAAATGGTTCTACGGCTCTTCGGGATAAAATTTTTGGCTCCTGAGCGAACTTACAGTTCACTTCAGATTGCCAAATTTCCCTTCGCCTACTGCGGACTAAAAATCATCCCTGATTTTCAGCGGAGGAGAATAAAATCATGCCTTTATAACTCCCCTCATCCCAACCTTCTCCCTTTGGAGAAGGAGATTATTCTTAAGTCAACAGCATTGTCCCTTGCTGGGGAGGGTTGGGGTTGGGCTATCCCTGCCCAACACCCTGCGGGTAAATGCAAATACGATCCTGTCGTATTTGTCCCTTTGGAGAGGGCTTTTAACTTAATATCTAACATAAATAATTAGTGGCTTTATAAGCAACATAAAACCACTGTTTATTTTTTGTAGGATACCTGAATATTTCCAATTACACCGCTTAACGCATACGCTTTAAACTATTCTTATCAAAATTACGCGTACTTAAGCCGGTTTTAAACTGATAATCGGTTAGCAATAATTCAGTCGTTTTTCCATTCTGATGGTTTTCCATCAATTGCTTACTCGCGCGCCAATACTTCCCTAGGTATTGCTTATAGCCAATAAAACTCGCTGTTTTTAGTAACTCATTTTTGCGATCATAATATTGGACTTGCAAAGGAATGTAGCGTGTTTTATCTATCCAAACGACTTGTTTTGTATAGCCTGAAAATTCATATAACGGTTTATTTTCTATCACAAAACTATCGTTTTCAGCTAACTTCTCATCACGTAAATATTTATAGGTATATTTACCGACTTCAAAAGAAGCTAAATCCTCATAAGAATATTGGCTCCCCATGAATGGCCCCGATTTATTAGAGGAAGAAATACGTTTAACACGCTTTAATGCAGGCATGTATAACCATTGATCATCAGGATCAATAATATGTGAGAAAGATAAAAATGCCGTCCCTTTAATATCGCGCGGATTATTAAAAACCGTTAAACTTTTATCACCATCGCCCGATACTTCTAACACTTTTTGCCTAATATCACGTGTGCTTTCATCCCCTTGTTTATTGCGTAATATCATGTTGATATTGACGAGCATATCCTGCCAGCCATTATCATGATTTTCTACTTCTTGAGCGATTGCTAAACCTTGCTCTTCAGGCGTTTGTGCATAGCTTACTTGCATAGCAGCTAAACTCACCATACTGGCGATAACGATTTTTAAAATGGGTTTCATGGGTATTTCCTATAAAGGGTTCAAAATTAGCTATTATTTATTTTTGCACTTTGATAATCATGTTTATCCAGCGAGATTAATAACGCAGGTAATAAGAAAAAATCTAAAATAAGTGCGATAGCAATGGTTAAGGCGGTAATCGCGCCTAATTGATAATTTAGTTTAAAGGTTGATAACATCAGCACAGAAAAACCAGCCACTAAAACAACCGTGGTAATCATTAGTGCCACACCGACATTAGATAGCGCATACTTAACCGCCTCTTCTGCACTGAGCCCTTTCTCACGTCTGGCACGTAAGTATTTACTTAAAAAATGCACAGTATCATCAACAATAATTCCTATCGTCATACCGATAGCAACCGATTCCGCAAACCCTACTTTGCCTACAAATAACCCCCAAATACCAAAAGCAACCAGAGGGGGCACTAAATTAGGAATAAGACTGATCACACCAATTTTAAATGACTTCAGCGCAAGCATTAATATGCTTGAAATAAGCACTAAGGCAAATGCCACGCCGCCCATCATTTGGTATACCGTGCGTTGACTAATATGCGAGAACATATACATAGGGCTACTGCCAACAATAGTTAACTCACTCGCATTTACCGCTAACCATTGCGTTGCTCTTTCATTAAACGCAATCATTTCTATACTAGAGACATTATGTAAAGAAACCGTCACGCGTGTGGCCGATTTATCTAAATTAATTTGATTATTAAGATCCAAACCATACGGTAATGACATTTCATACAATAATAAATATTGCGCGATTAGTGGTTTATCATCAGGCAATTTGTACCACTGCTCATCATCGCCATGCATATTTTTATGTAGGCGTTTCATAATATCGGCAATGGTATTGGCATGAATCACTTCAGGTTGCTGAGTAAGCCACTGCTGAAAATCATCAATCTTTTGTAAATAAGCCGGTTCCGTCACCCCTCTGGAAACCCCTGTTTTTAACGCATACTCCATATGGTAAGTACCCGTTAAATGCTCTGATGCATAATCTGTATCGGCTCTAAAAGGAATTGAAGTATCAAAATACTGCCATATTTTGTCATTCACTTCATTTAGCGCAATCAAGCTCGATAATGAAATCGATACAACTGAAAATACTACAAGGATTGAATGTCGACGCTTAATAATAAAATCAGCCAAACCACTCATATGTCGATTATGGTGCCCTTTAACGACAGTAACGCGCATAGGTAATATCATTAAAAGCCAAGGCAAAATCGTCATGGATAATAAAAAAGCCATTACCACGCCCATCGCTACCATATTACCTAAATGATGAAATGGCGGCACATCTGAAAAATGCATGGTTAAAAAACCAATGATTGTCGTGACAGATGCCAGCATAATCGGTTGCACATTAATTCTAAGGCTCTCTGTAATCGCATCGCGTTTGGTATGGCCATCACGCATGCCTTGCAGTACTGAGACTAAAATATGCACGGCATGTGCGACAACAATAGTCATAACTATTGTGGGTGCACTCGCTGATACCGGTGTTAATAACACCCCCATCCAGCCTGAAAATCCCATTGTCGCCATAATCGACAATATAATCACAACCAGCACACTAATCGTTCCCGTGATGCTACGTAATAAAACCACCAGACCCACTAAGATTAAGCCGAACATAATTAAGGTTAATGAACTCATGTCGTTCATGGAGGCTTCCATAAAGGCATTATCCATGACAACCAGCCCGGTAAGGCGCACCTCAAGATTAGGGTCACGTGCTTGTAATTGCTTGATTAAATCACGGGCATAAGCGACCACGGTTGGACTACCTTCCGCCATATTCTTAGGTAAATTTATGGTTGCGGCAACGGCGGTCACTTTCGCATCGGTAGAAATTAGGCGATGTACTAATAAAGGCTCTTTTAACGCAACGCCTTTCACTTTTTGCAATTGCTGATCAGTTAATTTATTCGCTTTTCTGACTAAATCACCCACCAGTAAATCATCCTCTTCGGCTTCGGTATGCTGAAAATTAGTCACTGAATCCACGCGAGAGGTATAAGGCATCTGCCACGCTTGTTTGGTTAACCATTCCACGCTACCCAAAGTTTCTCGGGTAAACACATCACCTTGTTTAGGCGTAATTAAAAATAAAACACTGTCGGATTTATCATAGGTGTTTTGTAAGCTTAAAAAATCTTGTAGCTGTGGGTTATCTTCTGAAAACCACACTTCATAATCAGTGGCAAAAGCAATAAACCGCCCTCCACTTGCCATCGCGCCTACTATCAATAAAGATAAAATCATAAATATCCAGCGCCAGCGCACCAAAAACAGAGATAAGGCCTGCATTCGCTCAGGTTGGCTTGTTTGAGTGGGCATAATATTATCCTTAAAAATTAAATGTAACTCAGTGAGTACAGCGTATATCAAGCTATCAATAAATAGATCCTGACTTTGAGTGAGTTAGAAAAAGCAAGCTAACTATACCGATCAGTATCGTTAAGCACATTGTAATATACCGATCGGTATACTACAATATTATTTTTACAATTAAACATCTGTCTTATGCCGCAAAACTTGCAAGAAAAAATACTTACCGCCGCTTCAGATCTCTTTTATAGTCAAGGGATTAGAGCGACAGGTGTGGATGCTATCGCCAAAGCGGCAAGCACCACTAAAATGACTCTTTATAGGTACTTCCCCTCTAAAGATGATTTGATTGTGGCTGTTTTACGCCAACATACTGAAAATTTCCGCACCTGGTTCATTACACAGGTTGAAGCGAAGGCCGATCAGCCCAAAGCTCAATTATTAGCCATGTTTGACGTGACCAGTGAACTAATGACTAGCCCTGAGTTTAGAGGCTGCGCTTTAATTAATGCGACCGCTGAATTTCCACAAGAAACAGGCCCCGTGCATCAAGTCTCCGCTGAATTCTATGATAGCTTTCGTCGCTATATTGCTGATTTAGCAACCGAGAGCCAATTAAAAAACCCAGAAAATCTAGCATTCCAGCTAAGCCTACTTATCGAAGGCGCTCTTGTCTCCGAGCAAATGAAACGTCAGTCAGGTGCTGCTGAACAAGCTAAACAAGCCGCCATTATGCTGATTGAAATGAGTCAATCATAAAATCTAAAACACTGACATAACTGAGCGTGCTAATGATAGCTTGTATCCATTTATTCGCTAATCTTCCTCAATACCAATAATCGGTTATTGGCAGGCATAGAAAAATCACCCTCCAGCGCTAAATGGGCTAGTTTTGCTAATTTTATTATGTCCTCAATATCCCGAATACCACTCTTTTCATCTCGATTTTTAAGCCGCACATCAAACTCAGCATTACTTTCACTGGTGTATTCACCTGCATATTTAAACGGTCCATAAATACACACGACGGCATTATCAACTAAATACCGACCAAGTCCGCTAAAAAAATCTTCAACGGCTTGCCAATGCATGATATGCAAAGTGTTAGCGGTAAAAACGGCTTCCATTTTCTGACAAGGCCAAACCTTATCCATCACATTGAATGCCACACTATGTGGTGTATTCGATAATTCAGCATCTTCTAACCAGCGGTTAATACCTAATAACTGATGTTACGCAGTAGCCGATTTTAATTTTTGTAATTCATTAAAAGCGTGTCGAATAGCTTTGATATAAAGCT
>CBDUDV010000015.1:0-64416 GCA_965366065.1 uncultured bacterium | reverse complement strand
GGTCGTGGAACGGTTGTAACAGGACGTATTGAGCGTGGTGTTGTAAAAGTTGGTGAAGAAATTGAAATCGTTGGTATCAAAGATACAGTAAAAACAACCTGTACGGGTGTTGAGATGTTCCGTAAACTGCTTGATCAAGGTGAGGCAGGCGATAACGTAGGTATCCTACTTAGAGGAACAAAGCGTGAAGATGTTGAGCGTGGTCAAGTATTGGCTCACGTTGGATCAATCAACCCGCATACAAAATTTACTGCTGAAATCTACGTACTATCAAAAGATGAGGGTGGTCGTCATACGCCATTCTTTGATGGATACCGTCCGCAGTTCTACTTCAGAACAACAGACGTAACCGGTGCAGTAAAATTACCAGAAGGAACAGAAATGGTAATGCCTGGTGATAACGTATCAGTAGAAGTAACGCTCATTGCGCCAATTGCAATGGAAGACGGATTGCGTTTCGCTATTCGTGAAGGTGGTCGTACTGTTGGTGCGGGTGTTGTAGCAACGGTTGTAGAGTAGGGTATATGGCAAGTCAAACTATTAGAATACGCTTGAAATCTTTTGATCATAAATTAATTGATCAATCGGCAAGTGAAATTGTAGAAACAGCGAAAAGAACTGGAACTCAAGTAAAAGGTCCTATTCCGCTTCCTACAAAACATGAACGATTCACTGTTCTTACTTCACCACATGTAAATAAAGATGCACGTGATCAGTATGAGTTGAGAACATATAAACGTTTGCTTGATATTATTGAGCCAACGGATAAGACGGTTGATGCGCTAATGAAATTAGATCTAGCGGCTGGTGTTGATGTTCAAATTAAGCTCAATTAATTAGAGGATTAAGCATATGTCTTTAGGTTTAGTTGGTAAGAAATGTGGGATGACGCGTGTTTTCCTAGAAAATGGAACATCGGTTCCTGTAACTGTTTTACAAATTGACTCTCATAGAGTGTCACAGGTAAAAGATCTTGAAGTTGATGGTTACCGAGCTGTACAGGTAGCTGTTGGCGATAAAAAATCATCAAAAGTTGATAAAGCAATGGCGGGTCATTTCGCTGCTGCAAATATGACTGCAGGCCGAGGTTTGTGGGAATTTAGACTGTCTGATGGTGAAGGTGAGGATTTACAAGTTGGTACAGAGCTAACAATGGAAATGTTTGCAGATGGTCAGTTTGTTGATGTACAAGGTACAAGTATAGGTAAAGGTTTTCAGGGTGGTATTAAGCGTCACAATTTTGGGATGCAAGATGCTACACATGGTAACTCTCTTTCTCATAGATCAAATGGTTCTATCGGTATGTGTCAAACACCGGGTAGGGTTTTTAAAGGAAAGAAAATGTCAGGTCACATGGGGGCGGCAACAGTCACTACTCATAATTTGACAATTCATTCAATTGATAAAGAAAGAAACCTTATCTTAGTAAAAGGTGCGGTTCCTGGCGCTAAAGGTGGTGATATTATTTTAACCCCTGCGGTCAAGAAGAAAAATAAAGGATAAGTCATGAGTGTGAAAATATTAGCACTTAATAGTGCAGACTCTGCGGGTGACGTAGAGGTAAATGAAGTGGTTTTTGGTCAAGAATACAATGAAGCATTGATTCACCAATTAGCTACTAAGACCATGGCTGGCCTGCGTTCTGGAACTAAAGCTCAGAAAAATAGATCTGATGTAAGCGGTGGTGGAGCTAAACCTTGGGCGCAAAAAGGTGCGGGTCGCGCTAGATCTGGTACAATACGTAGTCCACTTTGGAGAGGCGGTGGTCAAACATTTGCTGCTCGACCTAGATCTTTTGATCAAAAGTTGAACAAAAAAATGTACCGCGCAGGAATTCGTTCAATATTATCTGAATTAGTTCGTCAGGATAGACTTAAAGTTAGTTCTGATATAATGCCAGCTACTCCAAAAACAAAAGATTTTGCGGCTAAGTTAAAAGAATTTGGGCGTAATAGAGTTCTTGTTATTGCAGAAAACTTGAATGAAAATATTATCTTGTCTTCAAGAAATATTTTTAATGTTGATGTTGTTACTGCAAGAGAACTGAATCCTGTTATGTTGATTGCTGCAGAAAATGTTATTGTTACACCTGCTGCATTGAAAGAAATTGAGGCGCAGTTATCATGAGTGTAGAGTTTAAGCTTTCTAATATAATTAAAGCACCAGTAATTTCTGAGAAGAGTACTAATGCTACAGAGCAGTCAAATAGATTTGTATTTAAAGTTGCTAATGAAGCTACTAAATTACAAGTTAAAAAATCTGTAGAATTAATGTTTAATGTTGAAGTTGAAAAAGTTCAATTATTGAATGTTAAAGGAAAAACAAAGAGATTTGGTCGCTTCATGGGAAAACGTTCTGACTGGAAAAAAGCTTATGTAAGGCTTAAAGAAGGTCATGATATTGATTTCTCGGCAGCTTAGTCGTAGTTAAAGTAAATAATCGGTAGAGTAGATGGCTATTGTAAAATCAAAACCGACATCACCAGGTTCAAGGTTTGTCGTAAGAGTAAAGAGCGAAGATTTACATAAAGGTAAACCTTTTGCGCCGCTAATAACAAAAAAGACGAAAAGTGGTGGACGTAATAGTAATGGGCGGATTACTACTCGTCATATAGGTGGTGGACATAAGCAAAACTACCGTATAATTGATTTCAAAAGAAATAAGTTTGATATTCCAGGAGTTGTAGAAAGACTGGAATATGATCCAAACAGAACGGCTAATATAGCACTAGTTCTGTATGCTGATGGAGAGCGTAGATATATTATCGCTCCTAAAGGTGTTTCTGCTGGTCAAGAAATTATTTCTTCAGAAAATGCACCTATCAAAACTGGTAATTGCATGCCTCTAAGAAATATGCCGCTTGGTTCGGTTGTGCATTGCATTGAGTTGAAACCTTTAAAAGGTGCTCAAATGGCTAGAAGTGCTGGTACATCAGCGCAATTAGTTGCAAAAGAGGGTGCTCATGTAACATTGAGATTGCGATCAGGTGAAATGCGTAAAGTATTAGCTGATTGTAAGGCTGTTATTGGAGAGGTTTCAAACTCCGAGCATAATTTAAGATCTCTTGGTAAGGCTGGAGCATCTAGATGGCGTGGTATTAGACCAACCGTTCGTGGTGTTGTTATGAACCCTGTTGATCATCCACATGGTGGTGGTGAAGGTAGAACATCGGGTGGTAGACATCCTGTATCTCCTTGGGGTATGCCTACTAAAGGTTATAAAACAAGAAAAAACAAACGTACTGACAAAATGATTGTTAGACGTCGTAGTAAGCGTTAGAGAGGAATTAATAAAGTGCCACGTTCAATTAAAAAAGGTCCTTTTATTGATCATCATTTGCAGAAGAAAGTTGATGATGCAGTCAGTAGTAGTAGTAGGAAACCGATTAAGACTTGGTCTAGAAGATCAATGATAACGCCTGAAATGTTAGGTTTGACAATCGCCGTACATAATGGTCGTCAGCATATTCCAGTTTTAGTATCTGAGAATATGGTTGGTCATAAGCTAGGTGAGTTTGCTCCTACTCGTACATATAAAGGCCATCTGGCTGATAAAAAATCTAGATAATAGGTGCATAATGGAAATTACAGCTAAATTAAGCAATGCACCTTTGTCAGCTCAAAAGGCTAGATTGGTAGCAAATCAAATTAGAGGTCTTGAAGTCGAAGAAGCTTTAAATGTACTGAAGTTTAGTACAAAGAAAGCCGCTGCGATCATGAAGAAAGTACTTGAGTCTGCTATTGCAAATGCAGAGCATAACGAAAGTGCTGATATTGATGAGTTAAAGGTTTCAACAGTATTTGTTGACGAAGCTCCAACTCTTAAAAGATTTAGAGCTAGAGCAAAAGGTCGTGCAAATCATATTTTGAAGCGTACTTGTCATATTACAGTTAAAGTCGCAGAATTCGAATAGAGGCAGTATAATGGGTCAAAAGGTACATCCAACCGGAATAAGACTTGGTATCGTAAAAGATTTTACATCTAGATGGTATGCAAATAGCAAAGACTATCCAGATTTCTTATACCAAGATTTAACAGCACGTGATTATATTCAGAAGAAGTTAGCTCATGCTTCTGTTAGTCGCGTGCAAATCAATCGTCAAGCTAATAATGCTCACATTACTATTCACACGGCTAGGCCTGGTATTGTAATTGGTAAAAAAGGCGAGGATATCGACGTTTTGCGCAAAGAAGTATCTAAAATGATGCAAATGCCTGTGCAAGTAAACGTTGAAGAAATCAGAAAGCCTGAGCTAGATGCTAAATTAGTTGCTGAAAGTGTTGCTCAACAATTAGAGAAAAGAATTATGTATCGTCGCGCTATGAAGCGTGCGGTAACAAACTCTATGCGTTTAGGTGCTGAAGGTATAAAAATCAATTTAGGTGGTCGTTTAAACGGCGCTGAGATTGCACGTAGCGAATGGTATAGAGAAGGTCGTGTGCCTTTGCATACTTTACGTGCTGATATTGATTATGGTGTTGCAGAAGCAAATACTACGTACGGCATTATCGGTATTAAAGTTTGGATTTTTAAGGGAGAGGTTTTTGATAGAGCTCCGTTAGAAACGTCCGATAATTCTAAATCTAAAAAATAGTTGAAGGGAAAATAGAATGCTTCAACCTAAAAGAACAAAATTTCGTAAACAGCATAAATTAAGAAATACTGGTTTAGCTGTTCGAGGATCGTCAGTAAGTTTTGGTGAGTATGGACTTAAGTCTATGGATCGCGGAAGAATTACTGCACGACAAATAGAGGCCGCACGTAGAACAATTACAAGACATTGTAAGCGTGATGGGAAATTATGGATTAGAATCTTTCCAGATAAACCTATTACTAAAAAGCCTTTAGAGGTTAGAATGGGTAAAGGGAAGGGTAGTGTTGAATATTGGGTTGCTCAAATTAAACCTGGTACAATGCTATATGAATTGCAGGGCGTTCCTGAGGAAATTGCTAGAGAAGCATTTACTCTAGCTGCTGCAAAACTTCCAGTAAAAACTAAGTTTGTTATTAGGACGGTACTATAATGGAAACTAGTGAATTACGTCAAAAGACTGCAGTTGAACTTAATTCAACATTAGTTGAATTAGGGCGTGAGCAATTTAATTTGCGTATGCAAAAAAACACTGGGCAACTTACTAAATCTGACCAAGTTAAAAAGGTTAGAAGAAGTATTGCTCGTGTTAAAACAGTATTAAATGAGATGGCAGGTCAAGCATAATGAGTGATAATACAGAAAAGTTACGTACCATCACAGGTCGTGTGGTAAGTAACAAAATGGATAAAACAGTCACTGTATTAGTTGAGCGTCTTGTAAAGCATCCTGTATATGGGAAATATATCAAGCGTTCTACAAAATTATTTGCTCATGATGAGAAAAATATTTGTAATGAAGGTGATATGGTTGCAATTACACCATGTCGCCCTTATTCAAAAAAGAAAACATTTATGATGGTTGAAGTGCTTAATAATAAAGCGGGTTAATCATTCATAGATTGAATTACTAGTACAAGTAAATTAGGAATAAAAAATGATTCAGATGCAAACTAACCTTGATGTCGCTGATAATAGCGGCGCAAAAAAGGTCATGTGTATCAAAGTTCTTGGTGGGTCGCATAGACGATATGCTGGAATTGGGGATATTATTAAGGTAAGTGTCAAAGACTCTATACCTCGCGGCAAAGTAAAAAAAGGCGAAGTTTACAACGCATTGGTTGTACGTACAAGAAAAGGTGTACGTAGATCAGATGGGTCTGTGATTCGTTTTGACGGAAATGCTGCTGTAATATTAAATGCTCAACTTCAGCCGTTAGGCACACGTATTTTTGGGCCGGTAACACGTGAATTAAGAGGCGAGAAATTTATGAAAATTATTTCTCTTGCTCCAGAAGTATTGTAAAGGTCTAAATATGCAAAAACTTAAACAAGGTGACGAAGTCATAGTTCTTATCGGTAAAGATAAGGGTAAACGAGGACGGATCAGCAAATTCTTAAATGATAAGATTTTGGTTGAGGGTGTTAATAGGGTTAAAAAACATCAAAAACCAAATCCGAATGCTGGAATTCAAGGTGGTATTATTGAAAAAGAAATGCCCATCCATAAATCTAATGTAGCAATTTTTAATGCTTCTTCAAAGAAAGCAGATAGAGTTGGTTTTAAAGCGTTAGAAGACGGAAAGAAAGTCCGATATTTTAAATCGAATAATGAAATTATTGATGTGTAGGTATAATCATGGCTAGATTGAAAACAGATTATAAAGAAAGAATAGTGCCTGCATTGATGGAAAAATTTGGTTACACATCAATAATGCAAGCTCCTAAGATTACTAAAATTACCTTAAACATGGGTTTAGGTGATGCTGTAGCTGACAAGAAGATTGTACAATCTGCTGTCGGTGATATGGAAAAAATAAGTGGTCAAAAACCAGTTGTAACTTTATCGCGTAAATCTATCGCTGGATTTAAGATACGTGATGATATGCCTATTGGTTGTAAAGTAACGCTGAGAGACGAAAGAATGTATGAATTTCTTGATCGTTTAATAGCAATCTCTATTCCTAGGATTCGTGACTTTAGAGGATCAAATCCAAAAAGTTTTGATGGTAGAGGTAACTATACAATGGGTGTGACAGAGCAAATAATCTTTCCTGAAATCGATTATGATAAAATCGATAAGTTACGTGGACTTGATATTTGTATCACTACAACAGCAACTAACAACGAAGAAGGTCTTGAGTTGTTAAAGTTGTTTAATTTTCCATTCAAGAGCTAACCAACTATGGCTAAGAAATCAATGATAGCTCGTGAAGCAAAGCGGGCAAAATTAGTAAGCAAATTTGAAGCAAAACGTGTTGCTTTGAAAGAGATTATTAGAGATCCAAATGCTTCTTTTCAAGAAAAAGATGAAGCACATCTAGCACTGCAAAAATTACCGAGAGACTCTAGCTCTGTTAGACAGCGTAATAGATGTAATATTACAGGTCGTCCTCATGGTTTTTATCGTAAATTTGGTCTAAGTCGCAATAAGCTTAGAGAAGCTACGATGCGAGGTGATGTACCTGGTTTAGTTAAAGCCAGTTGGTAAGCAGCTAGTTGGATATTTGGAGAAAATAATATGAGCATGACAGATCCAATTGCAGATATGCTAACTCGCATACGAAATGGTCAATCTGCAGGAAAATATAACGTAATTATGCCGTCTTCTAAACTTAAAGTAGCTATTGCTGAAGTTTTGAAGAAAGAAGGGTATATTACAAGTTTTTCAACTGAGACAAATGGTGCACATGTATCAATGTCTATTGAGTTGAAATATTACAATGGTAAGCCGGTTATCGATAAAGTAAAACGTATTAGTAAGCCGGGTTTACGTATTTATAAATCAAAAGATGAACTACCTAAAGTATTAGGCGGTTTAGGTGTGGCTATTGTGTCCACATCTAAAGGTGTTATGACTGATCGTGCAGCTCGTGCGACTGGTCATGGTGGTGAAGTTATTTGTACTGTTTGTTAGGAATAGGGGGAATTTATGTCTAGAATTGCAAAGAACCCTATTACTATACCAGCGGGTGTTGAGTTTAAGTTACAAGGCTCTGAAGTATCAGTAAAAGGACCAAAAGGTTTATTGACTTTGAGTCTAAACCCTGCGGTTACAGCTGATGTAACTGATTCGGTTTTTACTGTTCAGTGGGATCAAACAAATAAAAAAGCAAATGCACTAGCCGGAACGACTAGAGCTAATGTTGCTAATATGGTTGTTGGTGTTACTAATGGTTTTGAGAAGAAGCTTACTCTTGTTGGTGTTGGTTACAGAGCGCAAGTGAAAGGAAAGGTTTTAAATTTGAGCCTTGGTTTTTCACATCCAATCGAATATGCAATGCCGGAAGGTATAGTAATTGAAGCGACGAGCCAGACTGAATTAGTTGTTAAAGGTATAGATAAACAACAAGTTGGTAAGGTTTCGGCTGATATCAGAGCATATAGACCACCGGAGCCTTATAAAGGTAAAGGTGTTAAGTATGCTGATGAGCATATCGTTAGAAAAGACGCTAAGAAAAAATAGGCTAACAAAATGAATAAAAAAGCATCTCGATTGAGAAGAGCTTTAAAGCTTAGATCAAATATTAAAAAACTTGGTAATAATCGTTTGTCTGTTCATAGAACGTCTAAACATATTTATGCGCAAGTTATCGCAGAAAATGGAACTGTAACAGTTGCTAGTGCTTCAAGCAATCAGTCTGAAATTAAATCAGCTGTTAAAAGTACGGGGAATGTTGAGTCGGCAGTATTAGTAGGTAAATTAATAGCAGATAAAGCAATGGCTGCTGGAATTACTGAAGTTACTTTCGACCGTTCTGGTTTTAAATATCACGGCCGTGTTAAAGCATTAGCAGATGCTGCACGCGAAGCTGGCTTGAAGTTCTAGGGGAATAAAATGGCAAATGCACCTCAACAAGCGAACACCGACGGATTACAGGAAAAATTAGTTTCTGTCCGTAGGGTCGCAAAAGTTGTTAAAGGCGGTAGAGTATTTGGTTTTACAGCATTAACTGTCGTAGGTGATGGTGAAGGTAATGTTGGGTATGGCGTTAGTAAAGCAAAAGAAGTACCTATAGCTATTCAAAAATCACTAGAGCAAGCTAGAAAAAATATGCATAAAGTTGCACTTAAAAGTGGAACTTTACAATATTCAATTATGTCAGAAGTTGGTGCTGCAAAAGTATTTATGCAGCCAGCAACGGACGGTACTGGTATTATTGCTGGTGGCCCAATGCGAGCTGTTTTTGAAGCCGTTGGTGTTCATAATGTATTGGCTAAATGTATCGGAACTAACAACCCAATTAATGTTGTTAGAGCGACTATTGACGGTCTTGCTAATATGAATAATGCTGAACAGATAGCCGCAAAACGTGGTTTGTCTGTTGATGAGATTACAGGGTAATTGACATGGCAGATAAAAAAATTCGTGTAAAGATGGTAAAAAGCAGTATTGGCCGTCTAAAAAAACATAAAGCTTGTTTGCAAGGTTTAGGTTTAAGAAAGATAAATCATACTGTGGAAGTTATAGATACGCCTGAAAATAGAGGTATGATTAACAAAATATCTTATATGCTTGAAGTAGAGGAAATCTAATGTATTTAAATACTATTAAGCCTGCAGAAGGATCAAGAAAAGACTCTAAAAGAGTTGGTAGAGGTATTGGTTCTACTCTTGGGAAAACCTGTGGTCGTGGCCATAAAGGTCAAAAATCACGTAGTGGTGGATTTCATAAGGTAGGGTTTGAGGGTGGTCAAATGCCTTTACAAAAACGTTTACCTAAAGTTGGTTTTAGCTCAAGAAAAGGTAAGTACTCTGCTCAAGTTAGATTAAGTGAAATTTCTAAACTTGGCTTAGATACTGTAACTTTAGTTGATTTAATTAATGCAAATATAGTTCCTGCTTTTACTAAAACAGTAAAAGTTATTCAATCTGGTGAAATTACAGCTGCTGTAACTTTAAAAGGATTGAAGGTCACTGTAGGTGCAAAAGCTAGCATTGAGTCCGCTGGTGGAAAAATAGAGGAATAACAAGTGAGTAGATCAAGCACGCAAATGGGTGACCAGTTAGGTAAATTTTCTGAATTACGCTCAAGACTATTATTCGTTCTAGGTGCTTTTTTTGTCTACAGGGCTGGAGCGCATATTCCTGTTCCTGGTATTGATCCTGAAGCGTTAGCTTTAATGTTTAAGCAGCAAGAAGGATCAATTCTTGATATGTTCAATATGTTTTCTGGAGGAGCGCTTAAGAGATTAAGTTTATTTGCTCTGGGAATCATGCCTTACATTTCTGCTTCGATTATCATGCAGTTGATGACGATTGTTATACCTGCTTTAGAGCAAGTTAAAAAGGAAGGTGAGTCAGGCCGTCGTAAAATATCTCAATATACTCGTTATGGAACGGTTGTTTTGGCAACCTTTCAAGCGATTGGGGTGTCTGTGGCTTTGCAAAACCAAACTGCTGGTGGATTGTCTGTTGTTATTAACCCAGGCATGCAATTTATTGCTATTACCGCAATAACATTGGTAACTGGAACAATCTTTCTAATGTGGTTGGGTGAGCAAATTACTGAGAGAGGTCTTGGTAATGGTATATCACTTATCATTTTTGCTGGTATTGTCGCGGGTTTACCTTCAGCAATTGGCGGTACTTTAGAGTTGGCTAGAACAGGTGAGCTTAATAGTGTTTTTATAATATTATTATTCTTACTAAGTATCGGTGTAACTGCTTTGGTTGTATTTGTTGAGCGTGGACAGCGGAGAATTGTTATCAATTATCCGAAGCGTCAGCAAGGCAAAAGAATGTATGCAGGGCAAAGTAGCTTCTTACCGTTAAAGCTAAATATGGCGGGTGTAATTCCTCCTATTTTTGCATCAAGTATTATTCTATTTCCTGCTACAATTGCTGGCTGGTTTGGAAAGGCAGAAGGTTTTGCATGGTTGCAAGATATTGCTACGGCAATTTCTCCTGGAGAGCCTTTATATGTAATGTTATATACCGTGGCTATTGTGTTCTTTTGCTTCTTTTATACTGCATTAGTTTTTAATTCTAAAGAAACTGCAGATAATTTAAAGAAATCGGGCGCTTTTTTACCGGGTATTAGACCGGGCATACAAACCTCTACTTATATAGATAAAGTAATGACTCGATTAACATTAATCGGTGCTTTCTATATTACTGCAGTGTGTTTACTGCCAGAGTTTTTAATTGTTTATTGGAATGTACCGTTTTATTTCGGTGGTACATCATTATTGATTATTGTTGTGGTTGTTATGGATTTTGTATCTCAAGTACAGACACATTTAATGTCAAATCAATATGATGGTCTAATGAACAAAGCAAATTTGAAAAAATAAATTACCATTTAAGGGGTGAGCTGTGAAAGTACGAGCTTCTGTAAAAAAGATATGCCGGAACTGTAAAGTAGTTAAAAGATCCGGTGTATTAAGAGTTATATGTAAAGATGGGCGTCATAAACAGCGCCAGGGTTAAGTTTTTTATTGCTTTAAAGGTTGAGAGTGCTATAATTGCGCTCTTAACTTTTGAGTACTGTATTTAGGAGTATCTAGATGGCAAGAATTGCCGGAATTAATGTACCAGATCATAAACATGCAGAGATCGCTTTAACTGCTGTATATGGCATAGGTAAGCCAACTGCAATTAATATCTGTAAAGAAGTTGGTATAGAACGGACAATTAAGATTAAAGAATTAAGCGAAGAGCAGTTAAATGCAATTCGTGATGTGATTTCTAAGATTGTTGTTGAGGGTGATTTGCGACGTGAAGTGTCTATGAACATTAAACGTTTGATGGATCTTGGTTGCTATCGTGGTATTCGTCATAGACGTGGACTACCATTGCGTGGTCAGAGAACGAGAACAAACGCTCGTACTAGAAAAGGCCCACGTAAGCCTATTAGAAAATAAGAAAAGGTTAAATAATGGCTAGTACAAACCGCACAAAAAAGAAAATTAAAAAAGAAGTTGCTGATGGCATAGCGCATATTCATGCAACTTTTAATAACACTATTGTTACTATTACCGATCGCAAAGGAAATGCGCTTTCTTGGGCAACATCTGGTGGCTCTGGTTTTAGAGGATCAAGAAAAAGTACTCCTTTTGCTGCTCAGGTTGCAGCTGAAAGAGCAGGAAAAGTAGCTCAAGAATTTGGAATGAAAAACTTAGATGTCATGATTAAGGGTCCAGGTCCTGGTCGTGAGTCAGCAGTACGTTCATTTAACAACCTAGGGTTTAAAATTGGTAGCATCGTAGATGTAACACCTATCCCACATAATGGTTGTCGTCCACCGAAAAAACGTAGGGTATAGTAGGAGTATATAATGGCTAGATATTTAGGCCCCACTTGTAAATTAAGTCGTCGTGAAGGTACTGATCTTTTCTTAAAAGGAAGAGGTAAATCTTTAGAAGGCAAGTGTAATTTAGAACAACGACCAGGTCAGCATGGAACTAAGCGTGCACGTAACTCTAACTATGCTAATCAGTTAAGAGCAAAGCAGCGTATTAAACGTATCTATGGTGTTCTTGAAAAGCAATTTAGAAATTATTACAAAAGAGCGGATTTACAAAAAGGCGCAACAGGTTTAAATCTGTTAAATCTTTTAGAATCACGTTTAGATAATGTAGTTTATAGAATGGGCTTTGCAGCTACACGTGCTGAAGCTAGACAGCTTGTTTCTCATAAATCTATTTTAGTTAACGATACTATTTTAAATGTACCTTCGGCTATGATTGCTGCTGGTGATAAAGTTTCAATTAGAGAAAAGGCTAAGAAGCAAGTTCGAATTGCTGACTCTTTAACTGTTGCTGAACAGTATGGTTTCCCTTCATGGGTTGAAGTAAGTTCTAAGGATTTTTCTGGATCATTTAATTCTGTACCGGATCGTGAAGATTTAGGTTCTGATATGAATGAACAGTTAGTTGTTGAGCTATATTCTAAATAATAGATTTTGAGGTTTTAAATGCATAGTGCTGTTACTGGGTTATTAAAACCTCAGCTTGTCGAGGTTGTTAGTAAGTCAACTAATCATTCAAGGATTGTAATTGAGCCTTTGGAAAGAGGGTATGGGCATTCTTTAGGGAATGCTTTAAGAAGAGTTCTTCTTTCTTCTATTCCTGGCTGTGCTGTTGTTAGTGTTGAAATTGAAAACGCTGAACACGAATACTCTGTTATTAATGGCGTACATGAAGATGTAATTGATATATTGTTAAACTTGAAGGAGTTGGCAATTGTTTTACATTCTGGAAATGAAATTACATTAACATTAATTAAAAAAGGTGCTGGTGCAGTTACTGCTGCAGATATACAGTTGCCTCATGATGTTGAAATTATTAACCCTGATTTAGTTATTGCTAATTTAACTGAAGAAGGTGAGTTGAACATGAAAATTAATATTCAGAAGGGTCGTGGTTACGAGCCTTCTAATGTTAGAACTGAAGGATTAGGTTTCGGTGTAGTTGGTGCGTTACAAGTTGATGCATCTTACTCTCCTGTTACTAAGGTCGCATACAGTGTTGAATCAACTCGGGTAGAACAGCGTACTAATTTAGATAAGTTGATTAT
Source organism: uncultured bacterium (assembly GCA_965366065.1). GTDB lineage: Bacteria > Pseudomonadota > Gammaproteobacteria > Methylococcales > Methylomonadaceae > Methyloprofundus. The sequence goes on along the minus strand of CBDUDV010000015.1, from coordinate 51,305 downwards.
TGAACTTGAAACTAATGGTACTGTTGACCCTGAAACTACAATTAAACTTGCTGCTACTATATTGCATGATCAACTTTCTGTATTTGTTGACTTCGAAAAAGTGAATGAGCAAGTTGCCGAGGAAGTTGTAGAGCCGGCAGAGCAAATTGATCCTAATCTTTTGCGCCCTGTTGATGACCTAGAGCTTACTGTTAGATCTGCAAATTGCTTAAAAGCTGAAAATATATATTATATTGGTGATCTTATTCAACGTACTGAGTTTGAATTATTAAAAACACCTAACTTAGGCAGAAAATCGCTGACTGAGATTAAAGATGTATTGGCTGTTAAAGGGCTTTCTTTAGGGATGCGTCTTGAAAATTGGCCACCAGAGAACTTGGCTGAGCAATCTCAAGCGATATTATAATTTTTTACAAGGTTTATTAGAATGAGACATCGTAAGTCTGGAAGACAATTAAATAGAAATAGTAGTCATAGAAAAGCTATGTTTAGCAATATGATTACTTCTTTATTAAGTGAAGAGTTAATTAGAACTACATTACCAAAAGCTAAAGAACTACGTTCTTTTGCGGAGCCTTTAATTACTCTTTCTAAAACTGACTCGGTTGCTAACCGTCGTCAAGCATTTGCTAAATTAAGAGATCGTGATGTTGTGACCAAATTATTTAATGAATTAGGTCCTCGTTACCAAGATCGTCCGGGTGGTTATTTGCGTATTATGAAATGTGGGTTTAGAACGGGTGATGCAGCCCCTATGGCCTATGTTGAATTAGTAGATAGACCTGTGATAGATGATTCTGAAGATTAATTTCGATTTTTCTTTATTAAAAAAACCAGCTTAGGCTGGTTTTTTTTTGTCTGATATTTAGCAAATATAGCTATATATTTATTTTTAATGTCGTTTTAGATTAATGCTTTTATGCTTGATATATACAAATATGTTTGGATATAATTTAGGCTGTTAAATAGTATGTTGTGGAGTATTAAGTGAGTATTTTACCTGTTCTTGAGTTTCCCGATCCGCGTTTACGTAATGTGGCTAGTCCAGTTAAGCAAGTTAATAATAAAATTAAATCCATGGTCGATGATATGTTTGAGACCATGTATGACGCACATGGTGTTGGGTTGGCGGCGACTCAGGTGGACATTCAGTTACAGCTTATTGTTATTGATGTTAGTGAAGAAAAAAATGATCCTTTATGCTTGATTAATCCAGAAATAATATCTGAGAGTGGTCGTGAAGAATCTGACGAGGGTTGTTTATCAGTTCCTGGTATTTTTGAGCCTATTCAGCGTGCTGAAGTTATCAGGGTTAAAGCTTTAAATAAAGAAGGTGATGTGTTTGAAATGGATGCCGATGGCTTATTGGCTGTTTGTATTCAGCATGAAATGGATCATTTGCTAGGTAAATTATTTGTGGACTATTTATCGCCATTAAAAAGAAATCGCATTAAGAAAAAAATGCAGAAACAACATAAGCGAGATATTTGATGCGCATTATTTTTGCTGGTACACCCGATTTTGCAGTTCCTGCATTACAAGCGTTGTTGAACTCTGAGCATACAGTTGTTGGTGTTTATGCGCAGCCAGACCGACCTTCAGGTCGTGGTAGGAAATTACAGAATGGCCCTGTAAAAGCGCTTGCTCTAAGTGCTAATATTCCTGTTTACCAGCCCGAAAATTTAAAAGCACAAGCCGATATTGATAGCATGCGTGCATTAAAGGCTGACCTAATGGTTGTAGTGGCTTATGGTTTGATTTTAACTCAGACCGTACTAGACATCCCTAACTTAGGATGTATCAATATTCATGGGTCCTTATTACCGCGTTGGCGTGGGGCTGCACCTATCAATAGAGCTATTATTGCGGGCGACAAAGAATCTGGAATTACAATTATGCGAGTCGTAAAAAAACTCGATGCTGGAAATATGTTGTACAAACAGAAATGCCTTATAGGGGAATATGAAACTGCCTCCGAATTACATGATCGTATGATGCATATGGGGGCAGAGGCTTTATTAGAGGTGCTTAAGCAAATTAAATCGGCCGCTCTAATCGATGAGGTGCAGGATGAATCATTGGTTACCTATGCGCATAAGCTGGATAAGGCTGAGGCTAAATTGGATTGGTCTCGTTCAGCTGTTGAGTTATCGCGTCAAATTTGTGGTTTAAATGCATGGCCGGTTGCGCAAACTACTTTAGATGGCGCTACTGTTCGGGTTTGGAGTGCGGTTGTTTTAGATGAGCAAAGTGGTCTGTCCTGTGGTGTTATTTTAGATAATCCAAAGCATATCGATGTCGTAACGGGGGATGGTGTTTTACGATTAATGGAAATTCAAATGCCAGGGAAAAAGCGTACTTTGGTTTCAGCGTATTTAAATGCGCATAGTGTTGCTGGTAAACAATTTATTTAGGGTGTTGTAGTGAATGTAAGGTTAATTTCAGCGAACATAATAGTCAAAGTATTAAATGGTAAATCACTCACGGCTGCTTTAGATGAGGCGTGGATTCAGGTGGATGATGTAAAGGAAAGGGCATTCATTCAGGCTTTATGTTACGGCACCATTCGCTACTATTTTCGATTGGACTTTATACTTTCTCAGTTAGTTACTAAGCCTATTAAAGATAAGCAAATTAAAGCGCTGGCTTTAATAGGGTTATTTCAGTTGCAATATATGCGTGTTAAACAGCATGCTGCTGTTTCTGAAACTGTTGCTGTTATGAAAAAGAAGCAGTGGGCAAAGTCCTTATTAAATGCTGTTTTAAGGCGCTATTTGCGCGAACAAGAGTCGCTGGAAGCATTAGCTGATAAGCATGTTGCTTATGCTCACCCTGACTGGATGATTAAATTATTCAAGGCTAATTGGGGCGAGGCTGCTAAGTCGCTTTTTTATGAAAACAACCAGTTGCCTCCTATGGTACTGCGCGTTAATCAGCAATTCTGTAGTCGCGATGATTATATGCAATTGTTGGCATTAAATAATATTCTAGCCAAAGAACTTGATGTTTCGGAACAGGCTATCTTGTTAGAAGAGCCGATAGTTGTATCAAAGTTGCCAAAATTTGAAGAAGGATGGATATCTGTTCAAGATACCGCGGCGCAATTAGCGGCTAAATTATTAGATGCTCAAGAAGGCGAGCGTGTTTTAGATGTTTGTGCTGCGCCAGGTGGAAAAACCGCTCATATACTTGAACTGCAACCTAAATTGGCGAGCTTATTGGCTGTGGATATAGAATCTAGTCGTTTACAGCGTGTAGATGATAATTTGCTGCGTCTTGGCCTCAAAGCTGAGCTTTTACAAGCTGATGCTGCTGATACCGATGCGTGGTGGGATGGTCGTCAATTTGATCGTATACTGCTTGATGCACCGTGCTCTGCTTTAGGGGTTATTCGCAGGCACCCTGATATAAAGCTGTTGCGCCGAGAAGAAGATATTGCTCAGCTAAAAGTGTTACAGCAAGCTATTTTGCAGGCTAATTGGGCATTATTAAAGCCTGGTGGTACTTTGTTGTATGCAACCTGTTCTGTTTTAAAGCAGGAAAACGAAGATCAAATTGAATCTTTTTTAGCAAATAATAGCGATGCTACTGAAAAACTTATTGAAGCTGAGTGGGGTTTGCAGCGTCCTTTTGGTCGTCAGATTTTAACAGGCGAACAGTTTATGGATGGTTTTTATTATGCGTGTTTACAGAAGCGCTTATAAAGCTAGCTTTATTGTTTTGTTGTTCAGTTTGCTTTTTACGCAAATGAGCCATGCTAGTGATAACTGGCTGGGTGTTAAAGCTATGAATTGGACTATTGAAGGCAATAGCTTGCGTCTTCAGACTAAATTGCACTTTACCCTAAGTCCTGATGCGCGTGATGCATTGCGTAGCGGTATTGTATTGTATTGGGATTCTGAGGTGACGGTTTCTGAGGCGCAGTTCTTTTCTTTATGGAATAGAACTATCGCAAAATATTCTGAGCGTTATAGTTTAAGTTATAACACTTTGTTTAATGACTATCGTGTTAACAATGATGTGACTTCAGACTATAGGCGTTTTTCTTCTCTTGTTGATGCCTTTGATTACTTAGAGAATCTACATTATGAGCTTGCGCTATTGCCTGATTCCTATAATGCTAAATGTGTTGTAGTTGATTTTAATATGCGTTTCGACAAAGAGTCACTGCCGATCCCCTTGCGCCCTATTGCGCATTTCAGCGCTAATTGGAGTCTTTCCACTAATGCGAGATTGAAATGCGAGTAAGGGTTCCTTTTGGTATATCTGCACTTTTATTGTTGGGATTTATTTTTCTATCTTTGCAGTTAATGAGTACTGCCTTGCAAGAGGCTTCGCCTTTAAGTGGCATGTATTCATGGTTATTGCTGAGTAACAGTGTTGCAACAATAATTTTGCTTTTACTCGTTGGAATCAATGCGTTTTCTTTGATTCGTCGGTTAAAAAATAAAGAAGCAGGGTCAAAGCTAAGTACCCGAATTGTCTTACTGTTTATAGTGCTGTCGTTGGTGCCTGCTGGAGTCGTTTTTTATTATTCCTTGCAATTTTTGAATCAAAGTATTGATGGTTGGTTTAATGTTGAAATTGATGCGGCGATGGATGATGCCTTAGAGCTGAGTCATGCATCATTAGATCAGCGTATTCGATGGAATTTAACGCAGTCGCAACAAATAGCAGAGCGATTAAATGGTAAAACCTTAGCTGAGGCAAGCCTAGGGTTAGATCAGGTTCGAGAAATAACCGCCGCGAGTGAAATTACACTACTAAGTAAGAAGGGTGATATCGTTGCATTTAGTGGCTTAATTGCCAGTGATATTCTGCCTAGCTTACCGGTGACACCTTTGTTTTTGCAGGTTTTACAGGGAGAGGATCATGTTGCTTTAGAGTCGATTAATGATGAGCTTGTGGTTCAATCGCTGGTAGCGATTAAAATTGGTAAGGGTTATTATTTACAAATTATTTATCCGATTCCTGAGCGCATTAATGACTTAACGGATTCTGTCGAATTTGCTTATGTTCGGTTTCAGGAAATGACTTACTTGCGGCATTCGTTAAAAGTAAGTTTTTCATTGGTGCTGTCATTAGTTCTGCTGGTCAGCTTATTGGCCTCTATTTCAATCGCTTTCATTAGTGTGCGTGAGATAATTGCGCCAATTCGTGAATTGGTTCGTGGAACGCAGGCGGTGGCTGCGGGGTTTTATGAGGAGTTGCTACCTGTTAAGCGGCAAGATGATTTGGGTTTTCTAGTTGAGTCGTTTAATGAGATGGTGCAACAGATATCGCGAGCAAGAGATGAGTCGCGCTTAAGTGCTTTGGAAATTGAGCAGCAGAGAGCGTATTTAGAGGCGCTTTTAAGTAGTTTAACTTCCGGCGTGCTTAGCTTTGATGCCAGTTTGAATATACATAAAGCAAATCATGGTGCGAATATCATTTTGCATGTGCAGGTCATGCGTTACTTTGGACGAGACTTGAATGATCTTGCGCAGGGGCGCCCGGATTTACAGCACCTTGTGGATATATTGCTGCCATTACTAGAAAAATCTGATGAAATTTGGCAGCGAAATATAACGCTGGATACGCCTGATGGGCGAAAAGAATTATTATGTCAGGGCTCGCCTTTATTTTCGACTGAGGGAGGGTATATTGGTGCGGTTGTTGTATTGGATGATATAACTGATTTAATTCAAGCGCAAAAAAATGCCGCCTGGGCAGAGGTGGCTAGACGTTTAGCGCATGAAATTAAGAATCCACTGACGCCAATTCAATTGACCGCGGAACGATTACAGCACAAACTAAAAGATAAGTTACAAGAGGAAGAGGCGCAGTTATTGACTCGATCTATTCGCACAATAGTTCAGCAGGTAGAGGCTTTAAAGTTTATGGTTGATGACTTTTCGGTGTATGCACAATCAGGGCGGGATAAGGTTGAGAAAATTGATTTGCAGTCCTTGGTGCATGAAGTTGCGAGTTTGTATGATGCTGACCCTAAAATAAATGTGCTGATACAAGAGGAGTCTAATATACCTACTGTGAGTGCAGATTTAGTCACAATACGCCAGGTCTTGCATAACTTGTTTAAGAATGCTGGCGAAGCGATGGAGGAGGGCGGTCAGATTACGGTTAAAGTGCAGTCTATTTTGCAGGCAAAAGTGCGTTATGTTCGGCTTGCGATTTATGACACAGGCTGCGGGGTTGATATTGCACGTGCAAAAGAAATTTTTGAGCCCTATGTTTCACATAAAACAAAAGGAACGGGATTGGGGTTAGCGATTGCTAAAAAGATTATTGAAGAGCATGGTGGCACAATACGCTTAGATAGCTCTTACAAAGAAGGTGCTGGGTTTATTGTGCTATTACCCGCTGTAGTACATTTAGGTTAGTAGGAATGAAATTTGATGAGTAATGACAAAGCAAGAATTCTAGTTGTTGATGATGAGTCGGATATTTGTACGGTGGTAAGGGATATTCTACAAGATGAGGGCTATGAGGTCTTTGTTGCTGCCAATGCAAAAGAAGCGAGAGCGATTAAGCTGGGTGAGCAACTGGATTTAATTCTTTTAGATATATGGATGCCTGATACTGATGGAATTAGCCTCTTAAAAGAATGGGTGGCTGAAGATGGTTTCAATGTTCCTGTTATTATGATGTCTGGACATGCAACGATTGATACTGCAGTTGATGCAACCAAGTTAGGAGCGTATGGTTTTTTAGAAAAGCCATTATCATTAGCTCGATTACTGTTAACCGTGCAGCGCGCCATTTCAGCTTATCTGTTGCTTAGAGAAAATACAGGATTAAAGCGTAAACTTGCTGGAAATATTGATCCAATCGGGCATAGCGCTTTCTCTGTGAGAATCAAAGAGCAGTTAAAGCGTTTAGCTCAGCATGATGCAAATTTAATGTTCGTCGGTGAGCATGGTGTTGGTAAAGAAGTGTATGCGCGATTTTTACAAACTCATAGCGCTAGAGAAAAAGGCGTTTTTATTGAAGTGTCGGTTGATCAAGAAGGTGCGGCTGTTGAGCTATTTGGTCAGGAAACGGAAGGGCAAGTCGTGGCTGGGGCGCTGGAAAAGGCGCGAGGTGGCGTATTGTTTTTATCGGATATTTCTGGGATAGATGCGGATACCCAGTATAAGCTTCTCAATGCATTGAAATCGGGTAGTTTTTTGCGTGTTGGTGGTAAGCAAAAGGTAAGTTGTGATTTTCGTGTTGTCACGGCGGCAACGGATTTCCTGTATAAAGAAGTTAAAGCAGAGCATTTTCGTCAAGATTTGTATTATTTTTTAAATGAAGTTGAATTGCAGATAGAGCCCTTACGCAATCATACTGAAGATGTGCCAGCGCTACTGAATTATTATGTTGATTTTTTTATGCAGTACGAAAAATTAGCGTTTAGAAAGTTTTCTATGCCAGCATTAAATTTTTTGAGGAATTATTCGTGGCCCGGCAATGTTGCTGAGCTAAAAAATTTAGTGCAACGTGTTATGATTTTAGGGGCTGGTGATGATATTGAGCTGGTTGAAGTTGAGCATGCGTTAACTAAAGTGTCCAGCGAGGTTGTGCCACTCGCAGAAGGTTTGGATTTTTTTGGCCTGCCGCTAAAAGAAGCGAGAGAGCAATTTGAAAAAGCTTATTTGCTGCATCACTTTAATGAAAATGACAGAAATGTTGCTAAACTTGCTGCTGCGGTAGGGGTGGAGAGAACCCATTTGTATCGAAAATTGCATGCTTTAAATATAAAAGAGTAGAACACTGTTTACCCTGCGAAGTATTTTTAGGATAATAGAAAGAATTTATGCCCTTTTTTTGATGGGTTCCCTTAGTTTAGGTGTTGTAATGGCTGAGATTTTATTAATGAAATCTAGTTGTGTTGCCTACAGATTGTAGTAATGACTATGTTTGATAATTTAACTGATCGATTAGGTAAGACCCTAAAAAATATTCGGGGCCAAGGCCGATTAACTGAAGATAATATTAAAGAAACCTTGCGCGAAGTGCGTATGGCATTGCTTGAGGCTGATGTCGCGCTTTCTGTTGTCACGGCATTTATTGATAATGTCAAAGAGCGTGCGCTGGGTAAGGAAGTGCAGGAAAGTCTTTCGCCTGGGCAATCACTGATTAAAGTGGTTCAGGCAGAATTAGTTTCGGTCATGGGGGAGGCTAATGAGTCTTTAGATTTAAAATCGAACCCGCCTGCTATTATTCTTATGGCTGGTTTGCAAGGTGCGGGTAAAACAACCACGGTTGCTAAGCTGGGTCGTTGGCTAAAAGAAACGGAAAAGAAATCAGTTGGGGTTGTTAGTGCGGATATTTATCGTCCAGCGGCGATCAAGCAACTAGAAACCTTAGCGAATGATTTATCATTAACTTTCTTTGATACTGATGTTACACAAACGCCAGAGCAAATTGTAACTAGCGCTATCGAGCAAGCTAAGAAGCAGTTTCTTGATGTTGTTATTGTCGATACCGCAGGTCGAATGCATATCGATGATGAAATGATGACTGAGATTAAGCAGTTGCATGCGGCTATTAATCCAGTAGAAACCTTATTCGTTGTTGATAGCATGACGGGGCAGGATGCTGCAAACACAGCAAAGGCATTTGATGAGGCGCTACCTTTAACCGGGGTTGTTTTAACTAAAACGGACGGTGATGCGCGTGGTGGTGCGGCTTTATCAATTCGCCATATTACTGGCAAGCCTATTAAGTTTGTTGGGGTGGGTGAAAAAACAGATGCTCTAGAGCCATTTTACCCGGATAGATTGGCTTCGCGGATTTTGGGTATGGGAGATATGCTCAGTCTGATTGAAGACATAGAGCAAAAAGTTGATAAAGATAAAGCGGATAAACTCGCTAAAAAACTGCGCAAAGGAAAAGGCTTCGATTTATCTGATTTTGTTGAGCAGCTGGAACAAATGCAAAGTATGGGTGGCGTCGGCGCGATGATGGATAAGTTGCCGGGAATTAATGATGTGCCTAAAGATATGCGCGATCAAGTTAATGATAAAGCACTCGCTCGACAAATTGCAGTTATTCGCTCGATGACGAATCAAGAAAAAAGACATCCAGACCTAATTAAAGGCAATCGTAAAAAGCGAATTGCAGCAGGTTGTGGGCAAGAGTTGCAGGATGTGAATCGAGTTTTAAAGCAATATAAAATGATGCAAAAAATGATGAAAAAATTCCAAAAAGGCAATATGGCGAATATGATGCGTGGAATTAAAGGGAATATGAAGGGTATGCGTACATAAACTTGCATGTAAAATAAGCATATAAAACTATGCTAAGTGTATGTTTTTGAATTTTTGACTTCACATGCGGATTAAAGCGCGTAGAATAGTCGGATTAAATTTGGTTAAATGTAATTTTTGAGGGAATATAGATGGTAGTTATTCGTCTTGCAAGAGGTGGTCAAAAGAACCGTCCTTTTTATCATGTTGTCGTAACAGATAGCAGAAACAGCCGTGATGGTCGTTATATTGAGCGTTTGGGTTTTTTCAATCCATTAGCTAAAGGCTCTGAAGAAAGATTAAGATTAGATACGGACCGTGTTGATCATTGGAAAAATTTAGGAGCACAACCATCTGAACGTGTTGCTAAGTTAATAAAAGACGCTATAAAACAAGCTGCTGTTGCTGCATAAGGTTGGCTGACGAGCTTATTAGTGTCGGTAAAGTATCTGGTATCTTTGGTGTTAAAGGCTGGATAAAAGTATATTCGTATACTGAAATACGTGAAAACATATTAACTTACTCGCCTTGGATATTAAAAAAAGGCAAAGAAAGTAAATTAGTAGAAGTGATTAGTGGTAAGCGGCACGGAAAAACCGTTGTTGCTTGCTTAGACGGCCTTAATGATAGAGATGCTGCAGCTGAATTAAATGGCTGGGATATCTTTATTCGTCCCGAACAATTGCCAAAAGCAAGGCGTGGCGAATATTATTGGACTGATTTAATCGGACTACAAGTAAAAACAGTTGAAGGAATCGACTTTGGTACTGTTCAGCAAATGTTAGAAACCGGTGCAAATGATGTTGTAGTGGCTACTTTGGATGAGAGGGAGCGATTAATTCCTTTCTTGCAAGGGCAAACTATAATAGATGTAGATTTAGTAGCTGGTGTAATGATTGTTGATTGGGATCCTGAATTTTAATGCGCTTTGATGTGTTGACGATTTTTCCTGAAATGGTACTAGATAGTGCTATGAACGGGGTAACTGGTCGTGCAATCAAAAATGGATTAGTGCAATTAAAGACTTGGAATCCAAGAGAATATACTTCTGACAAGCACAAAACGGTCGATGATCGCTCTTATGGCGGTGGTCCTGGAATGGTGATGAAATATCAGCCATTAAAGGATGCTTTAGATAATGCAAAGCGCTCGGTTATTGCGGAGCGTGTTAAAGTTGTTTATTTAAGTCCGCAAGGTAAGCCTGTTACTCAGCAGCTTTTAAATGAAAATGCTGAGCTAGATCAATTAATTTTGGTTGCAGGGCGCTACGAGGGTTTGGATGAGCGCTTTATAACAAGTGAATGTCAGGAAGAGTGGTCACTTGGTGATTTTGTTATTAGCGGCGGAGAGTTGGCCGCATTAGTAGTCATTGATGCAATTTCTCGAATTTTACCTGGTGTATTAGGGGATGAAGATTCTGCTCAACAAGATTCGCATATGCATGGGCTATTAGATTGCCCGCATTATACGCGTCCAGAATTGATTGCTGATGAGCAGGTTCCTGCAGTTTTATTGGGTGGGAATCATAAAGAAATTGAGCGGTGGCGATTAAAGCAGGCACTTGGTCAAACATGGATAAAGCGACCTGATTTGTTGCTTGAAAAAGAATTAACAGTAGAGCATCAAGCGCTGTTAGAAGAATTTAAAATTGAATTGAAGTATAAAAAGGTATAGTAATGAGTAATATTATTAGTCAATTAGAAGCGGAACAGCTTAAAAAAGATATGCCAGTATTTAACCCTGGTGATACAGTTATTGTTCAAGTAAAAGTTAAAGAAGGTGATCGCGAAAGACTTCAGGCTTTTGAAGGTGTTGTTATTGCTAAGCGTAATCGCGGCTTAAACTCTGCTTTTACAGTAAGAAAAATTTCTCATGGTGTTGGTGTTGAGCGTGTATTCCAAACTCATAGTCCATTAGTAGGTGATATTGAAGTGAAACGTCGCGGTGCGGTACGTAGAGCTAAATTATACTACTTACGTGAATTAACAGGTCGTGCTGCACGTATTAGAGAAAAACTATAATATTAGCTTTTCTTTAGGACTGAAAAAAGGTGTCTTCGGGCACCTTTTTTTATGCCTGTTAGTTTTTTATTGCTTGTTAGTATTAGATGGCAGTGTGTTATTAGAATGTTTGATTGTTTGGTTTTAAGGGAGGGCGAATGAGTGCTTTTATTGTTGGTCAGCGATGGGTGAGTAGTTCGGAGCCGGAGTTAGGTTTAGGCGTTGTATTGGATGTAACGCCAGGACGAGTTACTTTGCTATTTTTGGCGTGTGAGCAAAGACGCGTTTATGCCACGGATAACTCTCCTTTAACCAGAGTGCGATTTAAGCAGCTAGACAAGATAGAAACTGCGGATGGCGTTGTGGGTGAAGTTGTTTCGCTCAGAGAAGAAGAGGGGCTGATTTGTTATGACATGCTCAGTAACTCGGGCGAGCGCTTGCTTGTTGATGAGGTTGATCTGAATCCTCATATGCAATTCAATAAGCCTCAGGATCGATTATTTATGGGGCAGGCTGAGCCAGGGCGATGGTTTTCTTTGCGCTATGAAACATGGATGCAAATGCAGCGTTTGCAACAAAGTGAGGTTCGGGGCTTGTTATCAGCAAGAACTAGTTTAATTCCTCATCAGTTGTATATCGCGCACGAAGCCGCAAGTCGTGATAAAACGCGAATTATGCTAGCTGATGAAGTAGGTTTAGGGAAAACCATTGAGGCAGGATTGATTTTGCAGTATCGCTTGCATGCGGGCTTGTTGTCGAGAGCAATGATAGTTGTGCCAGATAGTTTATTGCACCAATGGTTGGTGGAGATGCTGCGTCGCTTTAATTTACGATTTAGCGTGTTTGATGAGTCGCGCTGTGAAGCCATTGTTGAAGATAACCCCTTTTTAACTGAACAGTTAGTATTGTGTAGTCTGAGTTTTTTTGAGCAAAACCCGCAAAGAAAAAAACAGGCTATTGACGCGGCTTGGGATATGGTTGTTGTTGATGAAGCGCATCATTTGCAATGGTCACTTGAGGGGGCTAGTGATGATTATTTGTTTATTGAGGCTTTATCGCAAGCCTCCGATGGGCTGGTCCTGTTAACGGCAACGCCAGAGCAGCAAGGTAAGCAATCGCATTTTGCGCAGTTGCGCTTATTAGATGCGGATAGATTTTATAGTTATGAAGAATTCTTAAAAGAAGAGTTGGAGTTTGAGCCAGTAGCACGTTTGGCGAAGAAAATTGTGACTGAGCAGGCGCTGATTGATAGTGAGTATAGTAGTCTAACAACATTAGTAGATGAGTTATTATGCGATGATCTGCTTGCTAACAAGAATGAAATAATTGAGCAATTAATTGATCGTCATGGAACAGGTCGGGTGCTGTTTCGTAATTCACGTCAGGTAGTTAAAGGATTTCCAGAGCGAAAATTGCATAGTTATTCATTAGCTGCGGCAGAAGAACATGATAAGCAATATGAAAGTTGGTTGCTTAACTTTCTCAAGACTTTAGAGGAGGGTGAGCAGGCTTTGTTGATTTGTCAGCAAGCAACAACTGCTGTGCGATTACAGAAAGCGCTGCGGGATAAGTATGCCGTTAATGCGGCGGCCTTTCATGAAGGAATGAGTATCATTGAACGTGATAGGGCGGCGGCTTATTTTTCTGATAGTGATGCGAATGTACAAATTCTAATTTGCTCTGAAATTGGCAGTGAAGGGCGTAATTTTCAGTTCGTACATCACCTTGTTTTGCTGGATTTACCTGAAAATCCTGATTTATTGCAGCAACGAATTGGCCGTTTAGACCGTATCGGGCAAAAAAAGCTCATTCAAATTCATGTGCCTTATATAGAGGGGAGTAAGCAACATAGCCTCTGTCGTTGGTATGGCGAAGAAGGGTTAGGGCTATTTCAAAAAAATAGCAACGCGGCAAGTGAAGTGTATCGTCAGCAACTTAATGCGTTAACAGCGGTTTGTGCGAATGATAAGCAGCAAGGCTTGGATGGGTTTTTGCAAGAATCTAAGCGGCTAGTGCATGAAATAGAAGCAGAAATGCATCAATCTAGAGATATTTTATTGGAGCTTAACTCTTGTCGTATAGATAAAGCTAATGAGTTCGTGGCGGGTATTGAACAGGCGTTACGGCCGAATAAATTATGGCAATATTTAGACGAAGTGTTCGAATGTTTTGGTGTGGATTCTGAATATCACTCTAAAGGCTGTGCTATTTTACATTTGGGCGAATTACAACGAGTAAGTCATTTTCCTTGGGTTTCTGAAGATGGTGTGACGGTTACCGTGGACCGTTCAGTTGCTCTAGCGAGAGAGGATATGCTGTATCTGACTTGGGAGCATCCGATGTTGGTTTCGGTAATGGATATGTTGGTCGCTGATACCGTCGGTAATGCGGCAGTCAGTATTGTAAAAAATGAAGATTTAGAGGCGGGGGTCTATTTATTAGAATGCCTGTTTGTGGTTGAGTGCAGTGCGCCTGCTACATTTCAGCTTAATCGGTTTTTACCTGTTACGCCGCTACGTATCTTGATTGATCAAAATGAAAAAGATTTAAGTGATGAATTTTCACATGATGACTTGCGAGAAGTGTTTAATGAGATAGAGACTGAAGACATGGCGGCCTATTTAGTGACTCAGTATGCGCAAGTTAACGCATTGATTGCCCAGGCAGAGGTTAGTGCTAGCGTGTTAATGCGGCAAGTGACAGAGAAATCAACGGCAGCAATGTTAGCGTCGTCGGCGCGTGAAATAAAGCGATTAAAGGCGCTGAGTTTAGTGAATGCAAATGTAAAGTCAGGTGATTTACAGGCTTTAAAAGATCAGGCAATTGCTGCGTATGGATATATTGCCGATGCAAAATTGCGCTTAGATGCGGTTCGATTTATCATAAGCAGTTAAATGTATAAAACTGGTGGCTCAATAATGATGAATCCCACTATATTATGCACTTACATAACTAAAAATAACAATAAGGTGTAGGCATGGGGTTATTAGGATCAATTGTTGGTAAATCTAAGGTTAAATCAGCAAATAAAAAGGTGCAAGCTGCGCGCGAGCAAGAAGATAAATCTCAATCTGAGAAGTTATTAGCGGAAGCTATGACCTCATATGGGGAGGTTGCATCAGATAGTTCGGCTTTTAAGGATGCGCTGTATAACTGGGGGTCTGCTTTATTGTATTTGGCGCGCTTAAAGCAAGGTGATGAAGCTAAAGCTTTATATGAAGAAGCATGTAAAAAGTTTTCTTTTTGTTTAGTTTCAAAGAGTGATTATTTAGCGGCGGCTTTGGATTGGGGGGTTGCTTTAATGGAGCTTTCTCCACTATTACCAGAGGGTGAGCGTAAGGCAAGCTATGCCTTGGCAAAAGATAAATTTAGTATTGCGGATAATATTCAGCAGGGCGTAGCTTCTTATAACTTTGCTTGTTTACATGCGCTAAATCAAGATTTTGATGCATGTAAGCTGTCTTTGGAAGCGGCTCGTGATTATAGAAACTTGCCAGATGAAGAAGAGATTCTAAAAGATACGGATATGCAAGGGGCGGTTAACTTGCCGTGGTTTGCTGAATTTTTAGAGTCAGCTAAGGCAATTCCAGTGCGCGAAAAAACTCGGAAAGATAGTGACGATTCTGACAAAGGAGACGGTGGTACTACTTATTCGGAATCAACGACACGCAAAGAAAAAACAAAAGTTCAATACACGAAATAATATGGAAGTTGAGTCATGATTTTAATCGTGACTTTGTTTTATATTTAAATCTTTACTAAAATACTTGGTTTTTAAGTGAGTAATAATTTATACTTTTCGCATGGCATAAAATCACTGCGCTGAGTACGCGTTGATTTTATGTTGAGTATTAAAAATTTTATATAGGAAAACTGAAATGTCTTACGAATTACCAGCACTACCTTATGCAAAAAATGCATTAGCACCTCATATTTCTGAAGAAACTTTAGAATTTCATTATGGTAAGCATCATCAAACATACGTAACAAACCTAAATAATTTAGTACCGGGTACTGAATTTGAAGGTGCGTCAGTTGAAGAGTTGGTAATGCGTACTTCAGGTGGTATTTTTAATAATGCAGCACAAGTATGGAATCATACTTTTTACTGGAATAGCTTATCGCCAAATGGCGGCGGTGAAGCTGAAGGTGCTTTAGCTGAAGCGATTAATGCAAAATTTGGATCATTTGCTGAATTCAAGGTGGCGTTTACAAAATGCGCTGTAACAACTTTTGGTTCAGGTTGGGCATGGTTGGTTAAAAATGCGGATGGTAGCTTAGAGTTAGTGAGTTCTAGTAATGCCGCTTGTCCTTTGACTGCTGGACAAACACCATTATTGACTTGTGATGTTTGGGAGCATGCTTATTACATTGATTACCGTAATGCGCGCCCTAAATATTTAGAAGCATTTTGGTCTCTTGTAAACTGGGAATTTGCTGCGCAAAATTTTGCGGCTTAATTTTTAAGAGAGTATTTAATAGGCGGATATTTTAAAATAACGCGATTAGATATAAAAAAGCCCGAACTTACTGAGTAAGTTCGGGCTTTTTTTGTGTTTATCATTTACTTTACGATGCGTAAATGTGACTTTTTAGGGGGAGGGCTAGGCTCTGGGGGTGGGTTTTCTTCCGTATCCTCAGGATCAAAAACCATACCTCGGCCATTTTCTTGGGCATAAATCGCCAGCACGGCACTTGTTGGTACAAATATCTGTGTTGGTTGTCCGCTGAAACGTGCATTAAACTCAATGCAGGTATTACTTAAACTTAGGCCCTGAATTGCAGCGGGGCGAACGTTTAAGATAATCTGGCCGTCATTAATGTGTTCAGTGGGCACGATAGCATCTGGATGGGTTGCGTCCACAAGGAGATGAGGGGTTAAATTGTTATCAACAATCCATTCGTAAAGTGAGCGGATAAGATAAGGTTTTAACGGTGTCATTTCTTTTCCATCTCTTTTTCTTCTTCGCTTAGGCTTTCAAGGAAAGCTTCGCGTTTGAATAGCTTTTGCGCGTAAGCAACAATAACGGGTGCGCTTTCTGATAAATCAATACCTAAGCTAGGTAGGCGCCATAATAAGGGGGCTAATGCGCAGTCAATTAGCGAAAAGTCATCGCTCATGAAATATTCTTGAGATTCAAATAATGGAACTGCGGCAATTAGACTTTCTCTCAGCATCTTTTTGGCGCGAGCTGATTTCTTTTCACCTGAATTTAAAATTTCATCAAGTAGGTGATACCAGTCTTGATCGATGCGTTTGATGATCATGCGTGCATGTGCGCGTGAAACAGGGTCCATTTGGTGTAAAGGCGGGTGAGGAAACCTTTCGTCTAAATACTCCATGATTATACGGGAGTCATATAAGACAAGATCACGCTCCATTAGCGTCGGTAATGTACCATTAGGATTTAATTCTAATAGGCTTTCTGATGGATCGTTCGGGTCTATGTATTCAATTTCAGCGGTGACGCCTTTTTCAAATAAAGCAAGTCGAGCGCAGTGACTCATTGCACAGGTAGGGGAAGAGAAAAGTGTCATAACCGAACGGCGTGTGTTAACTGTTACCACGAATTGAACTCCAAAAGTGATTAGTAAAATAATTGACAATGCCGACCATTATAGCATATATAACTGGTAGCGAGATTAAGCTGTTAAAGGACGAATAGTGTCTGTGAGGTATGAGATTTTTTGTATTCCTAAGTATCTGTTTACAAACGTATAAATTATTGCGTATAATTGACAAGATTAATAGCCTTGCAATTGCGGGGCAGGACAAAAAGCATTGCGGAAGGCAGTGCTTTTTTACTTTTAACCCTAGAGAAAAGATATGCCTGTAATTACATTGCCAGATGGCTCTAAACGTGAATTTGATGCTGCTGTAACGGTAATGGAAGTTGCGAAATCAATAGGATCTGGTTTAGCTAAGGCAACTCTAGCGGGTAAAGTAAACGATGAGATTGTTGATGCGAGTGCTGTGATAAGTGAGGATAGTAATTTACAGATTATTACCGCAAAAGATGAAGAGGGCTTGGAAGTTATTCGTCATTCATCAGCACATTTATTAGCACAAGCGGTTAAACGTGTTTTTCCTGATGCGCAAGTTACTATTGGGCCAGTGATAGATAATGGCTTCTATTATGATTTCTCTTATGAGCGTCCTTTTACGCCAGAAGATTTAAAGAAAATAGAAAAAGAAATGCAGCGCTTAGTTAAAGCTAATTTAGCGATTACGCGGTCAGTTGTAACACGTGATGAAGCGGTTGCTTTCTTTCGTGATTTAGGTGAAGACTATAAAGCAGAAATTATAGAGTCTATTCCTGCTGATCAAGATTTATCGCTCTACACACAAGGTGATTTTACTGATTTATGTCGCGGGCCGCATGTGCCTAGCACCAGTAAGATAAAGGCGTTTAAGTTAATGAAGATTGCCGGCGCATATTGGCGTGGCAACTCAGATAATGAAATGTTGCAACGTATTTATGGAACGGCATGGAATGACAAGCAAGCTTTAGCCGATTATTTGCACCGTTTAGAAGAGGCGGAAAAGCGAGATCACCGCAAATTAGGTAAAACGCTAGATTTTTTTCATACCCAAGAAGAAGCGCCAGGTATGGTGTTTTGGCATGAAAAAGGCTGGACGATTTATCAGCAAGTTGAACAGTATATTCGTGAGAAATTGCGTGTAAATGGTTATGGCGAGGTAAGAACACCACAAGTTGTTGATCGTAGTTTGTGGGAAAAATCAGGGCACTGGGATAAATTTGGTGACATGATTTTTACCACGCATTCGGATCATCGTGACTTTGCGATTAAACCGATGAACTGTCCTTGTCATGTGCAAATATACAATCAAGGTTTAAAAAGCTATAAAGAATTACCTTTAAGGATGGCTGAATTTGGATCATGTCACCGTAATGAGCCGTCAGGCACTCTACATGGCTTGATGCGTGTCAGAAATTTTGTGCAAGATGATGCGCATATTTTTTGTACGGAAGAGCAAATCCAAGAAGAAGTCTCGACTTTTATTGATTTATTATTCGATGTTTATAAAGATTTTGGTTTTACTGAGGTATTAATTAAGCTTTCGACGCGCCCAGAAAAGCGTGTAGGCTCTGATGAAGTGTGGGATAAGGCGGAGAATGCCTTGGAATTAGCGCTGGACAATAAGGGTCTGGACTGGGAATTGCAACCGGGTGAAGGTGCATTTTATGGACCTAAAATCGAATTCTCATTAAAAGATTGTCTAGAGCGTGTTTGGCAATGCGGAACAATTCAAGTTGATTTTTCTATGCCTGGCCGTTTAGAGGCAGCTTATATTGCAGAAGATGGCTCTAAGCATGCACCTGTTATGTTGCATAGAGCGATACTCGGTTCATTAGAGCGGTTTATTGGTATTTTGATTGAGCAACATGCTGGAACAATGCCTGTGTGGCTTTCTCCTGAGCAAGCTGTGGTTATTAATATCGCTAGTCGTCATGATGAATATGCACAGCAAGTCTTTGCTGAACTAGAAAAACAAGGCTTTAGAGTTAAAATAGACTTGAGAAATGAGAAGATAGGCTTTAAAATTCGTGAACACTCTATGCAAAGAGTCCCTTACCTTCTAATTATTGGTGACAAGGAATTAGAAGAAAAGACTGTGACTGTTAGGTCGCAAAAAGGGGATGATTTAGGGAGCTTTTCAGTCGAAAATTTAATACTTCATCTGCAAGATGAAATTAAGCAAAGAAAGTAAGTAAGATAACTGGAGGAATAGAATATCGCTTCTAAAAAAGATGCAACGCGTTTAAACGATGCCATTACGGCGCGACGAGTTAGAGTATCTGGCTTGCCTGAAGGGCAAGGCGGGGTCATGTCGCTCAGCGAAGCAAAGCAGCTAGCTGGTAATGCAAATATGGATTTGGTTGAGGTCTCCCCGAATGCTGATCCACCCGTTTGTAAAATTATGGACTATGGTAAGTTTTTATTTGATCAAAATAAAAAATTAGCAATGGCCAAGAAAAAACAAAAACAGATTCAAGTTAAAGAGATTAAGTTTCGCCCAGGAACGGATATTGGTGATTACAATGTTAAATTGCGTAATCTAACCAAATTTCTTGAGGAAGGAAATAAAACTAAGATCACCGTGCGTTTTCGTGGAAGAGAGATGGCGCATAGAGAGATTGGTATGGAACTCTTAAAACGCGTTGAAGCGGACTTATCTGAATTGGCGGCAGTAGAACAGTTTCCAAAAATGGAAGGTCGCCAGATGGTTATGGTTTTAGGACCTAAAAAGAAAAAATAATAACGCGAGTAGTGCGTTAGTTTTTCTTACTAATTTCTAATTAGTAAGTTTTAGCGAGGATAGGAGTCGTCGTTTATTTTAATTCATCCGGGCCCGCGCATTTTGCCTTGTTGAGTTTTATATCAGGGATGTGTTATTTACTATTTTTATTGGAGAAAATAAATGCCAAAGTTGAAAACCCATAGTGGTGCTGCAAAACGCTTTACGCGTACAGCCAGTGGCCATTTTAAATGTGGACAATCTCACCGTAGTCATATTCTGACCAAAAAATCGACTAAGAGAAAAAGACAGCTGCGTAAAGGCGCAACTATTCATGCAAATGATGTGCGTATGACTGCACGTATGTTGCCTTACAGTTAATTTTTAGGAAAAGAAGATGGCTAGAGTAAAAAGGGGTGTAACAGCCCGCGCAAGACATAAGAAGATTTTAAAGCAAGCAAAAGGTTACTACGGCGCTCGTAGCCGCGTTTATCGCGTTGCTAAACAAGCGGTTATCAAAGCAGGTCAATATGCTTATCGTGACCGTAAAGTTAAAAAACGTACATTCCGTGCATTATGGATTGTTCGTATCAATGCGGCAGCGCGTTTATGCGATATTTCATACAGTCGTTTAATCAATGGCTTAACAAAAGCTAACGTGATTATTGACCGTAAAGTATTAGCTGATCTTGCTGTACGCGATATGGAAGCATTTGCTGCCATTGCTGAGATTGCTAAAGCAAACAGAAGTTCACTTTAAGAATTACATTACGTAGTCTCTTAATTGAAAAGAATGGGAAAAAGGGCTGAAAAGCCCTTTTTTTTCCCGTACTTTTTTATCATTTTCACCTCTAAAATAAGCGGACCCCTGCCGTGTCATCGACTCTTGAAGAAATTCTAGCTCAAGCCATACAAGCGCTTGAAGCAGCCAATGATTTGCAAACATTGGACCAAATCCGAGTGCAATATCTGGGAAAAAAAGGTGCGTTCACCTTGCAAATGAAACAGCTTGGAAAGCTTGAGCCAGAAGAAAGACGTACTGCTGGGCAAGCAATTAATCAAGTTAAATCTGATTTTCAAAATACTTTAGAAGCACGAAGAAATAGCTTACAACAAGCTGTTTTAGATGCGCGATTAGCAAGTGAGACGATAGACGTCACTTTGCCTGGGCGTGGTCAAGCTGTTGCCGGATTGCATCCGGTTACCCTTACATTAAGGCGTATTTCTAAAATATTTTCTAGTGTTGGCTTTAAAGTAGAAGAAGGCCCAGAAATTGAAGATGATTATCACAATTTTGAAGCACTAAATATTCCGTCGCATCACCCAGCGCGAGCGATGCATGATACCTTTTATTTTGATGCACATACCTTATTAAGAACCCATACCTCGCCCGTACAAGTGCGTTCTATGGAAAAATATCAACCACCGTTGAAAGTGATTGCACCTGGACGCGTGTATCGATGTGATTCTGATATCACACATACGCCAATGTTTCATCAAGTGGAAGGGTTTTTGGTTGATGAAAATGTCAGTTTTGCTGATTTAAAAGGGGTGGTTTATGAATTTCTAACCGCATTCTTTGAAAAAGATATACAAGTGCGTTTTCGTCCTTCTTACTTTCCATTCACTGAGCCTTCAGCCGAAGTGGATATTGAGTGCGTGATGTGTGATGGTAAAGGCTGTCGTGTATGTAGCCATACCGGATGGTTAGAAGTGATGGGCTGTGGAATGATACATCCAGAAGTTTTCAGCTCGGTTAATATTGATACCGAAGCCTTTACAGGTTTTGCTTTTGGTATGGGTGTGGAGCGATTAGCTATGTTGCGTTACGGCATCAATGATTTAAGACTGTTTTTCGAAAATGATCTTAAATTTCTTGAGCAATTTAATTAAAGGAAGGCTTGAATAATGCAATTTAGTGAAGCATGGTTAAGAGAATTAGTTAACCCAAATATTGATACCAATGCCTTAGTTGAGCAATTAACCATGGCTGGTTTAGAAGTTGACTCTGTAACGCCAGCAGCGGCAGAGTTTAGTGGTGTGGTTGTCGGGCAGGTAGTCTCTGTTGTAGCACATCCTGATGCAGATAAATTAAGAATTTGTCATGTTGAAGTAGGCGAAAGCGAGCCCTTACAAATCGTTTGTGGCGCAAGTAACGTACGTGAAGGCTTAAAAATTCCCGCAGCTTTAATTGGGGCAGTATTACCCGGTAATTTTAAGATCAAAAAATCTAAATTACGTGGTGAAGCCTCTTTTGGTATGTTGTGCTCCGAAACAGAGTTAGGTTTAGCAGACACGGCTGACGGTTTAATGGAACTGGCCGCTGACGCACCGGTAGGAACAAATATACGTGACTATTTAGCCTTAGATGATCAACTTATTGAAGTTGATTTAACGCCCAATAGAGCTGATTGCTTAAGTGTTGAAGGGGTTGCAAGAGAGGTTGCCTTGTTAAATAAACTGCCTTTCTCAGTACTCAGCGTAGCAACAACCAAGATTGATCATCAAGAAAGCTTAAGTGTAACTGTAAGTGCTGCGGAAGCATGCCCTCGCTATTTAGGTCGCCTAATTAAAGGCGTCAATACGCAAGCTGAAACACCATTATGGGTGCAAGAGCGTTTACGTCGTTCGGGCGTGAAAAGTTTAGGCCCCGTGGTTGACGTGACTAATTATGTTTTACTAGAAATGGGTCAGCCTTTACATGCTTTTGATGCTGCTAAATTAAGTGGCGATATCGAAGTGCGTATGGCAGTTAAAGAGGAAATCTTTAGCTTATTAAATGATCAAGAAATAAAAGCCAACACTGAAACAACTCTGGTCATTGCGGATGCAGAGAAAGCATTAGCCTTAGCAGGTGTGATGGGTGGTAAAGAATCTGCTGTATCAGATAGTACACAAGATATCTTTTTAGAATGTGCTTTTTTTAAGCCACTTTTTATGATGGGCAAAGCACGCCATTATGGCTTGCATACAGATTCATCACACCGTTTCGAGCGTGGCGTAGATGCAGAAGTACAAACACGCGCAATAGAGCGAGCAACACAGTTAATCGTTGAAATTGCAGGTGGAAGTGTTGGAGCCATTACTGAGGTGGTTTCGGAAGCGAATTTACCAAAACGTGAAGCCGTTACATTACGCCAACAAAGAATCAAACGTATTTTAGGTGTTGATTTACCTGCAAATGAAGTTGAAGGCATTTTGCTACGCTTAGGGATGACTGTTGAAAGTAAAAATGACGAGTGGTTAGTCACACCGCCCGGTTTTCGTTTTGATATAGCAATAGAAGCCGACTTAATTGAAGAAATTGGTCGAGTCTATGGGTACAACAATCTACCTCAAAGTAGTTTATTAATGCGTTCAGCATTAAGCCAAGCGCCTGAAGCTATTTTGCCGATTGACCAGATTAAAGATTTATTGGTTGCACGTGATTATCAAGAAGCGATTACTTATAGCTTTGTTGATGAAGAAATTCAACAAGCGGTTGCGCCTAATGATAAATACATAAAATTACAAAACCCTATTTCGGCTGACTTAGCTGTTATGCGGACTACTTTATGGTGCGGTCTGTTACAGGCGGCTAGCTACAACACTAAACGCCAACAAGCGCGAGTACGATTTTTTGAAGCAGGGCAACGCTTTTTAGGTACCGACGCTGAAGCACAAGAGAAAATGCTGGCTGGTCTTGTTTTAGGCAGCGTTAATGCAGAGCAGTGGGGCGAGTCAGCACGTAAAGTCGATTTTTACGATGTAAAAGCAGATGTAGAAGCGATTTGTGCATTAACTGCTTACGAAGTTAAGTTTGTTGCGGCTAAGCATCCCGCGTTACACCCGGGGCAAAGTGCAGAAATTATAAACAGGGAGGGGCGCTCTTTAGGTTGGGTAGGAATGCTTCATCCGACACTGGAAAAACAACTAGGCTTTGATAACAACGTATTTTTATTTGAGCTTTCTCAAGACGTTTTATTAGAACACAAAGTACCTGCTTTCAATAGCTTATCTAAATTTCCATCAGTACGTCGTGATTTAGCTTTATTAGTAAAAGAAGAGGTATCTTTTCAACAAATTAAAAACTGCATTGATGACTGTCAGGAAAAATTAATTAAAGACATTAAGGTTTTTGATATTTACCGTGGACAGGGAGTTGAAGAAGGGTACAAGAGTGTTGCATTGGCGCTAAATATGCAAAATGCAACAGAAACCCTTGTTGATTCAGACATTGATGCTATAGTAAACAAAGTGTTAGAAGCATTATCTAATAACATTAGCGCAAAATTGAGAGATTAGAATAGATGGCAGTAACAAAAGCAGACTTTGCTGAAAGATTATTTGATGATTTAGGTTTAAATAAGCGCGAAGCAAAAGAAATGGTCGAACTTTTTTTTGAAGAAATTAAGACCTCATTAGAGCAAGGCGAACAAGTTAAAATATCAGGTTTTGGTAAATTTGAATTACGAGACAAAAGTAGTCGTCCGGGAAGAAACCCTAAAACTGGCGAAGAAATTCCGATTACTGCTCGACGTGTCGTGACCTTTAGAACAGGACAGAAGTTAAAAATACGAGTAGAAGCCTATGCTGGAACCGAGTAATAATAACGAATTACCTGTAATACCCGCTAAACGCTACTTTGCTATTGGTGAAGTAAGTGAATTATGTGGTGTTAAACCCCATGTTTTAAGATACTGGGAGCAAGAGTTCGAGCAATTAGAGCCGGTAAAAAGACGCGGAAATCGTCGCTATTACCAGCGCAATGATGTGATTTTAATTCGTCAAATTAGAGCTTTATTATATGAGCAAGGCTACACCATAGGTGGGGCTAAAGCGCATTTACAAAGTGATGATGTTAAAGATGATTCAGCACGAACCAAGCAGTTAATTCATCAAATGATTGATGAATTAGAAGATGTTTTAGCGATACTAAAATAAACATTGAAAAGTCGCATAGACTCTTTATACTATGCGGCCTAGCTTACCATCTGCTATTCAGCAGATGTTCAAATTAAAGTTTAATATGTCGGGGCGTAGCGCAGTTTGGTAGCGCACTACACTGGGGGTGTAGGGGTCGTAGGTTCGAATCCTATCGTCCCGACCAGTTAAATGAAAATTTACGTTTTCTAAATACCGAATAAACTCGCGATGGATATTAAATAGTGCGAGATTATGAGTTTACAGAATATTTTATGAGTAACGATAAAGAAAAAGATTGTTACTCACTTCCGTGATTACTTAATGTGCTATCTAATACTATTAAAAGGTAATGATTAGCAAAAAAGGTAGTGATTGCGATTTAATTTAAAGAGAGATTTTATGAGTTTTGCCGATTTAGGCTTATCAGCCCCAATTCTTGATGCCGTTGCTAAACAAGGGTATGAAACACCTTCACCTATTCAAGCGCAAGCAATTCCTGCCGTACTTGAAGGTAAAGATGTTATGGCGGCTGCACAAACAGGAACAGGGAAAACAGCTGGCTTTACGCTGCCATTATTAGAAATTTTATCTAATGGGCCTGCTGTGAATGGAAATCAAGCGCGTGCTTTGATTTTAACACCAACACGGGAGCTAGCCGCACAGATTGAGGAAAGCATCAAGCTGTATGGTGCAAATTTGCCTTTACGCTCTACCGTGGTTTTTGGCGGGGTAAAAATTAACCCACAGATGATGCGTTTACGTCAGGGTGTGGATATTTTAGTCGCTACGCCAGGACGTTTGTTAGATTTATTTAACCAAAATGCTGTGCGTTTTTCGCAATTAGAAGTCTTGGTTTTAGATGAAGCAGACCGCATGTTAGATATGGGTTTTATTCACGATATTCGTAAGATATTATCTAAGCTGCCCGCAAAACGTCAAAACTTATTATTTTCTGCTACATTTTCGGATGAAATTCGTCAATTAGCGAAAACTATTGTGCATAACCCAGTTGAAATCTCGGTTAGTCCAAGAAATACCACAGCGGAAACGGTTAAGCAATGGCTTTGTCCTGTCGATAAAAAGCAAAAAGGCCCTTTATTAACCGCTTTAATTAAAGAGCATGACTGGCAGCAAGTATTAGTTTTTACACGTACTAAACGTGGCGCTAACCAGCTTACTAGACATTTAGAAGAGGCGGGTATTCATGCGGCTGCGATTCATGGCAACAAAAGCCAAGGCGCGCGTACAAAAGCATTGGCTGAATTTAAAACGGGGAAAATCCGTATTTTAGTGGCAACAGATATTGCGGCGCGTGGACTGGATATTGATCAACTTCCTCAAGTGGTGAATTTTGATTTACCGAATGTGGCTGAAGATTATGTACATCGTATTGGGCGTACAGGTCGTGCAGGGGCAGATGGCCAAGCTGTTTCTTTGGTGTGTGCTGATGAATTTGATTCTTTGGCTGGAATTGAGCGCTTGATTAAACAAATCATCCCACGTGAGTTTGTTGATGGCTTTGAGCCGACACATACTGTTCCTGAATCACGTTTAGACCGTCGCCCTATTAAAGCCAAAAAACCTAAAAAACCACATTCGGGACATAGAGACGGTCAGCGTTCAGGCGCAAATGCAAACGGTAATAATACCGGTGCTAGAAATAATAGCCGTCGCCGCTCTTCTGGGCGAGGCGCAGCTAAAACTTAAACCAAGAGTAGTCGCTATTTGCGAGATTAAGCATGTATAAATTTTTTTTATTAGGGTTGATGAGTCTTTACTTGTTGGGATGTTCTTCAACGGGGGATGGTTATATGCAGCAAGAGGCATTATTAGCCTCAATGAAGCAAAATAATGCACCTATTATTATTGATGTGCGTTCTGATGCAGAATTCCAAAGCAGTCATGTGCCGAATGCGATACATGTTCCGTTTTGGAGTGCGTTCAGCAACGATAAGCTAGATAGCTTAGGAAAAAATAAAACGGTTGTTTTATATTGTGCGCATGGCCCACGTGCTGGGGTTGCAAAGTTTGCGTTGAGCTTGGCTGGTTTTGATGATATTCGCTATTTAGCGGGACATATGACGGCTTGGACAGAAGCTAACTTACCTGTAGAAAGGTAAGTTAAGTATTTGATGGCGGTATTTTTGCAAGGGAATTTTCTGTTTCTTTAAGCCGCCAGATTACAATCAATAAGACACTGGCTAAACTTACTAGGCCTATTTGTAGCGGCAGCCTGCCTTGTAAAATATAAATTGAAAGGCTAAAGCTTAAAATAATTAAAGCGGCGGCTTTTATTTTAGTGCGGCGAGAAATGCTGCGACTATCATCCCACTGGCGTAATGCTTCACCAAAAAATCGATTATTTAATAAGGCTTGATGAAATCGAGGCGAGCTTTTAGCGAAGCATGAGAGCGCTAAAATTAGAAAAGGTGTGGTAGGTAGAATAGGAAGCACAGCACCTAGAATACCTAAGCAAACAAAAAGAATACCAAAGCTAATTAAACTGATTCTTTTGATGTGTTTCCGCATAAACTGATCCCAATAAAGATACGACTATTTTATCGTTTAAGTTTATCTTTTATCATGAAATTTAGACAGTTTTTGTTAGAGGTTAGTGAAATACTTAGCTATTTGAGAGTTTATTGTGATGTGGATAAAAAATATTGTTGCGCTTGTAGTGGTTATATATCTAACTGCCTGTACACAAGCAGAGCCCGTTTATAATAAACTATCGTCAGATGGTGTTATTTTAGCGTATGGGGATAGTCTTACCTATGGCACAGGTGCATCGCCGGAAAATAGTTACCCTACGATTTTAAGCCAATTAACTGGACATACGGTGGTCAATGCCGGTATTCCTGGTGAAATTAGCGAGCATGGCTTACGTCGGTTGCCAGGCCTTCTTGATCAGCATCAACCTGAGTTATTAATATTAACGCATGGGGCGAATGATATTTTGCGTAAACTGCCGTTAGATAAGGCGCGTAAGAATTTAGAGGCGATGGTTCAGTTAGCTCAGCAAAGAAATATTAAAGTAGTGATGCTAGCAGTGCCGAGTTTTAATGTGTTGGTATTAAATAGTGCACCTTTTTACAGCCAAGTTGCTGAGACTTATAAGGTGCCGATTGATTTAGATACATTAGCGGATATTATTGGTGATCGCTCATTAAAATCAGATAGAGTGCATCCGAATGATGCAGGTTATCGAGTGATGGCTGAAAATGTTTTTAAGTTATTGAAAAGCTCTGGCGCGCTGTAATGGTTTTCTAGGGGGGGCTACTTAAAACACTAGACTCCCGCTAAAAGCATGCGGGAGTGACGGGATATGGAATCCTAGTATCTTCAAGTGACTTGTATATCGCTTTACTAAGAATCTTATTCTGCTTGAAACCAGCTGTCGAGTAGGTCGTGAATATCATCTACGCCCATTTTCTTTAATGATGAAAATAACTGTAAAGACACATCCATACCTTGGTTGCCTAATTCTCCCTGTACTTGATACAAGATATTTTTAGCTGCGCCATAGTTCATTTTATCGGCTTTAGTTAGCAATATATGTAATGGTTTCTGCGTTTGATCGCACCATTTAATCATTTGCCAATCAAATTCAGTCAATGGATGGCGAATATCCATCACTAGAATAATGCCGTATAAAGAGGCGCGCTCAGCTAAATAAGTCTCCATGAGTAATTGCCACTCACGTTTTACTTTTTCTGGTACTTTTGCGTACCCGTAACCCGGTAAATCAACAAAACGCAGGTCATCATTTAACGGAAAAAAGTTAAGCAACTGAGTACGCCCCGGTGTTTTACTGGTACGTGCTAATGCTTTTTGTCGCGTGAGGGTGTTTAGTGCGGAAGATTTTCCCGCATTAGAGCGGCCTGCAAAGGCGATTTCACGGCCTATATCTTCAGGCGTTGATTTCAAATCCGGCGCACTCATGCTAAAACTAGCCTGATAATAAAGTGTGTTCATGCTTATCTCGTATAGAGGGATTAATTAAAATAGAGTAGAATCCGGATATTGTACATAAAATTTATAGTTTACAGGGTTGCAGAGTCGGTTTATCGTTGTTTAATCTGGTGAATAATTATCTGATTCCTAAAGGGGAAACGAATGAAGAAGAGTCTATTGGCGGTATCTGTATCGCTTTCTTTGCTAGTTATGGCTGGTGGAGTAAATGCGGCGAGTGTTAAAGCTGGGCAAGAGAAAAGCGCACCTTGCGCAGGGTGTCATGGTGATAAAGGAAATAGTTTGGTTTCTATGTATCCTAAATTAGCCTCTCAGAATGAAGAATATCTAATGCAACAGTTGCATGCATTTAAAGAGGGTAAGCGTAATGGCCCGATGATGAGCGCTATGGTGGCTGGCTTAAGTGATGAAGATATTGAAGATCTTGCTGTGTTTTATGAAGCACAAAAAGTAAGTGACAATGTTTTACCGCCTTTAGATATTGATGAGGTAGAGGAAGACGATTCTCAAACATTGAGTGATGAGCAGCGTGCCGAATTAGAAGAAAAGGCAGTTGCGGATAAGCAGGCGGCACAAGAACAGCAAGATGCCATGATAGCAATGGGTTACGATATTTACCGTAATGGTGATTTAGAAAATGAAATATCAGCGTGTATTGCTTGTCACGGTCCAAAAGGGGAAGGTAATAAACCCGCTTTATTTCCTGCGCTCAATGGCCAGCATGCGGATTATTTGATTAAAACGCTTCATGACTTTAAACAAGACAAACGTAGCAATATAGAAGGTAATATGATGCATATGATTGCTAGAAGAATGTCAGAGGCAGAAATTAAGGCGACAGCTTACTATATCTCCATCTTAAAATAATAGAACAAGGAATTGAACATGTTAAAAAAAGTGACTTATAGTATTCTTTTTAGTTTATTGCTGCTATCAAACATTAGTTTTGCAGCAGAAAAAGGATACAAAGAGCTTACCGCAGTACAGCCAACACAAGATGCGAGCAAAGTAGAAGTACGAGAATTCTTTTGGTATGGTTGCCCTCATTGCTATAAGTTAGAGCCTTATATGGATAAATGGCTTAAAAATATACCTAAAAATGTCGAGTTTATTCGCCAACCTGCGGTATTTAATGCGCAATGGGGTAAGCATGCAAAAGCATACTTTACAGCAGAGTATTTAGGTGTTGTTGATAAAGTACATGCTGACTTTTTTCATGCTATTCAAGTGAAAAATGAATCCTTAGCGAGTGAGTCGGATTTAGCTGCATTCTTTATAGCGCACGGCGTGAGTAAAGAAGACTTTGCAACAGCGTATAGTTCATTTAATGTTGATAGCCAGATGCGTAAAGCAAAGGCAATGGGGCCTAAATACGGTATTACCGGTGTGCCGGCTGTTATTATTAATGGGAAATACCTCGTTAATGCAAGAACGGCGGGATCAAATGAAAAAATGATTGAAGTGATTAATCAGTTGATAGCCAAAGAGCATTCAGCAAAATAATCATAAAAGCCCACAAACGGGATATTTGTGGGCTTTTTACTCTTTAAAGTTTTATAGGCAAAAATAATAATGAGTTTAATTGATAAAATTCGCAAGCCACAAAATACGGCGGAAAGTACTAATGGCGAAGTCGAAAAATGGAAGCATAAATATTACAGTCAACTCGATAAGCTAGAAAAGACTGGGTCTTTAAATGCCAAAAATGATGAATTATATCGTCACAGCTTAAACAGGTTATGTCTTGTTGTTAGAGGGGTTCATCTTGATTTAGACCCTCATTTATTAAAAATAAGAAAAGCATTAAAAAGTGGTGTTAAAAATGCCGACTTAACATACTTATTAGAAGCATTTTCACAAACATTATTAGATTTTGATGAGTCTGTAGAAAAACCAAAGGTAGAGCAAAGCAGCGCGTTATTATTCGAGTACTTAACTACGCAAGACTATAGCGCGGAAACGATAGCGGCGGTTAACGTACTTTGTGAACAGTTTGAAGCAGGGAAGCTATCAAATATGGCAGAGCTAATTTCTTTAATTAATACGCTGTGTGCTCCAAATACCTTAGAAGTTGATGAAAGCCCTATTAAATTATCAGGGCTAGAGGCTGATTTAGATGTTCATGCCATTAGTCTGCAATTTATTGAGCTTATTCAAGGCTCAGATATTCCTAATACTTCTCAAAAGGAAGCGGATAGAATTGTCAGTGCTTTACAATCCGAACAAACGGAAGCGAATTTTCAACAAAATATCGATGCGGCATTGGTATTGTTGCAAAACGTAAAGCAACATAGCCAGCATGAAAAAAAAGAAATGGAATCTTTTTTAGCGTTGGTTACACAGCAGCTAAGCTCTTTAGCAATAGGGACAAGTGATGCAAATAACTTATATGAAGAAACGCAGATGCAAAAGCAGCGTTTTGATCAAGCCTTAGATGAAAAAGTACAGGCATTACAGCATCACTCTGAAAAGGCAACGAAATTAGAGCCATTAAAAGAGCTCATTAAAGATGAATTAACTGTTTTACGTGATCATATTGAAACGCATAAAAAAGCAGAAAAAGTGCGTGAGCAGCAAAGTAATAAAAAGTTTGCAAAAATGACATCTGAAATAGAGTCAATGAAACAAGAGGCGCAAGATTTAGAGAAAAACTTGCAGAAAGCTTCAATTCAAGCTTTTACTGATAAATTAACGCAGCTTCCCAATCGTCTTGCGTATGATAAGCATTTTGCTGTGGAATTTGCGCGATGGCAGCGTAATAGATCACCTTTAAGTCTATTAGTTTGGGATATAGATTTATTTAAAAATATAAATGATTCCTATGGGCATAAAGCAGGCGATAAAACGCTGAGCATTATTGCTAGCTTACTCAAAAAATATTGCCGACAAACAGATTTTGTTTCGCGTTTTGGCGGGGAAGAATTTACCATGTTATTGGCGAATACTGATAAAAAATCAGCATTGGTTTTAGCTGAAAAAATTCGTCGGATTATTGAAAAAACAGGGTTTATCTATGTGGGCAAGGAAATTAAAATTACAATTTCTTGTGGCATTTCTGATTTACAAGAAGGTGACACACATGACAGTATTTTTAATCGTGCTGATAAAGCGCTTTATCAGGCCAAGAAAGGCGGTAGAAATCGCGTAGTAATTTTTGAATAATTAATGATACTTAAGGTCGATGTTTAAATCGGCCTTAAGTTAGCGACTAGCGATTGCTTTAGTCACGCACTAAATCAGAAGGGCTTTCATTTTGCTGAATAACGATAGTGTCTTTTTTTACAACCTGAGAAAGTGGTTCGTTTTGACGGTTGCCTTCACCAAATAAAATAGCAGCCCCCATGTATAGGGCTAAGCTAAAGCCGACAATAAATATGCGCTTTGGTTCTTTGCTTTCCCACCAAAACAGGATCCACTTAGGGTTTATTAAGCCAGCTATTAAAATTGCAGTTGCTAAAATAAGTAAATTAAACGCCCAAATAATCATGCTTTTTCCTGTTACTTTAAAATTAAGCGTATATTGTACGATTCTAACTGGTGAAAGAACATAAATTTTAAAGGAGATTGCAATGCTTGAATGGTTAAATACAGAAGTTGCTTACTGGCATTGGATGATTTTTGGTTTGGCATTAGCCTTATTAGAAATTATGTTGCTGAGTTTTGTTGCGCTTTGGTTTGGTTTAAGTGCGTTTGTTGTTGGATTGTTACTTTGGGTATTACCTCTATCCTTTACTATGCAGCTTACTATCTGGATCATACTATCAATCTGTATTATTTTTTCGTGGTTTAAATGGGTCTCCCCCTTACTAAAAAATAAGTCATTTTCAGGTATGGCGAAAGAAAGCATGCTTGGGCAAATGGGAACGGTTATAGAATATAATTCGGCGCATGAAGGGAGAGGGACGCTGCGGTTTTCAGCTCCCATACTAGGTGCGGATGAATGGCAATTTATTTGCACAGATACTGTGGAAGTAGGGAGTCGCGTTTTCGTGCGTGAATTTTCAGGTAATACATTGATTGTTTCAGTTAAATAAAAGAGGATTAAATAATGGAAGGTTTATATATTGTTACCGCATTTATTATATTGGTAATTGTGACGGTTATTAAAGGCGTGCGTATTGTTCCGCAGGGTTACAAGCATATTGTCCAGCGTTTAGGTAAGTACCATAAAACCTTGCTGCCAGGTCTTAATTTTGTTATCCCTTATGTGGACTCAATTATTGAGAAAATTACCACCAAAGATATTGTTTTAGATATTCCACCACAAGAAGTGATTACTAAAGATAATGCGGTGATTATTACTAATGCTATTGCTTATATTAATATCGTTTCGCCAGAAAAAGCAGTTTATGGTGTCGAAGATTTTGTTTTAGCCATTGAAAAGTTAGTACAAACCTCTTTAAGAGCTATTGTTGGTGAAATGACTTTAGATGATGCTTTATCATCACGTGACCATATTAAGCAAAGATTAAAAGATGCAATTTCGGATGATATTGCGGATTGGGGAGTGATGCTGAAAACAGTAGAAATTCAAGATATTAACCCATCGAGTACCATGCAAGCGTCTATGGAAGAGCAGGGCGCAGCAGAAAGAGAGCGTCGTGCTGCGGTGACAAGAGCGGAAGGTGAAAAGCAAGCGGCTATTTTAGAAGCGGATGGTCGTTTAGAAGCATCACGACGTGATGCACAAGCAAAAATAGTGTTAGCAACAGCAAGCGCTAAAGCAATTGAAAGTATTACTGCCGCGATTCAAGATAAAGAGCTGCCTGCAACCTACTTATTAGGTGAAAAATATGTTGAGGCAATGAAAAAACTTGCTGAATCTGATAATGCTAAAACAGTTGTTTTACCAGCTGATTTATTACAGTCCGTTAAAGGTATTTTAGGAAAATAAGTTTTATTTATTGCGAAGGATCATGACGCCTTGTCTTTATCCTTCGCAATCAAACCACTACAAATTATTTATGCTCAGTTATCGTCACTCATATCACGCTGGCAACTATGCCGACGTTCTAAAACATACCGTTCTAATTCATATTCTGGAACATCTAAAACAAAAACAAAAACCGTTTTGTTATGTTGATACCCATGCGGGAGCGGGGGCTTACTCTTTGCAAAGCGAGCAAGCTGAGAAAACTCAAGAATATAAACAAGGTATCGCTGAGTTATGGGACAAAACAGATTTGCCTCCGAGTATTCAGCACTATATTGAACAAATCAAACAAGCGAATCCAAATGGTAATTTAACGCATTATTTGGGCTCGCCAAAAATTGCCCAGCAACGGTTACGTTCACAAGATCAACTAAAATTATACGAACTGCATAATACTGAAATAGAGCTTTTAAAAGAGCAGATGGGGCATGATAGGCGGGTACAAATTTTTCATGAAGATGGTTTTAAGCATTGTGTGGGCCTTATGCCACCACAGCAACGCCGTGGATTAGTATTAATAGACCCTTCGTATGAAATTAAAACTGAATACCAACAAGTATTCGAGCTATTAGAGCAACTGCATAAGCGCTTTGCTACAGGAACTTATGCACTTTGGTACCCCGTTGTCGATAGAGAGCGTATTGATAACTTGGAACGCATGATTAAAGCAAGCACATTAAGCAATGTGCAATTATTTGAGTTAGCGCAATCACCGGACAGTGAGATGCACGGGATGACAGCAAGTGGCTTGATAGTGGTTAACCCGCCTTGGACATTAAAAAAGGCTATGCAAGAAGCCCTGCCTTATTTAGCAGAGCATTTAGGCCAAAATAAGGCTGAAAGCTATCGAATTGAGCAATTAAAGGCGGAGTAAGTTCTATGGTTATCGAAATAATTGAGAATGACTTCCGAGTCTTAGCAGAGTTACCTCGGTAGAAGTGCTAAGGTAAATGACTAAAGTATCTCCGCCTAAATGAAATTCTCGACAATCTGAATATTCTCCATTTAACGCGTGATCTTTTGATTCTTTTGGTAAGGACGCATTTTCTCTAAGGCAGTTAATAAATTGAATGAACTTTTCAAACTGTCCATCGCTGGGTTGTGATTTTCGGAAATCCTTGATGAATAATTTATGACGCTTAATTTTCATTTATGAAGCTCAGCAAGTGAAAATTCAGCTATATTTTTGTTTTCCCTCGCTTCTTTAATGGCTTTTTTAGTTTCCGCATTAGGAATTTTTATTTCAAAGGGGATGCCTTGATGTAGGTTTACTTGGCTTAAAAATAAATTAAAAGCATCACCCATTGTAATGCCTAGCTCTTTGAAAACGAGTTTCGCATTTTCTTTGGCTTGTTTATCTAGTTTAACGCTGGTCGTTTCTTTAATTGCTGTGGACATAGTGACTCCTTAAAATAATACTTAAGTATTAATAGAGTAGCATACGCTTGTTAGCTGAACTAAAAAAATTCTTATTTTCCACAGCAACGTTTAAATTTCTTACCGCTACCACAAGCGCAAGGTGCGTTTAAACCTTGATTCACTGTCATTTCAGTATTGGCAACCGACTTTACTTTACCATCTAAATAAAACCAACGCTGTTGTACTTTAACAAAGCGGCTGATTTCATTCATCACTCGATCTACACCATCTTGAGTAAAAAAGGCTTTAAATTCCACCATGCCTTTTTTGTCGTTACTTAAACCCTTTTTAGTTTGAGTGATTTCTAAGCGCTTCCACTCACCTGTTTCTTTTGAAAAATCAATAGACTCAGGGCGTGTGCTGGCTTCCCATGATTGTAATAAATATTCACTGTTTTGCATGGCATAGGCTGTGAAGCGGGCGCGCATCAGGCTTTCGGCCGTGCTTGCATGCTTTTCACCTGCATGTAGCAAACCACAGCATTGAGCATAATCTAAGCCAGAACCACAAAGGCATCTATCTGAAGAGGAAGTCATAAAAACTCTTAAAATTTAAAGTAAAAAGATAATATAAAATTATATCGCAATCAAACATTGATATGCGGCAATATATTGGCTATAACTATCAATTCAGGCAAAAAAATTGTCCGAGTGTGCTCGGGTTTTATAATTTCATCGTGTTTAACGTATTAAAGGTAATGTAATGAGTGCAGATATAGGGTTGGTTGGGCTTGCAGTAATGGGGCAAAATTTAGTTTTAAATATGAATGATCATGGCTTTAAAGTCGCTGTACATAATCGCTCGGCAGGGAAAACAGATGACTTTCTTGCAGGGCCTGCAGCAGGAACTCAAGTAACAGCCGCGTATTCACTACAAGAATTAGTTGATAGTCTAAAAAGTCCGCGTGTTGTCATGTTAATGGTAAAAGCGGGCGATGTTGTTGATAGCTATATTGATAAACTAGCGCCATTAATGGCTGAAGGCGATATTATTATTGATGGCGGAAACTCTTTATATACCGACTCTAATCGCCGTACGGTAGATCTAGCAGAAAAAGGCATTTTATATGTAGGGTCTGGTGTTTCTGGTGGGGAAGAAGGCGCGCGTAACGGTCCTTCAATTATGCCGGGTGGAAATAAAGCCGCATGGGCAACCGTACAGCCGATTTTACAAGCGATCTCTGCAAAAGTAGATGGTGAGCCTTGTTGTCAGTGGGTAGGCGAAGAAGGTGCGGGTCATTATGTAAAAATGGTACATAACGGCATTGAATATGGTGATATGCAGATTATCTGTGAAGCTTACCAGTTACTATCAGAAGGTGTTGGCCTGAATGCAGATGAGATTCAAGCGGTCTTTAAAGAATGGAATAAAGGCGTTTTAGATTCTTACCTAATCGAAATTACAACGAATATCCTAGGCTATAAAGACGAAGATGGACTGCCGCTGGTTGATAAAATTTTAGATACAGCAGGACAAAAAGGAACAGGAAAATGGACGGGAATTAATGCCTTAGATTTAGGTGCGCCATTAACCTTAATTGCTGAATCTGTTTTTGCACGTTGTTTATCTGCACAAAAAGAAGAGCGTGTACGTGCATCAAAAATCTTACCGCAAGTAAATAAAAAGTTTACTGGCGATAAAGTAGCGGCAATCAAAGCGATTGGCGATGCAGTTTATGCTGCAAAAATCATTTCTTATGCACAAGGTTTTGGTTTAATGCGTGCTGCAGAAAAAGAATATGGCTGGAAATTAAACTACGGTGGTATCGCATTGATGTGGCGCGGCGGTTGTATTATTCGTAGCCAATTTTTAAATGATATCAAAGCGGCTTACGATAATAATCCTGAATTGGAAAACTTATTATTAGCTGATTTCTTTAATAATGCGATTCAAGCGGCTGATGCTGGCTGGCGCGAAGCGGTAGTGATGGGCGTACAGCTTGCAGTACCAACGCCTTCGTTCTCATCTGCATTAGCTTATTATGATGGTTACCGTAGTGCGCGTTTACCTGCAAACCTATTGCAAGCACAGCGCGATTATTTCGGTGCTCACACTTACGAGCGTTTAGATAAACCACGTGGTGAGTTCTTTCATACTGATTGGACAGGTACAGGCGGAAAAATGTCATCAACTACTTATAATGCGTAGATAATAAAAAGAGGGTGGCGTTCGCTGCCCTCTTTTATTGCTAATCTAAAGTCTCTCTAAAGGAAAGTCATATGAAAACAGAATCCTGTACTTATGTTATTTTTGGTGCAACGGGTAACTTATCGCGCATAAAATTGATTCCTGCACTTTACCATCTTGATGTAGAAAACCGCTTAGCCAAAGAGACTAAAATTGTTTCTTTAGGACGTAGAGACTGGGATAAAGCAAAGTGGATATCTGAAGTAAGAGAGATGTTAGAGCAGAAAGCACGTGGTGGTATCGATGAAAGCGTGTTTACTCGATTTATTGCACGCTTGTATTATCACAAAGGTGATATGCAACAACCTGAATGTTATAGTGATTTAGCGAACTTAGTCAGTGATACACATGAGTTTCCGCAAAATATGGCATTCTATTTAGCGATTAATCCTTCAGACTTTAGTAGTGTAATAGAACGCTTGAGTAAGCCTAAGTTATTAGATGAGCAACAGGCTTGGCGTCGCGTTATCATTGAAAAGCCATTCGGCACTGATTTAGAAAGTGCGCGCTCATTACAAAATAAAATCAGCCAATTTTTGCGTGAAGAACAAATCTACCGTATTGACCATTACCTAGGTAAAGGCATGGTACAGAATGTTTTAGTGTATCGATTTGCTAATGCGATGCTCGAGCCTTTATGGAATCGAAATTATATCGACCATATTCAAATTACCCATTCAGAGCAGCTAGGGATAGGTAGTCGTGCGCAGTATTACGATCATACTGGTGCAATGCGCGATATGTTACAAAGCCATTTATTGCAATTATTGACCTTAGTGGCAATGGAGCCGCCCGTTTCTTTAGATGCGGAAGATTTGCGTGATGAAAAAGTAAAAGTTCTAAAATCGATTCGCCCTATTCCTGAAGAAGCCGTCCATGCCCATGCGTTTCGCGCGCAATATGCGGCAGGTGAAATTGATGGCGAACAAGTTAAAGGTTATGCGCAAGAAGAGGGTGTTAGAGAAGGCAGTGTGACAGAAACCTACGCAGCGATGAAGCTATATGTTGATAACTGGCGCTGGCGTGGTGTCCCTTTTTATATGCGTACAGGTAAACGCATGGAAAAAGCGCAATCAACGATTTCTATCTGTTTTCGGCATGCACCGACACAATTATTTCGTAATACTGCGGCGCAAAAAGCAACACAAAACTGGCTGTTATTAGGCATACAGCCAGAAGAGTGTATCCGTATGGAAATGACAGTGAAAGAGCCTGGCTTAGAAATGGAAACTCGCGTGGTTA
Source organism: uncultured bacterium (assembly GCA_965366065.1). Classification (GTDB taxonomy): domain Bacteria; phylum Pseudomonadota; class Gammaproteobacteria; order Methylococcales; family Methylomonadaceae; genus Methyloprofundus. Next base: position 13,154 of record CBDUDV010000015.1, on the reverse strand, counting down.
ATTTGAATGCCAGCTACCGTAATGATGACGAACAAGCGTCCGATGCGTATGAAGGTTTGTTATTAGATGTGGTATCAGGCGATCGTTCTTTATTTTTGCGCTATGACGAAGTGGAATATGCGTGGAAAATAGTTGATCCTATTATTAATAAGTGGGCGGTAGATCGTGACTATATAGAAACTTACCCTGCAGGATCTTGGGGACCTAACGAGCGCCGTTTATTTGAAAAAGAAAGCCAACATTGGCGCAATACTTTACAGGAAGAAAAATGACACAAGAAGTAAACTGGAAACCTTACGATACTATTGATCAATTAGCAGAAGCGGTATGTCAGCGTGTTTTAGTCGCAGCAGAGAAAGCGATTAATGCAAATGGCGCATTCAAGCTCGTATTGGCAGGCGGAACAGCCCCTGTAAAAGCGTACCAATTATTAGCAACTAAACAACAAGACTGGAGCAAGTGGCATATTTATCATGGTGATGAACGTTGCCTACCGGTTGATGATGCCGAGCGTAATAGCTTAGTTGCCGACCAAAAGTGGCTAGATTTAGTAGCGATTCCTAAAACTCAGGTACATGCTATTCCTGCAGAGCTAGGCGCAGAAACAGGTGCAGAAAGCTATGCGAAAGATGTAGAGCAAGCAGGTAAATTTGATTTAGTCTTATTAGGTATGGGGGAAGATGGGCATACAGCTAGCTTATTCCCAGGCCATGTACATAATGCCGAAGAATTAACCCATGCAGTGCATAACTCGCCTAAGCCGCCGGCTGATAGAGTGAGTATTAGTGCAAAAGCACTGAGTAATACAGAAGAGCTTATTTTTGTTGTTTCAGGTGCAAAGCATGACGCGGTTGCTGCATGGAAAAATAAACAAGATTTACCTGTTACGCATCTTTGCCCAGCTTCTGGAGTAGATGTGTTATTAAGCGTTTAAAATGCGTGAATTGTAGGATGGGCAAAGGGGCTTTATCCCGTGCCCATCACTTATACTATAAATAGATGGGCACGAAAAATCCCTTTGCCCATCCTACGGTTTATTTAGGTGTTTTTTTTGGGTGATGAACAAGGCAATAATATGAAAACCAAATTATCAATATTTCTAGTTGGGTTGTTTTTTTCAGCTAATCTACTCGCTGAATTTCAAGGCCCTGGAGCAGTAACAAGCCTTACAACCGTGAAAGCGGTTAGCTCTATGAGTGATGATGATAAAGTCACGCTTGAAGGCTTTATTGTTAAGCAAATTAAATCGGAACACTATTTGTTTACAGATAGCACCGGTGAGATTGAAATTGAAATCGAATCTAAAGACTTTCATGGCATTGTTGTTACCCCGCAAGCAAAAATACGCATTATGGGAGAAGTGGATAAGGAATTATTCTCTGCAACCAAGATAGAAGTTGACTCGGTACAAGTTATAAAATAAAACATGAACTTATTTTTCATACCCTGCTCCTAACATCAGTTTAGGGGCTTATGAAAGAGAAAAATTTTAGTGTTTCTAGTTAAATACCTGTCTATATAAGCCGTCGCATTAAGGCTTATCTGTCGATATTAATATAAAGAGTAAAAAATGAAAGTTGGATTTATTGGTTTAGGTGCAATGGGCTCTGGCATGGCTAAAAATTTAGCAAAAGCCGGTTATCAAACTTTAGTTTGGAATAGAGCTTTTGCTAAAGCAGAGGCTTTGGCGCAAGAAACTCATATCACGATAGTACATTCGATAGCAGAACTTGCGACTCAAGTTGAGCTTATCTTTATATGTATCTCGGCAGATGCGGATGTGCTTGAAGTGATCGATAGCTTATTAGCTTATATCAAACCGGGTACGATAGTAGTAGATAGCTCGACCATTAGTAGCTTAACGGCAAAAAAAGCGGCTGAATTATTAAGTGCTAAACAAGCACACTATTTAGATGCGCCTGTTTCTGGGGGGGTGGAAGGGGCGAAAAATGGATCACTAGCGATGATGGTGGGCGGTGATGAAGCTATTCTGGCTCAAGTGACGCCTCTTTTAGAGACTATGTGCGCGCGTATTATTTATATGGGAGCGACAGGGGCAGGGCAAGGCACAAAAGCGGTTAATCAAATAATGGCAGCAGGAATTAATCAAGCGGTTACGGAGGCACTGGCTTTTGCAGAAGCAGAAGGCTTGCCTATGGAGAAAGTGATTGATGTGGTTTCCAAAGGGGCGGCAGGAAACTGGTTCTTGGATAATCGTGGCCTATCGATGGCGCAAAATAAATATGACATAGGTTTTAAGCTTAAATTGCATCATAAAGACTTAAAAATTTGCCAGGCTATGGCAAAAGCCAATTTAGCTGACTTGAGTTTAGTTGAGAAAACCGTAGCTGATTACGAGCAATTGATGTGTATGGGTTTTTCTGAAGAAGATATTTCCGCCTTATATAGGCTAAAGTTAGCACAGAAAAAATAAGGGATTTTTGATCAAGAATAGAGGGATTAACTTAAATTTATCTGTTGTTTTTTTGTTACAAAAAACAAAAAATAGAGTTTAATTTAGAAAAGACTTGTTAGTTACTGATAATTAAGGTTATTTAAAAGTTAATTATTGCTTGCATAGCGGTGCTGTTTGTTGGTATTATCATTCCGTAGTAAATTTGTTGCAAAAATGAAACATTTAATTTAAACCTTTGGGGAAAGATATGATTAAAAAAACAAAAACAGCTCTAGGGCTTGTTGCCGCGCTTGGTGCTGCAGTTTTAACATCTGCGCCAGTTAATGCAGATCAAATTTCAGATTTAAATGCACGTATTGCTAAATTAGAAAGTGCTGAAGCGGTAAGATCAACGGCTGCAGATAATGGCAATATGGTATTCTTCCGTGGTGGTTATGCGAGAAACGATTCAAATCGTTATGGCGATATTTTAACTGATACAGCTGGAGCTGCAGGTCAATCAAACGGTAGTCATGATGCTTGGTACTTTGGTGCAGGTTTTGATTTTGCTTTAAGTGATGATGCTTTTGGTTTTCATGATGGAACAGAGATTCTTGCTGAATTAATGTTTGAATACAAAGAGTTTGATAGACAAAATCAAGTTGCAAACCCATTGCAAACAGTTGTAGGTACAGTTACAAACGCTACTCATGATTTAACTATTGGAGCAGGTTCAGTAACTGTTAGTCAGTTTACATTAGCAGCATCTCCAAAAGTTAAATTTATGAAAGGTAGCAAATTCAGACCTTGGATTGTTCCTGTTGGTTTTGCAATGCACGTAATTAGCCCGCCTTCTGACGGTGTAACCGTATTAGAGCCTTCTATGCATTTTGCATTAGGTGCTGATTATAATGTATGGAGAAGCATTTATGTAGGTGCTGATTTCCGTTATAACCTAACTATCGGTGAAAACTTAGATGGTACTAGTGTTGGTGGTTTAACTACTGGTGGTTATGTTGGTATAGGCTTCTAAGTAAAACAACTTAAAAGATATATCCATACAAAAGAGGGTGGGCTTTTTAGTCCGCCCTTTTTTTATGCCTAAAATAAATTCAAAATGGCGCGCAGACTTCAGTCTGCTATTAATAGTGGCGTAGTTTTAAGGTAAAATAGCAGTTATTAAATAGTTCACACAGGTTAAATCATGATTCAAGCAGGCATAGTTGGCGGAACAGGTTACACAGGCGTTGAGTTATTGCGCCTTTTGGTTTTACATAGAGACGTAGAAATCACTGTGGTGACTTCACGTTCTGATGATGGTTTGCGTGTCGATGCTTTATACCCAAATCTACGCGGGCAGTTAGACTTATGTTTTACTAAGCCCGAATTAGAAACCCTAGCTAATTGTGATGTGGTGTTTTTTGCGACTCCGAATGGCACGGCAATGAAGATGGCAGAAGCTTTATTGACGCGTGGCGTAAAGGTGATTGATTTATCCGCCGATTTTAGAATTACAGATGTTGCCGAGTGGTCGAAATGGTATGGAATGGAGCATGCTTGCCCTGATTTAATCAAAGACGCGGTTTATGGCTTGCCAGAAATTAATCGCTCAAAAATAGCACAAGCAAATTTAATCGCTTGCCCAGGGTGTTACCCAACCGCAACGCAGCTCGGATTTTTACCTCTAATAGAAAATAATTTAATTGATACGCAGCACTTAATTGCTGATGTTAAATCAGGGGTCAGTGGCGCGGGGCGTTCAGCACAGGTCTCGGCACTAATGAGCGAAACAGGTGAAAGTTTTAAGGCTTATGCTGCCGCAGGACATCGACACTTGCCGGAAATTAAGCAAGGATTATCGGCAGTAGCTAAGAAAGAGGTAGGCCTTACTTTTGTGCCGCATTTAGTGCCGATGATCCGTGGCATACATGCAACTTTATATGCAACATTCATTAATAAAGACGCGCAAGGATTACAAACACTGTATGAGCAGCGTTATGCAGATGAGCCTTTTGTCGATGTTTTACCCACAGGCGTGCACCCAGATACACGTAATGTGCGCGGTAGTAATCATTGCCAAATTGCTGTTTTAACGCCGCAAGAGAGTGATACCGTAGTGGTTTTATCGGTGATCGATAATTTAGTGAAAGGCGCGGCGGGGCAAGCCGTGCAAAATATGAATTTAATGTTTGGCTTTAATGAAACACAAGGTTTGCAGACCATAGCTTTGTATCCTTAATTCTTGACTAAAATACTAGGGATTGGCATAATCCCAAAGATAACAATTATTTAACAGGTAATAAAAATGGCAGATCCTATTATTTTTACAGACAATGCGGCAAAAAAAGTAGGCAGTTTAATTGCTGAAGAAGGCAATGATGATCTGAAATTGCGCGTTTATATTTCAGGCGGCGGTTGCTCGGGTTTTCAATATGGCTTTACATTTGATGAAGAAGTGGCTGAAGACGATACGCAAGTAGAAAATGATGGCGTAACAGTACTGATTGATTCTATGAGTATTCAGTATTTGAATGGTGCTGAAATTGACTATAAAGAAGATTTATCGGGATCGCAGTTTGTTATTCGTAACCCGAATGCAGCGACAACCTGTGGTTGTGGTTCTTCATTCTCTACTTAAATAAAATTATTGTTTTGCACAGGCTATCTAGTCTGTGCAAATAGCCGTATCATCTCGACTACTCACTCCTAATCTTATGTTGCTCTCTGGAATTAAAGCTTAATTCGGCAGCATAATAGATAATCTTTTTTAGAAATTCGATGTAAGGATTTCGTCTCCCGTACGACTCACTATATAATTTTAAATAGGAATGCGCTTTCAGCTTAGAAACGCGTGATTTTTTTATTTTTTGGAAATTATATGACTGATACTGCAATTACTGAATCTGTACAAAATTATTATGGCCAAGTGCTGCAATCTAGCGATGATTTAAAAACTAGCGCTTGTTGTACTTTAGATTCTGTCCCTGTTTACCTGCGCCCTTTATTATCTGATCTACATCCAGAAGTGGTTGCGCGTTATTATGGCTGTGGAACACCGCTACCACCGGCTTTAGAAGGCAGTACCGTTTTAGATTTGGGCTGTGGAACAGGTCGCGATTGCTATTTATTATCCCGACTGGTGGGAGAAGCAGGGCGTGTTGTCGGTGTTGATATGACGGATGAGCAACTTGAGGTTGCTAATGAATACCGTGATTGGCATGCAGAGCGTTATGGATATAAAACCTCCAATGTTGATTTTAAAAAAGGCAAAATTGAAGATTTAGCAACAGCGGGCATTGCTGATAATTCTATTGATTTGGTCGTCTCTAACTGCGTGATTAATTTATCTGCAGATAAAGAAAAGGTTCTTTCGGAAATATTGCGCGTATTAAAGCCAGGTGGAGAAATCTATTTTTCTGATGTTTATGCCGATAGACGAATTCCTGAGGCATTAAAAACAGACCCTATTTTATTGGGTGAATGCTTAGGTGGCGCATTATATTGGGAAGATTTTCGCCGACTCATGCAAAAGTTAGGTTGCCCTGATGTACGCGTTGTTAAAGAAAGTCCGATTGCTTTAGAAGATGCAGAAGTTGAAGCTAAAATTGGCATGGTGACATTTAAGTCGATTACTATTCGTGCTTTCAAAATGCCTTTAGAAGATCGTTGTGAAGATTTTGGTCAGTTAGCTATTTATAAAGGCACTATCGCAGAACATCCACATGCCTTTGACTTAGATGATCATCATCACTTTGAAACAGGTAAGCCCTTGCGTGTTTGTGGAAACTCTTTTGATATGTTGGCATTAAGTCGTTACGGACAGCACTTTGAAATGGTTGGTGATAAAGCAACGCATTTTGGTTTATTTGATTGTGAACCGAGTGTGATGACTGCGCCCGTTGAGCCAAGATCATCTTGTTGTTAACTCAGCATGCAAGGTGCAGTTGCAATATTTGTTAAAACGGTCGGCTTATCACCCTTAAAAACACGCTTGGCTAAAACTATTGGCACGGCGAGTGCGGAAGGCTTTCATTTGGCGGCAACGCGCTGTGTTGCTGCTGCAACAAAAGGTTTAAGTCTGAACAGTGACGTGACTGCTTATTATGCGGTTGCGGAAAAAGAGGCCTTAGCGCATGCGGATTGGCAAGATTTACCTTGCTTATGGCAGGGTGAAGGTGGTCTAGGTGAGCGGATGCGCGCGATCTATCAGCAGCTATTAATAAAATATGATTTTGTTTTATTAGTTGGCGCTGATATTCCGCAAATGGAAGTGTCTGAATTATTAAAAGCGTCAGCTTATTTAGATAATAGGCAGGAAAAAAAACTGGTTTATGGGCCCAGTGCCGATGGTGGTTTTTGGTTGTTTGGCAGTAATTTTGTTATTCCAGAGGCCATTTGGACGGATGTGATTTATAGCCAGCCAGAAACTGGCGAGCATTTTTTGAATGCTATTCAGCCATTAGCGGATTTAAAAATGCTTGGCACTTTGCGCGATGTGGATGAAGTTGCTGACTTGAAAGCATTGCAAGCGAGTTTATTAGCGCTTGCAGCACCTAGCGAAGAGCAAAATCAATTGAGTCATTTTTTACAAACAATCATTTAGCCTGCCACGTATAAGTTGCATGGTATTAGCTCTAACAAATAAATTATTAATATGCGTGATGTAAAACCTTTGTTGTTGAATAGTGACTTTCCTAAAATTAAGCGAGGGCAGTTAAGTACTTTGCAAATGAATTTAGGATATTTGTGTAACCTAAGTTGTACGCATTGCCATGTTAATGCAGGACCTAATCGTACTGAATTGATGAGCCGTGAAACGATGCAAATTGCTTTGCAGTTTGCAGATAAATATCAGCTCAAGTATTTGGATTTAACTGGCGGTTCACCAGAAATGAATCCAGATTTTAAATGGCTAGTGAAAGCAGCAAAACAGCAAGGGTTGCATGTGATGGATCGCTGTAACCCGACAATTTTAGAAGAGCCGGGCTATGAAGATGTCGCCAATTTTTTAGCGGAACAGCAAGTAGAAGTAATTGCTTCTTTACCTTGTTATTTAGAAGATAATGTTGATGCGCAGCGTGGTAAAGGCGTGTTTAGTACATCGATTAAAGCCTTACAAAAGCTAAATTCACTGGGCTATGGTAAGCAAGGTAGTGGCTTGCTATTAAATTTAGTGTTTAATCCGCAAGGTTTGAACTTACCTGCACCACAGTTTGAGTTGCAAGAAGCATATCGACAATTTTTAAATGAGCAATTTGATATACAGTTTAATGAATTGTTTACCATTACAAATATGCCGATTCAACGCTTTGGCTCTGTGCTGGATTCAAAAGGCCAGTTTGATGAATATATGAATAAATTAAAACAAGCGTATCAAGCTGAAAACCTGCCTCAGGTGATGTGTAAGTCACTGATTAATGTTGATTGGCAAGGTTATGTTTATGATTGTGATTTTAATCAAATGCTAGCGTTGCCGTTAGCGGGAAAAGCGACTCATTTAAGTGAGTTATTGATTGATATGCCGAATGATTTAGCTATTTCAATTGCTGATCACTGTTATGGGTGTACGGCAGGTCAGGGTTCTAGCTGTACTGGAGCGCTTTAATGCGAGAAGAGATAATGAAAAAAGTATTGTTTGTCTGTGTGGAAAATTCTTGTCGTAGTCAAATGGCAGAGGCTTTTGCTAATATACATGGCGAAAAACGCATGGAAGTTTATAGCGCGGGATCTAAAGCATCTGGGAGGATTAATGATAAAGCCATAAAAGCCATGCGCGATATAGGGTATGACTTAAATGCACATCAGTCTAAATCATTGCAGGAAATTCCTGATATTTATTATGACTATGCCATTACCATGGGCTGTGGGGATGAGTGTCCGGATGTGAGAGCAAAGCATCGATTAGATTGGGCTATCCCTGATCCTAAATTTATGGAAGCATCAGAGTTTAATGAAGTTAGGGATGTGATTGAAGGGCGTGTATCTGAATTAATTCAGACCGGATGGTGTTAGGTTGGGGGTGAATAAGAATCGGTTTTAATTTCCGCTAAAATAAAGGTTTTTATAATAGCTTAATGCAGAACCTTTGGTATTGTCGGTGTCAGTCATGATGGCTACAGCATCAATAGTACGAATATCATTGCCAAAATGATGTCTAATGTCTTCTAATACATTGCGCTTTTCTGTATACCAATGTTTTAATTGATCGGATTGTGTGCGTAAGGCAATTTCTACAACGCTGCTACCCGCATAAGGGCTTTCGCAAAATTGGAATTTAGTCATATGACTACTCCAGACATAAATGAGGGACTTAGTTTGCCAAAATCCCCACTTCCCTTTTACGATGACGTAAACGCGTGCAGAAAAATCATCGCCTTGTTTGATGGTTTCATCTGCGACATCCAGCTTTTTATTAATACGCCAAGACCAGTTGAGTATGGGCGTTTTTTCTAAATCTATATGCACTTCTTTATAAAGGCTAGAAGCGGATGATTCGCTGGTAGCTTGCAAGCCTAAGTCAGTAATTTTGTAATCGGTGTAACCCGCAAAAGACTTCTGCTCCCAAGTATCGAGCGTGCCACCGATGAAGGTATCAATCATCGCAGGGTTTGCTGTAGCGAATGATGAAAAGAAAAATAGGTAAGTGTAAAAAATGAGTCGATTCATAATGATTATGCTTGGTAAATGGCACCTAAAATAACAGGGCTATTAGCTCCGGTTGCTTCAGGTAAATTGCCAGTGAGTCCGTTAAAGGTTTGTTTTGCTAGCCAAGCAAAAGCCATAGCCTCTACCTGATCGGGGTGTACGCCAAGCGCTTCAGTCGATAAGACAGGAAAGTCTAGTTGTTCGGATAAGCTCTTAATTAGTAATTTGTTATGAACCCCGCCACCACAAATATAAGCAGTATCTGTTTCGGGGGCAGTCTTTAATATCGCGTCTGCGATTGTTTCCGCAGTTAGTTGGCACAAAGTACGTTGAACATCTTCGGCGCTATAGTCAGGTTGATTCGATAAGTTTTGCTTTAACCAGCTATCTGAAAAGTATTCAGTACCGGTACTTTTAGGAGTTGCTTGGGAAAAGTAAGCATCTTTTTTAAATTGTGCCAAAAGTGTTTTTTGTACAGCGCCGGAAGCAGCCCAGTCGCCATTGTTATCATAGTTTTTTTGCTGATGTTGCATAATCCAGCTATTCATTAATGTGTTACCGGGGCCGGTATCAAAACCAAATATAGTTTGTATTGGGTCTTTAGGTAGATAGGTAATATTTGCTATACCACCGATATTGATAATAAGGTTATTTTGCTGCGGATTAGCAAACAGCGCGCGATGAAAGGCGGGAACTAAAGGAGCGCCTTGCCCGCCAGCAGCGATGTCTTTACGACGGAAATCGGCAATGGTGGTAATGCCTGTTCTTTGGCAAATAATATTTGGGTCGCCAATTTGTAAGCTAAACGGGTGTGTTGAATTAGGTGAGTGGTACAATGTTTGCCCATGGCTACCAATGGCCCTTATGTGATTCGAAGGTATTTTCGCTTGCGCCAATAGATTAAGGCAGGCTTGTGCGTAAAATTCACCCAATTGTGTATCTAAGCTACCGAACTCGGCGATAGAAAGTGGCGCAGTCGCTTGAGAGAATTGGCGTATTTTATGTTTAATTTCTTCGGGGTAAGCTTGGTAGTAAAAACTAATGGCTTTTGTGTGTTGTTCACTAAAATCATAAAGGCCTGCATCTATTCCATCAAGGCTGGTTCCTGACATCAGGCCAATATAATAATGAGATTGCATTTTATTCTTCTGACGTTGTACTGGCTATTTTTATTTGAATTTCAGCAAGCTGTGTAAATAATTCTTTAGATTTTTCCATGAAATCAGCTCTGTATTTTCTATTGATAGGGGTTGCATCAGGAAATTTCACGGTCAGAGGATTGCGATGCACGCCATTAACACGAAATTCATAGTGCAAATGTGCGCCAGTAGCTAAGCCTGATTTTCCGACGTAACCAATAATATTGCCCTGATTTACGCGAGTGCCAATATGCTGGCCGCGTTTAAATTTAGACATATGGGCATACAGAGTGCTGTATCCTTGCCCATGTTTAATGATAACGACATTGCCATAGCCGCCTTTTTTACCGCGAAAAATGATCTTACCATCGCCTGTCGATTTAATAGGGGTGCCTTTTCTCGCGGCGTAATCAACGCCTTTGTGTGCTCGAATCTTATTTAAAACAGGGTGTTTACGTCTAAGGTTAAATCGAGAGCTAACGCGAGCAAAATCAATCGGAGTGCGTAGAAATGCTTTGCGCATACTGCTTCCGTCGGGAGAATAGTAATTAATTTTTCCGCTTGGGTCTTGATGGCGTACTGCTTTAATAGAATGACCTCGGTTTATAAACTCAGCAGCCAGTATTTCGCCTGTTCTAAAAGGTTTGTTATCAATAAAGTGCTCTACATAGAGAACTGAAAATTGATCACCAGTACGCAGGTTAAGGGCAAAATCGATATCCCATGCAAATATATTAGTTAACTGCATGATGATGGAGTCGCTTAAGCCAGCCTCTTTTCCCGCCCAAAAAAGAGAGGAGTCAATTGTGCCTGATGCACGTGCAAGTCGGGTTTCAATTGGCTTGTGTTCCTTTTCAACCTTGAAGCTACCATCCTCTAAGCGAGTTGCTTTGATAGATTCAGATAAATTAATTTGATAAACAAGGTGACTTAAATGACCTGAAATATTAAGGCCAATTAATAGGTTTTTCCCTGGTGAAATAGCCGCAAATTGAGGGCCTATTTCATTGGCATGAACAATTTTATGTAAGTCTGACTTACTAAGATTGTTTTTTGAAAAAATAAGAGATAAGCTTTCGCCTCTTTTAATCTCATGTTTTTGCCAGATAGTCGATAAGCTTTGTAAGCTGTGTGTAGTATCTTTTTTATGAGATATTTTTGGCTGGGTAATACCGAGTTCAAGTGCGGCTTGTTTGTTATTGGGTAGCTCGGGAATAGCAAGTACTAACGGAGCTTCCGTTGTACGATCAGTGTCGGGAGAGAAAAAGATATAACTAGCAATAATGGAAGTAGTGGAAAAGAAAGCGATAAGAATTAACTTTAAAGGCGATTTTTTTTTCTTCGCAGTTCCACGTTTTGAGTGATAATAGGTGTTTTTATAGTGCATTTTTCGATTATAAGATGTTTACGTGGGAATGCTCTATTATATAAAGATAATTGACGATAGTTAAATGGTAAAGGTGAATAAATTGCAAGAAGATGTGTTGGAGCTATTAAAGCGTGGAACAGAGGAAGTTTTATTAGAAGCGCAGTTGGTAAAAAAATTATCGGAAAATAGACCGCTACGCATCAAAGCGGGGTTTGATCCAACGGCACCTGATTTGCATTTAGGGCATACCGTACTAATTAATAAGTTAAAGCAGTTTCAAGACTTAGGGCATGAAGTGCTGTTCTTAATTGGGGATTTTACTGGCATGATAGGAGACCCTACCGGTAAAAATGTGACAAGAAAGCCTTTAACAAAAGAGCAAGTGATTGAAAATGCAAAAAGCTATCAAGAGCAAGTTTTTAAAATATTAGACTCTGATAAAACTAAAATTATGTTTAATTCAGAGTGGATGAATGAAATGAGTCCTGCTGAATTTGTGCAATTGACTGCTAAGCATACGGTTGCGAGAATGTTGGAGCGCGACGATTTTAGTAAGCGATATAAAAGCGGTCAATCAATAGCTATTCATGAATTCTTATATCCATTAATTCAAGGCTATGATTCGGTAGCAATGAAAGCTGATATTGAATTAGGTGGGACAGATCAAAAATTTAACTTACTTGTCGGTAGGCAGTTACAAGAAGTGTATGGGCAGTCACCACAAGTAGTAATGACTATGCCTATATTAGAGGGATTAGATGGTGTGCAAAAAATGTCTAAGTCCTTAAACAACTATATAGGTATATCAGATGCTCCGAATGATATGTTCGGTAAAATCATGTCGATTTCGGATGATTTAATGTGGCGTTACTTTGAGTTACTGAGTTTTAGACCGATGGATGAGATTAATGTATGGCATGACGAGTGCAATGCAGGGGCCAATCCGCGCAACTATAAAGTTAAGTTGGCACAAGAAATCATAACAAGGTTTCATGATGAGGCAGCCGCTATTAAAGCGTTGGATGATTTTGAAGCACAGTTTAAGCGCGGAGCAATCCCCGATGATATTAATGAAATAGCATTAAGCACAGAAGGAGAGGAGGCTTATACTATTGCCTCCTTATTAAAGGATGCAGGTCTAACTTCAAGTACGTCAGACTCCAATAGAATGATTAAGCAGGGCGCTGTAAAGATTGATGGCGAGAAAATATCTGATAATAAGCTAATGATTCAAGTGGGTGCAGAGCATATATATCAAGTGGGGAAAAGAAAGTTCGCTAAAGTAAAAATAAACGCTTGACGGAAGTTGTGATAGTTGTATAATGGCCAGCTCTTCAACGAAGTCTGTCGGAGAGTTGGATTTTAAAGGCGATTTGTTTTTGAGGTTTTGAGCTTAGGTTTTTACCTAATCTTTATTGTCTCTTCTTTGTAATGAATTCGGATTTAACGTTTGTGAAAATAAAAGCTTGCTAAATTATTTCTTCTGGTTATAATGGTCGGCTCCTTAAGAGATTAAGGTTTGGTTCTTCGGAATCAGTTGAGGTTGGTTTTCTTGTTGGTTGAGTGTTGATTTTATCGTCTCTCAAATAACTTTGAAAATAAACGT
>CBDUDV010000014.1:0-65406 GCA_965366065.1 uncultured bacterium | reverse complement strand
GTTCCACGACCTGAAATTGAGAATACATCTTCAATTGGCATAATGAAAGCGCCTTCAACAGCTCTTTCTGGCTCAGGAATATAAGTATCTAATGCTTCGACCAATTTAACAACTGATGGAACACCAACGATACTGTCATCGCCTTCTAGTGCTTTTAAAGCAGAACCAACAATAATTGGCGTGTCGTCACCAGGAAATTCATATAAGTCTAATAACTCACGAAGCTCCATTTCAACAAGCTCAATCATCTCGTCATATTCTTCTGTTCCTAAACCACCACAATCATCCGCAAGAATGTCTGCTTTGTTTAAGAATACAACAATGTAAGGCACACCTACTTGGCGCGATAATAAGATATGCTCTCTTGTTTGAGGCATAGGTCCATCCGTTGCACCACATACTAAAATAGCACCATCCATTTGTGCCGCACCCGTAATCATGTTTTTTACATAATCAGCATGACCTGGACAGTCAACGTGTGCGTAATGACGCGATTCTGATTCATATTCAACATGTGACGTCGCGATCGTAATACCACGCTCACGCTCTTCCGGTGCATTATCAATTTGATCAAATGCTTTTACTTCGCCACCCATTTTCTCTGCCATAACTTTTGTTAAAGCAGCAGTTAGAGTTGTTTTTCCGTGATCAACGTGACCAATTGTGCCGACGTTTACATGGGGTTTAGTACGTTCAAATTTTTCTTTAGCCATCGTCAAAAGACCTTAAAATTAAATATTTAGCAACAATTGATAAATTGGAGCCCATAACTGGACTTGAACCGGTGACCTCTTCCTTACCAAGGAAGTGCTCTACCGCTGAGCTATATGGGCTTAATTTTTTGATTTGGAGCGGGTGATGGGAATCGAACCCACGTGATCAGCTTGGAAGGCTGGAGTTCTACCATTGAACTACACCCGCGATATTCTATAAAATATCTGAATGGTGGAGAGGGGAGGATTCGAACCTCCGAAGGCTGAGCCGTCAGATTTACAGTCTGATCCCTTTGGCCGCTCGGGAACCTCTCCATACAGAAAAGCCATTATGATATAATAGCTATTTTTTGTCAACTAATTTTCTACAAAATTAGTTTATTTTTATGCCTGAGAATTAATCTCATTCATAACAGCCTGATAATCACCCGAACACAGCAATAAAAACTTAGATGCGAACCGCGCAACCAAGCCATCAAACTCTACTTCATCTTTCTTTGAGAAATCTGATAACACATAGTCCGCCACTAACTTTGCATTAGCAGGACGATCTATCCCAATTCTGAGCCTTAAGAAATCCTTACCACCCAATGCAGCAATAATATCTCTTAAACCGTTATGCCCTCCATGACCTCCAGAAAACTTCAGCTTCATCCTGCCAACCGAGAAATCCAACTCATCATGCACAACCAGCACTTCTTCTGGCAGAATTTTAAAGTACCTCATTACTAAAGATACCGACTGACCACTTCGATTCATAAAGGTATTTGGCTTTAACAAATAAACCTTTCCTACCGAAGTAACGACCTCAGCCAAACTCCCTAAAAATCGAGACTGCAAGGAAAACTCCCGCCCCTCAATTCTCGCCAACTCATCTAACAACAAAAACCCAGCATTATGCCGGGTTTTTGAGTATTTTTGCCCTGGATTACCCAGGCCAACAACCAACTTAATCACTACTCAGCAGCAGAATCATCTTCTTCAGCAGCAGCAACAACCTCTTCATCATCACTTGCAGAAGATCGTGTTAGCATAATTTGTGCAACTGGAAGATTATGATCTTCGCCATGCGTTAACGCTAATATTTCAATACCTTCAGGAACCACAATATCAGTCAAATGCACAGAGCCGCCAATATCAATTCCAGCCATATCAACTTCAATATACTCAGGCAATACACCAGGCAAACAAGCAACCTCAATCTCAACTACTGAATGAGTTACAACACCACCCGCTTTTACACCAATTGACTCAGCTTCATTAATGAAATGCAAAGGCACATGAACTTTAATTTTTTCGTTCATATTGATGCGCAAAAAGTCCATATGCAAAACCGTCTCTTTTGCAGGATGTCTTTGCATATCTTTTAAAATCACATTCTGTGATTTCCCATCAACAACAAGTTGCAATACATGCGAATAGACAGCTTCATTCGCCAAACTTTTAGCAACTTCATTATGACTTAGCACCACATGCTCAGGCTCAGCAGAACCACCATAAACAACCGCAGGAACTTCACCACCGCGACGAGTTGCCTTTGCAGCCCCCGTGCCTTTCTTTTCTCTACTTACAGCTTCAAATTCAAAAACACTAGACATCTATCTCTCCACACCCACAAACAGTAACTTAAATTTTAATCAACATACAGTGAGCTCACTGACTCACCCACCGAAATTCTTCTAATTGTTTCAGCCAACATTTCAGCAACACTTAATTGCCTAATCTTAACCAATCCTGCCGCCTCTTCATTTAAAGGAATTGTATCTGTAACAATCAATTCATCTAATTCAGAGTTGCGTAAATTTTCTATTGCAGCTCCAGACAACACAGGATGCGTGCAATATGCAACAACCCTAACCGCCCCTTGCTCTTTTAATGCTTTCGCCGCACTACAAAGCGTACCCGCAGTATCAACTAAATCATCAATCATAATACAGGTTTTACCACTAACATCACCTATAATATGCATCACCTGCGCAACATTCGCCATTGGTCGACGCTTGTCAATAATTGCCAGATCAGCATCATCCAATCGCTTTGCTAATGCTCTCGCCCTAACAACACCACCGACATCAGGTGAAACTACAATTACATCTTTATACTTTTGTCGCCACACATCACCCAGCAAAAGAGGAGACGCATAAACATTATCAACAGGGATATCAAAAAAACCTTGAATCTGATCAGCATGCAAATCAACGGTCAGAACTCTATCCGCCCCAGCAACACCCACCATTTTAGCCACTAACTTTGCAGAAATAGCCACCCTTGCTGAACGCGACCTTCTATCTTGTCTCGCATATCCGTAATATGGCATAACCGCAGTTATACGTGATGCTGACGCCCTCCTTAGCGCATCAATCATCACCAGTAATTCCATTAAATTCTCATTAGTCGGCGCACATGTAGGCTGAATAATAAAAATATCTTTATCTCTTACATTTTCCTCAATCTCTACCGTAACCTCACCATCACTAAATCTACCAACAGTCGCCATTCCCAGACGAATATTAAGATGCTGTGCAATTTTTCTAGCGAGCTTTACGTGAGCATTCCCAGAAAAAATCATCATTGAAGAATCACTCATAGAGCACCTTGACTTAGTAAATAATTGATTTAATTAGGAGAAATTGGCTGGGCTGCCAGGATTCGAACCTGGGTATGCGGAGATCAAAACCCCGTGCCTTACCGCTTGGCGACAGCCCAATTTTAGATATTAAAGACCTCACTCATTTCAACTATCAATGGTGAGTTTGCTAATCCTTGCGTTAAATATTTTTCCCTGCTTGAAGGCAACAGCTCATAAACTTTCTTTGCTTGCTCTTCATTATCGAATTGTACAAAAACACATGCTCCTGTTCCTGTTAATCTTGCTTCTCCATAAGCAGACAATTCTTCTAGCGCTTCATCAACTTCCTTATGAAGCATTCTAACGACTTCCGAACAGTCATTTCTAATCTGTCCTGCATTAAAGTCAGGTATTTTGATCGATTCACTATCGCGTGTCAATCCTTTTGCTGAAAATATTTTAGCAGTATCAACATGACATACCGGTTTCACTACAACATACCATGCATTAGGCAAGCTTATTTCCGTCAACTCCTCGCCGACACCTTCCGCCCAAACACTAGCCCCATTCACAAACACAGGCACATCAGCACCCAATTGCACGCCGAGTTCCATTAGTTTTTGTTGGTCTAAGTCTAAGCCCCATAATTTATTTAATACTAACAAAACTGTTGCGGCATCCGAACTTCCACCGCCCAACCCACCCCCCATCGGCAGGTTTTTTTCCATCTCGATACAAACTCCGCCCTTATATCCCGTCTCTGCTTTTAAAATATTTGCTGCCCGCACAGTCAAATCATCTTCTTCATTAACACCAGGGATCGGATTTTTCAGACTAACTTGGTTTTCTTTATTTTCCGTAAAAATCAAGCCATCAGTGATATCGATTATTTGAAAAACCGTCTGTAACAAGTGATACCCATCTGCTCTACGTCCTGTAATACGCAACATTAAATTTAGCTTCGCTGGCGCTGACCACCTAAGCCCCCAACCTTGTTTACTGACAGCTTGATCCATCATTATTTTTCCCATCGATCGATTATTAAGATTAATTTTATATTATTTTTACTGACTTTTAACTTATGTGGCAACACCCCAAGCGCAGTTAGCTTATATCTGTCCGCCATAACTTGCCATCCCAACTGCTCAAAGCCACCGTCTATTTTTGTAACCGCGACGCTATTCAGCGGCCGCCCAAGCACCCACTGTCTTAACGCTGTTATTGGCACTAAAAAACCTAATTTTTGCGCAATAAACTCATCTACATTTTGTGAATACACCCTTTCACCACCACCTTCATCCAAGCTAATCCCATTAGAATCAACAACAATCTTCTTTTTACCTAGTCCCAGCAAACCAAATAAACTCAATTCATCTCGCTGACTTTCGTGCCGCCAGCTTATATTTGCATTGACCACTTCATCAGAGCGGATTAGCATTCGACCATAAAATCCCCAGCCATCAATTACTAGTAATTCACTAGATTTCTGCCACACTTCCTGCACGTCTAATGTAGGCGCTTTAACACAGGCGCTTCCTATCACTAACAATAGAAATACACCTATCCAACGAAGCCAACTATTCATTCAATAGCTGTTGCTTCAAAGCGAGCAAGTAGTCATCATCAGCATTCAATTTCAATGCCTTCATTAGCAATTCCTTTGCTCCTTTATGCTGATTTAAAGCAGAAAGCACCTCAACTAAATGCCCTGCAATTTCCGCTTGTGGTTGCAACGCATACGCTTTTTCTAATTGTTTTTTTGCCTCTTCAAATCGCCCCATTTTAAAGAACAGCCAACCATAACTATCTATAAAAACCGCTTCATTAGGTTTAATTGCTAGCGCTTTCTCAATGTACCCCCTAGCCTCCTCATAGCGTTGCGTTTTATCCACTAAGGTATACCCCAGTGCATTTAAAGCGGTTGCATCATTTGGACGTTTTTCTAAAATATATTTTAAATCATCCTCTAGTGTTTTTATATCGCCTGTTTTTTCCGCCATTAGTGCACGGGCATATAAAATATCTGAATTCTCAGGGGACTTCAATAACGCACTACTAAGTACATCAAACGCTTGTTGATATTGTTTTTTTCGACTCAGCACTTCAGATTCAATCAGCACCAACTTATCCGCCTTCTGAGGGTAGGCCTGCTTTACTTGCTCAACACGAAGCAGCGCCTCATTCAGCCGATTTTCTTTCATCAACACTAGCACAACACTAACATTTGCTTCGTACTTATATTTCCCCTCAGCCACTGCATCAAACCAGTTCAGTGCACTTTGGTGTTGCTTTTTACTTACCGCTATCCGCCCTAAATAATATAAGCACTGATCCCTATATTTAGCGACTTCCACCAGCTCTAATAATATTTTTTCCGCCCCATCACTCCCACTATCCAACTGCAACATCACTAAAGCTTGCTGCATCTTAATCGCGTTATTTCCTGGGTTTTTATCACTCAATTCATCCAAGACATCTAGCGCCTCATTAAATCTATTCTGATTGATTAGCAGCTGAGCTATTTGCTCACTTATTTTAGCATTCTCTTCCTCAGCAACAGCTTGCTGCAAAGACTCTGTTGCTAACTCCAGTTTATTTTGCCCAATATAAACCTGCCCTTGTAACAATAATGCCTTTACCCAGTGACTCTTAATCTCTAACGCTTGCTTTAATTTCTGTTGTGCAGGTAAATATTGCTTTGCCTGATAATCTAAATAAGCCAAGATAAAATAAAATGATTCATTAGCTGGGTGCTGCGCACTTAGCGTAGTAAAAACATCATAAGCAACCCGAAAGCTCTCTTGCTTACGCAAATTTTTGACTATAATTTGCATGCGCACATCAAAATCTTGCGGCGCCTTATCTAAAATGAAATTAATCTGCTCTATGGCAACTACATTTCTGCCACCCTGAATTGCAGCCACTGCTTTTAAGTGTCGCGCCTCCAAATCATTTTCATCGATTTCTAGCCAATACCCCACAGCTTCATCTAATTTTTTCTCATCCTGTAAAAAAACCGCAATACTTGCCGACCTTTTGATAACATCTATATCTTTTTCGATTGCCGCAGCTCGTAAATAACCATCCAAAGCAATTCCATACTGCCCTCGTTGCCCAGCAACCTCTGCGGTAAGCAATAAAAACATAACTTTAGGGCTGATCGCCGTTTGCTTTTCGAGCTCAATACTTTCCTTTGCTTTTTTTACATCAACCGCCGCTTCTTTTTCCGGTTTCATCTCTAGCCCAGCACAGGCGGCCAACATAAAAAAACTATTCAACGCTATTATCTTTATAACTTTCAATGAAATTCCTTTTTGACTCAAATTGCAATGGATTAAAAATACATTATCACATTCTATAATTTAGTTAATAACTTTAATAAGCAAGTATTCTATTTGGCTAAATCTATAAAATTCCTTAGAATAGAAGTTTACAAGCTTATTCTACCTTTCCATTTCTTTACTTCAACAGGCATTAATGACTCTTCTTGCTCTCGGCATTAATTATACAACAGCTCCTGTTTCCATTCGTGAACAGCTTGCGTTTCCTGCCGAAACCTTGTCTACAGCTGTAAAGGATCTATGGCAGCAGCCAAACATATCAGAAGCTGCTATTTTATCCACTTGTAATCGCACAGAAATATACTGTGCACTCGATGATAACAACCCCCATCCCGTCATAGACTGGATAGCACAACATCACCAACTCAACCCAACTGACTTTCAACCCTACCTGTACACGCACATTGATAATGCCTTAATTAGGCATATATTTCGTGTCGCCAGCGGCTTAGAATCGATGATTCTCGGCGAGCCACAAATTTTAGGGCAGATTAAAACTGCCTACCACACTGCGAATACCGCCGGCACATTAGGCAAAGATCTAAGTAAACTTTTTCAACATACCTTCTCTACCGCTAAAAAAGTACGCACCGATACTGAAATAGGCTCTAGTTCGGTATCAGTTGCTTTTGCCGCCGTTCAATTAAGTAAACAAATTTTTGATGATTTAGGTCAGCAAACCGCGATTCTCATTGGCGCAGGTGAAACAATCGAACTTACTGCGCGCCATCTACATCAAAATGGCATTCAGCGCATTATCATTGCTAACCGCACTTACGATAAAGCGCATAATTTAGCTAAACAATTTGACGGCTATGCAATCCCCTTATCTGACTTAGCCTTACACATTGCTGATGCCGATATTATTGTATCTTCAACCGCAAGCCAACTGCCTATTTTAGGTAAGGGCTTGGTAGAAAGCGCCATTAAACAGCGCAAACATAAACCGATGTTTATGGTTGATCTTGCTGTCCCTCGCGATATTGAGCCCGAAGTTGCCAAGCTTAATGACGTCTACCTTTACACCGTAGACGACCTACAAAATATTATTAGCGATAACTTAAATTCCCGCCGCCTTGCAGCTGAGCAGGCAGAAGAAATAATTGATACCCGAGTTGAAAATTTTTCATCTTGGATAAAAGCTCAATCAGGCCAATCAACTATTGTTGATTATCGCCAGCAAGCAGCTCAACACCAACAAGAAAGTCTGAATAAAGCACTCTCTGCCTTAAAAAATGGCACAGCTCCCGAGGCTGTTTTACAGCAGCTTGCGCATACATTAACCAATAAATTAACTCACACTCCCTGTACTCAATTAAGAAAAGCCAGTGAAAACGAACGTCACGAACTTATTGCTGCTGCAAGAGAAATATTCAATTTAGCTGACTAAACTTATGAAATCATCAATAAAACTTAAACTCGAAAATCTTCACGATCGTTTCGATGAAATCGCCGTATTGCTTTCTCAGCCAGAAATACAGTCAGATCAAAATCAATTCCGCTCACTCAGCCAAGAATACTCACAAATCAACCCACTCGTCGATTGCTATAAAAGCTATATAGAAACGGAAGAAAGCATTAGCACAGCTCAAGAGATGCTGGAAGAAGACGATGATGAAATGCGTGAGATGGCGAAAGAAGAAATTGCCGAAGCCAAAGCAGAACAAGCGCGTTTAGAAAGCGAATTACAAATTCTTTTATTACCGCGTGATCCTAACGACAACCGTAATATTTATTTAGAAGTTCGCGCGGGTACCGGCGGCGATGAAGCGGCAATTTTCTCGGGCGATTTAGCACGCATGTACACCCGTTATGCAGAAAACCAAGGCTGGAAAATAGAAACAACGAGTGAAACACGCGGAGACCACGGCGGTTTTAAAGAAATTATTCTACGTATCAGCGGACAAGATGTTTATTCCAAACTAAAATTTGAAGCCGGCGTACACCGCGTACAGCGCGTTCCTGAAACCGAATCTCAAGGTCGAGTACACACTTCAGCCTGCACCGTCGCTGTCATGCCAGAAGCCGCTGAAATTGATAATATTGAGATCAACCCAAGCGACTTACGTATTGACACGTTTCGCGCCTCTGGCGCCGGTGGTCAGCACGTCAATAAAACCGACTCAGCTATTCGTGTTACCCATTTACCTACTGGTTTAGTTGTCGAGTGCCAAGACGGTCGTTCACAGCACAAAAATAAAGCGCAAGCCTTGTCTGTATTGCAGTCACGCTTACTTTCTGTGCAACAAGATAAGCAGCATGCCGAGAATTCAGAAAATAGGAAATTACAAGTCGGTAGTGGTGACCGCTCTGAGCGCATTCGCACCTATAATTATCCACAAGGGCGCATGACGGATCACCGCATCAACTTAACACTGTATAAATTAGATGAAATCATGCAAGGCGCTTTAAACCATGTGATTGAACCACTTATCAGTGAGCATCAAGCAGAGCAATTAACACAGCTAGGCGATGAGGCTTAGCTCTAATTTATGCACACTATCCAAAACCTACTCACTGAGTCTAGCCAGCAATTACACGCTAGCTCAGATTCAGCTCAAATTGACGTTGAGATATTGCTGTGCCATATTTTAAAAAAAGACCGTAGCCATTTACGCGCATGGCCAGAAAAACAACTAACTAACGAGCAATTCGGTCAGTTCCAGCAACTTTTCAAAAAGCGCTTACAAGGGACGCCGGTAGCCTATCTAACAGGAACGCGCGAATTTTGGTCACGTGATTTCATTACAACGCCAGCAGTACTGATCCCTCGCCCTGAAACTGAAACCCTGATCGAGCTTTGTTTAGATTTAATTGACGATAAAGCAAGCAACTCTTTACTTGATTTAGGTACTGGATCAGGCATTATTGCCATCACCCTAGCAGCAGAAAGAAGATATATTCAGGTTACCGCTGTTGATAAGAGTAGCGCTGCTTTAAACATCGCTAAACAAAATGCAGCATTAAACCAAACGCCACAAATTAGCTTTATACAAAGCGACTGGTTTACCGACATCCCCAAGCAGAAATTTGATTTTATTGTCAGTAACCCTCCGTATATAAACTCTAGCGATCCGCACTTACAACAAGGTGATGTGCGATTTGAGCCAAATAGCGCATTAATTGCACAACAACAAGGCTTACAAGATATTATTTATATAGCACAGCAGAGCAAAGTGTATTTAAAACAAGAGGCCTATCTAATTTTAGAACATGGCTACGACCAAAAAAACGCGGTTAATACTATTCTCTCTGAAAATAATTATTACAATATTCATTGCCTCAATGATTTATCCGGCCAAGCTCGAATAAGTTATGCACAATGGCGATCTAATACTTAAAAATCTTATGTCAAATTCCATGAATGAAATATCCATCCCCAGAAAAATAGTACAAAACTTACTTCATCACGCACAACAAACACCAAAGGAAGAAGTCTGCGGTCTAGTGAGTAGCAAAAATAATATTGCCACTCAATCTTACCCTATAAAAAATACAGCAACTAAGCCCACTGAATTTTTTAATTTAGATGCTCAGCAACAAATTAAAGCAATGGCAGATATACGTAACAAGCAAGAGCAGCTTTTTGCTATTTATCATTCGCACCCCACTGCACCTGCGATACCATCACAAACAGACTTACACCAAGCCAACTACCCCGAAGCATTGTATTTAATTATCTCTCTTAATATTAAGGGCATCATGGAAATCCGCGGCTATCAGCTTCAAAATAAGCAATTTATTGAAGTTGCACTACGCTTGAGTGAATCCACATAAAATTACATTGTCTTTGCAATATAAAAGTGCTAAAACTTACTTATGGACTTTAGATTATTTAACACCTCCTCTACACTTAAAAAACAGCGTACTTTCTGCCTATTTTTGTGTGCCTGCTTATTTATTTTAAGTTCGCATTCCGTCCACGCATTAGAGGTTATTACCCACCCAGACAATATTGATCAACTGAGGCAACTTGAGCAACAGCACAACCTTGCTTCAGTTTTTGCTATGCGCACTTTATATTGGCCTAATGGCGAAAGAATCCGAGTCATTGTTATGCCTGATGACAACCCTATACATCAGCGCTTCGTAAAAGAAAACTTACACCTTTTCCCTCATCAATTACGCAGAACCTGGAACCGGCTAACCTACACAGGCACAGGTCAAGCACCTAGCACTGTCGATTCTGCTGCCGAAATGCTAGAGCTCGTTAATCAGACCAAAAATGCTATAGGTTATATCGACAATGGTGAGTCTCATGAATAAATTCACCCTTACAAGCATCACTTTTTTATGCTGTTTATTATTCTCCGTCAATAATACAATGGCTACAGAAAATGTTTCAGTACCCGCTAGCTCATTGGAAAGTGATGACTTTAAGTGGGCCGATTATAAAAAACCCTGGATGGATGATATACAAATACATGGTTTTTTAAGTCAGGGTTTATTCTCTACTACAGGTAATAATGTTTACGGCAAAAGTAAAGATAGCGTTTCTGCCGGTTCAACTGAGCTTGGTTTAAACATTTCCTATCAAGCCCTAAATAACTTAAGCTTTGCAGCCCAAGGCTTATATAGAAGAGCAGGCGAAAGTACTGGCCCTGAAGGCACGGTTTCCTTAGATTTTGCGTTTATTGACTACACTTTTTTTAGACACAGTGCGGGGCGGTTCGGTGTACGCGCTGGGCGAATTAAAAACCCCTGGGGCTTATATAATGAAACACGTGATGTTGCAGCAACACACCCAACCATCTTTTTGCCGCTTGCTTATTTTGAACGTTCACGCGCACTGTTTGTTTCTATGGATGGTGGGCAGCTCTATAGCGATTACGATACCAACCTAGGTAACTTTACTTTTAAATTTAACCTAGGATTAACCAACCCTGCCGATAAAGAATTACTTGCAGCAATTACAGGTAACCCTAACATTCAAGGCGATTTAACTTCCGACTTAAGTTTATTAGCCAACCTTAATTATGAGATAGACAACGGCAAATATGTTTTTGCCTTCAGTTATGCAAATCTCGCCCTAGGCTATGATGGTCAAGCACTAGACCCTTACAAAGACTTAAACGCTAGAATTAATTCCTTTATGCTATCCGCCCAATATAATGGCGAACGTTTAAGCTTGACAGCTGAATATGCTTTACAGTGGAATCAATTCAGCCAGCTTCCCGATCCATTCGCTCCAGGTAGTACCTTTGAAATATCACCTGTCAGTGAGCATTGGTACGTACAAGCAGGCTACCGTATTTTAGATAATCTACAAGCGACTCTACGCTATGACTCATCTACACAAGATATTAATGACAGAAAAGGAATCGCTTTTAGCCAAAACCCACCTTTTTTACCCGCACAGCTAATGTTTACTCACGACATTGTTTTTGGCATGCGCTGGGATATTACGCCAGCCTGGATGTTACGCGCCGAATACCATCGTGTACATGGTAGCTCTACTATCTCAGCATTTGATAACCCAAACCTTGCCCAACAGGTAGCAGACTGGAATATCTACGCCTTACAACTCGCATATCGATTCTAAATATGAAGAAATTTAAACCTTTTCTGAGTTTAAAATGGAAGCTTTCTCTCAGCTTAGGTTTTATTTTAATTACACTTTATAGCGCCTACTCTTACTACATATATCAACAATCGACTGAAAATTTCTTACAAAATCGTGCGGTCACACAACAAAAACAAATGAATATTGCTCGCGCGCTTACTGCCGAGTCTGTTTTTGTGCTGGAACGCTTTAATGAATCTATTTTAGTTACTCCAAGGCACTCCAGAAGCTCAGAAAAAGAAATTACCATTCTTTTTAATAAATACTGGTCACATTGGCAAGTTATTTGGAACTTAGAAGGCGCTACCCTGTATGTCAAAAAACAAGCTAAATTGAAACACTGGGGGAAAGGCGCGCAGGTATCGGACGAGACCTTACAGCAAGTTTTTAACAATGAAGCGCCCTATAATGAAATACAGTGCCGTAATGGCTGTGTGCAACAAATCGTTACACCTATATTAAGTAACTCTAAAGTAATCGGTGCTCTCGCCTTATCTGTCTCATTCGTCGATACCTTATTACAATACCAAAATACTACCAATAGTGACTTAGGGGTACTCATTCATACAAATGATCAGCACCTATCAGCCATCACTCAAGCACAAGAAAATACACCTATTTGGCAACAATTCATAGCAACACACCCTCTCAGTTCATTTACCAACAAGGCGCTTCCCTTTACTAGTAATCAACACCGCTATGAAATAGTCGCTTTCAGCATTAATCAAAATCTAAAAGCACCTTATTTCGTTAGTATTAACGACATAAGCAAAGAGTATACTAGCTTACAAAACAAGTTATACCAGCAAGCTGTCGCTGGGCTTATTGGACTTTTATCAGTCATTCTGATGGTTTTTATTATTATTCAGCTGAGTATTAAAAAAATCCTACAATTGTCTAATGCGCTTCCTTTATTAGCAAAACATCAATACAGCACTTTTACAGAGCAGCTCGCGACCTCAAGTAATCCTTATGTTTCTGATGAAATATCCACACTAACAAAAACAGCTATTGGCGTTTCTCAGCAATTACAAAACTTATCTCTTAAAGCAAAAAAAAGCACACAGCTACTAATCCAAAACTCTACCGAATTAGCTAAACAACGTAATTTTATGGAGCAACTCATTGAAACCGCTCCTATCATCATCATCACCCAATCAATCCAAGGTGAAATTCTCTCAATCAATAAAGAGGCCTTGCAAGAATTTGGGACCAGCTCAGAGCAAATTATTGGTCGCCCTTTTGCCGATTTCATTCCCAAAAATGAAATTAAGCATTTGCTACAACTTGAGCAACTAAGAAAAAAACAAGGGCAAGCAGAAATAAACTATTCAGGTCATCTAAATTTAAATAATTCTGAAGATGCTATCTACATATCGTGGATTCATTCACTGATACACGCGACAAATAGCCAACAAGAGCCCGTTGTCTTAAGTTTAGGTATGGATGTCACAGAACAGCATATTGCGGATGAACAATTAGTCTGGATTGCCACTCACGATCAACTCACCGGGCTCAGTAATCGCCGTGATTTTCAACAAAAATTTGATGCTATGCTAGCAGTGGCTGAACGCTATGATGATAGCCTAGCTTTATTCTATTTAGATCTAGATCAGTTTAAGATAATTAATGATACTCACGGCCATCAAGCGGGTGATGAATTACTGCAAAGCATTACTCGCGAATTAAGATATGAAGTACGTGAAACCGATTTGCTCAGCCGTATTGGCGGCGATGAATTTACCCTAGTAACCCCTTCCGCTACAACAGAAGGGGTTATCAAGTTAGCTAATAAACTGCTTGCTACTCTAAAAAACATCCACTACACAATTAATGATCAGCCTTACCCCATCAGCTTTAGTATTGGTATTGCTATCTATCCTCAGCATGGAAAAGACCAGCAAGCTCTTTTAGCCAATGCTGATTTAGCAATGTATCATGCAAAAAAATCAGGACGCTCTCGTCACCATATATTTTCACCTGATTTTGAGTATCAAGCGGTATTAACACAGCAATTACACTGGAAAAACACCATTCTAAACGCGATAAAAGACGATTCTTTTGTGTTATTTTATCAGCCTATTTTAGATATCAAATACAAAATAATTAGTCATTATGAGTGCCTATTAAGAATTGAGGGCCCCGATGGAAAACTCCTAATGCCTGGAGATTTTATTACTCAAGCTGAAACACTTGGTATTATTGACCAAATAGACCGCCTCGTTCTAAAAAAAGCGATCGACCGACACCTTGCCTTCCAAAAAATCAATAATAATGCGCGCCTCGCTATTAATTTATCTGGGCGCTCTATGAATGATGAAACTATTCTGCCTTATATAGAAGAGCTCTTACACCAACCCGGCGTAAAACCTGAACTCATTATTTTTGAAATTACTGAAACCTCAGCCGTATCTAACTTTTTATCTGCTAAATCGATGATTCAAAAATTAAAAGCACTGGGTTGTAGTTTTGCACTCGATGACTTTGGTGTCGGTTTTTCTTCTTTTTATTACTTAAAATCGCTACCTGTTGATTATGTAAAAATCGATGGCTCTTTTGTTAAGCAAATGGATACCAACGATGAAGACAGAATTTTTGTTAAAGTACTGACTGAAGTTTCCCAGGCCTTCGGCAAAAAGATTATTGCTGAATTCGTAGAAAACGAAATGATATTACAGTTATTGGAACAGCAAGGTGTGGATTATGCACAAGGTTATTATGTGAGTAAACCAATACGTGATCCATTAGATTTAAGTCACGTTAAAGGCCTGAAGTAGGCCTTTAATATTCACGGTTATTAATAACTGAGTTACGCAGAGCTTTAGCTTATTGTTGAATAAGGCAGGCTAAGATTCGCATCCCAATATTTGGGGCGAAGGCTTTAGCCTTCATGTAAAGCAGACTAAAGAGGCGGTGAAAGTATTCAATAAAACAACTAAAAACAGCAAAAAATATGCTATAACTTATTGATTGTTCGTTGCCGAAGTAGGTTTTTTAACCTGATTTCGGAATACTTTCACAGCCTCTAAAGTCTGCGCCCCACTCGGTAGACTTAACTTAATGAATTTTCAGTAAACCTACCTAACACCCGTTATTAATAGTTTTTTGAATTTTTAGAATTTCTAAAAATCAAAGGTTTTTCGTCTCCCGATAAAGCACTCTCGCGGGCTGAAGCGATCGCCTCTTGAATTACGTGATTATCTGGTGATTTATGACAAACAGGGTCAGTACTGTACATATCCCCCGTTAATAAATAAGCTTGGCAGCGGCAACCACCAAAATCTTTATCTTTTTCATCACAACTACCGCAAGGCTCTTTCATCCATTCCGTACCACGGAAAAAATTAAAGGCTTTAGACTCATTCCAAATTTCAGAAATACTGGAATCATTCACATTAGGGCAATCTAATCCAGGTAGTTCACGCGCAGAATGACACGGCAACGCCAATCCATCAGGTGCAATCGTTAAAAAAGTCGTGCCCCAACCATTCATACAGGCTTTCGGGCGTGATTCATGAAAATCAGGAATCACATAATAGATTTTCATCTTACCCGCGACTTTTTCTTTAAAATCTTGTGCTATTTTTTCTGCGGCTTCATATTGCTCTTTAGTCGGCATCAACAAATCACGATTAGCATGTGCCCAACCATAATATTGTGTATTTGCAAGCTCCACATAGTCAGCACCTAGCTCTTCAGCCATCGCTAATATTTCGGGCATTTGATGAATATTTTCACGGTGAATAACCACACACAGCACCATAGGATAACCGTGTTTTTTAACTAAGCGAGCGACTTCTTTTTTGCTATGAAAGGATTCAGTCCCCGCAATATGATCATTCAAGTCTTGTGTACTGGCTTGAATACTCACTTGGATATGATCTAAACCCGCTTCTTTAAGTTGCAGAATTTTTTCTTCAGTTAAACCATAACCCGATGTAATCAAGTTACTGTAATAACCTAATTCACGCGCATGTTTAACTAATTCAGCTAAGTCAGTACGCGTTAAAGGTTCACCACCAGAAAACCCTAGTTGCACTGCACCCATTTTCCGCGCTTCGGATAAAACCCGTTTCCAGTCTTCCGTGCTAATTTCATTATTGTGCTTACTATAATCGAGTGGATTAGAACAATAAGGACACTGTAATGGGCACTTATATGTCAGCTCAGCTAATAACCAGCGCGGTGGGGTAATTTTAATCTTGTTTGATCCAGCCATTTTGTAATGCCACTTCTAAGAAAGCAATAATGTCGTTTTTTAAGCCTGTTGTGCTAAATTTCTCTTCTAAATCGCTCACAATACCATTTAAGGCACGAGAACCATCACAAAGCTTTAAAATTTCAGCAGAACTTTGGTTCAGCTCAACCATTCCTTCAGGGTAAAGAATCACATCTTTTTGCTGTGCTTCTTCCCATTGAAGTCGATGTAAAGGGGAGAACTGAATAATTTTTTCAGGGTTAATACTCATGATAATTATCTTTAATTAAATTTAAAGGACGACTTTAAAAGTCGCCCTTTTCAAGTGCCGTTAAATCGTGTCTTCTACATTAAAGTAGGGAGGCATATCATTAACATAGGCCATATACATCGCATCTGCCATCGACCATAAAACATCGAGTTTAAATTGTAATATCTCTACCATGCGCTCTTGCTGCGCACGGGTTTGATACCAATCTAAGGTAATTTCTAGACCATGTTCAACATCACGTCTTGCTTCAGTGAGCCGTTTACGAAAGTAAATATAACCCTCATCGTCTACCCAAGGGTAAAGCTCTGGCCAATTACTTAAGCGTTGCTGATGTATTTTAGGCGCGAACATTTCGGTTAATGATGAACTTGCGGCCTCATGCCACTCAGAGCGGCGTGCAAAATTAACATACGCATCCACTGCAAACCTAACTGCTGGCAGTACAAATTTTAACGAGGTAATATCTTCACGTGTCATACCCACCGCAATACCTAATTGTACCCATGCTTCAATACCTCCCTCATCTCCAGGGTGGCCATCATGATCCAAAATTCTTTGTGTCCAAATCGCACGTGTTTCTCTATCAGGGCAATTAGCTAAAATATTAGCATCTTTAATCGGTATCATAATCTGATAATAAAACCGATTAGCAACCCAGCCTTGTAGTTGCTTTTTAGTAAGTTTCCCTTCATTCATCAAGGTATGCATAGGATGGTGAATATGATATTTATTCTCCATGCCACGTAATTTGGCTTCAAACTCTGCCCGTGTCCAAGGTGCTTGCTCTGTCATACTTATAACTCTATATTCATATTATCAAAGGATACTTCTATACCGTGTTGATCAAGTATAGCGCGCTCTTCCGATTCATCATTGAGAATAGGATTGGTATTATTAATATGGATTAAAATTTTACGTGGTTTTTCTAGCGTATCTAAAAATTCAATCATACCGCCTTCACCCGATTGCGGTAAATGGCCAATTTTTCTTGCTAATAATGGACGCCCAACAGAGGCTAACTCATCATCAGTCCAAAAAGTGCCATCCACCATCACGCAGTCAGCGGCAGTCATTGCTTGTTCAACATGCGGTTCGATTAGTCCTAAACCGGGCGCATAAAACGTGGTTTTTCCTGTTGAAATCTGACGAATAATCATACCGATATTATCCCCTTCATGCGGGTCATTTCTATGCGGTGAATACGGTGGTGCTTTGCTTTTTAGTGCTAAAGCAGTAAATTCTAAGTCATCAATATTAGGAATAGTAAACGATTTACCATCTAACGGAATTGTATGGTCATTAACACCACAAAAGTGCTCTAAAATATTGAAGATAGGAAACCCTGTACTCAGATCTTGTTTTACCATTTCCGTACAGTAAACATTCAGTGGATCACCTTCACGTAAGATAAGTAATCCAGTGGCATGGTCAATTTGCGAGTCAATTATTACAATCGCTTCTATGCCCGTACCACGTACTTTATTTTTTGGGTGAATTTCAGGAAAATTTTCTAATTGCGCACGCACGTCAGGAGACGCATTGAATAAAACCCAATGCTCACCATCGGAAGAAACCGCAATCGACGATTGATTACGTGTCGTCGCTTTTATGGTACCTGCACGAACCGCTTTACAATTGGGGCAACTGCAGTTCCACTGAGGAAATCCGCCGCCTGCACCTGATCCAAGAACTCTGATTTTCATATATGACTAGTTTATTATAGTGTGGAGAAAAATAGGCAAAAAAAAAGGCTCATTAAGAGCCTCTTTTTATCTAAACCGAAAATTAACGGTTGTAGATATACATAGTGACTTCAAAGCCAAAACGTAGGTCTGTGTATGCTGGTGTTTCCCATTTCATAATATTCTCCGGAGTTATTTTTTAATTTTTATAGCTAGCTTGATCAAGTAAGCTACTTTGCAGTATACGATGAAGTTTTTATTTTGGCAACATCCACATGCCTTAAAACAAAGAACTGCTGCATAATACCCTTGTCATATTAATGAAGTAAGGGTATATTTCAACATTACTCTTTAAATAATAATTACAATCAGGGGATTAATCATGAGTGTTACTTGGGTCTTTATCTTAATGCTAATTGCTGCCACTGCTGCTTTTGCACCACTGGGATATTTTATTTACAAATACACTAAAAATTCTACAGAAGGCCCTTTTGAAGAAAAAGAGCATAAAAATTCTCATTAAGAAATCAGACAGCGTAATAACTAAAACCTTAGTCTATTTCTAGACTATCAATACTAGACTAGGGTTTTAATTTTTTACTGCGCAGGTAGGACAGGCTGAATTTTTACGTAACTTCATCTCATTCCATTGCATGCTTAAGCCATCCAATAGCAAAAGTCGCCCAGTTAAAGCCTCACCTATCCCCATCACTAGCTTCATTGCCTCTAAGGCCTGAATACTGCCAATAATGCCCGTCAGCGGTGATATTACCCCATTCAGTGCGCAATTTTGTAGTTCTTCACCCGTTTCAGCATACAAACAGTTATAACAAGGTGCATTTTCTGCCGCATTAAACACACTCACTTGACCATCAAAACGAATTGCTGCCCCCGATACTAATGCCGTCTTATATTGCACGCAAGCGGCATTAATAGCGAAGCGAGTTGTAAAGTTATCGCTACAATCCAACACCACATCAGCCGCATCAACTTCTTGCTCCAGTTTACTTCCTTCGAGGCGTTGCTTCACAGCTCTCACCTTTACTTCAGGATTAATTTTATTTAATGTTTCTTGGGTTGAAATGACTTTATCCGTCCCAATATCGTCTGTGTAATGCGTAATTTGCCGTTGTAAGTTAGAGAGATCAACTTCATCATCGTCATAGATTACCAGTGAGCCTACGCCCGCAGCAGCAAGATATAATGCTGCCGGTGAGCCAAGCCCACCGGCGCCAATAATAAGTATTTTAGCCGCAAGTAAACGTTCTTGCCCTTCAATATCCACTTGAGGCAGCATAATTTGACGGCTATAGCGAAGCAGTTGATCGTCATTCATAAAGTAATATATTAGTTATGGGTGATGTAAATAACGCCATACAGCGCAAACAGCAATAAGATTTGCCTATTCTATAATAGGTAGAGCTTAATAATTTTTTAAACTTTTTTATTTTTAATATTGTTAGGAGATATAAATGAATATACGCCCTTTACATGATCGTGTGATCGTTAAACGTGTAGAAGAAGAAACAACCTCTGCAGGCGGGATTGTACTACCAGGTTCAGCAACAGAAAAACCAAGTGAAGGTGAAGTTTTAGCTGTTGGTAACGGCAAACAACTTGATAACGGTACCGTACGCGCTTTAGAAGTTAAAGTTGGCGATAAAGTATTATTTGGCAAATATTCAGGTTCTGAAGTTAAAGTAAATGGCGATGAAGTGATCGTTATGCGCGAAGAAGACATCATGGGTATCTTGGCTTAATTCAAGCTCATTTATATAACACATTCAATTTAGGAAAAAAGAACATGGCAGTAAAAGAAGTAAAGTTTGGAGATGACGCACGTAGCTTGATGGCGAATGGCGTAAATATTTTAGCTAACGCAGTTAAAGCAACATTAGGACCTAAAGGTCGTAATGCGGTTTTAGATAAAAGCTTTGGCGCACCAACGATCACTAAAGATGGTGTATCGGTTGCGAAAGAAATCGAATTAGCAGATAAATTCGAAAATATGGGCGCGCAAATGGTTAAAGAAGTGGCTTCACAAACTTCTGATGTTGCCGGTGACGGAACAACAACTGCGACTGTATTAGCGCAAGCAATCGTAAACGAGGGTTTAAAATCTGTTGCTGCGGGCATGAATCCTATGGATTTAAAACGCGGTATTGATTTAGCAGTAAAAAAATCAGTAGAAGCGATTATTGCATCTGCAACACCGTGTACTGATAACAAAGCGATTGCTCAAGTAGGTACAATTTCTGCAAACTCTGATGAGTCTGTTGGCCAAATCATTGCAGAAGCAATGGGAAAAGTTGGTAAAGAAGGCGTTATTACCGTTGAAGAAGGCACTGGTTTAGACAACGAGTTAGATGTTGTTGAAGGGATGCAATTTGACCGTGGTTACTTATCGCCTTATTTCATCAACAATCAAGAAAGCATGAGCGTTGAGCTAGAGAGTCCTTTTATCTTATTGTTCGATAAAAAAATCTCTAACATCCGTGATTTACTACCGACATTAGAAGGCGTGGCGAAAGCAGGCCGTCCTTTATTAATTATTGCCGAAGATGTTGAAGGCGAAGCGCTAGCGACATTAGTGGTTAATAATATGCGTGGTATCGTTAAAGTGGCTGCTGTTAAAGCACCAGGCTTTGGTGATCGTCGTAAAGCAATGTTAGAAGATATTGCGGTATTAACAGGCGCAACCGTCATTTCTGAAGAAATTGGTCTTTCACTTGAAAAAGTTGAACTAGAGCAATTAGGAACAGCAAAGAAAATACAAATCACTAAAGAAATTACAGTGATTGTTGATGGTGTCGGTTCTGAAGATAGCATCAAAGCACGTATTAGCCAAATTCGTGCCCAAGCGGATGAAGCAACGTCTGACTACGATAAAGAAAAACTTCAAGAGCGCTTAGCTAAATTAGCTGGCGGTGTTGCAGTAATCAAAGTTGGCGCAGCAACTGAAGTTGAAATGAAAGAGAAAAAAGCACGTGTTGAAGATGCATTACACTCAACTCGCGCGGCAGTTGAAGAAGGCGTTGTAGCTGGTGGTGGTACTGCATTGGTTCGTGCTATTGCAGCACTTGATGGTGTTGAAGGCATTAACCACGATCAAAAAATCGGTGTTGATATTCTACGTCGTGCAATGTCTGCTCCTTTACGTCAAATTGTTGCTAACGCAGGTGATGAAGCCTCTGTTGTATGCAATGAAGTGGCTAATGGAACTGGTAACTTTGGTTACAACGCAGCAACTGGCGAATATGGCGACATGATTGAAATGGGAATCTTAGACCCTGCAAAAGTAACTCGTTCTGCATTACAAAATGCAGCATCGGTTGCCGGATTAATGATTACTACTGAAGTGATGGTAGCTGATACACCTGCTGAAGCTGGCGCAGCTCCTGCAATGCCTGATATGGGCGGCATGGGCGGTATGGGTGGAATGGGCGGCATGATGTAAGCTCCCCCGCTTAAACTCGTTACACAAAAAAGCCCCCTCCTTGAGCTAATCAGGGAGGGGGCTTTTTTTATAACTATTTAACCTATTTTCACCTTCAAAACTTAATCAACTCGTCACAGCCTCATGTCCTGATCGAGCTAAACCTAAGCGCTCAATTTTCTTATATAAAGTGGCCCTGGTAATGCCTAGTTTTTTAGCTGTTAATGAAATATTGCCTTCACAATCGCTTAAAGCGGTTTGAATACCATGCTTTTCCCAGTCAGCCAAACTCGGGCTATTCTTGGTAAGAAGACTGACTATATCGCTATTTTCTTTGTCTACTGCATCGTCTCTCTCATGCCATTCTTGCATAAAATCCATGGGAAGATCATCTTCAGTAATGTGAACCCCTCCTGCGGTATATAAGGTGGCTCGAATAACATTAATAAACTGTCTTATATTTCCTGGCCAAGGGTGCTGATTAAATAAATTAATCACATCAGGTGAAATTGAAATATCTTCTTCACCCACAATATTATTAATTTCACGCTGTAATAAATGTTCAATAATTTGTTCTTTATCCTCACGATCGCGTAATGGCGGCAAATGAATTTGAGCACCATTTAATCGATAATACAGGTCTTGTCGAAAATTCCCCGCTTTAACCGCTTCAGATAGTTTTACATTCGTTGCTGCAACAATTTGCACATTGACGCGAATAGGGTGCGTTCCTCCAACGGGTGTAAACTCAGAATTCTCCAATACTCGCAGTAGAGTAGATTGTAAATCAATACTCATATCGCCAATTTCATCTAAAAATAGAGTCCCGCCATCTGCCAGACTAAATTTACCTGGCTTACCGCCACTTCTAGCACCCGTAAAACTACCTGCTTCATACCCAAATAATTCACTTTCAATTAAATCACGCGGGATAGATGAGCAGTTAATGGCAATTAAAGGCGCGTCCTTTCTAGGGCCTGCTTTTTTAATTAAATTAACAAAATGATCCTTACCAGCACCCGACTCCCCCGTAATCAAAATAGGAATTTTATGTTTTTGTAACTTTACCGCTTTATGCACATAACGCTCTAAGTCTTCGGTGACAGAAGATGAAAATTCAGTCTCAGCTATTTTTTTAGCGGGTTGAAAGGATATTTTCTCTAACACCCTGACTTGAGCTTCAGCATCCTGAGCAATAGGAAGGTGTGTATTCACTAAAACACAAATAAGGTGCAGAAAAGCAAATAGAGAACTCATTTGCTCTTGGTGATCACTCACTAAACCAATAACGGCAAGCAGCTCGCCTGATTCGTCTAAGAGTGGATATCCGACTGTTGTGTAGGGGTGCAAAATACTTAAATAATGCTCCATTCCTTGAAAGGCAACCGGTTTTTTTAATTTAAGTGCCGTGCCTATTCCATTATTACCGAGTACAGACTCACTCCAATTCGTATCTTTTATTTGAGTCGGTAATTGAAAGGCATGTGGAAAGTGTTTTTCGCCAGCAACGTATAGTAGGCTACTATTAGGCGCTACAACGACCATCATCACGCCCGCTTCTTTTAAAAAAACTTGAAAATGATGGCTTAAATGCTTTATTTGTTGAGCAACCTTTTCAGACTTATCATTCTCGTCATTGGCTATCTGTGTAAATAAATGCTTATCCCAATTTGCATAATTTCCTAACGGCAACTGATAGTCTTCTAAGCATCGATGCCAAGCTTCAGCGACATCCGAACGAACCCAGTCCTTTTGCTCAGGAACAGAGCGCGCCTGAACCATCCATTGCCACGCCTGAATGGGACGAAACATTTCAAATTCAAAAGATTGGCGTACTAAAAACGTCTCTTGAACAATATTTATTTTATTGGGAATTTTAAATTCAATATCCATATTTATCTTATTTATTTATCCTGACCGATATAGTGTCGACAGAAAACCATAATCCTTATTTTTTAGATTAAAAACAAAAACTTAGGGTGATTTATTAAGATACCAGAATAAAAAAAAGAGGCAATGCGACATAGTGTCGCACTGCCTTTATTCTAAAAAGAATAAATTAGCTCATAAGAGCTGAGGTAGTATTACAAGGAACAACTTTAAACTTATGGCGCACGCGGGTCTTCACGCGTTGCCGCGGCCCACTCGGGTGAATACCCTGCCATAATTGAATGATCAGGAACATGTTTGATGACCACTTCCGTGGTCAACAATGTTCCTACCACACTAACTGCATGACGCAGTGCAAGGCGTATTACCTTCACCGCATCAATCACACCAATTTCTAAAAAATCACCATATTGCTTATCTTGTGTGTTGTAGGCAAAACGAGGATTATTCTCACTACGTAATCGCGCTATCACTTCTTCGCTATTAACACCCACATTACTAACTAAACGCTGCAATGGCTTTTGCAAAGCCTGCTTAACAATGTCAACACCCTGCTGCTGCTCTATATTAGGTGCTATCAATTCATCTAGGAGATGAATAATATTAAACAATCCTACCCCTCCCCCCGGTAAGACACCTTCTTCTATTGCTGCTTTAGTCGACATATAGGCATTTTCAATGCGCACCATACGTTCTTTTATTTCTATATCGCTAATGCCTCCAACTTCATAAACACCCGTTTTTCCAGATAAAATAGCGAGTCGCTCTTCTAGCTCTTCAAAATCATGTTTATTCCCTGTCGGCGATCCATCTCCCGGTTTTTTATTCTGAATAAAATCAGCCTCTTCTTCTAATCGTAGCCTACACTGTTTAATCGCAGTTGCATCACCATAACCCCCTACAATGGTTATATTTTCAGCCGTAATGACGACATGCTTCGCTTGGCCTAATTGGTCTAAAGTTACCTGTTCAAGCTTGGTTGCGAAATCTCCAACTAATGCTTCACCACCCGTTATTAACGCTAAATCCTTT
This sequence comes from uncultured bacterium, assembly GCA_965366065.1. Taxonomy (GTDB): domain Bacteria; phylum Pseudomonadota; class Gammaproteobacteria; order Methylococcales; family Methylomonadaceae; genus Methyloprofundus. The sequence goes on along the minus strand of CBDUDV010000014.1, from coordinate 40,711 downwards.
AAACGGTTCTCACATTTATCACCAAAACCTGGCGGCTTAACGGCGGCTACTTTAAATATCCCTTTTACATGATTCAGTAACAAGCCTGATAACGCTTTATCAACCACGTCTTCTGCAATAATCAATAGAGGACGATTTTCTACGCTGACTTCTTCTAATATAGGAACCAAGTCCATTAGATCACTAATTTCTTTATCGTAAAGCAATATATAAGGGTTTTCTAAAATAGCTTCATCTCGATCTGAATCCGTTACAAAATAGGGGGATAAATACCCTTGCTCATAACTAAGACCGTCAACAATACTCAACTGATCTTCACGACTGTTACCCAGCTGAAATGTTAAGGGGCTCTCCGTGCCTAACTTATCGAAAGCTTCAACCAATAAAGTTCCAACGCCCGGCTCATTTTTAGTCGCTATCGCTGAAATGCTTTCTATATAGTCACTATTAATTCCGCTAATCGCCTGTTCTTTTAATTTAGCTTCAACAAAGGCTAGCGCTAAATCCATTCCACGCTTTAATTGAATAGGGTGATACCCTGTCGTTACATGTATCATGCATTCTTTACTAATTGCTTGTGCAAGCACTATCGTTGAGGTAGTTCCATCGCCTACCTTACGTGAAACAGCACTGGCTGCATCACGTAACATTCTAGCGCCTAAATCTTCAGTACGATCTTCGCACTGTATAGATTTTGCTACCGTCACACCATCGCGTGTAAAAACAGGCGGCAACCCAGACGCAATATGTTCAATCATCACTGCAGGCCCTGCACTGCCATAGGTAACACTCACCGCATTAGCGACTTTATTAATACCGCACATAAAACGATTACGTACTTCTTCATCATAAATTATTTGTTTAGGCATAGTGATTTCTTATTAAATTTGTTGATAAACAATAGGCTCAATACAGGTTAAAACCCACCTATTGATGTAAACTAACTTTCTTTCATGAGTTTTTGCCCTGCGGCAGCTCTTGTTATGTGTGCTCTACGGCTATGCGCCCAAGTAACAATTAGCATTTTGTCCCAATAATCGAATGTCGCTTTTAATTCTTGTGCGTCTTCGTCGCTTAATTCCTGCTGCCAATATTCATTTAACTCTTCGATACGCTCATCACTGAGTTTCTGCCGAATCCTTTCTTCGTCTTCAACCAGCTTATGGATCGTGCTATCCAATTGATTGACCATTTCATAAATGAATTCGATATCTTGCTTATCCATAAAATCGTTAGCAGCAAAAAATCAAGAAGCGCTAGCTAAGAATTTCTCTAGATAAATATTATCTTTAGAAATACCTACTTCAGCACATGCAGCATAAGTTGCATCCACCATTCCAGGAGGGCCGCATAAATACAAATCAGGTTTAGTGGAAGCCTCTTGTAAATCCTTTTTCAAGACATCAACTACACTGCCTTTTTCACCTGCCCAAGAATCCGTCGCTTTCCATACGCATATCTTGACCGTTAAGTTATCCATTTCACTGGCCAACTTATTCAACTCATCAATATAAAAAACTTCTTCTTCAAAAGTTGATCCGAAATAAATCGTACAAGGCTGAGGCTCACCCCATTCCTTCATAAACCGAACCATTGATAAAATAGGTGCTAACCCTGTTCCGCCCGCAACAAAATAACGCGGCGTAAATCCATTCGCCACTAAGCCAAAAATCCCTGACGGCCCTTTCACATTAAGTGCTTGCCCAAGTTTAGCGTCTTGCTTAAGATAATTAGAAAACTTACCGTCATCCAATACACGAATTAGGAACTCCATCTCGCCGTCATTATTGCCAATATTCGCGGGTGAATAAGAGCGCGTTATCTCTGTACCTGGTATTTCTAAATCATAATATTGCCCAGAATCTAACTTAATTTGTTTTTCGCCATCCGTGCGTTTTAAACATAATTTAGTCACATTACTTGATACTTGCTGTAGCTCTGTAATTTCAGTAGAAAACTCTTTACCTTCTTCTGAGTAAGAAATGCGGTCAAATGTATAAGGTACTTCAACCACCATATCGTCTGTTGGATAACAACGACACAATAAAACCATGTCTTCTTCTTGTTCTTCCTGAGGTAAAGCTTGCGCACTTACCTTACCCATTTCAAAGTCACCTTCCGTACATTCCCCCTTACAGGTAGCACAACCACCTTCTCGGCAAGATGACATTAAAAAAATACTTTGGCGTATTGCTGCACTAATAATATCTTCGTCTTCGGCACAATCAAATTCAGTGACTTCGCCTTCTTCTGTGATGATCTTAATTTGATGGTTTAACATTAACCAATCACCTCTCGTTGCTGTTTACATTTTGCATTAATATTAAAAAAAGCCATAACGTGATCAACCGCGCGTTTAGAAGCATCTTCAGTGAGTGAACAGCCTTCTTGAACTAACTTATCTTCACGATAAATAGTCCAGCGCCACATAAACTCTAAATCTTCAGTATAGGCAGTATAAGTATCATCATCATATAGCTTATTTAGATCTTCATTTTTACCAAACATTTCACTAACATTTCTAGTCGGTTGCTCATACAGATCAGTCATATCTTTCCTTACTTTTTAGTTAAAAGTGTAAAAGCACTCTATTAAAGTGCTTTTACAAGCTGCCAGATCACTGCACTTTCGTGCATGACTAAAAGCACAGTGATAACGGCAAAACTACCCTGCCTTATTACTGAATCGTAATAATTTTAACGCCACGCTCTTTACGCAACTCTTCTAATGGCATGTCGTAATAATCAACATTACGTAACTCCATTAGTTTGGTGCCTAATAAACGATCCGTGTCCATAAACACATTGGTTGGCATAATAGGTGGCTTAAAATCTGTTCTAAAATTAATATGTAACTTTTCAGCTACATATTTTTCAGAACAAGCATCCATTTTAGCAACCACAGCATCAGCAACTTCTTGCGCATTTGCACCACAGGTACAGTTGTTTAAAAACTGTGTATCATTCAATTCTGCGTGCTTCAATAACGCCACTTTTTCTTCAATTTTTGCCTCAATCCAACACCAATCTAGCTCTAAATCGAAGCTTTCACGTAACGGTGTCGTGTATTTTTTACGGAAGCCCGTTAAAAACTCAGCGCCTTTTGCAAGCGTATTGAGCTGCCCAATTTTAGCGATCCACTCATCACGCACAGGGTTGTCATGTACTTTATAATTTGCCATTGTTAGCTCCTATGCTTCCAAGTTTTCCAATTCACGATCAAGCCCCATGAGCTCAGATGTAATGGTAAAAGTTTCACCCAATGTAAAGGCACGCCCAATAGTAGAAGACACATCCACTAAAAAGTCGTAGACGTTATAGTCTTTACCTAAAACTTCAGCGGCTTCTTCACAATCCACTTCAATTTTACCTGTCGCTTTTAACCACCAGTAACCCGCACGATCTTCAATCACTAAGGTTGGATTGTCATCTTTACGGTCACCTAATAAGATTTCATCAACAATGATGTTAATTTCATCAGACTTCTTTAAGACAAGAACAACATCACTACTTTCGTGAACCACTTGGTTTTCTTCAGCGAAATATTCATCGGCAAACTCTTTGCCTGTTTTCGCCATGATGCCAGCACCATACGAATTTGCTTTATTTGACATAGTATTTCCTTTATTTAAGCCCAGATAAAACGGTTTTTAACATAGCTGCTCTATCCGCTTTATAACCAATTTTATTCGCATAATCTTCAATCCAATCGTCAACAACACGCCCTACAGCTGCTTCAACAGCATCTCTAGTGGTGACATGATCAATTTCAGGAATTTTATCTAAAATGCCCATAAAATCTTTCATTGCATTCAGCGTTCTTGGCAGCCATTTGTCTGTCCAGGCCCGCATTAGACGGCGGTTATAGTCACCAAATTCAGCATCATCACCCAAACAATGGAAGAACATATCTTGCGTAATTCCCTTAGTCTGTTGATGATACAGTTGCGCTTGGTTAATAAAGAAAGGCGTTAAGTTATCACCGTAGAACGAAGATAAACGTAAGAAGAACTCACGGCGTACAAATTGACCAAACAGCGCATCATGCACCATGTGACCTGCCCATAGAATTTCATTCCAGTCATAGGTATCTTGCCAAATATCTTCAACAACTTCTCTTGCGCCTTTATAGATTTTCCCTTCAGTCCATTCTTTTTTAGGCTCTGCTGTTGATTCTGGGAAATCAGGTACCAATTTAGCTAAAAAGGTTCTTTCCATTTGAATCATTTGCGCATTATCAACTTTATCAAAGCCAATCATCGCAATACTCATACGCAATGTATCGCCTAAGCAATCACGTGTAGCAGAAGAATGTGAGTTGAATAATCCATATTCGTTAAAGCAAAAAGCGCCTAAATAATCGTTTAGCACTTCATCACGCCAAACAGGATTCATGGTACGGATTTGACCTTCAGCCGAATAAGCCTTTAGAAAGCGCTGTGTATAGCGCGCTTCTTCTGCCTTATCTTTAACATAGATAGCGTGCCAGCGTTTATCAGGATCACGATGTTTATGCCAATCCGTTGACTTCATTTCTGTGGTTTCATTACCCCATGAAGGGCGACCACCATGAAATTTTTGCGTCCAATCACCCCAATCCAATCCACCAGCAATCCAATCGGGTGTCGGTTGTGTATAACAACATAGAATTTCATACTCTGATAAGCGACGTCCACGCGGCTTAACGAAGTAGTTCATTTTACGGTTAGATTCTAAAGGTTGATCAGGCACTGCATCCGCAATGACTTTTTGCATTTCTGGGTCCGTTAGTCCCCGTTGACCTGTTTCTATTTGTATTGCCATTAGTATTTCCTTTATCTATTAAATAGGGTGTGACTTACAGCGCGTCAACAGGATCAGAAAAAACACAGTTCAGTGCTTTAATATCATCCAATGTCCACATTTTCTTATCTTTATCCGTGTGCGGTTGTGCGATTAAAGTCTTACCATCGCTACGTACACCATGTAATTCAGTCAGCACTTCTGATAATTCGCGTCCTGCGTATTGCTCAAACATATTTTGACACTCATAACGCTCTGGCTCAGATAGCCACATACGTTCGCCCCAGTCATCACTGAAAGTATTTTTCTTACCGTTATACTCATGTACACGTAAAGTACTTGCACCTTTACATAAGCTAGGGCAAAAAGGCACTTGTGATACGCGATCAATATAGATAGGGTGATTGTTTTCAATAAACCACATAATAGGAAGAAAGCCACTGCTTGGGTCTTCACATCCACGCGCACGCCATTCGTCATAAATAACACCGTAATGCTCGTGCCACCCTGGGTAGTTAAGTTCAAACCAATCTGCTTCTTCAGCCGTTGGTAATGTTAAACGGAAGAAACCTGTCGGCCATAGTGCGTAAGCAATAAGAAATAAATCATGATGAGCCCAGTACGCATCTTTTTTAGCATCACGTAAACTTGCAGGAGAATTCACTCCGTACTTACCTAAACGACCAATCCAGATACCGCCCCAGTCTTCGTACACCCAACGGTTCCAAGTTTTAACCCAAGGCTCAACTTTAAAATGCGAACCATATTCAAACGACATACCTAAAACTGGTGTAAAATATTTTTGCTGTGTCCAGAAGGCATTGTTAAGGTCAGTGTTCAAGTATTTCGAAGCGGCTTCGTCGTTTGCAATCGAAACAATTGTTTGGTAACCGTTTGCCATATGGCGCAGCTCATCTGTTTCAATAGATAAGAATACCGTTGGTGTGATTTCATCACCATTGGCAGCAGCCCATTCAGTAACAGCAACAATTAGTGGATTGGTGAAACACGCTTCTCCAACTAACTGTAAGTTAATTGAACATTCCACAGCATCCCCTGAAATAAACCCATCAGAGAATACACGTTTCATTCCTTTCCATAACGGCCCAATTGTTCTAGTACGACGTGCATCATTATGTCCTGCGGCATCCTGCCCATGTTTAGTGAAATAGTAATTCACATAACCACATTGGTTAGTGTGACGAATTTCATCTAATGTTTGCGCTAAATATCCATTTTTTTGCTCAGGTGCTTGAGCAGAATCCCACAACATCCCAGTCGCAGCAATCGCATTGTATTCCCCAACTTCTAAGAAGTTAGAGATAACTTTCATCGTCTCATTCCATTTCGGGTGAACTTTGTTACCCGCATCCACACGTGTTAATACATCCTGTAAACTACCGAACTGACGCTCATCTTTAACAGACTCCATGCGTGCATATTCTTTGGCGATGAGCTTAAATTGCTCTTTCGTATCATTCGCCATTTTGTACTTAGTAGGATACTTAGTACGATTTTTATCGAAGTCCCAAGTAAAACTTTGTAGCCATCTATGTACTTCCTGAGCATTGACGCCAGTCGGTGCACGATTAACAGCCAAAGCATCGGTTGCAGCTTTTGTTGCAGCACTTATTGCCATGTTTATTATCCTCGTTTCTTTGTTAGTAGTGTTAATGAAGCTGTCGCTATCACTATGCCTATTTGCTTGATAACGTACAGTATTGAAGTGTCTGCTAACTCAAGCCTAGCGACAGCTTCTCAGTAACTTATTGCAACGAGTGTGCCAAACTACAAAATATAAATTAAATCATTAAAAATCAACTAGATAACCACATATAATCACTTCTATGAAATATTCATTCACTGTTTAAAAACTGATCATTCGTTCAATAATTAGACATTTATTTTTGAACACTGCGAAAATGTGTAAGCACTTTATTCATAAAAATAGTTTTCGTCATTTACTGTAGCTAAACACGATCAATCACCTTAATTCACTAGCTTCAAAAAACTTCCAAAAATATTTTGCCGATATCAAGCTCTTAATTATCCACAATTAATTAAGCAAATATTCAGTACAAACCTTTAATACTCAGCAAATATAATGCCAATATCAGCGGCATTTTGCCGCGCGTCAATATGACTCATTCCCTTAGTGCATTTGTTGCAGATAGAATGCTCTCTTCAAATTTTACTAAGACCAGGTGAGTGAGCAATGAACGCTTCCAATATTAATTACGATGAAAAAATAATCACGCCAACTAAAGAGCTATATCAATTACTAAGCCAGCAAGCTAATGCGCTATTTGAACGCGCAGCTATTTCTGGTAATGAGTTACACACCAGTATTGCTAACGCAACTACCGAATTTTATGATGCGCCTGTTGAAACAAGTTTGCGCTGGAAAGGCGAGATAACGGATAAAGGAAATGAATTTTATGCGCATCTGAATAACGATATTATTCCAAGCGCCCAAGCGGATTATCAGCAGTTTGTTAGTGTTGCGAGCGATTACAGTAGTCAGGCACAAAATGCGATTCAGTTCTTTATTGATCATCCTAAAATGGTGACAGTAGATACATTTAATACACTGAACCATGGCGTCAATGTGTTGATAGACTCATCTATCAGTCTCTCTACAAAAACCATTGATGCGCTGAATTTACAAGTGACGAATATTATCGATTTTTTAAGCAACCAACCGATTCAAGGCTTAGAAAACATCTACTATGAGTCTTTAGCCTTACTACTCAATAGCTATTTCAACATTGTCTCTTCCTTATTGATTAATTTATAAATCACCTAACATCACTTCTTATACCCTTGGATTTTCAAACCTATGCTTACTAAAGAACTAGAAGACCGATTTCAATTACGTTTTGCACCGATTAATATTCCTGGTGGCTGTTTTAATCAAAAAGAGTTAGAAGGATTTATGCATGCGCTGGTTATTACACCTGATTTAATTAAACCTACCGAATGGTTGCCCGCCCCTTTTTATGGCGACCTTGCTGTTTTTGAAGAGGATGAAACGGCTAAAGATTTAGCTGAATTCTTGATGGACTGCTTTTCTCACTACACGGCATTAAGACACAAAGGGGAGCTAAGCTATCCTTTCGATATTAAAAATTTAGATGAGACTGTATTTGATAATATTTACAACTGGTCTCATGGTTTTTGGTTCGGTTTATCCTTACGTCTACCGGTATGGAGCACACCATTCATGATAAAAAATTCGGCTAAATCAGATTCTATTGTCAGTAGTGTTGAAGTTTTTAGAGCTTTAGCTGATGAGGAATTTGATACAACCGACTTATTAGAATCAATAAAGAAAAACACCAAAGAAGAGTTTAGTAGTGACGAATGGAAGTCTCGCTTAACTATTAATCTTATGGATGCTATTCCAGTCTCCGTACACACATTACAAGAATTCGGTCGCTATATTATTCAAAAAAAGCAGCAAGAAATTGAAGTAGACGAAACATCCGATGTCGCGACAATGCAATAAAACCCTAATCACTATCAATTATTAACAAGGAGAAAATAATGAAGATTAAACCTCTACACGACCGTGTTGTCATTAAACGCGTTGAAGAAGAAACAACCACTGCAAGTGGCATCGTACTACCAGGTTCGGCAACAGAAAAGCCTAGCGAAGGAAAAGTTGTCGCTATTGGTTCTGGTAAAGTTTTAGACAATGGATCACTACATGAAATGCACGTTAAAGTCGGAGATCATGTGTTATTTACTAAATATTCAGGTAGTGAAGTCACCGTGGACGGTGAGGACTTAATCGTCATGCGTGAAGACGATATTATGGCCACTCTATAAACTAAGCTTAAAGAATTAATGTCGCACTGTTTTTCCAGTGCATTAGCTTATATTTAATAAACTCAAATCATTCAGGTAAACAACACATGGCAGCAAAAGAAGTAAAGTTTGGAGATGACGCACGAAGCTTGATGGCAAATGGCGTAAATATTTTAGCTAACGCGGTAAAAGCAACATTAGGACCCAAAGGTCGTAATGCGGTTTTAGATAAAAGCTTTGGCGCGCCCACGATCACTAAAGATGGTGTATCGGTTGCGAAAGAAATCGAGCTTGCGGATAAGTTCGAAAACATGGGCGCACAGATGGTTAAGGAAGTTGCATCTCAAACGTCTGATGTCGCGGGTGACGGAACAACAACGGCAACAGTATTAGCGCAAGCAATCGTAAACGAAGGTTTAAAATCAGTTGCTGCGGGCATGAATCCCATGGATTTAAAACGCGGTATTGATTTAGCAGTAACAAAATCAGTTGAAGCAATTATTGCTTCTGCAACACCCTGTACTGATAACAAAGCAATTGCACAAGTAGGAACTATCTCTGCTAACTCTGATGAATCTGTCGGTGCAATCATTGCTGATGCAATGGAGAAAGTGGGTAAAGAGGGTGTTATTACCGTTGAAGAAGGCACGGGCTTAGATAATGAGTTAGATGTGGTTGAAGGCATGCAGTTTGACCGGGGTTATTTATCACCTTACTTCATCAATAACCAAGACAGCATGAGTGTTGAACTTGAAAACCCTTTCATCTTATTATTTGATAAAAAAATCTCTAATATCCGTGATTTATTACCTATTTTAGAAGGCGTTGCTAAAGCAGGTCGTCCTCTTTTAATTATTGCTGAAGATGTTGAAGGCGAAGCGTTAGCAACCTTAGTGGTTAATAATATGCGTGGCATTGTTAAAGTAGCGGCTGTTAAAGCACCGGGCTTTGGTGATCGACGTAAAGCCATGTTAGAAGATGTGGCTGTTTTAACAGGCGCCACGGTTATTTCTGAAGAAATCGGTTTATCTTTAGAAAAAGTTGAATTAGATCAATTAGGCACAGCGAAGAAAGTACAGATCAGCAAAGAAATTACGGTGATTGTTGATGGTGTGGGTTCTGAAGATAATATCAAAGCACGTATTTCTCAAATTCGCGCACAAGCGGACGAAGCTACGTCTGAGTACGATACAGAGAAGCTCCAAGAACGTTTAGCTAAATTAGCGGGCGGGGTTGCAGTGATTAAAGTCGGTGCGGCAACTGAAGTTGAAATGAAAGAGAAAAAAGCACGTGTTGAAGATGCATTACATTCAACTCGCGCAGCCGTTGAAGAAGGCGTTGTTGCCGGTGGCGGTACTGCGTTAGTTCGTGCTATCTCGGCATTAGAAGGCGTTGAAGGTATTAACCACGATCAAAAAATCGGTGTTGATATTCTACGTCGCGCAATGTCTGCACCTTTACGCCAAATCGTTTCCAATGCGGGAGATGAAGCCTCTGTTGTGTGTAATGAAGTGGCTAAAGGCATGGGTAACTTTGGTTACAATGCAGCAACGGCGGTTTATGGTGACATGATTGAAATGGGAATCTTAGACCCTGCAAAAGTAACTCGCTCTGCTTTACAAAATGCAGCGTCGGTTGCCGGCTTAATGATTACCACTGAAGTAATGATCGCAGATGAGCCTGCTGAAGGCGGTGTTGCACCGGCCATGCCAGATATGGGCGGTATGGGTGGAATGGGCGGCATGATGTAAGCTCCCCCGCTTTTACTTAGCGATACAAAAAAGCCTCACTCATTTTCATAATGGGTGAGGCTTTTTTATACTTACTAACAATGTTTAACCGCTAATTCTTATTTTGAATCCGCCAAATAATTATCGATATCTTGTTTAGAAAAGCCTATTTTCTTCGCCACTCTATCGGCATGACTCACTCGCGAGATACCCTCGATTAAGCGATAGCTAGGCGCATCATTCACAAACTCAACCTGTTTCGCTACCCCTTCTCTTTTATTAATAAACACATCCACCAATTGATGATTGTGGGTAATTAATAAAGTATTGTTTCCTTTGCGATAAAAACCATCTAATACATTACCCGATGATTCCATTTTTTCTTCAAAAGTGGTGCCTTCAGAAAGCTCATCTAAAACTACAAAGCTTTTTGCCGTAGTTGCTAAAAAGATATCACGTGTACGCTTTAATTCCGTGCCAAAGCGCCCTTCCCCATCATCAAGATGACTAATTTCAGGGGCTTGATAAATTATTTTATCCGCAACACTCATTGTGGCTAACTCCGCTGGCACATAACAGCCAATTTGCGCTAACAGCTGAATCTGCGTCACCGTTTTACAAAAAGCCGTTTTACCGCCACTATTTGGCCCGGTTATAAACACCAGTTTATCGTTTTCTAAAACAAAATCATTACCGACATACCCATCGCTGCGCATGCCTAATACGGGATTTTTTGCTTGTTTAAGGTTGATGCTGTGGTGCTCGCTCTCTACCATCGTAGGTAACACCATATCAGAACCGAAACTTTCAGAAAATTTAATAAAGGCTAATAATTCATCTATCTGCCCCAAAGCATCTAATGCATCGCCTAATTCTTCTGATTCTTTAAACTCATTGCGCAATGGAATAATGCAGTTATCTCGATCGTATGACCCTATAATCGGGAAATAAGCTAATAACAGTGGTGCAAAAATCGCCCCCGAAATTCCACCCGTGCTAAAAGATAAGCCCGGAATGCTGTAAGTTACCATTTGCGATAAGATGCCCACGCCCACAATCAGCGATAAGATCAATAAGGGTTTAAACACGCTAGGCTGAAAGATCGTTGCCGGTGTAAAGACACCTTTACGCTCTTCTTTAGTTTTAAAGCCTTTTTCCGTATTATAAACAGGCCCGATCATTAAGGAATGAACACGGCTTTTTGAAAAACCATTTATTTTATTAAAAATACTTTGCAGGTAGGTACTTTCAGGATTGCTAGAAGCATAGATAGCGCCGGTTAAATCCTCAACAAATCGCATTCCACGACGATATTGGCGGTGGCCATAGCCTTCAATTTGCTTGCTTTCGCGCGCCGTACCTAACGCACCTAAAAACTCACCAAACAGCAAAACATATAAATGGTTTTCAGTGGTAGCCGCATTCGCCACAATACGCTCTAAGTTCTCACGAATAGCCGGATTTTCTTGAATTTCTTTGACTGCATCTTGCTTGGCTTGAATCTCGACAACAGAGGCAGAGGGCTGCGTTAAAGACCGATATAAAACCGCTTGTCCCGCTATCGTACTGGCTTGATTTACGGTATCAAATAACTCACCCACTTCAATCGCATTAAACGCGCCTTGATCAATCACGCCTTCGTCGATAGCTAAGGGTTTAGTCGAATGTATTGTTGGCCATTGACTCTTCCAGCTTTGTAAAATGTTTTTTATCATCTCTACCTCTCCTTTATTCACCATTATCATAATGGCTTACTTTATCTCACTTTCATTTGCTATTTATCCGCATACATAAGCTAATTTTGCATGCATAACAACGCATGCAAATCCTCCTACTCAGGATAGTTAACTACACCAGCACGAGACTAGCATTTTCATATTAATGTATTACTAGCAACTTATGTATTCTACAAACTCATGCCTGCTCTTGCTAAATTACTTTAGAAAAATTCGTACCTTGTTTTTGTTGCATATACTTATCAAACGCCATACAAATATTACGGATTAACAAATGCCCTGCCGGTAGTACTTCAATTTTTTCTGCGTTATGGATTAACAAGCCATCTTTTGCAAACTGCTCTAACTGCGGCAACTCTTCAGCAAAATAGTCAGCAAAGTTAATGTTCAATTGCTTCTCTATCGCGGTTATATCTAATGAAAAATGGCAGATCAGCTTAGTAATGACGACGCGGCGCACTTTGTCATCGTCATTCAAAGTAAAGCCCCTAAAAACCGGTAGTTCATCATTAGCCAGGCTAGCATTGTATTCTTCTAGGGTGCGACGATTTTGTGAGTAAGAATCGCCAACACTGCCAATTGAAGTTACGCCGAGACCAATCAAATCACACTCTGAATGCGTGGAGTAACCTTGGAAATTTCGATACAGTTTATTTTCGCGTTGCGCGACGGCTAATTCATCATCGGGTTTCGCAAAATGATCCATACCGATATACACATAACCGGCATCCGTCAGCTGTTTGATCGATTGTTGTAAAATCGCTAATTTCACAGCAGGCGTCGGCATATCTGCATCATTCATTTGCCGTTGCACTTTAAAGCGCTCGGGTAAATGCGCATAATTAAACACCGATAATCGATCGGGATTAACTGCGATCACTTTAGCTAAAGTCTCCGCAAAACTGGCAGGGGTTTGATGTGGCAAGCCATAAATTAAATCTAAACTCACCGAACGAAAACCATTCTCTCTCGCCGCATCAATCACTGCAAAAGTCTCTGCTTCCGTTTGTATACGATTGACTGCTTTTTGTACGATGGAATTAAAATCTTGCACGCCTAAACTAATGCGATTAAAGCCAACCTCACGTAACACTTTAATAGTTTCAGCGGTTGCTTCACGCGGATCAATTTCTATCGAAAACTCACCTTGATCATTCTCAGCCAAATTAAATGCTTCACGTGTGACTGCCATTAATTCACGCATTTGCTCATGACTAATAAATGTGGGTGTACCGCCGCCCCAGTGAAGTTGTTCAACCACTCGATTAGAATCAAACAACTCGCCTTGCAGCTTAATTTCTTTGTGTAAATTAGCTAAATAAGGAACAGCATGATCTCTATTTTTGGTGATAATTTTATTGCAAGCGCAGTAATAACAAACAGTATCGCAAAACGGTATATGAAAATACAACGACAAAGGCCCACCACGTTGGTTTGATATCGCTATCTGCTCGCGGTAATGATTGGCTGTGAAATCTTCACTAAATTCAACGGCTGTGGGGTAAGAAGTATAACGTGGCCCAGCTTTATCGTAACGGCGAATAAGATCAAGATCGAAAGTGACAGATTGTTGCAAAATAAAACTCCTTTACTAATAGCGCCGTAAATAAACAGGCGCTAATACGATTTATCAACTATTTTTATTAGTCCACTTAACGCTAAGCCTGTAAGGCATGCTGAACAAACGCAATACCCACACCGACAAATCCCACTGTCGTAATCACAAAGCTAATTGCCGATAAAATTCGCCATATTTTTTTATCCCAAAACTCAGGATCAAACGCCGCAACAACAAAAACACTCGGGTTAGTAAAACCCCCTACCGCAACACACCAGCAAGCGAGTATGGGTAACTCAACACCTGATGCATAAAATCCTATATTGAATAATGCCATCAAGGCAAAATCAATATGTGCACGAATCATGGTTTTATAATCTACTAAAAACTTTTCATCGATTCCTTCAATGGGAAACCATCTCGCAAAGGTCATCAACCAGGCGGATAAGATTAAAGCCGCCATACAAGCCACTGCACCAAATAATAAAACTTCCATTTTTGCTCCTAATTTATTTTTCTAGCTACAACAAATAACCCCAATTACTATACTGAATTATTCAGAAAATACTGCACTTAATTCGTCTAATATTTGCTCATCAGGTAAATCACTAAAAACACCACTCATGGCTACATCCTTTTTCATGCCACGTAAAAACAAATAACGTACACCCCCAAAATGTTCGAGAAATTGGTAATTTTCTAAGCGTTGTTGCAGGTATAAATGCAACACGACGCTATAAATCCAATATTGCAATCCGTAATTATGCTCGTGCATTGCAGCTACCAAACTGGCTTGTTTATAATCAGCTAAGGCATTACTTTTATAATCCATCACATAATAGCGTCCGTCATATTCACAGATTAAATCAATAAACCCGGTTAAATAGCCTTGCATCTGTTTGGCTGACAGACTCTGGTACGTCGGTTCTGATGCTAATAAACGATTGATCTTTTGCGTTGAACAATCTGCCAAACTTAAATAAAACGGCATTTCTTTTAAGCAAGCCGGCTCTTTAATATTTGCCAAATAAAAGTTCTCATCATCATTACTTAATGGCGTGCTGACTGCCTGATAAAGCAGTTCATTAATCACTTCAGGGTCATCGACTTTTAAGCCATATCGCTGGCAGGCTGACTCTCTTAATTCACTAATATCGTCGCGTTCTGCTAAGTTTTTAAAGCGGCAATATTCGAGTAATTCATGCAGTACATTCCCCGTATGCGCGCCTTTGGCTAAATTCAGTATTTCGGCTTCAACCGGCAATACATCATCATGTAACTCTTCCGCTTTATCTAACGGCAATTCGGAACTTTCATGCAGGCTTAAATAGGCTAAAGAGCTGTAACTGCTCATTTGCCACGGGGTATATAACACGCGTGTCTGAGCTAAAACAGTCAGTTCTGCATCATTAGCACTAGGCTGATAGCTTTCATTGATTTCGCATTCAGCCGTAATCAAATCATAAGAAAAATAATTCGGATGCTGTGCTGCAAGGTCTTGTAAAAACTGTTGCTGTTCAGAAAAATCATATCCGGCAAAACTTTCGCTGGCTGATAATAAATAAGCAAACGCAGATTGATTCGCTTTTTTCTCACTGCGCACATTAATCCACGGTGTATAACAACGATATTTGGCGCGTGTTAACGCCACATATAGCAGGCGTAAATCTTCTGCCAACTCTTCTTCTATCGCAATTTCTCTATGCTCATTAAACTGTTCCGAGCCTAAGTCCGCAATCATTTCGCCGTCTTTATGGCAATTGATCAACTGTTTTTCGCTGGCCAGTTTATTTTTTCTATCCCAGAGGTAAGGACAAAAAACCACCGGATATTCCAATCCTTTAGAGCGATGCGTGGTCACGACTTTAACTGCATCAGCATCACTTTCTAAACGCAGTTGCTGTTCATCTGTTCCTGTTGTTGCTGTAATTGCACTTTCTAACCAAGCAATGGTTTTATGTAAGCCTAAATGCTCATCTAAGCTCGCTTGCTGTATGAGTTCTAATAAATGCTGTAAATCGGTGATTTGTCTTTCTGCAGCGGGTGTTTTTGCAATATTAACCAGCACTTGCTCTTGGCTTATTAAGCTTAGCATCATCGGCATAAAGCCTTTTTTCTGCCATAACAAATGATAATTTTGCACACGCTCCATCCACATGCTTAACTGAATTTCATTATCTAATAGCTGGTTCAATTGCTGCCCATCTAAAGCAAACCACGGCAAGGTTAAGGCTTGCTTTAAACAGTCTAAATCACCGGGAGCCGCTAAAGCTTGCATCAGACGGTGTAAATAATGCGCCTCATCTTGCTTAAAAACAGAATCGCTACTGTTAATAATGGCAGGAATATTGAGCTCTTTTAAAGCCGCTTGATACAAACTGGCATGCACATTACTACGCACTAAAATCGCAATATCAGCCGGTTTTAACGCACGCTCATCTGCCTCTTTTTTTAAACGTACATTCGCTGTCAGCAAATGCAACACTTCATTACATATTGAGTGCTTTAATGCCTCTGCGGCTTTACCACTACTCCAATGGCCATTTTTATCCTTACTTTCTTCTAGCTGCCATATTGCCAAAGGAGGTAATATGGCATCATTCTGCGTTAGCGTCCCTTGTTCAGCCGTTAACGCCGGCGCAACGGCATTAAAATCTAAACCTGAAAATACAAATGGCTGATCATTTAATAAAAATAATTGGTTAATCGCTTCCACTAAATTAGGCTGCGAACGCCAATTATGCGCCAAGGTATAGTGCTGTGTTGCTTGCTGTTTAGCGGATAAATAAGTATGTATATCCGCGCCACGGAATTTATAAATCGCCTGCTTAGGGTCGCCAATTAAATATAAGGCTTGTTCGGACGATGCAAATAAACGCGAGAATATATGCCATTGCGTCTGATCGGTATCTTGGAATTCATCAATTAAGGCAATACTATATTGCTGACCCAATGCCTTAATTAATAAATCGCCGCCTTCAGCTTCTATTGCTTCTGAAGTACGCGTAATTAAACTATCGTGCGACATAATATTAAGCTGTTGTAACTTAATATCTAAGCCTTCTTGTAGCGCTTGCGCCAAATTACGCCGCAAGCTTAAGCTGACTTGTTGTATGTGTAGTAATAACTGGTCAAAGACAGGGTTATCAAAAGCAATTTTTCCTTTACCCGCTTTAACTAATTCTTTTTCAAAGGTCTGCGCACTAAAACAGGCAAAACAACTATCACTCGGACGGGGACTTGTGCCTTTAGTCTCCGAACTCATTTCCGCTAACCAAGCTTTAAGTACTGAGTAACTAGCCGCAAATTTTTTATGATAGGTTTTTTTAAAATAGCCCGCGTTTATCCCTGCTTGTATTTCATCGCCACGCCGATTTAAAACCTCGTGTGCTTGTTCTATCAAGCCTTCAATTTTAGGAAACAGCTCATCTAAAACCGCATTATCCGGCAAGATTTTTAATTGCGTAGAAACATTTCCTAAGCTATTTAATAATTCATCAGGCGTTTTATGCTCATGACATAACAAGGCGACGTGCCAAGCGGGGCGCGGATAAATTTGCATACGCCAAAAATCATCGACTAATTGCTGGCGTACACTCGCTACTTCATCACTCAGCTCTACATCAAACATCTGCCCACTTTCTAAAGCATGCTCTTTTAATAAGCGCTGACAAAAGCCATGAATAGTAAATATACCCGCTTGGTCTATGCTTAATAAAGCCGTGTTAATGCGTTTAAGCATTAATTCAACATCCAGCTCGCCAGACAATATAAGTGCTTCTGCCCACGAGATGACGTTTTCATCGATGCCTACGTCTTGCCCCGATAAATAAGCTTTCGCTTCGGCTAATCGCGCACGCACGCGTTCTTTTAATTCTTTAGTCGCCGCTTTGGTAAAGGTAACAATTAGGATTTTATCAATCGCTAAATCCTTTTCTACTACGAAACGTAAGGCTAGCATGGCAATCGCGTAAGTTTTACCTGTGCCTGCACTGGCTTCTAATAAACTAATGCCTTGTTGTAGTGGCGTGGATATGGGGTTGAAAGTTTCTGCGGTGGACATAGCTTGCTCTTATTTTATGACTATTTATGCAACTGAATGATTTCTTCTAACGTTGCTTTAATTGGACTCAGGTGATTATATAAAGATTACAACTAGGCTACATCAGTAGCCCGTATGAAGCTTGCGCAATACGGGAATTCGACGCACTGTTTATCCCGTATTCCGTACCTCCATACGGGCTACGATAGCTATGCTTACTTTGTTTTTAGCATAGGTGAAAAAACTATTTTCACACAGTATTATGTAAAGCCTTCGCACCAGATAAGAACCTCTGTATTGTTAGCTGTTTTGCGTAACATCAGTTAATGATTTATACGCTGCCATGGGAAAACGTGCTTTTCCACTCACCTGCCTAACATCAGCTTTTAAAAACCTCTGCAGTTCAGCTAAACGCGCCTGTATATGACCTTTGCTTTGCCACTCATCATTTTCAATACTATTTAAAATATCTTGCTCAAAACTATCTAAATTAGTCATTTTTAGTCCCTTATTCTGCTTGCGCCGCTTCCCACGCAGGTAATAATAGCTCATTACAGACCGCCTCAAACTCAGCATTAAGTAAGCTATCTATCTCCACATTTTCATACAGCAATTTTAACTCAGGCTCAAAAATTTGCTCTATAGATTTATGCAGACTTTCTTTCGCGGCTTCTATTGCGGGTTTACTCGCTCTAGTGGATGTTTTTAATGCGGCTTGTTGCTTAATATAACTAAACGCAGCTTCTGTGAAAAAGGCATTGGGCTGAGATTGACCTTGCTGAAAAAATTGCAGTACGCGCTCCAAATCATCCGTCTGAATATGCTCAGGCTGAAAACTAATAAAAGCATCTTTACTAATCAAATGTGTGGTTTTTTTCTCCACCCGATTCATAATTAAGTGCTGTATCCATGCCTGCATAAAATCTTTACCTTTCATTGCCGTATGGCGATAAAACAAACAATCTTGGCTGTATTGCTGTGCCAGTACACCTTGTAATCTAACGTCCGCCACTTGCATATCAATAGCCACTGGCTCGATGAGATCACCCGCCTGCTTAGCCTGTATTTTTTCGACAAACCGCGCTATTTCCTGCTGTTTTTCCTCAAATAATACTTCACCTAGTTCACCTGAAATCCAGCGCCCTTGTGCTTTTAATTTAGCTAAAGATAAACTCTCATCTTGTAAACCAGCCTCTATCCACTCATGGTCGATGGCATAATTATCCATTCCTAGTAGAGAAAACAGCTCTCTTTCTGGCTCCTCTGCTTCAATTTTTTGTAAATGCAGTTGTAATTGTGTTTGTAGGAAATATCGCTGAGGATGGCGATAAAAAGCAAACAGTTCATGAACTTCAAGCTGCTTTTCCAGCTCAGTATTCAACTGCCCTTGCCACCACACGCTATTCTCAGTAACGGGTTTCCTTAAAGCATTCGCTGTAGCTAAATCATTCGGGTTATAACTCATCAAATCAGGCTGACCAGAAAAATAAGCCGCACTAAAACTTTGTAAGGGGTGCTGAATCACAAATTGATCGATCTGATAATGCGAGTGCATTACGTCCAATAATTCTTGGATAATAACGGAAGCAGGAATCGCTTCATTTTCACTCATCGATTGGCCGATATAAGTCATAATCAACTGCTTTCGTGTAGATAATAGAATCTCTAAAAATTGATAACGATCATCAGCACGACGCGACCTGTCACCGGCCTGAAAATCTTTAGCTAATAAATCAAAGGTGAGATGATGATCGGTATGTGGAAATTCACCTTCATTCATGCCTAACAAAGCAATCACTTTAAAAGGAATGGAGCGCATAGGTAACATGGAGCAAAAAGTAAGTTGCCCGCGCAAAAAACCATTTGCTGATTTTGTTTCGGTGACGCGCCCATCTAGCCACGCCATGATGACCGAGAGTGAAATGGGCTGATCATGTACTTCATTAATCTCTGAGCTCAGCTCTAGCAGAATTTCATTCATTTGTAGCTTTTCTGCTTGCTGCTCTGAGGACATCGCTTCCGCAGGAAAAAGAAGTTCTGCATACTTAAGCAAAGTCTCAGCCCATTCTTTAGTGCTATACGATTTCGCTAAAACTTTACTGGCTTTAAATAACAGCTGAATGAAATCGTACAAGCCACCTAAAGCATCGGCTGAATTGCCTTCAACCTCAGAATAGGGCAATACATCCGCAAAAAACTCATCATCGCTACCGACCGCATAGCCCATTAACAATCGATCTAAACCCGCTTGCCAGGTATTTTCAACCGACTCGGGTAGTTGCAATTGCTTTTTATGTTGTGCGGATTTTCCCCAGCGTATGCGTGTTTCTGCGACCCAATGACGAATTAAAATCACATCGGTTTCATTCAGCCCAAAGCAGCTATAAACCTCTTTTTGTTCCAGTAAATCGATAACCGACTGCCAGCCAAACCGCCCCTGTGTTAAGCGCAAAAATTTTAAGTACGCATCTAAGGTCGCGTTGCTGCTACGCAAACTTTTATCGGCAATCCCGTGTTGAATATCTGCAAAAACCGCACTAATAAACGGTGCATACTGCTCTATATTCGGTGCCATCACCACAATTTCACGCAACTCTAAATCGGCATCGGTTTCTAACGCGTGTAATAACTGCGTTTTTAATACTTCTACTTCACGCGAGCGAGAATGACACGAATGTATGCTGATCGAGTCATCTTTATCTAACTTTTGGCCTAAGCTATCATTGTTTAATAAATCATTTTGCAAGTGCTCTAATAATCTTAAATTATCGGTATTTTCTTCAAAACTATCCAGCTCTAAGGTAAAAGCACGGTCTAATAGCATTTGCTGAAATTCGCGCCCTTGCTGCCCAAGGCTTGCTAATAAAGGATGGCCATTTTCAAAGCCTTCTAACTCCGCCTGCTTTTTATTCACGATATCCGCCCAAAAGGCTTGCGCAGGGTTTAATAAATAAAAATGCACATCGGTATGCCGTGATAGCCCTTGTAAAAATTCCATGAACAGCGGCGGCATAGTATTTAAACCAAACACTGAAATTCGCTCAGGCAATTGCGCGCTTAACGCCCCCTCTTCTAAGCGATTAAATTGTTCAATCGCTTGTAGCCATAAAGCACCACGATGTTGTTCCTGCGTTTGCTCAGTAATTTTTAACCACAGCGCCTGCTGCCATTTTTCAGTATTACTGTTGTAATGCAATTTACCACGTTGCCAATCGCTTAATAACTGCGGGCGCATCATTTGATACTGGTCAAACACCTGTGCAAGATGAGTTGCTAATTGGAAACGTTTTAACTCAGTATTTTCACCACTTAAATAATGCTGTAAGGGGGCAAAAACAGGATCTTCGATATCACGTAATAATAATTCAAAGCGCCAAACCATCAATTCGCGCACAAACACATCGGTCGATAGCTTCTGCTGAATTCGTCGCGCCATTTGGCTAAAAAATTTTCCTGGAAATAAAAAATCGAAATTAGCGAATACTTGAAAGTGTGACGCTAATTGTTGCGATAACCAACGCTCCATCCCTTGGCTTTGAATAAGAAAAACTTCTTTAGCAAAAGGCGAGGATAAAGGCGCTGTATTGAGAATAACTGCGAGGTGTTCGAGGAGGTTTTCTGTTTTGTTGGAGCTGTGTAGGATGAGCATGATTTTTATCACAAGCAGAGTGGTTGTGATTATTATACAAAAAAGCCCCGGTATTTATGGGAAATATCGGGGCTTTAATTGAGTTGTTTAAATTAAATAACTTACATTACCATGCAGTGCCCCATAGCTGCACTCCACATCTTAGGCATAGTACACATTCCAGTGAAATCATCAAAGAATATATCCTTCACTTCACCGTCAGAAGTTACTTCAACAAAAGACATAGCGCCACTCATTAGATCACCATGCGCTATCCCTGCATTCATAGTATAAGCAACACCATTATCAGTTCCCATAATATTAAGTACATTATCTAATTCAGGGTCTTCTAAAACGGTTAATGCTGATGTGCTAGTCACCCCGTCACAGACCTCAACTAATGTGCCTGACACTTCTGTTTGTGTAACACTCGAGAATGTAACCTTAGTACTATCATCACTACCTGTACACTCGTTATCTGAAACAAATGTTAATGTAACATCATCTAACTGCCATAGTGCTAATGCTTTTGGAGTCCAAACAGTATCGTAAGATACTCCATCTGTACTGCTATCGATAGTAATATTATATGCATTACTTTCTTGACCTTCAGCAATGCTAACAGAGTCAACCGATTGGTCACTATATGTTACCTTTATCATCGAATCTACAACAGACCATGTAATATCTTCACTACCAATACCATTCATGTCACTGTAAAAAAGCTGACCTGAGCCACCTTCAAAGAAAGTTATTACTGAATCACTTGTAACAAAAGCTTTTCTAGCAACCTCAGCATCTGTTATTGCAATCGCTGGCCCAAAATCTGACCCGTCACTCGAGCTTGAATCTGATGAACTTGAACCATCACTCGAACTTGAATCTGAACTATTTTGGCTTTCTAAAAAAGTTAGAAAATCAGCATCAGTAATCACTTGATCTAATGCTGCTTTCCCTAGGAAAATATCTTCAATTTTGAACTCATCACTCGCATATTTAACCCCACCTCTGCGTACAAAACCATTATCTAATACTAAGGTCAAATCTTCATCATCATACCCTCTAAATGCACTAGGAAATTGAGGAAAGATCATTATTTGTACTGTATTTATCGTTTTTATAACCCAATCAATTTCCATTAATTCAGTATAAGCCATGCCACCTAGTTCAGTATAAACTTGCGCACCTGTCGAGCTTGTTTCAGGCACGAATATCTTTGCCTTTCCTTCTTGATCACCAGCAGAGCCAATTATGCTCAAATAACCACCAACTCCATTACCATTTAGATGAAGACGAGCATCCTGACGTAATGATGCACCTGCTGTCACCAAAATATCATCAAATGATGTCGCTGCTTCGTAGGTAACTGGATTACGAGCAACATTGCAATTTCCGCCTAAATCTGAACAATCACCGGAATAATTTTCCAAACGGTACTCATCTTGCAAAAGTTTTAGTGAGAGTAAATAAGCCTTAGCACCCTCGGTAAAACTTTTATCAACCAAGCTTGAGGGTACAGTGGAAGGTAAAAGGCCATCATAGATTTCACTCCAGCGCTTTCCTGATAAATCCATTGCTTTTAATTGAGCTATTTCAGTACTACAGCCAGTATCAACGGTTGCGGTATTATCCGCATTAATTGTTATACCGTCTTCATCATCCGTGTCTTGCTTCCAGCCATTTGTACCTAAACAATAATCATTATATGAACCTTCATCAGAGTCAGTATCAACCCATTTTTCCCATTGTGAGCCATTATATTCATAATACTCAAAAAGGAGGGTTGTCTCATCAGCACTTAAGGTGATTTTGTCGTAACTACCACTTGTAAATCCATAAATTCCAGTTTTTAAAGTTGCTTTAATTTCTGCTGCTTCTGCACTAGTAATCAGTTCAGCTGATTTAACCTCGTCTAACTCAGTTTCTAATTCTTCCGCAGTTGGAATCTTAAAGCTTTCCGTCGTGACTGTTGTTGTCACAGCTAACGTACCTAGATCATCACCATTTGTTTCCGCTGTTTCAATTTCAGCTTGTAAACTCTCCATCAGAGTTCTTAATTGATTTTCTAGTTGGTTAAATGCTAATTGCAATGCTTCAGAATCTGATAACTCAACGTCCGTTCCATCTAGAGCTGTTTTCACAGCTTCTACAGCCTCTTCCATCTGATCTAAAACATCATGTGCTAATTCTGCTTTTAAAGCTAATTTCTTATAAGCATCATCATTTTCTGCTTCAGCTATATGATCTTTAAATAAATCAACATCATCTTTCGTTGGGTCTATTTGTAAAAGTGTTTTTACATTTTCAACCGCTGTATCAATATTTATCGTAGGATCTTTAACTATTTCTTTATGCACCAAAGTTGTTAATGGTGTTAATGCGTCAGTTTTCCCTACTGGCGCTGAGTAGCCACCTTCTCCTGTTGCTTGATTTCTTTCTACATCAAATGATTGGGCTGTAAATTGAGCAATCAGTGGGTATCTTGAAGCGAAGTCCGCAGGTACATTAATAGTTACCTTTCCGTTTTCATCTGTTGTTCCTATATATTCAGGCTTCTCATCCGTACAAAAGCCATCACCATTTGTATCAAAACAAACGAGTGCACCTCTGATGTAGCCATCTGCAACGACTGTCTCTAAAGATTTTAAAGCGACTTCCGGGGAGGACGACTCACTACATGCACTCAGCGACAAAGCCACGGCTATCGCTAATGTGGAACGTTTTAGCTTACTTTTATCCATTATTCTATTACTAGTCACTTGATTACCTCAGATAAAGAAAAATAACTAAAAGAAAATATATCTTTTAGCACCTAAGGCTCAATACTAGCATAACTATGCCCCTCAAAAAAAACCTTTTTATATTTGTGAGATAATTCACTTTCTATGGAGCTTAAATAAAATAACCACTTCATATAGTCACCCCTTTCTTTAACGCCCGACTTCTAGTATTTAAGCAAAATATGAACTGCCAATGACGCTACTCACTTTTTAACTCAATAACACCGGAAAATGAATTATTCCTACTGTAAAAAAACATGCGGATGGTTTTCTATATTATGGAGTTTCACCCTCCTTTATGAAAGGCGATCATGAGCTTGAGTGAACCTTTATTTTCCATGACTGTTAATAAGCCTATGTCAGGGTTATTAAAACCTGATTATAATAAAATAATGTTTGCCCTGAAGCTAAGGTGTAACCCCAGTCTTATCAGTAAACTTCCAAACCCTAGTGATCACTAAAACATCTAATTCTTTTAATAATTCTTGAGGCAAGGCAGGGAAAGGCTCACTTAATCGTACGATACGTTTTGCCGCGGTATCTAAGGCGGGGTATCCAGACGATTTTCTAATACGTAAACTATAGATAGTGCCGTCGGGTTTAATTCCTACATCCATAACCAGTGACTGGGTAAAGCCTGCGCGCTTTGCAATATTCGGGTAGTTTAAATTCCCCATACTTTCTATTTTGCGTTGCCAGTCGGATATATATTGTGAGGCTAAATATTTATGTGCGCTGACTGAATTAACAAACTTAATACGATTTTCATTACTACTCGGTTGTTGATAGCGTATTTTTGCACCTAATTCGGCGACTTGTGCTTGTAAAGATGCCATTGACAATTTAGGGGTGATTTTTTCAGCCGTTTTATCTGTTTTTTTACTCACTTGAAGCGTATTTTCAGATTTCTTTTGTGCCAAAAACTGCTTTTTTATCGCAACTGTTTGCTTTGCCGAGGATTGTTGTGCAGGTTTGTTTTTTTGCTGACCAGAACTGGCAATTTTCAGTGTTGCAGGATTAGGTTTGGATTTTTTCTCTCCTGCACCTAATTGATTATTTTGTGCTAAAAATTCAGCTTTTTTAGGTGCTTTTTTTGCCGAGTTAGTGACTAAAGTCACTGCTAAAGAACGGCTTTGTTTATTTGTATGCGGGTATTTAAAATTAATACCTAAGATTACTAATACGTGAACAACAATCGCAATTCCTAGCATGCTGAAGAGGATGTTATCGTTGTTTTGTTTAATTGCCATGCTAAGTCTCATGTAAAAGCTAGTGCTTAATCACATCTTCTATATGATCAAATAATTGAGCACAAATATTTAAGCCAAACTGCCGATCTAATTCTTGTACGCAGGTGGGGCTAGTGACATTAATCTCGGTTAAATAATCACCGATAACATCTATCCCAACAAAAACCAGGCCTTTTTCTTTTAGCGTTGCACCCACTTGTTTAGCAATCCAAATATCTCGTTCACTTAAAGCTTGCCCTTGTGCAAAACCACCTGCGGCTAGATTACCCCGTGTTTCACCTTTGGCTGGAATACGTGCTAATGCATAAGGAATCGCTTCCCCATTAACCAATAAAATGCGTTTATCACCTTGAGTTATCTCTGCGAGATATTTTTGCCCCATCACATAACAAGACTCATGTTCAGTCAATGTTTCGATAATAACACTGATATTAGGGTCGCCAGCACGCAAATGGAAAATAGAGGCACCTCCCATCCCATCGAGGGGTTTTAAGATAACCGATTGGTGCTCATTAATAAATTCACGCAATTGCTTGGCATTACGCGTTACTAAGGTATCAACACAGCATTCAGGAAACCAGCTGGTAAATAATTTTTCATTGGCATCACGTAGCGATTGCGGCTTATTTGCCACATAAACCCCTTTGGCTTCTGCTTGTTCTAATATATGCGTTGCATAGATGTACTCTTGATCCACGGGCGGGTCTTTGCGCATAATAATGCAATCTAAGCTTTCTAATGCAATCGTTTGTTCACTGAGGCACTGGTAGTAATCCTCTGCACGTTGGACGGTAATAATTTTTGTATTCGCATAGGCTTCCCCTTGGCGCAAAAATAAATCACCTAATTCTATATAGTGAATTTCCCAGCCGCGCGCCTCTGCTTCTAGCAACATAGCAAAACTGGTATCTTTTTGTATGTTGATTTGGTCTATCGAATCCATGACCATGCCCAGTTTAATCATTACCCATCCCTCTATTACTAAAAATACTCAATTATTGTTCATTATAAGAGAGTCCTTTTTTACGTGCACTACATTTACTTTTTTATTACGCCTGAGGACTTTCACTTAATTCCGCTTAAAGGCTTGTTGCATCTGGTTTTTACTCACTTTCCAACGCGCACTATAATTCAGCTATAATTATTTTATTGTTTACCTTGGTGAAAAAATTTGGTATAAAGTCGGGCTAACTTTAGAATACTGGCACATCAGAGGTAAATTATGTCAAAAATTTGTCAAGTAACCGGCAAACGCCCGGTTTCGGGAAATAACGTATCCCATGCAAAAAACAGAACAAAAAGACGTTTTAATCCAAACTTACATAACCATAGATTCTGGGTTGAAAGTGAAAACCGTTGGATACGCCTAAGATTATCTGCAAAAGGTATGCGTATTATCGATAAAAAAGGAATTGATGCTGTTCTTGCAGATATGCGTCAACGTGGACTTAAAGTTTAAGAGGGTTTAGAAATGCGCGATAAAATTAAATTAGTTTCATCTGCTGGTACAGGTCATTTTTACACGACTGACAAAAACAAACGTACTATGCCAGAAAAAATGGAAATCAAAAAGTTCGACCCTGTTGTACGTAAGCACGTTATGTACAAAGAAGCTAAAATCAAATAAGGATTTTATCCCTTTGATTGCCGGTGCTGTCTTACACAGTAAATTCATTACTGTGTAAGCTTAGCTTCGTTTATACCTCGTTACAACTTCCTATCAAGTACCGCTTTCAACTTATCAGTCTGCTTAATTAACATTCTGTTTTGTTTAGCTAGCATCTCCAGCTCATTCTTTAACTTTGCTACTTCGCTTCTTAAGCTAATATTCTCTTTTTTTAAGCTGTCTTCAACGCTTTCTTCCTTAGCAGTGGCTCTCACTTCTTGCGCAACATCAGCAGAGCTATCTATACCTTGGATTCCTGCTCTCAAGATAAACACATCAACGCTATTTTTTAATAGAACAAACGCGCCTGCCTCACTTAAAGCACCATCGTTACAAACAACTATGGCAGTATTCTTTTGTTGCTCCAAGTCTTTGGCATGTAGCCGTAGCGAGAAAAATGGTATATTTCGACTGCCTTCTATCGCGTCTTTTACATACTCACGTGCCTCACGCACATCAATAACAACCGCACCACTCTTTTGCTTGGCAACAAGCTCGGCATAATCGATATATTTTAATGCAGGTTCTTTTATTAACTTAATAAAATGTTCTTTATCAATCCTTGATAACAACATATCTGATAGTGCGGTAATGGTGACACTTCTTGGCTCTCCGGATAATAGCGCATCCTCGCCAAAGGTTTCATTCTCAGCTAACTCTAATAACCTTATGGACTTAGCATGCTCAGATGCTTTACGCGTTAAAGCACACCGCCCTGAGCGAATCAAATAGAAATACTTTCCGGCTTCCCCTTGCTTAATAATAACGTCACCTGGCTTATAACGCACATCCTGTAAATTTATTAGGATTTGCTGCAAGTAAACAGGAGCTAGATTTTGAAAAATAGGCGCTCTCAGTAAAGACTCCATCCAGTCGTCAGCAGAACCCTCCCTCAAGTTATCGTCATTCATAATTTCAAGCGACCCTATGTTTTTTTATTATTTATTTTAATATAATTCAATATGCTAATTATAAAGAGCCTCAATGAGTTCTACCAGTTAATATTACCCCCCCCCTTGCGACTTAGCGCTCGCTCTTTTTACCCATTGTGTTTTTTTAGGTAAAATAATAGTTCTATCCCCAATTAACACGATGATTTTTATGTCCAATAGCGAAAAACAATTCATCCCTCTTAACATTGCCATTTTAGTTGTCTCTGATACTCGCACTGAAGCAGACGATACCTCTGGAAAATGTCTAGTGGAACGCTTACAAGCATCCAATCATCATTTAGCAGCAAAAGCGATTGTTAAAGATGATATTTATCAAATACGCGCAACCGTTTCCCAGTGGATTGCAGATGAACAGGTCAACGTTATCATTAGCACAGGAGGAACCGGCGTTACCGGACGTGATGGCACCCCAGAAGCGATAGCACCGCTATTAGATAAAACCTTAGATGGCTTTGGTGAAGTATTTAGAATGTTATCTTACGATGATATCAAAACATCCACTATCCAATCTCGCGCTATTTCGGGTGTCGCTAATGCCACCTATCTATTTTGCCTTCCCGGCTCTGCAAGTGCTTGTCGCACTGCTTGGGATAGCTTAATTAAAGAACAGCTAGACTTTAGAACAAAGCCTTGTAACCTTGTACAATTAATGCCACGCCTTTTGGAAAAATAATGCACCCTCTTTTTTTATTACTTAGTACCATTAGTGCTTTTTTAGCGGTTGCTTTTGGCGCTTTTGGCGCACATGGCTTAAAGGCTATTTTAAGCCCCGATATGCTAGCAATCTACAAAACAGCCGTTAACTACCAAATGTGGCATGCACTGGGTTTAGGCATTATTGCCTTATTAACCCATATCAACTCAAGTAGCCGCTTATTACGCTACGCTGGCTGGCTTATGCTTGCAGGAATCGTACTTTTTTCTGGCAGCCTATACATATTAAGTCTTTCTGGACTGAAATGGCTAGGAATGATCACTCCACTCGGGGGTGTTTGCTTTTTAGCCGCGTGGTTATTACTAATCATTTATTCTTATAATTATTACCGCAGTGAACGCAATGACAATGATTCCCCCTAAAAAACCGGCGCCCTATTCGCCAGTTTACGAAGAAGAAGAAAGCTTGCCTGTCGAGCATGAAGATCGGTTAATTAAAATTTTACATATTGTCATTCATGTTGCGGTGCGCATTTTAGCCATTTTAATGACTATCGTCATTTTATGGAGCGTAGCCGATGTCATCTTTGTACTTTATGGCCGTTTAATGACCCCGCCCTTTATGTTTCTTAATATCGGCGATATTCTGGCTCTATTCAGTACGTTTTTAGTTGCGCTGATTGGTATTGAAATCTTTGTTAATATTACTTTATATATACGCAAAGATGTTCTTCCCGTAAAACTAGTAATTGCGACTGCGCTAATGGCAATCGCGCGAAAAATTATTGTTTTAGATTTCAAGCAAATTACGCCCGACTTTGTTTATGCAACAGCCGCAGTGGTTTTAGCCTTAGGCATTACCTATTGGCTGGTATCCTTCCCCCCTCATTCACCTAGCTCAACTAAACACGAGACTTAAACATCATGGCAGCAATTCAAGCCCAAACTATTTATTTGAAAGATTATCAAGTCCCTGAGTATTTAGTAGATTCTATCGATTTAAATTTCATTTTAGATGCCGAACATACGCGCGTTGTTTCACGCTTAGTGGTATTGGCAAACCCAGAAAGCACCACTAAAAATTCTGCTATTGAGTTACTTGGGGAAGATTTAAGTTTAGTGAGCATTGCTTTAGATGGCGTTGCACTAGATGAATCACAGTATACTTTAAGCAAGGAAAGCTTAATTATTAACAATGTTCCGCAAAATAAGCCGTTTAGCCTTGCGATAGAAAACACCATCAACCCGAAATCAAACAGCGCGTATGAAGGCTTATATATATCTAACGATATGCT
The DNA here is from genome assembly GCA_965366065.1 of uncultured bacterium. Lineage (GTDB taxonomy): Bacteria > Pseudomonadota > Gammaproteobacteria > Methylococcales > Methylomonadaceae > Methyloprofundus. The sequence continues at coordinate 10,828 of CBDUDV010000014.1, read as the reverse complement.
GTGCACACAATGTGAGGCACAAGGCTTTAGAAAAATCACTTACTTCCTAGATAGACCGGATGTAATGAGCCGCTTCACTACCACACTAGTAGCAGACAAAACGCTTTATCCGGTTCTATTATCTAATGGCAATAAAGTCGCAACCGGTGAATTAACTAATAATCGTCACTGGGTAACCTGGGAAGATCCGTTTAAAAAACCTTGCTATCTATTTGCCTTAGTAGCCGGCCAATTAGAATGCATTGAAGACCACTTCACTACGATGAGCGGTCGAGATATTACTTTGCAAATCTTTGTAGAAGCGCATGACATTGATAAATGCAGCCATGCTATGCAATCTTTAAAGAATGCTATGCGCTGGGATGAAGAAACCTACGGCCGAGAATACGACTTAGATTTATATATGATTGTCGCTGTGGGTCACTTCAATATGGGTGCGATGGAAAATAAAGGGCTGAATATTTTCAATACTAAATTTGTTTTAGCGCGCCCTGACACCGCAACCGATGTTGATTATGAACATATTGAAGCGGTTATCGCACATGAATATTTTCATAATTGGTCAGGTAACCGAGTTACCTGTCGTGACTGGTTTCAACTTAGCCTAAAAGAAGGTTTTACTGTCTTCAGAGATCAAGAATTCACTGCCGACCAGACATCACATGCCGTAAAACGCATAGATGATGTCAATATGTTACGTACACGCCAATTCGCTGAAGATGCAGGGCCTTTATCACACCCTATTCGTCCCGAAGCCTATATAGAAATCAATAACTTTTATACCTTGACCGTATACGAAAAAGGCGCAGAAATTGTGCGTATGCTTCGTACTTTATTAGGCCACGAAGGCTTTCGTAAAGGTTCTGATTTATATTTTCAACGCCATGATGGTCAAGCAGTCACCTGCGAGCATTTTGTGGCGGCAATGGAAGATGCTAATGATAAAGATTTAACACAGTTTAGAAACTGGTACTCGCAAGCGGGAACACCCAGCGTAACAGTGGCGCAAGATTACGATACTAACGCGAAAAAATTAACGATTACGCTTTCGCAATCTATTTCTAACCAAGCAAAAGCTAAAATTTTACATATACCGATTACAAGCGCTTTATTTGATGGCCAAGGAAAAATCATCAAACCCGAAGTTGATGGCGTCAATTCAAGTAATAATGAAGTGACCTTAAACCTCATAGAAAAACAGCAAAGCTTTGTTTTTAACAATGTGCTTAGCAACCCTACCTTGTCTTTATTGCGCGGTTTTTCTGCGCCAGTAAAGCTCATTATGCAACGCCCCTTAACTGAACTGGCTTTTTTATTAGCGCATGATAACGACACTTTTAACCGCTGGGAAGCCGGACAGCAACTCAGTGCGGCGGTTATTTTTGATTTAGTATCGGCAATACAAAATCAGCAAGCCTTAAGCGTTCCTAATTTATTAATACAAAGCTTTGCTACACTCTTAGAGCAAGAGTGGGATGACTTATCTTACCTAGCTTGCTTACTGGTGCTTCCTGCTGAAAACTATTTAGCAGAACAAATGACCGTGGTTGATACGTCAGCCATTCATCAAGCCCGAAACTTTGTAAAATCAGCGATTGCCGAACAACTAAAAACACAATTAACTGATTTATATCAGTCAAATCAGCAAAATGAAACCGGTGAATTAAACCCGAAAGCCATTGCTAGCCGTAAAATTAAAAATATCTGCCTTAGCTATTTAAGTCAATTAGGGCACGGCGATAGTTACTACTTAGCGAACCAACAATTTGCACAAGCAAAAACAATGACTGACCAAATCTCGGCATTAGGCGCTATTGTAAACAGCAATAATCCGGCAAAAGAGAATTGCCTAGCGGGGTTTTACCAGCAATGGCAAAATGAAGCACTGGTGATTGATAAATGGTTTTCATTGCAAGCTAGCAGCTCCCAAAGCGATACCCTCAATACAGTACAAAAGCTACTACAACACCCGGCTTTTGACCTAAAAAATCCCAACCGCGTGCGTGCCTTAGTCGGTGCATTTAGCCAAGCTAACCCGGTGCACTTTCATGCCGCGAGTGGTTTAGGTTATCAATTTTTAGCAGACCAAGTGATTGCTTTAAATACGCTCAACCCACAAGTTGCCTCACGCATGGTCAGCGCATTAACCTCTTGGCGACGTTTTGATGAATCGCGACAAACACTGATCAAGCAACAATTAGAGCGCATTATTAATACTGAAAATATTTCTAAAGATGTCTTTGAAGTGGCCAACAAAAGCCTGCAACCAACATCATAATTACTTAAAACACCCTGCATAGTCTTCTCTAGCTATGCAGGGCATAAACTACTCTCACCCTCTTGCTTTAATAATGCATGTATAAAACGGCTCCCCAAACAGTATCACCTTGCCCTTTTTCCAAAGGTTATAAAATCCCTGTACAACAAGCATGGCTTTTACTCAAAGGTTTCTATTTTTATCGCTTAATTTTATCTAGCCTATTATTATTTTTATATTACTCTCGTTTAGGCGCGTTATTAATCGACTCTGAACTCATGGTGCTTTATTTATCCACCAGCTTAAGTTATTTTATTCTGACGCTTCTCGGTTGGGGCTTAATTTTAAAAAAGATAATCCCCTACGCATCGCAAGCACAAGCCTATGTGTTTACTGACATCATTTTTCTTACCTTAATCATGCATGCTTGCGGTGGAATTAATAGTGGATTAGGCGCACTCATTTTAGTTCCTACTGCGGCTGGTGGTATATTAATCGGTGGCCGCTGCGCCATGTTATTTGCAGCGATTGCCAGTTTATTTGTGTTTGCTGAGCAAGCTTACACCCTGCGCTTAAGTGAGATTAATAGTAGCTATGCCTCCTATGCAGGCATGTTAGGAGCGGGATTTTTTATGCTTGCCTTACTTTCTTATATTCTGGCAAAGCGTACTGAGCAAACTGAAATACTTTCATCACAGCGACAAGAAGCTATTATCTCTTTGGAGGAGCTAAATCAGTATATTATCCAAAACATGCAGTCGGGCATTATTATCACTGACCAAGCACAAACGCTTAGTCGTCATAATGTTGCTTGCTCACGCCTGCTCGGCTTATCAAGCCTACCGGATAACCTATCCGACATATCTCCGAAACTGGCCCATGCCTTTGAATATTGGCTCTCTCACCCAGAGAAGGATTTTGTTAGCTTAATGACAGCCAATAAAAGTGAATTACAGGTTCACTTCAATTCTTTTCCAACCCAACATGAAACATTCTTTATGATTACTTTAGAAGATGTTTCCGTTTATAAACAACGCGTACAACAAAGCAAGCTCGCCTCTTTAGGGCGCTTAACCGCCAGCATTGCCCATGAAATTCGTAATCCACTCGGCGCTATTAGTCACGCAGGACAGCTACTTTCCGAAAGCACATCACTGCCCGTCCAAGACCACCGTTTAACTGAAATTATTCAAACCCAGTCTTTGCGCATGAATGCGATTATTGAAGATATATTACAACTATCCCGTAGCCCTCAAGCAAACCAAGAAGCGATTAACTTATCAACTTGGTTACGTGAGTATTTAGATAGCTTAATCAGCGGTAACCCTGGTTATCAAAATCAGTTTCACTTATTTGTCATCTCAAAAGCAAGCATCGCTTTATTTGATACTGGGCACTTAACCCAAATTCTAAATAATCTATGTGCAAACGCCTTAAAATACGGTTATGTTTTTGATAAACAAATTACTATCGAATTAAATGAATTTTTAGGCCAACCCTGTATCAATGTGATTGATTATGGCAAAGGAATCCCTGATAAAATACTGCATCATCTATTCGAACCTTTTGTCACCTCGTCAAGCTCAGGAACAGGATTAGGTTTGTATATTTCTAGAGACTTAGCTGAGCTTAATCAAGCGCGACTAAGCTACCATCAACCCGATAATGAGCAAGGCTGTTGCTTTAGATTATGTTTAGCAACCCCCGAGCAACAAGCGATTAAATTATGAATAAGCCACTAGCCTTAATTATCGATGATGAAGCTGACATCCGTGAGTTATTAGAAATCACCTTACAGCGCTTAGGAATAGACACACAAAGCGCCGAAAGTATAAGCCACGCCACCCATTATCTACAAAAACATGAATTCAATCTCTGTTTGTTAGATATGCGCTTGCCCGACGGTAATGGCCTTGATTTTTTACCCACCATTCTACACAAGCACCCAACACTTCCAGTTATTATGATTACCGCTCATGGCAGTGCAGATGCGGCGGTTAAAGCAATGAAACTTGGCGCTTTTGATTTCCTATCTAAGCCCGTTGATCTAAGTAATTTTCGCTTACTCATTAAAAATGCACTAAACAGCAGTCATACAGCCCCCGAACACGATCGCCGCATGCGCGATACCTTGCTTGGCGAATCACAAGTCATGTGTGACTTACGTGGAAAAATAGCCAAAATAGCGCGCAGCCAAGCGCCTGTGTATATCAAGGGCGAGTCAGGCACAGGTAAAGAATTAGCCGCACGCCTTATTCATAAACAAAGTTCGCGTGCAAGCGCACCCTTTATTGCCGTGAACTGTGGTGCAATCCCACAAGAACTGATGGAAAGCGAATTTTTTGGACATAAAAAAGGCAGCTTTACCGGGGCAAATGATAATAAAACCGGTTTATTTCAAGCAGCAAATGGAGGCACACTCTTTTTGGATGAAGTAGCCGATTTGCCGTTAAACTTACAGGTCAAATTACTCCGCGCCATCCAAGAGAAAAAAGTACGCCCCGTCGGTGGACACGAAGAAGAAAGTATTGATATTCATTTACTCAGCGCAACCCACAAGGATTTAGCGCAATTAGTTGCTGATGATTTATTTCGCCAAGACTTATATTATCGTATCAATGTTATTGAGCTGAACGTACCCGCATTACGTGAGCGCAAACAAGATATCCCGCAGCTCGCCAACTATTTCTTAAAAAAACTGCTCAAAACAAATAGCCATGTAACTGATACCGCCCTTTCTAATGCAGCTCTCAACGCGCTAACTCATTACAGCTTTCCTGGAAATGTGCGCGAACTAGAAAACATATTAGAACGTACCGTTGCATTACATGACTCAGGTGATATTTCTAACTATGATTTAAATCTTAAAAACAGCCCAGCTCCCCTATCCAATTCCACATATTACGCACCCTCACTTGGATCACTAGAAGATTATCTAGAAACTACTGAGAAGCAAGCCATTACTAGCGCTTTAGAAGAAAATGAATGGAATAAAACAGCAACAGCGAAACAGCTAGGCATTAGTTTTCGCTCTTTACACTATCGACTAAAAAAATTAGGCTTAGATTTATAATGAAACCTCTACTGATTACACTATTATTCATCAGCAACTTATTTAGTTCGATTAGCCAAGCAGAATCGAAGCAAGACTTATTTTCTGCCGCTATTTTAGGTAAACGAGATCGTATACAAAATATGCTCAGCCAAGGAATGGATGTTAACAGCAAGGTAAATGGCGATCGTACCGCGCTTATGGCAGCCGCTCATAATGGTAACTATAAAACCATACAGTTACTGTTAACCTATGGTGCCGATGTAAATGCTCGTGACACTCAGGGAATCACTGCACTTATGGATGCCGTCAGTTTTGGTGATGAACAAATCGTTCAACTGCTATTAAATGCGGGAGCTGATATTAGCGCTAAAGATACAAAAAATAGTAGCGTGTTAGATAGAGCAAAAAAAACCCAACATAAACACCTAATAAAACTTCTCGATCCTGCTTCGACAGAAGAAAGTGCAGAAGACACAGAAAGCGCACCAACCGAAGAATCTACGCCAGAAGAATAATCTGCAAGCAAAAAAAAACCCCGCCGAAGCGAGGTTTTTTTTTGCGAATCTATAAAGCCTTCTTAAGCAGCAACAACACTTGTTGCTTGAGGACCTTTTGGACCATTTTCTACTTCGTAAGAAACAGCTTGGCCTTCATTTAATGTTTTGAATCCACTACCGTCGATTGCACTGAAATGTACGAATACGTCTGCGCCGCCGTCATCTTGAGAAATAAAACCAAAACCTTTAGCTTCGTTGAACCACTTAACTGTACCTGTTGCCATGTTACTTTACCTGAAAAATTAATTAAAAATTATAGTTTGCATACAGTTATTGAAACGGAGACGAACATGGGGTAACACGGAGGGAACAACCAAAACTGCCAATACCAAAATCTGTAGCTGTGAATACTATATAGATTTTTTTAAAAATTTACTAGAACTAATTTACATTACTTTATATAAGTTCACTAAAAAAAAATAACATAGTGTTATTTCAATAACTTACATACAAAGCAGTTATTTAACAATTTTTCACAATAGATGCTTTAACACCCTAAATAACTGATGTTACGCAGTCTTACTTAAATTATCATTAAGTTAAGCATATCGAGTGGGGCACATTTCACCGATGCTAAAAACAAAGTAACCATAGCCATCGTAGCCCGTATGGAGGTACGGAATACGGGATAAACAGTGCATCGAATCCCCGTATTGCGCAAGCTTCATACGGGCTACTTGATGTTATAGATAAAATTAATCGTAAGTCTTTATATAATAAAGATTGAAAAAATAGGGGCTCTGCGCAACATCAGTTAATAAAACAGTGGCCAACACAACTCAGCCTAGCTTTTTATTACATTTACAAGCTAAGCGATTACAGGAATCACTTGAATCTAACTTAACTTATCTGGTGACTAGCAAATCTATATGACAACTTCATTAAAAACAAACGCCTTATTGTTTCAAAATAAGAAACAAAATAACAATAAACTGCCATATTGTTTTCTTATTAAAACTTGCTATACTAGCTATCAAGTTATTTAAACACCCACTCTAATTAATAAAAGGCAAAACAATGAAAGACTTACAGAAAGATATTTTAGTTGGCTTATTATTCATTATTGGTATTTTTGGATTTATCTCAGGTGCCTTTATTGTTTCTACCGTCGTATTTGCAATATCAGCCGTATTAAGCAACATCCATTTTACTAAACGCTTAAATACAATTTAATTTACACACTAATTTTTATGTAGCATCTCGTAACACCCTCCTTGTATATTGTTATTTTGCGCTTACCGCCTTCAGGCTGTAGGCGTTTTTTTTGCTTATTAAAAAATAATGAATAAATGTTTTTTAAAGTTACCCACAAAACCTGTGGATAACTTTGTGCATAAGCTATCTATCTCTGAACTTGGAGCCTTAGAATTAAGCTTTGATTTAAATTGAATCGTTTTTATATTATTCATATAATAAACTCAATTTCAATGACTTACGAACGATAGCTTGCTTGAGATCTTATTTTGAACTATTTCATATTGATAACTGAAAGTTAGACTATTTTTGTGTATAAGCTGTTGATACTCAATTTTCGTTACTAAAAATAACTAACTGAGTAGCTTTATAATGAACAATCTAAACAGACCGCTTAGCCGAATTTTTTCCTAACAAGCTGAATATTAAGCTAAAAAATACTTGCACCGTAACACTAGCCACTAAAGCCAGCACTACACCAATATAAATCGCCTGTAAATCAAGCGGGAAAGCTAAAATATAGTGATTTAAAACTTCTTTCGCAATGTCAGCATCAAGCTGCCCACTTAAGTTTCCTAACTTATCTAATAAATCTTTATTCTGTAGCCCATCCAACTGCTCCTGAAAATAAGCATAACGCTCCATTAAATCAGCAATAATTTTCGCTTCTGCTCGGATCGCTGCAACTGAATTTTGCTGATGCGTGTGTAATAATTGCTCCATATCACCCGCATAAAACCGATCAGCAATCGCCTGATATTGCAGCAGTTGATGGCTAATTTCCTGATAATGCGCATTCATACTTTGCTGATACTGCAAAACAAAATTCGGCAACTGAATCCCTAGTAACAAAACCCCAGCAAAGAACAACTTATCTAATAAACTCTTTAAACTTCGGGTTATCAACATTAAAATTTACTCCTTACTAAGCTGCTCTAATAATACATCATGGTAATAACGTATTCGATCTATATAGCGTACTGGCTCTGAACCTCGGGCATATCCGTAACGTAAGGTCTTATAGTATTGTTTTTGGCTTAATAAGGGTAAAACCGACTTCATATCACTCCAAGTATTCGGGTTTTTACCTAATTGTACCGCTAACTTTCTAGCATCTCGCAAATGTGCAAAACCCACATTATAGGCCGCAAAAGCAAACCAAACTTTATCCTCAGCAGCCACTTCCTCAGGAATTCGTTTCATCATCTTATCTAAATATTTTGCCCCCCCTTCAATACTTTGTTGCGGGTCTAAGCGATTTGTCACCCCCAGTGATTTGGCCGTATTACGTGTCAACATCATCAAGCCTCTTACGCCTGTAGGGCTACGCGCACCGGCTTTCCACCCTGATTCCTGATACGCTTGCGCCGCTAATAAGCTCCATGAAAAAGGGTAAGGTTTAACGGCTTTTTGAAATAGCTTTTGATACTTCGGCAATCTAGTTTTAATACGCTTGTGAAAAACATAATTATCATAATAATCAAAAATATCAGCATAGCCATAATAGCGCTCATTAATAATATCTAAATTAGAATTATTTTGGACTTGCTCTAACCAGCTAAACACATACTCTTTAAAATACTCAGAATCATTAGGCAAAATCCACGCTAGTTCTTGTGGCTCTGACAAGGGAAAAGCCACCACCAGTTCTGGGTAATAACGACGATTAATCGCAATAATATTCGAATCAGCTACCGTACAATCCACCTCTTTTTGCATCACTTTTTCCAGTACCTGCTCGGTGGATAATTCATTGGTACTTTGCCAGCTTAACTCTGGGTAACTTACCTGCAATGCTTTTAATGATTCTTCATAACTACTTTCAGCAATAATCAAAAGACTGCGCTTCTTTAATGCTTCTACATTTTCAGGTATATTCGCTTTACGGTGGCAAACCACTTGCTGTTGCACCGTTTTATAACTTGGCCCAAAAATAAAATTTTCCGCACGCTTATCCGTTAAAGTTAAGCCCGCCGCAGCCAGATGCCCTTCTCCCTTATTCATTGCATGCAAAATACCGTCGATACTATCAAACAGCTTGTACTCAACCTCAACATTCAGTGAATCCGCCAGCGCTTTACTTAAATCATACTCAAAACCGACCGGACTCCCCTCTGCATCATAATAATATGTACTCGGTGAGTTACGCGTTAAGATGATCAATTTTCCCTTGTTACCTATATCTTTCATAATAGGGTCAGGCTCTGTACAGCCTGGTAGCAGAGCAACGGAGCAGATGATCAATTTTCCTTTGTTACCTATCTCTTTCATAATAGGATCAGACTCTGTACAGCCTGATAGCAGAGCAACAGAGCAGATAATAACTGATATTTGTTTGATTAATTTATACATAAACGTGATCACTTAGGTTATATAAAAAAGCGCTAATCGCTTTGTAAATGGTATTTCAAATCAACACGCTGTGTCTCACCGGCGCGTGTATTAATACTAAAATGCTTGCTTAACTGATATCTAATATTCGCTACATGTTGGTTAGAAAATAAACTCATGGTAACCCCAACATATAAATCAGGGTTTAAATACTGCCCCAAACGTAGTGCACTATCTTCAATATTATCGCCTGATTCAACCTCAAACTCATCAATTCCCAACTGATCACTCAGCCATGAAAGCTGACCTAAACCATAACTAAATGCGGCATTAGCGACGGCATTGCCTTCACTTTTATTTGTGTTCTTTAGCGACTTTCCTGTCACCAGGTAAGCTAAGGCTTCTGATTCCGGCAAACTGGGTTCGGTATAAACCTGTGTTGTAGGCGATTTTAAAGGCCCTGTGACTTTTAATACTGCCGTCACATCATCTTTTGAGGCTTTGCGAATTGCTTCTATATTTAACCACGGATTATTGACTGGACCATTGAAAATAAATTTGCCTTTACGAATCGTTAAATCTTGCCCGTAAGAGCGATAAGTCGCCTTTTTCATTGCCGCTTGGCCTTGCATCTGCTGTTTATCCTGCGTGGCGATATAATCCAAGTTGCCCATCAAATACGTGTCTAAACCAAAACCTACAAAATGCGTCTTCTCACCAAATTGTATATTCAAATTCGTTTGTAACTGCTGTGAACTCTGTTTTTTTACAGTGTTTTTCTGCTTGCTTATAATCACCTCATCTTCACTTAAACTAACCGCTGTTTCCGGTAAGCTTTGCAGCGCAATTTCAGCTTTATCTATTTTAAGCACTCCCTCAATTTTACTTACCATTCCCTGCTTGCTAACCTGCACATCCGGAGAAATAATCACTTCCGCTTCGGGTAATTGAGCCAACTGAAAATGCTCACCCTTTAAATGCAACTGCAATGGAAATTGTTGCTGCGGTAATAAATCTAAATGCCCTACGCCCGTCAAGATTCCTGAACCCGAGTTGACCGCTAAATTAAGTAATAAACGCTGCGCTTGCTCATCAGCACTCTTCACTTGCAGCTGAATATTTTTAAAGCTATTACCTAGTCTCGGCACATCAAATTGGCCATTTTCCCATTGCGCTAAGCCTGTTATCACTGGCTTATCTGTATTGCCAGACAAGGCTAAGTCAGCGATAAAGACACCTTGTAATTTTTCAATGTCAGCAACAAAACTATCCAATAAACTCATATCCGCGACTTTGGCGTTAATCGCCCCAGATAATAAGCGCACGCCTTTTACATTCGCTCTATCTGCATAAATATTGGCTATGTCACCGTTAAGTGTTGAAAATCTCCAAGAGCATAGTGTAGTAATGTCTCAGGAGTTAAATCGCGATTCT